>PNKE01000012.1 GCA_013822245.1 Candidatus Solibacter sp.
ATATGGCGCTTCTACGAGCAACGCAAGATAAATCTGATAGTGTTAGTGGCTACATTTGGAAAAGCCAAACTGAACCAACCCTATGTAGCAGAAGCGGTTAGCTCAGAAGGGGCCCTGGAACTTCGGGTTAAAGCCCCAGCTTCGCGATCAAGGCCGCAAGGGCATCCTTCGCCGGCAGGCTGCCCTGCGCCGTGCGATTGTTACCGCCGCCGCGTCCGCCAAGTTCGGACAGCAACGGCTTCATCAAATTGCCCGCATGGAGCCCGGTGTCCTCAGACACGGCCAGCAGCGCGGCCGGCGGGTCCAGCGAGGTGGCGATATAGGCCGCGCCGGGCTGGGCGGTGAAACTCAGCGCCAGCGCCCGCACCTCATCGTCCAGCGCGCCCGACGCCCGCTCATCGATATACACCCGCCGCCCTGTCGGCGAAACCGCCTGCGACTCCCACAACTGCCGCCCTCGCAACCCGGCCAGCTCCAGCCCCAGTTTCCGCCGTTCTTTCCCCGCCTCTTTCACCTGCCCGGCCACCGACGCCGCCAGCGCCGGCACGTCGTCCAACTGCGCGTTGAATACTCTTGCCGCCGCGTCCAGCGCCTCATAATCCAGCCTCGCGCGCCGCATCGCCCGCCGCCCGCACAGGAACTCCACCCGCACGTTCGCGCGAATCTTATCCAACCTTCGCAGCACCACCGGCCCGATCTCGCCTGTTGCCCTGACGTGCGTCCCACCGCATGCCGACCGGTCGCAGCCGTCGATTGAGACGATCCGCAAATCCCCGGTCCGCTCCGCCGCCTTGCGCAACCCCGCCGCCTCCGCGGCATCTTCGAATCCCACCGTAATCGGCCGGTTCTCGAACACCGCCCGGTTGGCGGACTCTTCCACGGCGCGCAAATGATCGCGCGTCACCGCCGCCGTCTCCAGTTCCACCGTCGATGACGTCTCGCCCATATGGACGCTCACCGTCTTGAACCCGTACATCGCTTCAAACACCGCGGACAGCAGGTGCTGCCCGCTGTGCTGTTGCATGAAGTCGAAGCGCCGCTCCCAATCGATCTCGCCAGTCACCCTCCCGCCAGCCAGCGGCGTCTCCAGCACGTGGACGATCGACCCATCCTCGCCCTCGACAACCTCGATCACCCGGATCCCGTCGAGCGTTCCCAGGTCATGCAACTGCCCGCCCGAAGCCGGATAAAACGCCGTCCTGTCCAGCACCGCGCGCAATCCGTCTTCCGAGACAGACACCACGCCCGCGTCAAACTGCTTCAAATAGGAATCGGTGTAGTAAAGCCGCGCCGTCACACCCACTCGAGCGCGCCCTTCTTGTAGGCCCAAATGTAGCCCACCACCAGGATGCCAAGGAAGACGGAGATCTCGGCAAAGCCGAACCAGCCCAGCGTCTTGTACCGTACCGCCCACGGAAACAGGAAGATGGTTTCCACGTCGAAGATGACGAAGAGAATCGCGATCAGGTAGAACCGGACCGTATACCGGCCGCGGGCATTCGACGCCGCCTTGATGCCGCACTCATAGGCTTCCAGCTTCGCCCCGCCTGGCGCCGACGGCCGCAGCCACCGGAACACCATCAACAGAACGATCGGGAATGCCACGGCGACGGGCAGGAAGATGAAAATCGGCAGGTACCCTTCCGGCATGGTCCCAATTTATCACACGCCGCGCTGAAAACGGACAACAGAGTCCGCATGGCGGAATGGCCGGCCGAGCCGCGTATAATTCAAGTTTGGCGACCTCTCTCACTCAACGCATGCCCGCCTGGCTTCCTGGCGCGAATTTTATCCGCCTTCTGCGCGAACGCCAGTCGCTGCTCTACCAACTGGTCCGCCGCGACTTTGAACAGCGCTTCGTCGGTTCCGCCGCCGGCTGGCTCTGGACCATCATCCAGCCCGCCGTACTCCTTTTCTCCTGGGTCTTCGTCTTCCAATACTGCATGAAGGTGCAGCCGCCGCCCGGCTCCGGCGACAGCTATACGATGTATCTGTTCTGCGGCTACCTGCCCTGGCTGCTGTTCCAGGACACGGTCCAGCGCTCGACGATGTCTTTGACCGAACATGCCGGTCTCATCACCAAGACTGTCTTTCCGAGCGAAATCCTGCCCGTGGCCACTCTGCTGTCTTCGCTCACCAGCCACGCCATCGCCATGACCGTCGCGGTCGCCGCCGTCTTCGCCATCCAGAAGCACTTCAGTGTCCTCATCCTGCTGGTGCCCTTCTACACGCTGATGCTCGGCCTGTTCGCCCTCGGCATCAGTTGGATCACATCCAGCCTCCAGGTCTATCTCAAGGACACCGCCCAGGTCACCATCGTCCTGCTCACCGGCTGGTTCTGGCTCACGCCCATCTTCATCGACGAGACCATGTTCCCCGAAGGCGCCCGCTTCCTGGTTCATATCAATCCCCTGGCCACCATCGTTAAGGCCTACCGCAAGCTCATGATGGGCTACGAACTCCCCCCGGCCGGCGACCTGGCGTTTCTCGTTGCGGCCTGTGCCGGGACCTTTCTGCTGGGCGGCTTGCTCTTCCGCCACCTCAAACGGGGTTTCGCCGACGTGCTCTAAAGTGGATTACAGGTTTGACGAGGTACATCAATGAATGACATCTCCCGCCGCGGCATCCTTGCCGGCGTTGCCGCGCCCCTATTCGCCCAGAAGAAGGACAGCAAGAAGAAAGAGAAGAAGGGCCCTCCGCCGCGCGGCGCCGGCCTCAAACCCAACATTGTCCTCGTCCTCGCCGACGACCTGGCCGCCTGGATGACCGGCTGCTACGGCAACCTGGAGATCAAGACCCCCAACATCGACCGCCTCGCCAAATCCGGCGTCCGCTTCATCAACAGCTTTGTCACCACCCCCATCTGCTCGGCCAGCCGGGCCACGCTGTTCACCGGCCGCACACCCTCGCAGCACGGCATCCACGATTTTCTCACCCCCAACCCCATCGCCGATCCCCCTCAGGGCCAGAAGGAAGCGCCGGCCTCCTTCGCCCGCGAGATCTTCCTCTCCGATCTGCTCGCCAAAGCCGGCTACCGCTGCGGCTACTCCGGCAAATGGCACCTCGGCAACGACGCCAGGCCCGGCCATGCCTTCGACTTCACCTACACCTTTGAAGGCGGGTCCAGCCGTTACCAGGACCCCGTCATGTTCCTCAACGGCGCCCGCGCCGCCGGGAAGGGCTACCTGCCGGACCTCATCAGCCAACGCGCCTGCGACTACATCGACCAGCAGAAAAAGGGCCAGCCCTTCTTCCTCACCGTCGCCCACTTCAATCCGCATACCCCCTACGACGGCCACCCCCAGAAGTATTACGACATGTACAAGGAGTCGAACTTCGACTCCTTCGGCATCCAGCCCGCCGCCCCCAACGCCCTCCGGGAAAGGGAGATGCTCGCCGACGCCCGCGCCAACATCCGCAAATGCGCCGCCTCGGTCACCGCCCTCGACGACCAACTCGGCGTCTTGCGCAAACATCTTCTCAACAAAGGCTTCACCGACGATACGGTTATCGTCTTCACCTCCGATAACGGCTACCTGCTCGGCCGCCACGGGCTGTGGAGCAAAGGCCTCGCCTCGGACCCCATCAACATGTACGAAGAGGTCGTCAAAGTCCCGATGATCTGGAGCTGGGCCGGCAAGACCCCAGTCGAATCCGCCCGCCCGGAAATGGTCAGCTTCACCGATTTCGCGCCCACCGTCTGCGAGATGGCCGGCATCGAACCGCCCGCCGCCCAGAATCTCTCCGGCAAAAGCTATCTTTCGATTCTGACCAACTCGCCTCTCCCCAAGGGTGAAGTCTGGGACGACCTCGTATTCGGACACTTCCGTAATACCGAAATGGCCCGCGACAACCGCTTCAAATTGGTTCTCAGAAACGGCGGCGAAGGCCCGAACGAACTCTACGACCTCCGCGCCGACCCCCGCGAAATGGCAAACCAGTTTGAGAATCAGCAGTTTATCACCGTCCGGCAGGTCCTCTCCGCCCGCCTCGCCGCCTGGCGCGGACGTACCACCCCGGCCGGGGCCCCCGCGTAATAAACACCCGTCGAGTACTGTTAGTACTAACGGAATGAAAACAAACGAATTACATACTCACCAGCAACACTCCCCACCGGGGGACTGATCGATGAGTACCATGATTTGAGTACCAAATTTTTCTTTGCATTCCCGTGGAACCAGCCTTAGACTGAATGAAGGCTGGACAGAGGCGGATGCGCCCCAAGAAATCCATCCCCTGTTAGACTTGGAGGAGTCAAATGAAATTGCTCAAGTTAATGGTCCTGACGCTGGCCGTGGCGTCTCTTGCGACTGCGATGCCGATTGTCGGCCTGTACAGCACGGGCATGAACGTTTCCGGCGGTGTCGATCAGAGCTGGCAGTTGGGCGGCGGCAATGCCTACGTCACCCAGGACGGCCAGTTCCCCTTTGGCGCCTGGGTTGCCAATGATGCCAACGCGAAGTGGGTTTCGCCCCAGGCGAACTATGTCGGCGGCGGCGGCGCCCTTCTCTCCGATGCAAACGGAGTTTACACCTATACCACGACGTTCGACCTGACCGGCTACGATCCCACCACGGCGAACTTCAATTTCACAATCGCCGCCGATGACCGGATCAACAGCGTCTACCTCAATTCCAACCAGCTTGTCGGTGTCATCGGTCCCTACGCCGGCGGTGCGATGAGCGGCCCCTTCGGACCGGGTGTGGGCAACGGCTTCGTTGCCGGGTTGAACACCATCACCGTCTCGGTTCAGAACATGGGCGGGGACGTCGGCAACCCCACGGGCCTCCGCCTCGAGGTTCTGAATTCCGACGTGGAGATGCTCCAAGCGATTCCCGAGCCCGCCACCTTCGCTCTGGTCGGTCTCGCGCTCGCTGCTCTGCCTTTGGTCCGCCGCCGCAAGCGGTAGTTGCCACAGTCCAGATTCCTCAAGTCCGGGCAACTGCGAAATGCAGTTGCCCGGTGTGTCTTTGTGCGGCCCATTCCCGCCGGCGGCCGTTACTATATTGCAGCCGCAACGCATACCGCTTCGGGGTTTCCGCCAGCCTCAAGCCTGCTTGAACATCGGCCCGCCCCGCCACGCCGGGAATCCATACCCGTGGACATACACGATATCAATGTCCGCCGCCCTCAGCGCCATCCCCTCCGCCAGGATCTTCCCGCCTTCCGTCCTTAACGCCTGGATGCACCGTTCGACAATCTCATCCGCCGTGAACGCCCGCTGGCCGATGCCCATCTCGTTCCGGTAGGCTCGCACCAACTCATCCACCGCTGAATCCGGCTCCGCCTTGCGGCCCGCCGCGTGGCTATACCAGCCTTGCCCTGTCTTCTCGCCCAGCCGCCCGGCTTCGATCAGCCGGTCCTCAACGGTCCCGGCCAGCCCGGCCGCGATGCGGACTTCACGCAGAATATCCAACCCCGACAGATCGCCCACACGGATCGGGCCCATCGCCATCCCCCACCCCGTCAACGCCTCGTCCACCGCCCACGGCGATGCGCCCTGTTCGACGCACCGGATGGCGGCTTCGCGGTAAGGCGCGAACATCCGGTTGCCGATGAACCCTGGGCAGTTGCCGGCCGGCACGGCTGTCTTCCTCAACCGCTTGCCCAGCGCCATCGCCGCCGCCATCACCTCCAGCGAGGTCGCCCTCCCGCGCACGATTTCGAGCAGCTTCATGATGTGAGCCGGCGAGAAGAAGTGGAATCCGCACACCCACTCAGGCCGGCCCGTCGCCCCGGCGATCAGGTCGATATCCAGCGTCGAGGTGTTGGTCGCCAGAATCGCCCCCGGCCTGGCCACGGCGTCGATCTGCTGGAACACGCGCTTTTTCGCCTCCAGGTCCTCATACACCGCCTCCACCACGATGCCCGCCTCGTCAAACCCCTCCAGCGAAGCTGACCGGCTGATCAAGGCCATCCGTGTTTCCACATCGGCGGCACTCAGCCTGCCCTTCTTTACGCCCGCCTCGTAGGTGTCCCGGATCGCCGCCATGGCCGAATCCAGCGCCGCTCCGGTCTGGTCGCTGAGCCTGACCGGAATCCCGGCGTTGGCAAAGCACATGGCGATGCCCCGGCCCATCGTGCCCGCGCCCAGGATGGCCGCCTTCTCGATCGCCGGCAACTCCTCCGCCGCCGCACCCGGAATCCTGCCCACCTCCCGCTCAGCGAAAAACAGATGCATCAGAGCCTTCGCCTGCGGCCCATGGAGGCACTGCTCGAACAGCCGCTTCTCTTCTTGCAGACCTTCGGCGAACTCCAGCCTCGCCGACGCCTCGATGGCCTCGATCGCCGCCGGCGGCGCCGTCTGGCCGCGCATCCGGCGCGCGGCATCGTTGCGGGCCGCCGCCACGGCCGCAGCATCGGCGGCCGGCCGGGGCAGGGAACCGGTCCGCCTAGGCTCGCCCAGCGATGCCGCATAGGCCACGGCTTCGTCCACCAGGTCCTTTTCGACAATCCTGTCGATGATTCCGGCCTCCAGCGCCTCGGCCGCGGTGATGGTGCGGCCGGTCACGCAAAGCTCCAGCGCCTTGGCGATGCCGCAGAGTCTGGGCAGCCGCTGCGTCGCGCCGGCGCCCGGAATCAGGCCCAGATTCACCTCCGGCTGTCCCACATTGGCCGAACTCAGGGCGATCCGGTAATGGCCGGACATGGCCAGTTCCAGCCCGCCGCCCAACGCCGTGCCGTGGATGGCCATCACCACCGGCTTGGCGCAGGCTTCGATGCGGTTGAACGCGGCGCTCAATGTGATGGGTCCCATCCGCCCGGCCGCGGTCTCGCCCAGTTCCCGGATGTCCGCGCCGGCCACGAACGTCCTGCCCGCGCACACCACCACAACCGCGGTGATCGCCTCTGCCTCGGCCGCCTCTTCCAGCGCCAAAGCCACGGACTCGGCGAGTCCCGACACCAGCGCGTTCACCGGCGGGTTGTCGATTCCGATGATGGCAACGCTGCCCTGACAAAACGTGGTCACTCTGAACGCCATGGGGCCCTCCAGTGCCATACTACAGATTTGAAACCCACTGCGCTCAGCCGTGCTGAATTGAACCGCCTGATGACGGCGACTTCGTTCAACGCGACGCTCGGCTTCAAGGTGGTCCGCGTGTGGAAGGACGGCATCACCATGGAGGTTGAGGTGCGTCCGGAGCTGACCAACATCTTCGGCTCGCTGCATGGCGGCGTGACGGCCACGCTCGTCGATGCCGCCGCCGGCGTGGCCCTGTTCGGACAGCTCGGCGGGCAGCGCCAGATCACCACCGTCGAGCTCAAATTGAATTACCTGAACCCCGCCGGCCATGGCAAAGTCCGCGCCCGGTCCCGGATCGTGAAGCTCGGAAAGACCCTCGCCGTCATCACAGTCGATGTCCACGATGCCCACAGCCGGGCCGTCGCCACGGCGCTGGTGACCTATATGCTTCTTTAGGATGGGTCAAATCACCCAAACCGGCCTGTCGAAGACCACCACGGTTTGGCCCGCCGTTTGCAAATCAAGTCCAACGAACTGTGTAGGTTACCTTGCCGTCAAGATAACAGCCGCCCGCACATGGCATAACGATTGCATATGGAACCATGAAGTCCTGTTAGGAGGGGGCTCTCCATGGCTAGAGGCTCCGTGGCCGTCACGACCGAGCGCTGCAAGGGATGCGGGTTTTGTGTTGAATTCTGCCCCACCCATGTCCTGGCGCTCTCTTCCGCTTTTAATAGGAAGGGGTACCACCCGCCGCATATGATCGAGCCGGATAAGTGTTCCGGCTGCAACCTGTGCGGGATGTACTGCCCCGATTTTGCCATCTTTGGCTTTAAGACAGCCGAGACCAAACCGGCCGCGATTCCAGCCGCCACCGAGGCGCCAGCCCCCAGCGAGGCAATGGAGGCGAAGGAAGTCTAATCATGCACGCTGAAAAGGAATCCGTTCTCACCGGTATCCACTTCATCAACGGCGACACCGCCTGCTGTGAAGGGTTGCTTGCCGCCGGGGCCAAGTTCGCCGCCGGCTATCCGATCACGCCGTCCACCGAGGTTGTCGAGCGCTTCGCGCAACGCGCCCCGACCGTCGGCGGGCTGTTCATCCAGATGGAAGACGAACTGGCCGCATCCATCACGTTGCAGGGCATGGTCTGGGCCGGGCAGAAGTCGTTTACAGTGACCTCCGGGCCCGGCTATTCGCTGATGATGGAGCATATCGGCTACGCGGCGATGACCGAGACGCCGTGCGTGTTTGTCGACGTCCAGCGCGGCGGCCCGTCGACGGGACTGCCGACGCTGCCCGCGCAGGGCGACATGATGCAGGCGCGGTTCGGCTCGCACGGCGATTATTCGACGATCTCGCTGGTGCCGAACTCGCCGCAGGAGTGCTTCGACCTGTCGGTGACGGCAATGAATCTGGCCGAGAAGTTCCGTGTGCCGGTGATGTTCATGATGGACGAGTGTGTCGGCCACATGACCGAAAAGGTGGTGATTCCGCCGGCCGAGGAGATCGAAGTCCAGCCGCGGCGCAGGACGTCGAAGCCGCCGGACGAATACCTCGCCTACGAGGTCGGCGAAGACCTGGTGCCCGAAATGGCCCACGCCGGGGAAGGCTACGGGCTCTATATCACCGGGCTGACCCACGACAAGAAGGGCTACCCGCTGATGAATCCGAAACAGCAGCGGGAACTGATCCCGCGCCTGTTTGAAAAGATCAGCCGCGCGGCGGATGAATTGACGATCGTCGAGGCCGACGGCGTCGAAGGCGCCGACGTGGTGGTGGTGAGCTACGGCATCACGTCGCGCGTGGCCATGCGCGCCGTCCATCTGGCGCGGGAGAAGGGACTGAAGGTCGGATCGCTGCGTCTGATCTGCGTCTGGCCGTTCCCCGAAAAGCTGATCCGGCAACTGGCGCCGAAGGTGAAGGCGCTCATCATGCCTGAACTGAACATGGGGCAGGTGGTGATTGAACTCGAGCGGTGCTCGGGCGGCAAGACCAACGTGGTGAGCCTGCCGCACCCGGGCGGCACGGTTCACGATCCGCTGGTGATCCTGGAAGCGATTGAGAGGGGGGCGCAATGAGCACTTTGATCGAGCCCACGGCCTTGACCAATCCGGTGGAAAGGGTCCTGCGCAACGACCGCATCCCGACCATCTGGTGCCCCGGCTGCGGCATCGGCACCACGGTGAACAGCTTCGCCTACGCGCTGATGGCGTCGGGCGCGGACCTGAAGAAGACGGCCATCGTGAGCGGTATCGGCTGCTCGGGCCGGGTGAGCGGCTACGTTCAGCTTGACTCGTTCCACACCACGCACGGCCGCGCGATTCCGTTCGCCACGGGCCTGAAACTGGCTAACCCGGAGCTGACCGTCGTGGTCTATTCCGGCGACGGCGATCTGACCTCGATCGGCGGCAACCATCTGATCCACGCCGCCCGGCGGAACATGGACCTGCTGGTGGTGTGCGTCAACAACATGATCTACGCCATGACGGGCGGCCAGGCGGCGGCCACCACGCCCGGCGCGGCGACGTCGACGACAACGCCCTACGGCAGCTTCGAGCCGGAACTGAACATCCCGCAGTTGGTGGATGCAGCCGGCGCCTGCTATGTGGCGCGCTGGACGGCGTTTCATGTGAAGCAGCTTGAGAAGTCGATGACCGAGGCGCTGAAGAAGAAGGGCTTCCGGTTCATCGAAGTGCTGTCGCCGTGTCCGACGCTCTACGGCCGGCGGAACGGCTACGCCGACGGCCTGGCGCAGATGAAAGAGTACAAGGAGTTGGCGAAGGTCAAAAACGGAGCGCCCACGTATGAAGTGGCGATCACGACGGGCAAGCCGATTATCGTCGGCAAGTTCGTCGATCGCGACCGGCCGGACTATCTCACGCTGATGCGCAGCCAGCTTGGGGCGCATTACCACGAGATCGCCGAGGCCGGCGTGGGCTGCGGCGACGACAGCGAAGGCAAGGAGGGCTGCTGCTCATGCTGACCGAACTGCGAATCGCCGGCTTCGGCGGCCAGGGCGTGATTCTGGCCGCGCACATCATCGGCAACGCCGTCACGCTCATTGAGAAGGGCTACGCCACCATGACCCAGAACTACGGGCCTGAAGCCCGTGGGGGCGCGGCCAGCGCGGCGCTGGTGTTGAGCGATGAGCCCGTCCTCTACCCCTACCTCACCGAGCCAGGCATCCTGATTGCGATGTCGCTGGAGGCCTATACCAAGTTCGGTCCGGAAGTGAAGGAAGGCGGCTTCCTGCTTGTCGAGGAAGACCTGGTGCAACTCGACGCGCTGCCGAAGGTGCCCAAGTGCAAGATCTACGGCATCCCGGCGACGCGTTTTGCCGAGGAACTGGGCAAGAAGATGGTGCTGAACGTGATCATGGTCGGTTTCTTCAGCGCCATCACCAAGGCGGTTTCGCCGGAGGCGTGCCGCGCGGGTGTCGAACACGAGGTTCCCAAGCGGTTCGTTGACCTCAACGTGAAGGCCTTCAACAGGGGCTACGAGTACGGCCTGGACGTGCTCTCGCGCCAGGGCGAGCGGACACGTCCCGGCGAAGAGATGATCTCCGGGCTGGAACTCGAAAACCATCCCAGATAGAGGCAGCCCGTCAGGTTCAACCATGACGCGGGCCGCATCCCGGACCGGTTCGCGTTTTTGTATGATCTGAGTTTGGAATCGCGGAAAGCAGTCCTGCGCCGGCCGGAGAGGTGCGACTGGATCCGAACCGGGGCCTACGTCGCCATTGCCGTCCTGGCCGTGGCCGGATTCGCGCTGGGACCTGGACGTGAGCATCGCGCGTTGTCGCTGGCCGGAATCGCAGTGGCGATCGCGCTGCTGATCCGCTGGCATGCCGCCACGTTCGGCTATCGCTGTCCCCACTGCGGCCGCGAGTTCCGCATCTCAGCGTGGGCGGATCTCTTCAGCCCCAATAACGTGACCGCCAAGTACGTCAAGTGCCCCGAATGCGGGCGGCGGGATTGGATGGAGGCGCTGGTTTGGGAATCGGCCTGATCCGCGGCCGCTCACGCGTCTCCTATTCCTGACCGCTCACGCATCACCGGGTTCAGCCGGCCCGCACGAACCCGGCCGCGGTCCAGCGGGACAGTTCCACCAGGCAGGCGGCGGTTGAGGAATCAGCCGGCGGTCATGGAGTTGGCGTCCCAGGTGCAGATGCGTTTTTCGAAGTAGCTGGTATTGCAGAGCAGGGCCGGGCCGGCGGCGCGGAAGCCGAAGGTCGAATCCTCGAAGTGGGGCTTGCGGGTGCGGACGGCGTTGATGAAGTTGCGGACGTGGTCGCGGTGGGCGTCGCGAGAGGAGACCCAGCGCTGTTCGCCGGTGGAATCGAGCGTATCGACGGTCTGTTCGCGCCAGGGGAACTGCTTGCGGTATTCGCGCAGGAAGGCCGTCTGCTGCCGCCTGGCGAAGGTGTCGATGGTGTAGCCGGGTTCCTCGGCGCGCGGACGCTTGGAGAGCGTGACGCTGCGGACGTCGGTGAGGATGGTGCCTTCGCTGCCGACGAACTTGAAGCCGAATTGCTCCTGCGGCTCACTGCTCTTGAAGTTGACGCGCATGGCGAAGGTGAATTCGGGATGCGACGGGCTCTTGGGGTATTCGATGACGGCGAACATGGTGTCGGGCACGTCGCGGCCGTCGTTCCAGTAGCGCAGGCCGCCGGTGGAATAGATGCGGTTGGGGCCGAGCGATTCGGTGGCGGTGTGGATGCCGGTGAGCAGGTGGACGTAGAGGTCGCCGGCGACGGCGGTGCCGTAGTCCTGATAGTTGCGCCAGCGGAACAGCCGGATGGGCTCGAAGGGCCGCTTGGGGGCGTGGCCGAGGAAACGGTCCCAATCGACGGTCTGCGGGGTGGCATCGGGGGCGATGGAATACTGCCAGGCGCCCATGGCCGTGTTGCGGTCCAGCCAGGCTTCGACCATGTTGAGTTCGCCGATGGCACCGGATTTCAGAAGCTGGTTGATCTTGTGGAACGAGAGAGCGCTGGCGTACTGGCTGCCGACCTGGAAGATGCGGTTGCTCTTCTTATGGGCGTCGATGACCTGGCGGCCCTCTTCGATCTTCTGGATCATGGGCTTTTCGCAGTAGACGTCCTTGCCGGCGTTGAGGGCGTCGGTGGAGATGCGGGCGTGCCAGTGGTCGGGGGTGGCGATGATGACGGCATCGACGTCGGATCGGGTGAGGATTTCGCGGTAGTCGCGGGTGGTGAAGACGTGGGCGCCGTGGATCTCCTTGATGCGGTCGAGACGGCCCTGGTAGATGTCGGCCGCGGCGACGAGTTCTACGCCGCCGACGGTGAGGGCGTCCTGGACGTCGCCGTTGCCCATGCCGCCCGCGCCGATGAGCGCGATTCTGATTTTGTTGTTGGCTGATTGCATCGTAGTGGCTCCCTTATCCCTTCAACTCAGCCTTCGATGGATCCCAGGCGAGGATTTTGCCGGAGAAGTAGCTGGCATTGGAGGCCAGCGCGGGGCCGGCGGCGCGGATGCCGAACAACGCGTCCTCGACGACGGGCGAGCGGGTGCGGACGGCTGAGAAGAAGTTGGCGTGATGGTCGCGGTGGTCGTTGTAGCCGGGCGGAGGGGAGTAGACCTCCTCGCGGACCGCTTTCATGGTTGCCGCGGAGGCTTTGCGGGCCGGGTATTTGAGGCGGTACTGCTTCATGTACTGTTCCTGGGCGGCCTTGGAGAAGGTGCCGATGGAGGTGCCGGGTTCGCCTGCGGGGGGCTGTTTGGTGAGGGTGACGCCGTCGGCGACGGTCATGATGCCTTCGCTGCCGACGAAGCGGAAGCCGGAGGTTTCGCCCGAGCCGTTGACGAAGTTGACGCGCAGGCACAGGTTGAAGGCGGGGTGGTTGAGGGTTTTCTGATAGTCGTAGAGGCCCATCATGATGTCGGGGACGTCACGGCCGTCGTTCCAGAAGCGGAGTCCGCCGGAGGCGAAGATGCGGTCGGGGCCGATGGCGCCGAGGATGTGGTGGAGGCCGGAGAAGAGATGGACGAAGAGGTCGCCGGCGACGCCGGTACCGTAGTCCTGATAGTTGCGCCAGCGGAAGAGGCGGATGGGCTCGAAGGGGCGTTTGGGGGCGGCGCCGAGGAAACGGTCCCAATCGACGGTTTGGGGGGAGGCGTCGGTGGGGATGGAGTATTGCCAGGCGCCGATGGCGGAGTTGCGGTCCCAGTTGGCTTCGACGAGATTCAACTCGCCGATGGCGCCCGAGCGGAAAAGTTCACGCGCCTTTTCGTAGACGATGGAGCTGACGCGCTGGCTGCCGACCTGGAGGATGCGGCCGGTCTTCTTCGCGGCGGCGACCACTTTGAGGCCGTCGGCGGGCTGCTGGACCATGGGCTTTTCGACGTAGACGTCCTTGCCGGCTTCCATGGCTTCGATGGCGATCTGGGCATGCCAGTGGTCGGGGGTGGCGACGATGACGGCGTCGATGTCCTGACGGGCGAGGATCTCGCGGTAGTCGCGGGTGGTGAACAGCGAGTTGCCGTAGATCTCTTTGGCGCGGTCGAGGCGGCCCTGGTAGATGTCGGCGGCGGCGACGAATTGAGTGCCGGGGGTGGCGGCGGCCGAGGCGGTGTTGCCGAAGCCCATGCCGCCGATGCCGATGGTGGCGAACTGAACCTTGTCGTTGGCCGCGCGGGCCTGCGCCAGGGCGGGCAGTGCGGCCGCGCCCGCCGATTGCAGGATAAAATGGCGACGTGAGAAGGGCATGAACCTATTTTAGTCCCGCGCCGCGTCCACTGAACTGAGTCACTGAATGCAATTCCGCCGTAGCGAACTGTTCTTCTCCGCCTACTTCCTTTACCTGATCGTGGTGGTGGCGTTCCGGCCCGTGGCGCCGGAGGTGAAAACGCTCATCATCACGGCGAATATTGCTGTTATTGGGTGGTTCTGCCTGTTTGCGTGGGCGCACAAGGGCAAGGGGTTCGAAATTCTGGACCACGTGCGGGACTGGTATCCTGCGCCGCTGATTCTGCTGGCTTACCGCGAGATGGGGTGGATCGCGCTGCCGCATACGTCGACGGCGTTCGAGGATTACTGGATCGGGCTGGACAGGGCGCTGCTCGACGGGGGATTGCGGGCGGCGATTGAATCGCTGGGGCCTGTGCTGCCGAACCTGCTGGAGGCGGCTTACCTGATGGTTTACGTGGTGCCGGTGGTGGGGCTGGTGGTGCTGAACAAAGAGGGCGTGCGGGGGCGGATCGACGACTACATGAGCATATTGCTGTTCGGGACGCTGACGGCGTATGCGATGTATCCGTGGTTTCCGTCGGAGCCGCCGAGGTCGGTGTTTCCGGATGCGGATCTGCCGGTGATGTCGATGATCAGGGAGTGGAATCTGCGGATCGTGGGCGGGTATGGGATTCACACGAGCGTGTTTCCGAGCGGGCATTCGGCGGCGGCGTTTTCAGCGGCGTTCGGACTGATGCGGGTGTTGCCGGAGAAGCCGTGGTGGGGGCGGGGGATGATGGCGCTGGCTGTGCTGATCGCGTTTGCGACGGTGTATGGGCGGTATCACTTTGCGATTGATACGGTGGCGGGGTTGGGGCTGGCGGTGGTGGGGTGGCGGCTGAGCATGAGGTTCAGGGAGCGCGAGTGAGGGGCGTGGGCGGTATCATGGAAATGAAAACCGCTTAACTGGAGGGCAGATGCAAAAGGTATTCAGAGTGTTTTTAATCGGCGCGGCGATGGCCTGCGCGATGATGGCGCAGGAACCGCTGAACAACGAGGGCGTGATCAAGCTGGTGAAGGCCGGCATGACCGAGGAGCTGATCATCAGCGTGATCAAGCAGCAGCCGGGCGTCTACACAATGGGCGCCGCTGAACTGGTGGTGCTGAAAGAGGCCAGCGTCTCGGAAAAGATCATCGCCGAGATGCTGAACAAAGCCAGCAGCCAGGTGGCGGGGCTGGCCGGGGTAGCTGTTTCCGGCGCCAAGGCGGTGACCGACGCCGGACTGTTTTACAGGAAGGGCAACGAGTATTTCGAGTTGCTGAGCGAGAACGTGGAATGGAAGTCGAAGGGCGCGGTGAAGAATATCGCCAGCGCCGGGATTGTGAAGAAGAACATTGCGGGGACGGTGACGGGCCCGAGCAGCCGGAACTTCTTGACCAACCCGATGGAGATCGTGCTGTCGCCGGGGCAGGGAATTACGATCAATTCGTTTTTCCTGCTACCGCTGAAGCCGAAGGACGGGGTGAGGGAGTTTACCGTCGGGCCGGTGAACAAGCAGAGCGGCGTGGCCAGGGGAGCGATTCCGTTCGGCGTGGAGAAGATGGGAGAGAACTCGTTCAGGATGGTGTTGCAGACGCCGCTGGGGCCGGGCGAATACGGCATCCTGAACGCCGTGCCTTCGTCGGGCGATGCCGAACCGTCGAAGATGTATACGTTCCGGATTCTACTGTAAAGAGCCGTAGAATTCATGACAAGGGCCGCCGGGCGGTCCTTTGTGTCTGCGTTGATGGAGAAGTGCGGCGGGGCAGGGGCGACGCAGTCAGATGCGTTGCCCGCCGGGGGCTTTGGCGAGATTGCGGTCGAATGTGCCGAGGGGCAGGTGGCCGGCGGATGTGGCGGAGGCGAGCATGAGGCAATCGGAGAAGCCGAGCGAGGGCCGGGAACGGAACAGCCGCAGGGCGGATTCGACGGCGGCGTGGTCCTGGATGACGAGTTGATTGTGGTCGAGCAGGAGTTCCACGGCGCGGGCGAGGCTGGATGAGGGCAGGGCATAGACGGAGTCGAGGACCCAAATGGTCTCGGCGAGGGCGAGTAGCGGAACCCATGCGCCATGGGCGATGAAACGTTCCGCGGCGGCCGTCTGGCGCGGGTCGTCGCGGGCGATCAGGCGGACCAACACGTTGGCGTCAACCGCGCGCATGGCGTTTCCTGATGTTCTCGCGGACGCCGGATTTCAGTTCGTCGAGCGAGTGCGGGTCCGGGGCAGCGCCGCCGAACAGTTCACGGTGGATCTGCTCGGAATTGAAACGGCCCGATCGGCGGACAACGATTTCGCCGCCGGATTCTTCCCATTCGATCACCGAGCCGGGGCCGAGGCCCAACCGCTTTCGGATCGCCGCGGGGACGGAGATCTGGCCCTGGGCGGTGAGTCTGGAGCGCGTGATGCTCATATGATCACATTACCATGGTAATGCGCTGAACGGGCGGCGCTGGGTAGCTGGATTAGCGAGTAAGCTTGAGGGTCCAGGCGGGTTGGCGCTGGAGGTCTTCGGGGATGTCGGGGAGGGTGATGGTGACTCCTGTCCTGGACTGCTTCACCTTGAGCGGCGCGGCCGAGCCGAGCAGGGTGGCGGATTTGACGGCGTCGACGCCTTTGACGGTGAAGGTGCGGCCGGGCCAGCGGGGCATGATGGCGTAGACGTCGTTGCCCTTCGCGGTGAAGAAGGCTTCGATGAAGGCCTTGCCGGGTTCGGGTTTGGCGGTGAGTTTGGTGACGTCGTAGTGGGATTCGTATTCCTTGTTGTACTCGGTCTTGGGCTGTTCGCCGGCGCTGAACTGGCGGGACTGCTTCCAGGGCTTGGTCGCGTAGATGGCGTCGCCGTTCACTTTGAGGAAGTCGCCGATCTGGAGCAGGCGGTCTTCCATGATGGCGGGGATGGCGCCGTCGCCGTCGGGGCCGATGTCGAGCAGGAGGTTGCCGCCGCGGCTGACGAGGTCGATGAGCATGATGACGAGGTCGCGGCCGGAATGGTAGTGGTGGACGCGTTCGGCGCGGTTGTAGCCGTAGCTGAAGCCCATGCCGCGGCTCTCTTCCCAGGGGTGGCCGGCGCCGCTCATGCCGGGGGTGTATTCGGTGGTCCAGTAGCCGCCGTGCTTGTGGCGGGAGTCCTTGCCCCAACGGTCGTTGATGACGACTTCGTCCTTGACGGGAGATTCGTTGAACAGCCAGGCGAGCAGTTCGGGCGATTTCCATTCGGTGGAGAGGAGGTCCCATTCGCCGTCGGAGAAGATGATGGAGGGTTTATAGCGTGTGACGAGGTCTTTGAACTGCGGGGTCATGTGTTCGCGGATGTAGCGGGGCTTGTCGGTGCGCCAGAGCGGGTTATACCACTCGTAGAGCGAATAGTAGTAACCCATGCGCAGGCCCTTGTTGCGGACCGAGGTGGTGAGGTCGCCGAGGATGTCGCGTTTGGGGCCGATTTCGACGGCGTTCCAGGGGCGGTTCCAGGTGGCCGAGGCGTGTTCATTGGGCCAGAGAGTGAAGCCTTCGTGGTGCTTTGAGGTGAGGACGACGTATTTTGCGCCGGAGCGGGCGAAGATGTCGGCCCAGTGGTCGGGGTCATAGAGCTGGGCGCGGAACTGGGGGGCGAAGTCTTCGTAGGGGGTGTTTTCGCCGAACATTTTCTTGTGGTATTCCCAGGTGCCTTTTTGAGTGGGGTTGGCTTTGGGGTTGTCGCGGCCGTTGGTCATGGCGTTCCAATACCATTCGGAGTAGGCGAGGCGGCCGGGGATGACGGGGGCGTAGGAGGGCACGGAATAGACGCCCCAGTGGATGAAGATGCCGAACTTGGCGTCGGTGAACCAGGCGGGGGTGGGGCGTTTGTCGATGGAGTCCCAGGTGGGCTGATAGGTCTGGGCGGCGAGCGGGGCGAGGCAGAGGATGAGGGCAAGGATGTGTTTCATGGATGCACCGTGAACCATTCTATGAGGAATCGCGGCGCTCCTGGGCACCGCCCACCGGCGGCGTGGCAGTGCGCCGCGGGGCTGCGGGGGCGTCGGGCCCTGCTCCGGGAGAAGCGCCCGGACTAGTTCACGTTCTTCGTCAGCGACTTCTTGAGAGTGATCCCGAAGGTCCGCTGATCGCCGGGCAAGCCGACAAACAAGCCGGAGTTGCCAGGGGCCGCGGAGAGGAACTCGAAGTAGCTGGCGTTGGAAAGGTTTCGCGCCCAGAGCGAGACCTCCCAGCCATCCTTGCCGCGGAAGCCCGCGCGCGGATTGAGCAAAGCATACTGGTTCACCATCAGATAACGCGAGGGCGAGGCGTTGGATGAGAACCGCGAGCGGTAACTGGCGTCGAGGCGGGCGAACCACTCACCGGGCTGCGATAGAAATCCGCCTCGCCTCACATATTCGCCGCCCGCCGAGAAGGCCCACTTCGAGATGCCGGGCAGAATAGACCCCGAGATGTCCTTCACCTGCGGTCCGCCGGTCTCTTCAAGCGGCGGTGGGGCATCCGGAAAGCTGATATAGCGTCCGTCGGTGAAAGCGACGGCCGTATACACGGTGAACTCGGGATTGATGCGCGCCGAGAGGTCGAACTCGGCGCCGCGGACGCGGACCCGCTCGGCGTTGGCCAGATAGCCGCGCAGCACGCCCACCTGCGCGTTCACCACCTGAGTCTGGTAATCGCGGACGCCGGAATTGAACACGGCGAGGTTGGCGGTGACCCCTTTGAACGGGTTGGACTTGACGCCGAACTCCAAATGCCGCACCTGCTCTGGCCGCACAATGGCCGCCGAGGCGATGGGATTGCCCGCGGCGTCCTGGGGAACGCCGCCCAGATTCAACCCGATGGGTTTGAAACCGGTGGAATAGGTCGCATACGCGCTCGAGGATTTTGAAGTCTTGTAGGAGAGCGTCAACTGTCCCGAGAGGTTGTGATCGCTGGCGTCGGCCGAGTAGGCGAGCGGCGAAAGCAGGGAACGCTGCAACGCGATCAGCGCGGGGTTAGTTGTCTGAAGACCGCCGTAGACGGTCTGCCTGTAATCGATCGTCTTGCGGTCGAAGTTGTAGCGTAGTCCTGGGATCAGTTTCATGTGCTCGGTGAGGGAGTACTCCAGTTGGCCGAACAGGGCGCTGCTGGTGTTATCGAAATCGAAACCGATGTTCTGCCCATAGCCGTCGAGCAGTCCAGGGGCGCCGGCGCTGGCGCTGGGGGCTAGCAGGAAGCGTGCCGCGGCCCAACCTTGCTCCTGCGCATGAAAGCCGTCCGGGGTGAGATTCTGGTTGAACGTGAAGGCGCCGACGAGTAAGTTTGTCCGTGAATTCAGCGAACCCGCATAGCGAACCTCCTGCGAGAACTGCCTCTGCCTCGAGGGAGCCGCCGACACGGTGGTGACGGGCAGTCCAATGAAGTCGCGGTCGTTTGACGGGTTCCAGTCCCAAAAGCGCCAGGCGGTGATGGCGGTGATCAAACCTCGCCCGCGGACCCAATCGAGGGTGACCGAGCCGCCGCCCATGTCCTGATTCGACCGCCAGGGGCTGTCGGTGTCGATGACCCGATCGAACGGGTTGTAGCTGGGCGGCTGGTAGCCCAGGTCTGCGGCAATCGCAGCCCACTGCCGGTTCAGGGGGCGCAGCGTGGACGCAACGCCGGCGATGACCTGGGCGTAGCCTTCCGGACGTTGGCGGGCGTAGTCCGCCGAGATCAGGACCGACAGATCGGAGCGAGGCAAAATGAGTACCTGGCCGCGCACGCCGGCGTTGTTGAGGTCGTTGACGTCGTCCTGGGTTCTCGAATTGTAGAGCAGGCCGTCGCGCTGCGTGGCGGAGAACGAGATCCGTGCGGCGACTTTGTCTTTGAAGACGGGTCCGCTGAACGACGCCTTGGCCTGGAGGAAACCGTAGTTGCCGAAGGAAAGTTCGTAGTTCTGCTCCGGCGTGAAGGAAGGCTTCTTTGTGGTGATGCTGATGGCGCCCGCGGTGGTGTTCTTGCCGAACAGAGTCCCCTGGGGGCCGCGGAGGATTTCGACGCGATCGACATCGAGGAAGTCCAAGCTGGCAGCGGCGGTCCGCGCGAAAAAGACGCCATCCACATAGAAGCCGACTCCAGGATCGATGCCGTCATTGGTCAGGCCGAATGGGGAACCCAGTCCGCGGATCGTGATCGCCGAGTTGCGCGGATTCGACGAATAGAACTGGACTGTGGGAATCAGTTCCTTCAGCCGGTTCACGTTGAAAGCGCCTGCCCTCTCGATCACGGGGCCGGTCACCACGCTCACTGGCAGCGGCACGTCCTGGATCTCTTCCTCCACGCGGCGAGCCGTGACGGTAACGGATTCATAGTGGCGGTGGCTCCCGATAGTTCCCTCCTCCTGTGCCTCTTGCGGCCGGGTGGCTGGCAGGACGGCCTCGGTATGACTTGAACCGACCTGGCCGGGCAGTTGGAGCACGCCCAAGTCCACTGTGCCGCCCTGAGACGGTATCGAGAACCGCGACCACAAGCCCGAACCCTGGTGTTCGACGCGGATGGAGTACGTTCCCGGAGGCAAGGGGCCGATTTCAAACGTGCCGTCCGGTCGCGTTTCCGCGCTGAACTGCCTGCCGGTATCGAGATTGCCGGCCTGGATCGAAGCGCCGGCTGCCGGCGCGCCGGAAGAGTACTGAAGCAAGACTTTGACTACGCCTAGGTTATCTTGAAGTGGCGCGGAAAGAAGTGACAAAGCTGTTAGCGCGAGAAACAATATTTGAGGGAGAAAGCGATGCATCGATGTTCCTTAAATAGAAATTCAAAAACTGCGCAGCTCTCTTGGCCCAGCGTGGGCGACCCGGCCTTGCGTGCTGCTCGTCAGGGGCCGCCTCGGGCGGCCGACAGAACTATCTCCAGCTGTGCCAGCAATGGGTACAGCAATTCCGGCGTCATGCGTGGCGCGGCCTGCCGGGTCAGGTTGCCGCGCTGGCTGCGCCCTGAATCGGAAGTTGAGACGCTGGACGGATGGTTGTTATCTGGAGCCAGCCACGGCTCACTTGGAACAGAAAAGATCTAGCGGAGTGAGGTGAGACAAGTGCTGATTCCGCCAGCCGCAGTGCAGAGGAATATGAGATATCGCCGTCTGTTATTAGACTTCATGAAATCCCTATAGCGCAACTCTACCACGCACGGAACAGAGTGGTCAAGAAAAATATTACTATGTCTATCGAGTATGGGGGGATTGTCTGAAGCTTGCGACATCGCCGCACGTCCAGGCGCCGGACCGGGCGCGGTTTGCTATTCTGAAATTTGCCTTTGACGACCATTGTTCTCTAGTTCCGGCTTCTCACGAGACGCTTCATGCGCGCTGATGCGTGAAGTGTGAGAGGTCCGTGCGGTTGCTCCCATCCACCGCTGTGTTGGACTTGAGGACACTCCATTGACTCTGGAATCGTTTGGTTGGAACCCGCATTTCGCGCGGGCGTTCGCGGCTCAGGCAGAGCAGGGCGAGCGCGCGGGACGGGTGGTCTGTTTTCACGGCGCCGAATGCACGCTGTGGACCGCAGATGGCGAAGTGCGCGCGCCGCTGGCCGGCACGTTGAGGAAAGAAGGCGCCATCACGCCGGTGACCGGCGACTGGGTTTTGATCCGCGAGAGCGCACCGTCGATCCGCGGCGTGTTGAAGCGCAAGACGCTGCTGGCGCGCGCGGATTCGTTTCAGGGCGGCAAGCCGCAACCGCTGGCGGCGAACATCGACACGCTGCTGATTGTGACCGGACTGGACGGCGACTTCAGCGTGCGGCGAATTGAACGCTTCCTGGTGCTGGCGGCATCGTCGGGCATCGACCCGGTGATCGTGTTGAGCAAGGCCGATCTGCCGGCGCCGGATGAACTGGCGGCGGCGATCGCGGAGGCGCGGGAGGCGGCGCCGGGCGTGCCGGTGATTCCGTGGAGCGCGATGGACGGGCGCGATGCGGGGGTGATTGCGGGGTGCGTGATGGCGGGGCAGACGGCGGCGGTGGCGGGGTCGTCGGGAGCGGGGAAGTCGACGTTGATCAACCGGCTGCTGGGCGAGGAGGTGCTGGCGACGGCCGGGGTGAGGGAGTCCGATTCCCGCGGGCGGCATACGACGACGCGGCGGGAGTTAATCGCGCTGCCGCAGGGTTGGATTGTGGCCGACCTGCCGGGACTGCGGGCGGTGGGGTTGTGGTCGACGGACGAGGCTGTGTCGGCGGTCTTCGGTGAAGTGGCGGAGGCCGCGCGGACGTGCCGGTACCGGGACTGCACGCATACGGTGGAGCCGGGGTGCGCGTTGAGGGAGGCCGTGGAGAGCGGCGAACTGGGCGCGGCGCGGCTGGCGGGTTTTGGGAAGCTGCGGCGGGAGAACGAATCGGTGCAGCAGGCCAAGCAGCGGTGGGCGAAGGCGATCGCGCGGGCGATGCGATCGCGGGAGAAAGCGGGCTTTGACTTGAAACGCTGACGGGTTCCGGCGTATCCGGGCTACGGCTGGGGGATTCCGGGCGGATGGGCGTAGGGGGGGCGTCGCGCGTCGCCGATTACCAGGTAACGGACAAGCCGATCGACAGAGAGAAGCTGATTGTGGCCGGCGCGTCACGCAACGGCAAGGCGTCGATGATCGCCGCGGCGTTTGACTCGCGCTTCATGGGCGCGCCGGTGGTGACCGGGGGCGGCGGCATGGGCGCGTATCGATTCGCCGGTCCGCGGGGCAGCGAGACGCTGGATGTGATGCTGATGGAGTATCCGAACTGGACGCCGCGCTGGCCAAGGCGAAGGCGGCGGCAGCGGCGGCAAGGGCGTTGAAGAAATAAACGGGGTTCGCGCCTATTCGTATCTGAGGGCGTCGACGGGATCAAGGCGGGCGGCCTTCGTGGCCGGCCAAAGTCCGAAGAAGATGCCGACGCCGACCGAGACGATGACGCCGAGAGCGGCGGCCCAGAGCGGAACCGACGTCGGCAGCGAGGGGAAGACGGCCTTGGAGATGAGAGATATGACATAGCCCAGGGCCATGCCGAGCAGGCCGCCGGCGAAGGTGAGCACAACGGCTTCGGTGAGGAACTGGATGACGATATCGGCCCTACGAGCGCCGATGGCCTTGCGGATGCCGATTTCCTTGGTGCGTTCGGTGACCGAGACGAGCATGATGTTCATGACGCCGATGCCGCCGACCAGCAGGCCGATGGAGCTGAGCACGACCATGACGAGAGCGGTGACGGAGGTGACCTGGCGGAAGTCCTCGATCATCTGCTCGGCGGTGGAGAGGCCGAAGTTATCGGGATCGGAGTACTTAAGGCGGCGCTCGGTTCTGAGCACGCCGCGGACTTCGTCCAACGCGACCGGCAGCTTGCCGGGCTGGGCGACCACAACCAGCATGTGCTCCTTGGCGCCGGGCTGGAACTTGCGCATGGTCCAGTAGGGCAGGATCAACCGGTTGTCTTGCGAACCCGGAAACGAGTTCGCCGGCCGTCTCATCACGCCAACCACTTGAAACGAGTGGCCGTCCACATCGATGTCCTTGCCGATGACATCCCCGCTGGCGAAGAGCGTCTTGTAGAGGTCCTCGCCGATCACCGCCACGGGCGACCGGTGGTGGTTTTCGAACTCGGTGAAGAAGCGGCCCGCCATCATGTCGGCCTGGCCGCCTTCGGCATAGGACGGATCGGTGCCGCCAAAGTCGAGTTGGAGCGATTCGTTGCCTTTGTAGCGTGCGCGATGGAAGCCCTGCGACGGAAAGAGGTACGGGCTGACGACGGCCACCGAGGGGCAGCGTTCGCGGATGGCCACGGCGTTTTCATAGGTGAGCGGCTTGCGGCGGCGCTCCTCGGCGGGGCGCCGCCCGAAGCTGATGCCGGCCTGCCATTTGAAGACGATGATGGAATCGGCGCCGAAGCCCTGGATGGCGCTGGTGACGGCGCCGTCGAAGCCCGTCAGAATCGATCCCACGCCGATGATGGTGCCGGTGCCGATGATGACGCCGAGCACGGTGAGAAAGCTGCGCGTCTTGTGGCCGCGGATGGCATCCATGGCCAGCCCGATGCCGGCGGCGATGAGCAGCCAGTTCTGTTTGGCGCGGCTCATCGTTCAGCCCTCAATGCTTCGATGGGATCGAGCTTGGATGCCTTGTGGGCGGGGTAGATCCCGAAGAACAGGCCGACGACGGCCGAGATGCCGACGCCGAGGAAGATGGCAATGGGCGGCAACTCCATGGGAACGGGCGTCGTGCTCCTGACAATGAGCGCCACCGCCCACGCAATGGCCACGCCGGCGAAGCCGCCGAAGCTGGACAGCACGGCGGATTCGATGAGGAACTGCTGGAGAATGTCGATGCGCCGGGCGCCGAGCGATTTGCGGACGCCGATTTCGACGGTGCGTTCAGTGACCACGGCCAGCATGATGTTCATAATGACGACGCCGCCGACGACCATGAAGACGCTGACCACGGCCACGGCGGTGGCGGCGATGGCCTTGGTGAGCCTTTCCCAGAGGCTCATGATTGAATCCGAGGCGAAGATGGTGAAGTTATCCTCGCGGCCGGGCGGCAGGTGCCGGTAGGAGCGCAGCAGGACGCGGACCTCGTCCATGGCCTGCTGGATGTGGTCCTGGCTGATGGCCTGGATGGCGAAGCTGAGGCCGGAGCGGGCGGTGTATTGCTTGAAATAGGTGTTGATGGGGATGTGGACGAAGCTGTCCTGGGACTGGCCGAAGACGCTGCCCATGCGTTTGGCGGCGCCGACGACGGTAAAGGGGCGGCCGGCGATGTTGATGGTCTTGCCGATGGGATCGACATTCTCGAAGAAGCGGGTCTTGAGGTCGGCGCCGATGAAGGCGACGGTGCGGCGGTTGAAATTTTCGGCATCGGAGAAGTACCGCCCCGATTCGACCTGGATGTTGGACAACACGTTGAGGTTCGTCGACCCGCCGGTGAGTTGGACGTCGTCCTCGCGGATGGCGCCGAGGGTGATGTCGGCGCGGGTGGAGTTTCTCATGCCCATGTCGTGGACCAGGGTGGCCTGGGACTTGATGAACTCGAACTCCTCGACCTTGAGTTGGGGGTTTTTGCGAAGCAGTTCGAGAAATTTCTTGGGGTCGAAATCGCCGAAGAACGCCATTCGAACGACGACGAAGCCGCCGGCGCCGAGGTCGGCGATCTTGTCGGCGACGTAGCGATTCATGCCGTGGATGACGCTCATGACGGCGATGAGCGTGGTGGTGGAGAGGATGATGCCGAGCAGAGTAAGAAAGCTGCGGAGCTTGGAGGCCCGCAGCGAAGCCATCGCGATCCAAAATGCCTCGGCGAATGAGGCTTTGAAGTTCATCAATTGACTAGACGGCGAGCCATACCCAGTTGTTCCGTGATCCATTGAATAATCAAGGGATCGAGCCAGAAGCGGGGCCTGTTGCGGCTGATGAAGCCGAGGTGGCCGCCGTGGGCGACGGCGCGGAGGCGGATGGAGGGGTTGTGGGCCAGGCGGGGGTCGGAGAACAGGGAGAAGGGGATCAGTGGGTCGTCGATGGCCTGGACGACGAGTGTGGGAACGCGGACAGCGGCGACGAAATTGAGAGCCGATTGGGTTTTGTAGTAGTTTGCCGCCGTGCCGAAGCCGAAGTGGGGTGCGGTGAACTGGTTGTCGAAGCCGAAGATGGTCGTGACGCGGTTGATGGCGTTGAGGGGGAAGCGCCCTGGATCGGCGGCATGGCGGCGGAGGTAGCGCCGGCGCAGGGAGCGGACGAAGCGCTGCTGGTAGAGGATGTTCTGGCGGGCGTCGAGGCGGCGGACGCATTCGGCGAGATCGATGGGCGTGGAGACGGCGATGAAGCCAGTCACCAGGCCGGCGGCGGAGGGGCCGAGTTCGCCTGCGAGTTTGAGGGTCAGGTTGCCGCCGAGCGAGAAGCCGGCCTGAAACAGCGGGGCGGAGGATTTCACGCGGATCTGGCGAAGGACGCTGAGGGCGTCGGCGGTGAGGCCGGAGTGGTAGAGAGTGGGGGTGAGGTGTTCGGAACCGCCGCAGCCGCGGATATTGAGGCGGTGGGCGGCGAAGCCGTTTTCGCAGAGGGCCTGGGCGAGCGAGACCATGTAGCCGCTGAGGCTGGAGCCTTCCAGGCCGTGGACCAGGAGGACTTCACCGCGGGCGTGGCCGGCGGGGCGGTTTTCATGCACGATGACGGTGGTGCCGGGTTCGGTTTCATAGAGGACTTCGCGGGTGGGGAAGCGGGGTTCGTCGATGGCGCGTTTCCAGAAGTTCCCCGCCAGGGTTAACAGGTGAGGATTGCGAAAAAAGGGCTCGAAGTCGTTCAACTTAACAGGTTAGCCCAACAGCCCGCCCGGCGAGGCGGAACAGCTTCGAGCCGCACGGGGTGAACACCAGCCGGGGTTTCAATCGCCTTCCACTTCGCGTTCGAGCGATCCCGGCTCGCCGGACTTGCGGGCCAGATCCTCGGTGAGAATGATGGCCTCGGCCAGGTCTCTCATGGGGCGGCGCAGGCGGCGGCTCTCGTTGCGGAGCCGCAGATAGGCCTCTTCCTCGGACAGGCTGTATTTGAACTGCAGGATGCCTTTGGCCCGTTCCACCAGCTTCCTGGTTTCGAGCTGGCGTTTCATTTCGAGGGTTTCCTCGTGGAGGCGGGCGTTTTCGTCCATCAGGCGTGCGCGGGCGATGGCGCCGCCCATCTGTTCGCCGATGAAGGTGAGCAGTCCGATCGCCTCGGAACTGTAATCGTGGGGTTCGCGGTGGTGGACGTTGACGACGCCGATGACGTCTCCGCCACTGACGAGCGGCACCGAGCAGAACGCTTCGTAGGTGTCCTCGACCAATCCGGGCAGCCGGATGAATCTGGGATCGGATGCGGCGTTGTTCGGCAGGACGACGACGCTTTTATGCTCCACAACCCAGCCGGTGATGCCCTCGCCGCTTTGAATGGAAAGGTGGCCGATCTCGCCGGCGTGGGGGACCTGCGACGCCCGGAGAACGACATCGCCCGAGCCGGCGTCGAGCAAATAAACCAGGCAGGCGTCGCAGGCGGTCACCTGGACCGTGAGGCCGACGATTTCGCCCAGCATCTCGTCCACGCCGCGGTGGGAGCTGACAATGCTGCTGATGCGGTGCAGCAGGGTGACTTGTTGAGTGTTTGGCTCCATTGTGAGTACTGACGCCATCGCTGATTGTAGGATAGTTTCAGGCGTGCGCGCGGTCCAATCGAAGTTTTCTATCGGCCCGATTGAGGCGCGGCGAAAATGTCATGGGGTTGAAACAGTTGCTTCCGGCCGTTGTGTTGGCGCTGGCCGCCCAGTGCGCGGCCGGGGCGGCGTGGACGCGCGCGGCATGGGGCGGCGTCGAGGTCCATACCGACGCCGGCCGCGGCATGGCCGGGCGGATTCTGGCGGAGACGCTACGATTCCACGCCGCCTGCGCCCGTTACTACGGACTGGATCCCGCGCCGCCGCCGATGAGCGTCGTCTATTTCGCCAGCGAATCGGACTTCCGGCAGTTCCGTGGCGACGGCTATTCGAAGGGCTTCTTCCAGCGGCAGGGCGACTCGACCTGGATCGTCGTTCATGCCGGAGCGGATGCGGTACGGCGGCTGCGGCACGAAGTGGTCCACGTGCTCAACGATCAGGCCGGATTGAGCCTGGCGCCGGCATGGCTGAACGAAGGGCTGGCCGAATACTGGTCGGCGATGGACGTCAACGCCGCCATGAACCGCCAGTGGCGTTCAGCGCCGATTCCGGCGCTGCTTGAATTGCTCTCAGGCTCCAGTGGCTTCAGGGAGAGCGATCTCGGCGACGGCCGCCAGGAGGTGGACCAGGCGCTGTTCTACGCGCGTTCCTGGCTGCTGGTGCGCCATCTGACGGCGGATGGTGGAATGGACAGGATCAAGCGGCTCGGCGCGTTGCTGGCCGGGGGTGAGGACTCCGGCACGGCCTTCCGGCTTGTCTATGGCGCCGGCGTGGACACGCTGATTGGCCGCGCGCAGGCGGCGGTGGGGCCTGGAGGCGCGGCGCGCGGCTGGGTTGAGCAAAGCTGGCCGCCGCCGCATGCGGCGGGCGAAACGGCTCTCGGCGCTTTCGACAGCGAGTTGCTGCTCGGCGAATTGGCAAGCGTGACCGGCTCACAGAGCGAATCCCAGCGCCGTTATGAAAAGGCCCTGGCCGCCGCCGGCCGCGGCCCGGACGGCCACAGCCGGATGGCGATGGTGGCGCTGCGCCGGGGCGACCGCAAAGAGGCCTTGCGGTTGATGGACGCCGCCGCGCGGGCCGGGAGCATGGACGCGCGGATGTGGTTTGAATACGCCATCCTGCTGCGCGATGGCGAGGGCGGCGGGGAAGGCTGGATCAGGGCCGCGCGCCGGGCCGTGGAACTGGATCCGGAACGGGCCGAAGCCTGGTTCATCCTCGGTTCGGCCCTCCATGGCGGGGATGCCGTGGACGCCCTGGCGAGGGCCGCCCGATCCGCCCAATCCCGCTCCTGGATGTGGGAGGCCTATGGGCGCGCCCTGCTCAAGGCCGGGCGCAAGGACGAGGCCCGGGCGGCCGCGGCCGAGGCGCTCAAGCGCGCCCGCCGCCCCAGGGAGCGCGCAATGGCAGAAGGACTGATGGCCGACATCGACGCCCTTGCTCCGCCGCGGAAGGCCGCGGGGCCGGCGACGGTCACGCCTGAGGGTTGGAAGCAGCGCCAGGGGGCGGCGTCCGTCGAAGGGCGGCTGGTGGAGGTGGATTGCGCGGGCCGCGTGCCGGTGCTTGTGGTCGATGGTCCAGGCGGCATGGCGCGCATCTCGGTGAAGCAGACGGCGGGTCTCGATCTGCCTGACAACATGAACTTCACCTGCGGTCCCCAATCCCCTCGGCGGCCCGCCATCTTCGGCCACGACGCCCAACCCGACACCGCGCTGCGCTCCACGGGCGATCTCCGGTCCATCCGTTTCAAGTAATCTCCACGATCCCTCAACCGGCGCTACCCCCCCGAATAGGGGCGGATCGGGCCTTGCATTGCCGCGTCCACAAACGTAGAATTCACCTAGCGTCGCGTCCGCAGGGATGGCATCCGCCTCTCCGCCCGGACGCGGTTGCGGATGGAGGTTGCAGCCATGGAACCAGCCCAGTCTGCGGAGTTCGTCGCCTCGCTCGTCAGAAACGGCGCCGATGGCCCAACCATGATTGCCATCCTGCGCAACGCGGGCTGGTCGGAAAAACAGGCGGTCGCCGCATTGTCCGCCCACTTCGAGGCTGCTACCGGCATGGCCGTGCCTTCGCGTCCCGTCTCGATCGGCGGCCCGAAGGAGGCCTATCTCCATCTGCTCGCGCTGGTCACTTTGGCGGTCTGGTGCATTGCCGCCGGATCGCTCTGGTTTACCCTGATCGATCTCTCGTTCCCCGATCCCGGCTCACAGGTATTCGGCGACCCGGTTGCCGGCATGGCGTTCAACCTTGCTCAGGTTTTGGTCGCCTTCCCCATCTGCCTGCTGGTCTTCGGCCGCCTGTATCGGGAACTCACATCAGGAGAATCCACGGCCGATTCCTCCATCCGCCGCTGGCTTGTTTATCTCGCCCTCTTTCTGGCCGCCGGCACAGTCATCGGAGACCTCGTCGTCTTTGTCTCGCAGTTTCTTCAAAGTTCGATCACCGCGCGGTTCCTCTCCAAGTGCGCCGTGGTGTTTCTGATCGCCGGTGGCGTCTTCTGGCACTTCCTGGGTTCCGTGCAGGCCTCTGGCGATGACCGCACCGCCCGCTTGCGCCGGTACGCAAGAGCCGGTCTGGCCGCATCCACCGCCTTTGTCCTGCTCACCCTCGGCCTGTCTTTTGCAAAATTCGGTTCGCCGGCATCTCAACGCCTTGCCCTCTCCGACCAGCGCCGCAGCCGCGATCTGGAATCCATCGCCAAAATGATCAGGAGCCGCTGGGTCGCCACCCGCGGACAGGACCAGGCGCTGCCGGCGTCGCTCACCGATTGGCCCGAGAGCGCAGGGTTGCGGCTCAAGGATCCGGCCACCGGCGTCCCCTACCGCTACAGGCCCGTCGCCGGCGCCCGTTATGAACTCTGCGCCGTCTTCGAGACTGACACCACCCTGCTGCCGGAAGGGATGCGCGGCGGCGTCTTCCGCATCCATCCCAAGGGCGAGCATTGCTTCGCCGTCGACGCCCCGGCCGAACTGCCCTGACCGTCTCTGGCCGCTATCGGCCCGCCCAATTCCTGATAAGTTAAAGCACTGTGAAGATCACACGTATCTCGACCGCCGTCGTTGAAGCCAATTTCGACTGGACCCTCGTCCGCGTCGAGACCGACGAATCCATCACCGGCTACGGCGAAGCCTTCGTCGCGCCCGGCCTCACCGCCGTCATCGGCCAGTTCAACGAGATCCTCGCCGGCGAGGATCCCACTTCCATCGACCGCCTCATCCGCCGCATGAAGGCGTCCACCATCTACTGCGCCCCCGGCATCGTCTATCACGCCATCGGCGGCATCGAGACCGCGCTGCTGGATCTGCTGGGCAAGCGCTACCGCATGCCCGTCTGGCAGATCCTCGGCGGCAAGTACCGCGACCGCGTCACCGTCTACGCCGATTGCCACGGCGGCGAGGCGCTCGAATCCATCAGCCCCATGCTCAAGCCCCGCCGGCCCGGCTGGATGGGCCCCGGCGACGATCAGGGCGACGCCGTCATCAGCATCAAGCACCACGGCTGGGACGCATCGAAAAAGGAATCGCTCGGACCCGAACAGTACGCCGCCCGCGCCCGCACCATGGCCGGGCGCGGCTTCCGGATGTTGAAGTTCGACGTCGATGTCCCGACGCCCTACGAGACCGACGAATACAACCGCGACCTCGGCCCGGCGGAGGTGGATTTCGCCGCCGCGCTGGTCAGCGCCGTCCGCGACGCAGTGGGCATGGAGATGGGTCTGGCGGTGGATTGCCATTGGAACTACGGCGTCGCCGCGGCCATCGAACTCGCCCGCGCCGTCGAGCCCAGCCGCCTGCTGTGGCTCGAAGACCCCATCCCGCCCGAGAACATCCCGGCCATCGGACAGGTCCAGCGCGCCACCCACACCCGCATCGCCACCGGTGAAAACCACTTCCTGCGCACCGATTTCCAACGCCTCATCGTCGAAGGCGGCCTGCGCGTTCTCGCGCCCGACGTCCAGAAGATCGGCCTCTGGGAAGGCCGCAAACTGGCCGACCTCGCCGACATGCACTACGTCAACCTCACCTGGCACAACATCAGCGGACCCCTCGGTACAATGGCCGGCGTCCATCTCTGCGCGGCCACGCCCAACCTGCTGGCGCTGGAGTGGCACGCGGCGTCGGTGCCGTTTTTCGATGAACTGGTGAAGGCCGCGGACGGCCCCATGATCCGCGATGGCCGGATCACCGTCCCCAATGCGCCCGGCCTCGGCATCGAAGTCGACCTCGATGTCGCCTGGAAATACCGCAAGGCCGGCGAACCCTTCTTCGAGTAGTCAGCGATCGATGGCGAAGGCCACTCGCCGGGCGCCATGCTGCCGCACCGCCGCTTCCCATACGAAACAGCGTGGACACACACGGCCATCCCGCGCCGGTCTTGAACGGTTTTCGAAGACTATAGGGACGGGACGATCCGGAGTGCGCGTCGGGGAACTAGGCTGCCGGGCGGGCCGGCAATTGGGCCGCGGCGGCGAGGCGCAGCGCGGCCAGCAACAGCCGCTTGGCGGCCTTGCGTTTGCGGTTGCGGTGGAACCGCGCTTTGTCTCCAGTGTTGGCTGACATGGTGACCCAAGCTTAGCAGCCAATCGCCGGGCGCGCTTGGATTTCCCGTGGCGCGCCCGCAGCCGCGAAAGGAATCCTGTGGAGAGACAGGTGAGGAGAGAGACAATGCTGTGAGGAAGGGCCATGCCGATCGAAAGCAAGCTCACCTCCAAGGGCCAGGTCATAATCCCGGTTGAACCGCGCCGCCGTCTCGGCGCCGAAACCAGGGACAGACTCGTTTTCGAGATCGACGGCGGCCTCGCCGCCATCCGTGTCCAGTAACAGGATCGCCGTTTTTCGCGTGACCGCGGCATCGGCAACGCCGGACTGGGCAAGGGCATGAAGGCCGTGGTTGACCTGGTCCGGAGCATGCGCGGCGAATAAGGACCGCTGTCGATTCAAACGCCTTCCCTCTCTGATTGCGGCACAGGTCCCCGCGCCGCCGGGGAAGGCCATGAACTAGGCCAGGCCGCCCCGGCGCAGCAGTTTCAAAGCTTCGATGGCCGCGCCGCGGGCGCCGGCGGTGTCGCCGTTCGGCATGATGTGGACGGGGATGTCGGCCTGCTCGGCGCGCTGCACGGGCATGCCGGCGTGGATCTCGGAGACAAACCAATCCTGGAACGCCTTGCCGGTCTCGATGGCGCCGCCGCCGACGATGAGGGCGTCGGGATCAAACGTGTTCACCATCTCGTCGAAGAACAGACCGAGCGCGTGGGCCTGGACGCGGAAGATGTCGCGGCACATGGGGTCGCCGCGCTCGGCCATGCCGCGGACCAGTTTCGCGGCCTTGTGCAGGTCTCCGAGCTTGCCCAGTTCATGATCCGGGTGCTTCGCCAGGAAGTACGGCAGGAAGCTCTTTTCGATGGCGGTGAGCGAGCACAGCGCTTCGAGGTCGCCGGTGCGGCCGCAGTTGCACTCAGGATGGAGGCCCTCGATGCCCTTGATGCTCTGATACGGGATCAGCACGTGGCCCAGTTCGCCGCCGAAGCCCTTGCGGCCCTTCACCACCATGTCCTCAATGATCACGCCGCCGCCGAGGCCCGTGCCCACGATGGCCGATATCGACGTCTTGCCGCTCGATGCGCCGAACAGCGCGAAATGGCCCCACAGAGCGCCGGAGTTGCCGTCGTTCAGATACACCACCGGCTTGCCCAGGCGCGCTTCGAGGCCCGCGCGGATGTCGAAACCGGCCCAATCGGCATGGACGAAGTTGGTGGATCCCTTGGCGCTCAACACGCCCGTCGCGCTCGCCGGACCCGGCGTGTCCAATCCCGCCACGGCCACATCGGCCAGCGCGATACCCGCCTTGGCGACGGCGATGTCCAGGCCGTCCGAGATCTGCTGCAAACAGATTGCCGGGCCCTCCTTGGACCGTGCCGGGTGCTCGCACAGCCCCTCGATCAGGAACTGCTCGTCTTCAGTAATCAGCGTGTAATTGATGGCGTTTCCGCCCAGATCGACACCTGCTACGACTTTCACGGGCTTCTCTCCTCGCTACTGCGGAATGCGGCTCACGAACTTTCCACGATAGCAGGAGTGGCGGCGGTGGCAACAGGCGGCGGTCACATTTCCAGGTTGCCGAGGTAGACCATGGGGGCGACCGGAAAACTCGCCCTGAATTTGAAGATCTGCAAGTCGCCGGTGACCTCCACCTCGCGGTCGGACAGCGTCACCGGTTCGGTATCGGAGAACGTCACCAGGATGGTCAGCGACAGCGCATTCACTCGCGCCTCGGCCCGGATGGGCCTGAGTATGCGGCCCGTCTTCGTGCGCATGATGACCGACTGGCGGGCGATGTCGGCCACGGTTTCCGGGCCCTGGTGAGCAACCTCGGCGGGCACGCCGTGCAGTTCGAGGACATAGCCGCCGCCGCGCGGGGCGATGAGTTCCGTGGCTTTCGGCAATGGCAGCTTCTCTTCACGCTGCCGATACAAAGCCTTGGCCTGACGGATAGGCAGCGCCGAGGCCCAACGGACGATGATGCCGGCGTCGCCCGGCATCTTCGGCTTCTTAGCCCCGATCCCGCCCAAGGGGCTGCCCCCCTGGATCATGCCCGGCTGGGCGGTGGGCGAGCGGTTCACGCCCGGCACATCATTCGGAGTGAACGGCCGCGGGGCGTCCTTGCGCCAGGCCAGGCGCACGTTCAACGGCCTGGACCAGGGCGAATCGGTCACCAGTTTGATCACCAGATCGTCGGACCAGTCCGGAAACGAGGCCCTTTTCCAATCGCCGGCCGCACGCGCCGGCAATCCGCACACCAGCGCCGCCGCCGTCAGCAACAGGGCGCTGCCGGCTCTCAATCGCAATTTAGCCGCACGTGATTCGTTCATGGATACAAGCACCGGGACGCGTTCCGCATCCCTCCGGTTCCAGGTTAGCGCCTCCCCAGGGCCGGCAAACGACAGCGCGGCGGGAAACTCCGGACCATCTCATCCGTCTTAGTTGCAGATGCCCGTTCTCGCCTTCGTGCTGCTGCTCGCGCCACCCTCCGAACCGGCGCCGCCGCCCATCGCCCTCGACGAAATCCTCGCCCGCGTCGCCGGCAATCAAGAGAAGACCGAAGAGGCCCGCGCCCGCATCGTCTACCAGCAATCGGTCCGCACGCGCCTGCTGCGCGGCGGCGGCAGGCTCGCCCGCGAAGAGAAGCGGTTCTACACCGTCACGCCCACGGACAAGGGTACCGAAAAGCAACTCGACAAGTTGGAAGGACTGTATGAAAAGGGCGGCAAGCTCCATCCTTACTCGGATCCGAAGTTCCGCCACAAGAACGTGGACCTGGACGGCGAACTCGCCGAGTCGGTCACCGACGATCTGGTGAACGACAAAAAGTCCCGCGACGGCATCTCGCGCGACCTCTTCCCGCTGACACCGGCCGAGCAGCGCCACTACGACTTCCGCTTCGACGGCTACCAGAACGTCGCCGGCGTCCGCGCCATCCGACTCGCCTTCTCGCCGCGCAAGCGCGCCAAGGACGACGCCTGCGAGGAAGACTGCGGGCGCCCGTGGTCGGGCACGGTGCTGATCGATCCGGAAGAGTTCCAGCCTTTGAGCGTCGCCACGACGATGAGCAACGTGATTCCCGGCTGGGTCAAGGTCGTCTTCGGCATCAACCTGAAACAGCTTGGATTCAGCCTCACTTACCGCAAGGTGGCCGGCGGGCTCTGGTTCCCCGCCACCTACGGCACCGAGTTCGGTTTGCGGGTGCTTTTCGGCTACGGCCGGACGGTGACGATGAGCATGGAGAACACTGACTTCCGCCTGGCATCGGCCGAATCCTCCATCGTCTTCGTCGAGCCCGCGGCGCAGTAGCCGCTACTCCTCGAACTTCAACTCACGCGTCGAACGTTCGTCGCCGGTGGCCTCGCACAGCCGCCCGTAGAGTTCGGGCCTGCGCGACCGACGCCACCGCCGTCCCGTGGCCTGCTTCAGCAGCGAGAGGTCCAGATCGGCCACCACCAGATCCTCGTCCGCCTTCCTCGATTCGGCCAGGATGCGTCCGTAGGGGTCCAGCACCATCGCATTGCCCGTCCGGATCTCGTCGTCGTCAACGCCGATGCCGTTTGAGAACACGAGGAAGATGCCGTTGTCGTGGGCGCGCGAGGGCAGCCAGCGCATGAGCCAGCCGCGCCCTTTGTCGCCCAGGATCTCGCGCTCGATCGCCTCCGGGTCGTTGCGCCGGTTATGCCAAAGCGCGGCGTCGATCACCCCCATCTGATGCGGGTTCCTGCCCGCGCAGCCGCCGGTCTGGTGCGGCGCCAGCAGCACCTCGGCCCCCATGAGGGCAGTGATCCGCACGTTTTCCACCAGGTTGCAGTCGTAGCAGATCAGGATGCCCGCCTTCAGCCCGCCGGGCAGTTCGAAAACGGTGAAGCTGTCGCCGCAGGTCAGGCTCGGATGGACGAAGGCGTGCAACTTCCTGTGCACAGCGATGCGGCCGTCCTCCATCGCCACCACATAGGGCTTGTAGAACCTGCCATCCGCGCCGCGCTCGATGAATCCGGCGCCGACTGAGATCCCGTGCCGCCGGGAAATCCCGATCAAGGCCTGCGTCGTCCCGCCGCTGGGCACGGGTTCGGCGAGAGCGGCGAAGCCGTCGTGCGGCAGGTTGCGCAGGAACCAATAGCCGGTGACGGAACACTCGGGCGCGAGCATGAGGCGCGCTCCCTGAGCCGCGGCCTGGGCGGCATAACGGTCGATCTTGGCGAGGTTCGCCGCCTTGTCGCCGGGCGTCGATTCCATCTGCAGGGTGGCTACGCGGTAGAGGTCCATGACCTCTGTCGTATCACGCCCGCCGCCTCCGGAACCAGTCCAACGCGCGCCAGGCCATGAGTACGCCCAGCGCCGCGGCATAGATGCCGGGCTTGATGACCCCGGCCTTCACCAGCCACAGGTAATGCACCACGCCGGCGATGGCGCTGATGTAAACGAGCCTGTGCAGCGCCTGCCAGCGCCGCCCGCCGAGCCTGCGGATCCAGCCGGCGGTCGACGTCGCCGCCAGCGGGACAAGCAACGCAAATGCCAGCATCCCGGCCGTGATGAACCGCCTTTTGACGACATCCTGCCAGATCTCGGGCCACGCAAAGAACTTGTCCAGCCACAGGTAAGTGAACAGATGCAGCGTCGCATAAAAGAACGCGAACAGACCCGCCAAGCGCCGGAAGCGGATCAGTTCGGGCAATCCCAGCAGTTTCCGCGCCGGCGTGATGGCGAGCGAGATGAGCAGCACCCGAAGCGTCCAGATGCCCGTGCCTCTGGTGATCGCCTCGATCGGGTTCGGGCCCAGTTCGTCGCGGTAACCCTGCCAGGCCATCCACACCGCCGGCGTCGAGAGCGCGGCAAACGCCGCCGCCTTCGCCCAGCCGGTGTTCAGTGCCCGCCGCATCGGTTCGGGGGCCTTTTCAGTAATTCTTCCTCAGGTCCAGCCCGCCGTAAAGCGATGCCACCTGATCGGCGTAGCCGTTGAACTTGAGCGTGTCGCGCTTGCCGAATTCGCCGATCCGCCGCTCGCGCGCCTGCGACCACCGCGGGTGGTCCACTTCAGGGTTCACGTTGGCCTGGAAGCCGTATTCGCGGGGGTTGGCGATCGTCCAGGTGGTCAGCGGCTTCTTCTCGGTGAACCTGATCCGCGCAATCGACTTGACGCTCTTGAACCCGTACTTCCAGGGCACAACCAGACGCACCGGCGCTCCGTTCTGGTTTGGCATTGTTTCGCCGTACAGTCCGGCCGAGAGGATCGTCAACGGGTGCATCGCCTCGTCCATCCTGAGCGCTTCGATATAAGGGAACGGCAGGCCTGCGTAGCGCGCCTCGGGCATCTGTTTCAGGTCGAAGTAGGTTTCGAACTGGACGAACTTCGCCTTCGAGGCCGGCTCGGCGGCCTTGATCAGCGCGCTCAGCGGGAATCCGATCCACGGCACCACCATCGACCAGCCTTCCACGCACCGCAGCCTGTAGACCCTCTCTTCGAGCGGCGCCAGTTTCATCAGCGCGTCGAAGTCAATCGTCTTCTCTTTGGCCACCTCGCCGTCGATCCGGATCGTCCAAGGCGAGGTCTTGAAGTTCCGCGCGTTCACCGCGGGCATGTCCTTGTCGAGGCCGAACTCGTAGTAGTTGTTGTAGGTCGTGATGGCGTTATAGGGAGTCTGCTTCTCCGAGGTGCTGAAACCGCTCTTCTTATAGCCGCTGAGTTTCGTCGCCGCCCCGGCTTGAAACGCCGCCAGGGGCAGCGCGGCGGTCTTTATCAGATCCCGGCGTGAGAGGTAGGCCGCCTTGGGCGTCACCTCCGAGTAGGGCAGGGAAACGGAATTCTGCTTCGGCATACTTAGCCTTTTGATGCGCGGATCTGCCGTTCCGGCGCGGAGGATTCACCCTCCAGCGCACGCCAACCTGTTTCGGAAGCGCAGCCGCGGGCGCGGCGGGGTTGCCTCAGCGCCAGCGGGCGCTGTTTCGCCGACGCCCTTGCACCCGGTCCGGCGGCTTACTGGTTGTCGTTCCACTCGTCGTACCAGGCCATCTGGATGGCCTCGAGCCTGGATTCATTCGAGGCTTGGGGATCACCGGCGAAACCTTCAATTTCGACGACCATCTTGTGGAGGTCGGTGAAGCGGACTTTGAGCGGGTCGAGATCGGGAAACCTCTCGAAGAGTTCGATGCCGATGGATTCCGAGTCGGTCCAGTTGAGTTCCATTAGATCTTTGTCCCTTTCAGCGCGTCCTGGACGGCCGAGTTCATCATGGTTTCGGCCAGCCGGACGGTGGCCTGGTCGAGCTTGGCGATGTGATCGAGAATCAGGCGGTGGTCGCCGGAGTGATAAACGGCCAGCAGATGGTTGACGGCCAGATCGACGGCGCCGCGTTCTTCGCCGGCGAGCGCCAGCCAGGCGTCGTTGGCCTTGGCCTTTTCGACGGCGGAGAGGATGGTATCGGCCTCGACGCGGGCTTCACGGACCTGCCGTGCCCGGAAGTCTTCCTCGGCCTTTTCGAAGCTTTCCTTGACCATGGCGTCGACCTGTTCGTCGGTCAGCCCGTAGCTGGGTTTGACCTCGACCGACTGCTCCTTGCCCGTGCGCACGTCTCGCGCGCTGACGGCCAGGATGCCGTTGGCGTCGATCAGGAAACGCACCTCGATGCGGGTCATGCCGGCGGGCAGGGGGTCGATGTCCTTGAGGTCGAAGCGGGCCAGCGAGCGGCAGTCTTTCACCAGTTCGCGTTCGCCCTGCAGCACGTGAATCAGCACGTGCTTCTGGCCGTCCACCGAAGTCGTGAAGACCTCGCTGGCCGAGGCCGGGATGGTCGAATTGCGGTGGATCAGTTTGGTGACCACGCCGCCCATGGTCTCGATGCCGAGCGACAGCGGCGTGACGTCGAGCAGAAGCTGGTCCTGGACCTCGCCCGACAGAATCGCCGCCTGCACGGCCGCGCCGAGGGCGACCACTTCGTCGGGATTCAGGTCCGTATGCGGCTCGGACTTGAACAGGTTGCGGACGGCCTGGCGGACGAGCGGGATGCGCGTCGATCCGCCGACCAGGACGACTTCGTCGATCTGATCCGGACCCAGGCCCGAATCGCGCAGGGCCTGCCGGCAGGGCGCCAGCGTCCGGTCCACGATGTCCTTGATGAGCGCTTCGAGGTGATCGCGGGTGAGCGACCGTTGATAGGTCTTGCCGCCGTAGCTGACTTCTATCGAGGCTTCGGGAGTGAACGACAGGGCTTCCTTGGCGCGGATGACGGCCTGGCGGAAGGTCTGCACGGCCTCGCCAATCGAGGAGATATCACGGCCCCATTCAGAGGACGCGTCCTCGATGGCGATGGCCAGCAGCCGGTTGTCGATATCGTCGCCGCCCAGATGGGTGTCGCCGTTGGTGGCGAGGACTTCAAAGATGCCTTCATGCAGCCGCAGGATCGAGATGTCGAACGTGCCGCCGCCGAGGTCGTAGACGGCGATGACGCCCTCATGGCGCTTGTCGAGGCCATAGGCCAGAGAAGCGGCCGTCGGCTCGTTGACAAGGCGGAGGACTTCAAGGCCGGCGATGCGGCCGGCGTCCTTGGTGGCCTGGCGCTGGGCGTCGTTGAAATATGCCGGGACGGTGATGACGGCTTGCGAGACGGGTTCGCCGAGGTAGGCTTCGGCGTTGGCCTTGAGACGGCGGAGGACCTGGGCCGAGACTTCGGGCGGGGTGAGCGTACGGTCGCCCATGCGCAGCCGCAGGACGCTTTCCGAGCCTTCGGCGATCTTGAACGGGAAGAGTTTAACTTCGTCCGCGATGTCGGCGGCGCCGCGGCCCATCAGGCGTTTGACGGAATAGACGCTGTGGCCGGGCCGCGTGATGAGGCGGGCGCGGGCTTCGTCGCCGACAATATAGGAGTGGCCGTCGTCGCTCAAGCTGACGATGCTGGGGACCATGTTGCGGCCGGCGGCGTCGGGGATGACGACGGGGCCGGTGAGGTCCATGAAGGCGACCAGGGAGTTGGTGGTGCCGAGGTCGATGCCGAGCACCTTTTTGCCGGCCTGGCTGCCGAAGTCGATTTGAAAGAGATCCATCTGATATCTCCGAAAGACCGCCGCCGGTCCGGTGTCAGGCGTTGCGGGAGGTGAGTTGCCGGTCGACCTCGTCGACGAGGTTCCGGATGTAGCGCCGGCGGTGCAGGATGCCGCGGATGGCGGTGAGCGAGGCCATGCGGGCGTCGTCGCCGGAGGCGGCGTCATGAGAGCGGAACTCGTCGTCGAGTTCGGTGTCGATCGAATCGAGCATGGCCAGGAAGCGGCCTCGGGCCTCCTCGAGTTGAGCGATGACGCCGCCGTCGCCGGCCTTGAGTTCGTCGAGCATCATGTTCAGCTCGAAGACCTCTTCGAGAAGCTCGGCCGGGACTTCGTTTGAGCGCTGCTCGCCCACCTGGAAGCCGTTTTCGCGAAGGACGTATTCGGCGCGGCGGACGGGATCCTTGAGAACGCGGTAACCGTCGTTGAGGATGGCCGTGGCTTCGAGCGAATAGGTGCGTTCGCGTTCGGGCCGCCGGCCGTAGCGGTCAGGATGCAGCAGACGGCTCATCTGATAGAAGGTCTGCTGGAGCGCTTCGTCGTCGATGGCGAGCGTTTTGGGCAGGCTGAAGAAGCGGTAGTAGTCGGGCGAAGGGGCCTGGAGGGTGTTGCAGAACTGGCAAAAAAGCGACCGGGCGGCGCGCTGGCTGGGCGAGTGTTCGCCGCAGTTCCAACAGTGGTGTTCTTCCTTGGAGTGGGACACGGGCGCGCCTCCTCTCAGGCCGAGAACGAGGTGCCGCAGCCGCAGCTCTTGGTGGCGTGCGGGTTTTCAAAGGCGAAGCCGGACTGCATGATCGACTCTTTATAGTCGAGCGTCATGCCGTCGAGAAAGACCATCGACTTGGGATCGACGAAGACCTGGACGCCGCTGAAGTCGAAGATAAGGTCGGTCGGGCGCGGCCGGGTGTCGAACTTGAACTGATAGCTCAGGCCCGAGCAGCCGCCGCCGAGCACTCCGAGACGCAGACCGCCTGAGACGCCCTGTTTGGCGAACGCGGCGCGGATCTTCTCGACCGCCTTGTCGGTGACGTTAATCGATGGCATGGGCGCTGACGACTCCTGGCTGGGCAGGCGCTGACGGGCCCGCCCCCTTCCATCTTAAGCCTTGGCGGCGGCCGGAGCCGGCGCGCCGTTCTTGGCCTTGTAGTCGTTGATGGCGGCCTTGATGGCGTCCTCGGCGAGCACCGAGCAGTGGATCTTGACCGGCGGCAGGGCGAGTTCGTTGACGATCTCGGTGTTCTTGATTTCCAGCGCCTGGTCGATGGTCTTGCCCTTGAGCATCTCGGTGGCGAGCGACGAGCTGGCGATGGCCGAGCCGCAGCCGAAGGTCTTGAACTTGGCGTCCTCGATGACGCCGGTGTCCGAGTTGACCTTGATCTGCAGCTTCATGACGTCGCCGCATTCGGGCGCGCCGACCAGGCCGGTGCCGACGCCGGGGTCTTTCTTGTCGAAGCTGCCGACGTTGCGCGGGTGGTTGTAGTGGTCCAGGACCTTGTCAGAGTAAGCCATGTGTGTCGAATCCCCTTTGACTTGAAGTCTCGTACTGCTGGTTGAAAAGCCGTTGCTGCTAGTGCGCCGTCCACTCGACCTTGGTCAGATCGATGCCCTCTTTCACCATTTCGTAGAGGGGCGACAGCTCGCGCAGCTTTCTGACGACATCGATCACTTTCTGGGCGGTGAAGTCGATCTCCTCGTTGGTGTTGAAGCGGCCGATTCCGAAGCGAATCGACGAGTGGGCCAGATCGTCGCCCGCGCCGAGGGCCTTGAGGACGTAGCTGGGTTCGAGCGTGGCCGAGGTGCAGGCCGAGCCGGAGCTGACGGCGATGTCGTTGATGCCCATCAGCAGGCTCTCGCCTTCAACGTAAGCGAAGCTGATGTTGAGGTTGTGCGGCAGGCGGTGTTCCATGGTGCCGTTGATGTAGGTTTCGTCGAGTTCGGCCATGAGGCGGTCTTTCAGACGGTCGCGCATGGCGGCGTGTTCGGCCATCTCCTGGGGCATGAGCTGCTGGCAGAGTTCAGCGGCCGCGCCGAGTCCGGCGATGCCGGGGACGTTGAGCGTGCCCGAGCGCATGCCGCGTTCGTGGCCGCCGCCGTCCATCTGTGCGGTGAGCTGGACGCGCGGGTTGCGGCGCCGGACGTAGAGGGCGCCGACGCCCTTGGGGCCGTACATTTTGTGGCCCGAGAAGCTCATCAGGTCGATGTTGTCGCCGATGACCGAGACCGGGATCTTGCCGACGGCCTGGGTGGCGTCTGAATGGAGGAGCACACCGCGCTCCTTGCAGATGGCGCCGATCTCGCGCATCGGCTGGACGGCGCCGATTTCGTTGTTGCCGTACATGATCGAGACCAGGATGGTCTGATCCGTGATGGCGTCGCGGAGCTGGTCGAGGTCGACGAGGCCGTCGGGGCGGACCGGCAGGTAGGTGACGCGGCAGCCGTGCTTTTCCAGGCGCTTGCAGGTGTCCAGGATGGCCTTGTGTTCGGTGGCGGCGGTGATGATATGGTTGCCGCGCTGCGAGTACATTTCGGCGACGCCCTTGAGGGCGAGGTTATTTGATTCAGTGGCGCCGGAGGTGAAGACAATCTCCTTGGCCGTTGCGCCGATGAGCGAGGCGATCTGTTTGCGAGCCTTCTCGACCGCCTCTTCGGCTACCCAGCCGAAGCTGTGGTTGCGGCTGGCGGCGTTGCCGAACAGGTCGATGAAGTAAGGCTTCATGGCCTCGAAGACGCGCGGGTCCATGGGCGTGGTCGCGTGGTTGTCCAGGTAGATCGGGAATTTCAACATGATATTTTCGTCGCCTCTCGCCATTGCTTAGCTGTGCAGCACCGTGAAGCTCTTCAGCGGGCCTGGCCCAGGGACGCGCGGTTCCTGGTCGGTGTCGTCGGAGAGGTCATGAATGGTGATGCTGTCGAGCAGCTTTAGGATTCCTTCGTGGACTTTGCGGAGCGGTTCGCGGACCGAGCAATTGCCCGCGAGTTCGCATTCGCCGTGTTCAGTGAAACAGTTGGTCAGGATGATGGGCCCGTCGATGGCGCGGATCACCTCGAGGGTGGTCATCATGGCGGGGTCCTTCGACAGGCGGTAGCCGCCGTTGGCGCCCTGTTCGGAGACCAGGAAGCCGTGGCGGACCAGTTTCTGAAGCACTTTGGCCAGGATCGGGGCGGGAATGCGGTAGGCTTCGGCGATCTCCTTCGCCGAGGCCGTGCGCCCGCTTTCGAGCAGAGCCAGGTGCTTGAGGCTGATCAATCCGTAGTCGGCCTTTTTGGTCAGCTTGAGCATCGTCGTATCTCGGACTCTTTATGTCCTAGATGCAACTGTAGCAGGGAAGGATTCAGTTGGTCAAGCGTCTTGGGCCACGCATTTTCAGCAACTTAAATCCGGACCCGGAAGATCCAGTATCTTCAGCAAGATGCGGGCGCAAGGGCGCCTAGCCGGCGGGCGGCGAGACGCTGAGCATATAGGTGATCATCTTGAAAAAGCTGAAGCCGGCCAGGGCGAGCGAGAGCGCGGCGGCGGCCTGCCAGAGTTTTTCGTGCCAGGTTTCGATGAGGCGCGGTGTGCCGGTGATGTAGGCGATGACGAAGCCGGAGGCGAGGCCGCCGATGTGGGCGGCGTTGTCGATGCGGAAGAACGGGAGCAGGCCCATGAGCAGGCCGTAGATGGCCCAGCGGACGTAGAAGGCGCGGACCATGGCGGCTTCCATGCTGCCTTTGTGGGTGACGCTGAAGGCGATCATGGCGCCGATGAGTCCGAACAATCCGGCTGAGGCGCCGATGGAGACCGAGCGGGTCCAGATGCAGGAGGCCAGGAAGCCGCCGATGGTGGACAGGATGTAGATGACGACCATGCGGCGCTGGCCGTAGATCTCCTCGGCATGGGCGCCGACGTCCATCAGTGCCCAGGTATTGAAGGCGATGTGCATGAGGCCGCCGTGCAGGAACCCGGCGGTGATGAGGCGCCACCATTGGCCGCCGAGGAAGACGTAATCGGGCCGTGAAGCGCCGAAAAGGGTGAGCGTGACCGAATCCAGGCCCATGAATCCGCCGGAGTTGCCGGCCTTCATGCTGGCCAGGACGGTGATGAGGAACAGTCCGGCGTTGAGGGTGAGGATGGTGACGGTGACGAAGCGGGCCGAAGGGATCATGCCGGCGAAGATGGCGCCGGGGTCCCGGCGGTCGATGGCGCGGGGGCCGACCGGGGTGTCGCAATAGGGACAGATTTTGTCCTTGACGGTGATAAAAGCCCGGCAGTGCGGGCACATTCGACGGGTATCCACTAACCAACCATTGTAGAGGGCTGGCCGGGTAAAGGTCTTCAGGGTTTCATCCGATGGAAGTGTGCGGATGACTCCGGCGGCCGCTGTGCGGGCCGGGGCCGGCGCCGAACGGCCCGGCGGGCGAGCCGGGCGATGAGGAAGGAATCTGACGATGAAACGGAATCTGATGCCTTTGCTGGGTGTGGCCTTCGTGGCGGCGCTGGTGGCGACGGGCTTCTTCTACGGATTACTGATTCCCAGGCTGCGCGGGGGCGGGGAGACGGTGGAGGCGAAGTCGGCGGTGGTGGCCAAACGGTCGCTGAACCGCGGCGTGCAGATCACGGCGGAGGATCTGGAGCGGGCGGCGGTGGAGCCGGCGAAGATGCCGAAGGACCCGGTACGCAGCATCGAGGCGGCGCTGGGACTGACGCTGCTGGAGCCGGCCGGGCCGGGACAGCCGCTATCGGTATCGATGATGACGCGCCGGGGCGAGACGGGGGGGGCGGCGATGGCGATTCCGGCGGGCATGAGGGCGGTGACGATTCATCCGGCGGCATCAGGCGGGGTGGTGTCGATGCTGGCGGCGGGGGGGAGGATCGACGTCCAACTGCTGGACCGCGGCACGGGGGCGCTGAAGTTGCGGCGGATGATGGAGAACGTCGAGGTGCTGTCGGTGAGCGCGAACCGGGCCGACGTGACGCTGCTGGTGAAGCCGGAAGAGGCCGACAGGTTGAGCCTGGCCGACGCGGCGATGAGCATCCGGATCGTGTTGAGAAACCCGTTTGACAAGGCCACGGGCGGGCCAAGTGTGCTGGAGTCGGCGGCGCTGACCGCCGTCCGCGCCGCAACCCCTGCGCAGGGTGAAGCGGTGGCGGTGCGTTAGAGGCCGGCAACGGACAAGCCATGTACGCCTTCATCATTTTCGCCGGGATGTTCCTGACAGCGATGCTGGCGGCGACGGCGGCCGTGGTGTTCGCCCACGCGGCGGTGCAGGCGCGGGCCAGGATCATGGGCGCGGCCATCGAGGATACAAGCGGCGGCCAGTTGACGCTGATCAGGGAGGAGGCCGAATCGATCAGCACGATCCGCGTGTGGAGGATACTGCTGGAACGGATCATCCATGTCGGCACGCTGAAGAGCCAGATCGCCGAGGCCGATATGAACTGGACTGTCGGGCGGATGGTGCTGCTGATGATGATGCTGGCGATGCTGACGGCGAGCGCGCTCGGCTCGGTGGCGTGGATACCCGGCGTGATGACGCTGGCCGCGGCGCTGTGCGCCGGCTACCTGCCCTATGGCTACATCCTGTTCAAGCGGGGGCGCAGGCTGGCGCGGTTTTCGGCGCAGTTTCCCGAGGCGCTGGACTCGCTGGCGCGGGCGATGAAGGCGGGCTACCCGTTGGCCTCGGCCATGGAACTTCTGGCGATGGAACAGCCCGAACCGCTGGCCGCCGAGATGAGGCGGACGCGTGACCAGTGGAAGCTGGGCACCAGTTGGGAGGATTCGCTCGACGCGCTGGCCAACCGGATTCCGGTGACCGAAGTGAGGATGTTCGCCGCGGCCGTGAAGCTGCAGAACCGTGTCGGGGGCAAGTTGAACGATGTGCTGACGCGGATGGCGGAGACCATGCGCGAAGGCAGCGCGCTGGAAGGCGAGATCAGGTCGATCACGGCGCATGGCAGGATGACGGGGAGCGTGCTGACGGCATTGCCGGTAGGCATCTGCGTGGTGATGTTCGCGGTGAATCCGGAATACATGGCGAGCCTGTTCCAGCCGGGCGTGGGGCGCACGCTGGTGATTGCCGCATTCGTGGCCAACATCGCGGCGCACGTGGTGATCCGGAAGCTGTCGCGGATCCGCATGTAGGAGGAGTCGATGACAGAAGCCACCCTGACAGTATGTTTCTTCCTCTTCGTGATGGCCTCGGTGGGGGCGGTGCTGCTGGCGTTCCGTTGGCGGACGCTGGCGCGGCCGATCGAGATCCCCAACGACCCGGCGTCGAAGGGCGAGGGCGGGTTGAAGGACGGGTTGCGGCAGTCGATGATGTTCATCGCCCAGTTGGGGCCGCGGCCGGAAAAAAAGTCGCGGAGCATGAGGGAAAAGCTGTCGGCGGCGGGCTACAGAGGAGAACTGGCGTTGTGGACGTTCCAGGGGACGCAGACCGCTTCGGCGATCTTCGGCGCCATCGTTTGCGGCTGGGCGGGACTGCTGTCAAGGGAGAGCCTGGATACGGCGGTGCTGGCGGCGGTATGCGGCGCGGGGTTCTTCTTCATGCTGCCCGGCCGGATCCTGGAGAGCCTGGTCACTAAGCGCCGGGACAGGATCGACGAGGCGCTGCCGGCGGCGCTCGACCTGATTGTGCTGGGCGTGGAAGCCGGCCAGCCGCTGGATGCAGCCATTTCAGACACATCGAGACAACTGCAGGGGCTGTTTCCCGAACTGAGTTCGGAGTTTCAGCAATCGATGCTGCAGTTGCGCGCCGGCCGGACCAAGCACGATGTGCTGATGGAGTTGGGGATGCGGACCGAATCGGAGGAACTGCGGCGGCTGACTCGGATTCTGCTCGATACCGAGCGATTTGGAACGAGCCTTGGACCGACGCTGCGGACGCATGCGCGGTACCTGCGAACGCGGCGCCGGCAGACGGCGCAGGAAGCGGCGAGAAAGCTGGGCGTGAAACTGGTTTTCCCCGTGTTTTTCCTGATCATGCCGTCGGTTTTCGTGGTGACGTTGGGGCCGGCCGTTCTGCAACTGGTCCAGCGGCTGAAACCTCTGATCGACAGCATGTAGGGCGGCCTAACAGGTTGTCCAGACCAGGGCGTCGAATTCGTGGGTGGTGGCGAAGCCGAGCCGGCGGTACATGGAAAGCGCGCGCGCGTTGGCGGCGGTGACGGTGAGCGACGCCTCGACCGAGCCCTGGGCGAGCAGACCCAGCATGGCGCGGCGCATAAGCTCGTAGCCGGCGCCGGAGCCTCGCAGGTGGGGGGCGGTGCAGATCTGGGCGATGTGTCCGGTTGAGCCGGAGACCGATGTGCAGAGCACCATGGCCTGGGGCGTGCCGGCGCCGTCGAGCAGAACCCAACTGGCCGAGGGTTGGAGGGCTCCGCAGCCGGGGTAATTGATGATGTTTTCCAGGAAGCGTCTGGCGCCCTCGGCGGTGCGGTACTGGTCGTTGATTTCGCTGTCGATGTGGCCCTGATAGCAGCGTTCGACAAGTGAGGCGAGGTCGCCGGTCATGGAGGGCATCCAGCGGTCGAAGCGGTAGCCGGGCGGAGGCAGGATGGGACGGAGCCGGACTGCCGGATGCAGGGCGCCGATCATGAAGAAGCGGCGGAAGGCCTGGGGCGGCGGACCCTGGGGCAAGACCTGTGGGCCGTGAATGGAGAGCATCATCAACTGGGCCTCGACGCGGCGGATCCAGCCGGCGGCGGGCAGGCCCGGCTGGGCGGTCATGTCGGGCCAGCCGGCGAGGGTATCGAGAGCGCCTCGCAGCAGAGAGTTCTCGGCGGCGGGTCCGCGCCACTCCTGGCCGACGAACAGACCGCCGAGCAGGGCTTTGCGGCCCTCCGGGACCCAGTAGCAATAACCGGCGATTTCAGGGCCGTCGCAGAGGGCCAGGCCGTCGAGGGCGCGGTAGCCGATATAGCGGGAAAGCATGGCCGCCGAAGGCCGGAAGTCCCAGTGAAGCATCCGTTTCCACAACTGGACTTCTTGTTCGAGCAGCGGTTGGATGGCGCCCGGCGAGACCTTGCGAAGATCGACAAGGCGACGGGCGCCGATGGGGGCCGTGACCGCCATACGCTTGCGATGATATCAGCCGCGCGGCCTGGCATCGCGCAGAAACTGCTTGATGCGGCGCAGCGCCTGGCGCGTGCGGTGGTGGTTTTCGATCAGCGCGAAGCGCACATGGCCGTCGCCCGCCGGACCGAATCCGACGCCCGGCGAGACGGCGACCAGCGCCTGTTCGAGGATCGCCTTGGAGAATTCGAGCGACCCCATATGGCGGCAGTGCTCGGGAATGGGCGCCCAGACGAACATGGTTGCCTGGGGCTTTTCCACCGGCCAGCCCGAGGCGCGGAGGCCATCGACCAGAACGTCGCGGCGGCGCTCATAGATGTGGCGGATCTTCAAAACCTCTTCCTCGCATTCGCGCAGGGCGATGATGGAGGCGATCTGGATGGGCTGGAAGTTGCCGTAGTCCAGGTAGCTCTTGATGCGCCCCAGGGCCTTGATCATCTTGGCGTTGCCGAGGCAGAAGCCCATGCGCCAGCCGGCCATGTTGTAACTCTTGGTCATCGAGAAGATCTCGACGGCCACTTCCTTTGCACCGTCAACCTGGAGGATCGACGGCGGCTTGTAGCCGTCGAAGCCGAGGTCGGCGTAGGCGAAGTCATGCAGGACCATGGTCCCGTGGTGCGACGCCAGGCGGACGATTTCCTTGAAGAAATCGAGATCGACGGTGGCGGTGGTGGGGTTGTGCGGATAGTTGATGAGGATCAGGGCGGGCTTTTTGGCCGACTTGCGGTAGAAGTCCTCCAGACGGTTCAGGTACTCCGGCGGGTCGGCCACGGGCATGGGCACGGCCTCGCCCTCGGCCATGATGACGCCCCACTGGTGGATGGGGTAGCAGGGCGACGGGGTGACGACGAGGTCGCCGGGGCCGATGACGGCGAACATCAGGTGGGCCAGGGCGTCCTTGGATCCGATGGTGCCGATGGCCTCGGTTTCGGGGTCGAGTTCGACGCCATACTGGCGGCTGTAGCGGCGGGTGATTTCCAGGCGCAGGTTGGGGATGCCGCGGGAGACCGAGTAGCGGTGGTTCTTCGGATTACGGGCGGCCTCGACCAGCTTGTTGACAATCGGCCGCGGCGTGGCGCCGTCGGGGTTGCCCATGCCGAAGTCGACGACGTCGTACTGCTGCGAGCGCAGCCGCGCCTTCATCTCATTGACCGCCGCGAAAACGTACGGCGGCAGCTTGCCAATACGGTAGAACTCGTCTGGTAGTAAACCCATGTTTCTACCATGCTACACTGCCCACATGCGAAGCTTCCGCTGGGCCTGCGCCGCCGCCTCCGTGCTTGCCTTCGGGCTGGCCTGCGGCCAGGCGACGACCGCCAACAAAGAGATCGATTCCGCACAACTCGCCAAGCTGCTTGAAGATCCCTCGAAGGTCTTCTTTCTCGACGTGCGGGAGCCGTCCGAGATATCGTCGCTGGGTTCGGTGAAGGGCTACGTCAACATCCCGATGAGCCAGATTGAAGCGAGGCTCAAGGAGATCCCCAGGGACAAAGTGATCGTCACCCTTTGAAACCAGGGAGGACGGGCTGCCCGTGCGGCGGCCACTCTTGAAGCCAAGGGCTACAAGACCCTGGGCTCCTGCGGACTGGAAAAGGTGAAGCGGACGGGCGGCGAGAAACTGGTGACGGAGAAGCCGGCGAAGTAGTGAAACAGGAGCGGGGATTCCGGAGGCTCGATTTCGAACGGCTGCCGCCGGGCGAGCAACCGGAACGGGCCCTGGAGTTCGAACGCCGGATGCGGACGCGGCGCAGCGTGCGCGATTTCAGCGCGGAACCCGTGGCGGTCGAACTGATCGAGTCCGCCGTGAGGACCGCCGCCTCGGCGCCGTCGGGCGCCAATCAGCAGCCCTGGCGGTTTGTCGTCGTCTCGGATCCGGAGATCAAGCGGCGCATCCGCGAGGCGGCCGAGGCCGAGGAAAAAGAAAACTACGAGCGCCGGTTCCCCGATGAATGGCTCGAAGCGCTCGAACCCTTCGGCACGGACTGGCGCAAGCCGTTTCTGGAGACCGCGCCCTATCTGATCGTCGTCTTCCGGATCGATTACGGGCTCGACGGCGAGCGCAAGATCAAGCACTACTACGTCCAGGAGAGCGTGGGCATCGCCTGCGGGTTCCTGCTGGCGGCGCTTCACGTGGCGGGACTGGCCACGCTCACGCACACGCCGAGCCCCATGGGTTTCCTGACGGAGATCCTGGACCGGCCGAAGAACGAACGGCCGTTCCTGCTGATCCCGGTGGGCTATCCGGCGCCGGAGGCCGAAGTGCCCATACTCGCCAAGAAACCCATCGAGGATGTCCTGAGCCGGATCTGATGGTTCATGGAAGAAGTCCGCGTGCACGGAAGCGCATCTGTCCTGATAGACTGACCCGAGAGCCCACCATGGACCGCAGAAACTTCATCGCCGCATCGCTGGCCGCCGCCGCGCCGCTCAGCGCGGCCAACAAGATCGGCTGGCCGCGGATCAGCGTGTTGACAGACGAGGTCGCGAAGTCGCCGGAAGAGGCGCTGGAGTTCTGCCGCCATTACGCGCTCAAATGGGTGGAACTGCGCGGCGTACCGGGGCAGCGGCGGTCGTACTTCACGCTGCAGGGCGCCGAACTTGCCTCGGCCGTGAAATCGTTCAAGGACGCCGGCCTGAAGATCTCTTTCCTGAACACAGGCATGTTGAAGTTCGACCTGCCGGGGACGGTTCCGGCGCGGCGCCGCGTCGAGACAGAGGAGCAGAAAGCGGCTCGCACGGCTGCCGCGCAGGCGCTGTTTGACCGGCGGATGGAGACGCTCCAGCAGGCCATCCGCGCCGCCCACGCCTTCGACGTGGACATCATCCGAGTGTTCACCTTCACCCGCGTAGCCGAACCCGAAGCCGTGATGCAGCGCATCGCCGGCATTCTGGGCGAGATGGTGGAAGCGGCCGGCAAGGAAGGCGTCAAACTGCTGGTGGAGAACGAAGCCTCGTGCAACGTGGGCACGTCGGCGGAGTTGGTGAGCATCTGCCGGCTGGTGAAGTCGAACCGCTTCGGCATCAACTGGGATCCGGTGAACGAACTGCCGCTGAAGGCCGTGCCCTATCCCGATGGTCTCAAACTGCTTCCAATGGACCGGCTGCTGAACGTGCAGATGAAGGCGCGGGCGCTGGTGGTGGGCCCGGACTTCCTGGACTGGAAGGGCATCTTCGGCGCGCTGGAGACGGCCGGCTACCGCGGGCAGGTGGGCCTGGAAACGCATGTCTTCGACGGCACGCTGATTGAGAAGGCCCACATGTCGATGGCCAGGATCAGGGAGATTGTCGCGTAAGGGGGTGTCCCGTGCAGGTCCTGCGCTACACGCTGATCGGGCTGCTGCTGGTGGCCCTGATGGCCGGAATCGTCTTCTGGTCGAACATGGGATCGCAGGTGCGGCTGAGCGCGGAAGTGCTCAGTGTGCGGACGCTCGCGACAAGCGAATCCAGCGCATTGCTGATCGCCGAGGTGCGGATCACGAATCCGGCCAGAGTGCCGTTCGTGTTGCGGGAGGTGCGGGTGTCGGCGGTTGAATCCTCCGGCGGGGCCATCACCGGCGACCCCGTGGCGCAGGGTGATCTGGACCGCGTGCTGGGCTACTTCCCGGCCGGGGGCCCGCGATATAACGAGACGCTGAAGGTCAGATCGAGGATCGCCGGAAACAGCCAGGCGGACTGGACGATTCCGGCCAGCTTCGCTTTGTCACAAATGGACCTTGACGCCCGGCGCGGGCTGGAGATCGAGATCGAGGACGTGGACGGCGTGCGGGTGCGGGTCAGCGGCAAGTAGGGCGCGGCGGCCGCGGCGGGCTGTTAAAGGGCCCTGGAGAGCCTGGCCGCCTTGCGTGCCTGTTTCTGCTCGTACATGCGAAGGTCGGCGGCGGCGACAAGTTCGTCGGGATTCCTGCCGTCGTAACCGAGTTGCGAGATGCCGGCGCTCATGCGGACGCACCGCTCGCCGCAGATTTCGAGCCCGGCGGCGATGACGGCTTCCTCCAGGAACGGGCATCGGCTGAGGGCCGCCTCGCGGTCGAGGCCCGGCATGATGAGGACAAACTCGTCGCCGCCCATGCGGGCGACAAAATCGTATTCGCGGCACTTGGAGCGCAGGCCGGCGGCGACGGACTTAAGCAGTTCGTTTCCGGTGAGGTGGCCGAAGCGGTCGTTGACGCTCTTGAAGCCGTCGAGGTCGCAGACCACCACTGAAAGCGGCAGGCTGCCGCGCAGCGCGCGGGCGATTTCGTTTTGCAGGTGGCTGAACAGCGAAGCGTTGTTGGGCAGTCCGGTGAGCGCGTCGGTGGAGGCGCGGTTCTCGGCCTGCTGGTAGAGCATGGAGGTTTCCAGCCACGAGGCGAGGCTGGGCGCCAGAGCGGCCAGCAGACGTAGGTGGTCGGCCGTGAAGTAGTGCTCTTTTTCGGAATAGAGGCTGAGCACGCCGGCGGTGGTGTGTTCGTTGGACAGCGGAACCGAGAGCATCGATTTCAGGCGGCAGCCGGCGCCCGTTTCGGGGGTGAACAGCAGATCGGCGGCGGCCAGTCCGTCGGCGAGGCCGCGGCCGGTGCGGGCGACAAGGCCGCTGACGCCGCGTCCCAGAGGGATCTCGACATTCTGGAAGAGACGGTAATTCTCGCCGCAGACGTGCCAGGTTCGAATCGACTCGCCTTGCAGCCGGTAGAGCACCATCGTCTCGTGGGGCATGACGGCGTTGAGTTCCCGCTCCAACCGCAGCAGCGTGCCTTCAAGGTCGAGCGAGGCCTTGAACAGCTTCACCAGCGAATTGAGGGTCTTTTCCTCCTGGCGCGCCTCGGCGATGACGGTTGTCACCGACTGCGCCGGCGCGCGGGCTGGCGCGATCGGCTTGGCCGATGCCGGGCCGATCGCCTGCTCCCACTTCCTGTAGTTATCCGTCAGGATCTGAACCACGCGCGGATCGAAAAACGTGCCGGCCCCTTTGCCGATCTCCACGATCGCGTCCTGAAGCGAAAGACCGCGGCGGTAGGTCCTGTCCGCGGTCAGGGCGTCCAGCGCGTCGAGCACGCGCAGGATACGCGCGCCAACCGGGATTTCAACGCCCTTCAGCCCGTCCGGGTACCCCGATCCATCCCAATTCTCCTGGTGGGCGTACACGAGCGGCGCCACAGGGTAAGGCAGGTTTGCTTTGCCGATGATCTCGGCGCCCACCACCGGGTGCTTCTTCAGCAGGTCAAACTCCTCCGGCGTCAGCTTGCCCGGCTTGATGAGCAGGTGGTCGGGAACGGCGAGTTTGCCGACGTCATGCAGCAAGGCTCCCGTCTCCACCGCCATGAGTTGAATGCCCTCCAGACCCATGGCTTTCCCGAGTCCGTGTGCGTACCTGCCAAGCCGGTCGAAGTGGATCACCCCGCGGCCCTCGCGCGCTTCCAGGGCCTGGCCCAGCACCTGGAGAACGCCCATCTGCAAGCCCGTGAACTGGTTGCTCCGCTCTCGCTTCAGGTCCATGGCGCGGCGTTGGTCGCGCATCGCTCGGCCGGCCAACAGCAGCAGCGGCAGCACGATCACCAGGACATGCGGCAGCGCAAGGCTGCTGGACAAAGCGACCATGAGAGCCGCCGCCGCCGAACAGCCGATGTAATAGACAAGCGCCCAGGCGTAGTCCTTCGGCCAGATCGACAGCAACCGGACATCCTGCTGCGCCGACTCGCACAATGCCAGCAGGAAGCTGCTGACGCCCACCAACGCCGGACAGCACAAGATGATCGCCGTTGTGGCGGCGTGATCCGGTAACAGCGTAATCGCCTGTTTATAAAGCAGATAGCCCGATTTCAGGCTCAGCACGGCGATGGCGGCCTGAAAGGCGACCATCCTGAAGTCGATCTCACTGGCGCGGCGCTTCGCCAGCGGAATCAGACCGGCGGCGATGCCAAGCAGATACGACTGGGGCAGCGTGAGTTGGGCGAAGCCGGCCAGTGCGAAGATGATCCCCAGCGAAATGTTGCCCCCGCGGGTTTGCAGTTGAATGTCGAGCAGCGAGACCGCGGCCGTCAGGGCAAGGTAGGCGAAAAACAGGATGGACAACCCGCCCAGGCCGGAGGCCAGATCGAGCGCCAGGACGTAGGCGCCCAGCAGGCCTGTTGCACCGATGACGATCTTTACCCTGACTGGCATGGTGAACTTCGATTGCCTCTCCGCCGGTACATCCGTTTTGGTGATCCTTAGGTCCTTAATCTACAACAAAAACCATTTAGAAACAATGAGTTAAGGTGAATCCAGACGATTTCTAAGGTGAAATACCGGCTTCGGCGCTCAGCAGGGGGGGGCGAGGCGCAAGAGTCCGCGGTAACCTGAAGGAGTCCCATGGTCGACATCCACTGCCATTTCCTTCCGTCGATGGACGACGGCGCACCCGACGAGACCGCGTCGGCGGAGATGCTCGAGATTGCGGCGCGCTGCGGCACGGCTGACCTGGTGGCGACGCCTCATGCCGATACCCAGTACCGCTTCGATCCCGAGGCGGTGGAAGCGGCACTGGCCGCGGCGCGAAGCCGGGCGCCGGAGGGCCTGAAACTGCATCGCGGCTGCGACTTTCACCTCATGCACGACAACGTGCGGGATGCGCTGGCCGAACCTGGCAAGTATACGGTCAACGGCGGGCGCTACCTGCTGGTCGAGCTTTCGGATCTCGTCATTTTCGAGAACACGGGGGAGGTTTTCGACCAGTTGGAAAGCGCCGGCATGACAGTGATCGTCACCCATCCGGAGCGTAACCCGTTGTTGCGGCAGAGGATCGAACTGCTGGCCCAATGGGTGGCCTGCGGGCGGCTGATGCAGTTGACGGCCGGTTCCCTGCTGGGCCTGTGGGGCCGGAAGGCCCACGATTTCAGCCGGCTGATGCTGGACCGCGGGCTGGCGCATTTCGTCGCCAGCGACGGCCACGATCCGCGCGCCCGGCAGCCGCGGCTCGATCATGGCCGCGATTGGCTCAACCGGCACAAGAGCCAGGAACTGGCGCACCTGCTCACCGAGGCCCATCCGCGAGCGGTCATCGACAACCGTCCGATCGACCTTTCCGGTTTCCCGCCGAAGCCGGCTGCCAGCAAGCCCTGGTTCGGCCGGATCTTCGGGCGGCCGCGCCCCGATTAAGCGGTTGAATCGAACCACGGCGAGATCTTATCTAATGGCTTGTACGTCCTTCCGCCTTACCCGCCGGAACCGATAGAATACAGGAAAGTCCATTCTGGGATCGCCGAGTGCAAGAGACCATCCAAACCCCCTACCGCCTGAATAACGTGAACTGGGTGACCGCGGTTGCCCTGGCCGTCTTCCACGCCGCAACCGTGGCATCGTTTTTCTACTTCGATTGGAAGGCCGTCGCCGTGGCGGCATTGCTTTACTGGCTGTGTATCGGCTGTGGCATCGGCATGGGCTATCACCGGCTGCACACGCACCGGTCGTACAAGGCGCCGAGGTTCATTGAGTACTTTCTGGCGGTCTGCGGTGCGCTCACGCTCGAGGGCGGCCCCATTTTCTGGGTGGCGACGCACCGCATCCACCATCAGCTTTCCGACCAGGAAGGCGACCCGCACTCGCCGCGCGATGGGGCCTGGTGGTCGCACATGGGCTGGATCGTGTTTGGCAAAGCGAACCACAACGCCACCGCGGCGATGGCGAAGTATGCGCCCGACCTGGCGCGCGACCCCTTCTACCGCTGGCTCAATACCTGGCATTATGTTCCTCTGGTCATCCTCGGCCTGGCGCTGTTGTACTTCGGCGGCCTGCCGATGCTGCTGTGGGGCGTATTCACACGCGTCACCCTGGGCCTGCATGCCACCTGGCTGGTGAACTCGGCCACCCACATCTGGGGGCGGCGGCGATTCGAGACGCGCGACGACTCGCGCAACAACTGGTGGGTGGCATTGCTGACCTTCGGCGAAGGCTGGCACAACAACCATCACGCCCACCCGGCTTCGTCGCGTCACGGACTGGCATGGTATGAGTTCGATCCCACCTGGCTGCAGATCCGGTTCCTGAAGCTGATCGGGTTGGCCCGGAACCTCAATACCGCCAAACTGCCGGAAACCCGGGCCGGCCGGCGAGCGGCTTAGCCGGCTAGGAATAGCGTTTCCGGTAGGCCGACACGATCTGGCCCACGTTGCCATCGGCCTCGACGCGCCCGCCCGAAAGCAGGATGCCGCGCGTGCAGGTGGACTCAACAAAGCCCAGGTTATGCGAGACAACGATGACCAGGCTGCCCTTGCCGATCAGCTTCAGCATCCGGAAGTAGGATTTTTTCTGGAAGTGCTCGTCGCCGACCGAGAGAAGTTCGTCCACCAGCAGAACATCGGGGCGGAACTGCGTGGCGAAGCTGAAAGCGAGGCGCGCCAGCATCCCCGAGGAATAGGTCCTCACCGGAACGTCAAAGAACGCCCCCAACTCGGCGAATTCCTCGATCGCCGGCATGGCTGCCGCCATTTCCGCGCGCGGGATTCCGGCGAGTGCGGCATAGAGAAACGCGTTCCGCCGCCCGGACAGGCTGGCGTTCAGCACGCCCGTGGGTTCGAGAAGCGCCGAGATCCTGGCGGGCCTTTGGATGGAGCCTTCGCTGGGCTCGATCACCCCGGCCACCAATCGCAGCAGCGTGCTCTTGCCGGAGCCGTTTGGACCAACCAAACCAACCACCTCTCCGCGGCCGAACTTGAGATCCACCTCCCGCAAGGCCCAGAACTCGTGCCGGCTGGCCGGGGTGCGCTGGATCATCCTGGTCAGGCGGCCGCGCACGGTGAGGCCGGCGTCGGTCAGCAGCCTGTACTTGACGCCCGCCGCGACCGTCTGGACCAGCGTTTCAGCGGCGGCCTGAGCCTGGCGTGCAGCAGCTTGTCTCATAGGTAGTAGTAGAACCTCCGGCGGTTGACCGAGAACGAAACGCTGCCGGCAAGGCAGAGCGCCGCGGCGGCGGCTGAGGCGACGATCCAGGTTTCCGCCGCGGGAACCGCGCCCTCGCGGATCGGCAACTGGAACAGTTCGAGGAACGGAACGGCCGGGTTCAGCCGGTAGATCTCCCTCATCGGACCCTGGAGCGACTCTGGCCGCCAGAGGATTGGGGAGAAGAAGAACCATAGGAAGAGAACCGAACTCAGCAGGTAACGGAAGTCGCGGAAGAACACCGTTGCCTGAGCCGCCAGCAGGGATGCGCCGGCGCCCGCCGCGGCCGTGATCAGGATGGACGCCGGAAGCCACAGCATCGCCGGGTGGTACGGCGCGCCCAGAACCGGCATGATGGCGAACAGGATGGCCAGGTGGATCAGTGCATCGATTCCGCTGGCGGCGGCCTGCACCAGCGGTAGGAGTTGTGACGGCATCCGCAGCCGGGTGACATACAAGGAGTTGCCGGCCAGAGACTCGGCGGCGTTCAGGCTCGATGCCTGAAAGAACGTCCAGGGCACGTATCCGCAGAAGAAATAGACGCCGTAGTCAGCCAGATTCCAACCGCTGAGTCCGGCGAAAATGATCGAGAAACTCAGGATGGTCAGCATTGGCATGAGAAGCGCCCAAAGCAGCCCCAGCGCCGAACCGCTGTAGCGTTGTTCCATCTGGACTCTCAGCAGTTCTGCGAACAGTTCGCGCGACTCACCCAGTTCTTTCCAGAATCGTGCCATCAGGCAAACACCTCCTCGATCTCTCCCTCGTGGCGCTGGCCATCAGCCTGCGCCTCGCCGTACGCTCCGGCGGGACACGCCGAAACCCGGAGCTCCCTCATCAGGACCGTGGCCGGCGAACAGCCATGGACACGGAACTCGAAATCCTCGACCGCCTCCTCCAAATCGAAGAAGACCTGGGCCACCGCTCCGCCCCCGGCGATATCGCCGGCCATGACGCCCGCCGAGTGGCAGATGCCGCGCGGTCCGCAGAATGCCTCGACCTGGGCGATGTGCTGGCCTGCGCCGGTCTCGCCCTCCGCCCAAATCATGAACTCGGCCCGCCAGCGGCCCGCGGGCACACGCATATACGGCCCGTATGTGACGGTCCGCCAGCCGCTGCCCTCGCTGCGCAGCGCCAGGCAGCGGTGCGAAGGCGACCAGACGATGGAGGTGTCCGGGGGACGCAGCAGGTCGGCGGCGCCGGCTTGGAACAGGTAACGGCGGCTGCCGTGCCAGGCGGCTACGGTTGCGCGGTAGGCTTCCAAGGTCCGCCGGGCCATGGCCTCGCGGCTGAACCGCTGCCGCCACCGGGCCAACCCGGCGCGGCCCATGGCTGCGCGGCGGTCCGGGTCGCCGAGCAGTTCAAGAATCGCATCCGCAAGCGCGCCGGCGTCGCCGGGCTCCACCAGTATTCCGGTTACGCCGTCCTCGACCACCTCGGGGATGCCCCCGGTCGAGGTGCCCACGACTGGCTTGCCCTGGGCCATCGCTTCGAGCAGGACCAGACCGAACGACTCCCACAGCGACGGCGCCACAAACAGGCTGCATTCGCCATACAGACTCCTCAAGCGTTCAGCGCTGACCGGCCCGGTGACCTCGACCCTGGCCGCCGCGGCCGAGTCGCGCCGCCGCAGCTTCTCCATCCACGTCTTTCCGATCCCCGCACTGTCGTCGCCGGCGATCACATAGCGGGCCGTCCGCTCTCGCGGCAGCAACCGCTCGATGGCCTCTGTCAGCGCGCCGATGCCCTTGCGCGTCTCCAGGCGGCCGGCGAACAGAACCAGCGGGTGACTTGGGTCAACGCGGCCCGGTTCCGGCGCCGGCGAGTCGACGCCCAATCCGAGCGGGATGCGGCGCATGCGGTCCGGGCCGGTCTGGTAGAGCCGTTCCGCCAGGCCGGCAATGGCGCGCGTGGAGCCTGTCAGCATGTTCGCGTGCGCGCTCAGCCGGCGTTCCAGGGCGATGGCAAGCCTCAGATCCTGATTCAATACCCAGCCTTGCGTTTCGGCGACCTCGGAAAGCGGCGAATGCGCCCGGACAACCACCGGCAGGCGCTGGTCGATGGCCGTCACCACGCCCTCGGCGTCCCAGTTGGGCGACTCGACGAGATCGAGACCGAACCGGGCATCGATGCCGCTGATCGTCCGGTGGACGGCCCAACTGTAGGCCAGGTTCTTCGACGTCACCGCCGTCCCGGGATCCATCGGCACGCCCGGCGGAAGCTGGGATTCGGCCGGCTTGTGGATCCAGACTCCTTCCACGGCGCTGTCCCCGGCGCCGGCGTCGGCGCTGACGAGATGGACCTCGCAGCCGAGCTGCCTGAGTCCACGAGCGAGTTCCCAGGTGTAGGTTGCGATGCCGCCAGGCCTCACCCAGGGCAGGCTCTGCGACAGCAGACAGACGCGCATCCGAACCGGGCGCGCGGCGAATTCGAGGAACCCGCCTTCGCCGGGCTCAGGCAGCCGGCGCAGGCGTTGCTGCCGTCTCCAGCCGCGCCACAGGCCGGTCACCGCCCCGCGCCACGCGGCCCACCGGTATGCGGATGCCTCGCCGCGGCTGATCTCGCCCTGCCTGCACCAGCGCCCGATCTCGCGGATTCGCTCCTTATGGACGCGCTTGAGAATCGATACCGCCGCGGCCGGGCGGGGCAGCGCGCCGCTGTAGTTCTTCAAGGCGCAGTAAACGGTGTTCTTGACGATGGCGTACCAGTTCAACTGGTGGCGGCCTGTCCGGTTCCGCGACCGGGCGGCTTCGTGATAAACGATGGCATTGGGGCGATGAATGGTCCGATAGCCGGCACGTTCCAGGCGCCAGACGATGTCGGCTTCGTCGTGGTAGTATTCAATCCGTTCGTCGAACCCGCCGATGCGCTCAAGCGCCGAGCGGCGGAAGATGCAGTTGTTCCCCGACACCGTGTTCAAGCGGCCATCCGACCAGTCGAAGTGACGGCCGGGTTCGGCCCGGTTCCATTCGACGAAGCCCTCGCGGTCCAGCGTGCCGCAGCTGAACTCGATGTCGCGGCCGTTCATGCGGTAGACCAGGCCGCCGGCGCCGCCGGTTTTCGGATCGAGAAATGCCGGCGCCAGACGTTCGAGCCAGCGTGGATCGGCGACCGCATCGTCGTCGATAAACGCCACCAGATCCCCCGCCGCGGCGGCGATGCCCTCATTGCGGGAGACCGAAAGCACGCGCGATTGGGTGGAGACCGACTTCACGCGCCCGCGCCAGCGTTCGAGGACCTCCCCGGTTGAGTCGGTCGAAGGCCCATTGACGGCGATGACCTCGAAGTTCGAGTAGGTCTGCGCCTCGAGCGACGAGATGCAGCGGTCGAGCCACCAGCCCCGGTTGTAAGTGTTGATCACCACGCTCACCCTGGGCCGGTAACTGCACCGCTGGGGCAGGGCCGTGATCTCGTCGATCAGCGCCGCCACCCGGCGCCTGGCTGCTTCAGGGTTGAATTCCTCGATGCGGTCCATTTGAGCCGCGTGCAAAGCCCAGCGCGAGTGCGAGTCCTCGAGCGCCTGGCGGATCTCGCTGGCCCATTCCCGCTCGGTCTCGCCCATCAGCAGGTGGCCCGCGCCGCCGAGGGTTTCAGGCACTGCCGCCGCCGGAAAGGCGAAAACGGGCAGGCCGAATGCCATGGCCTCGATCAGCGGAGCGCCAAAGCCCTCGTGCTCGCTGGCCGAAACGAAGACGTGGCTGTCGAGAAGCGTCCGCCGGACCTCATCGTCGCTGATCTTGCCGGGAATGAAGACGTCGGCGCCCTCACGCAGGCCGAGCCGGCGGCACAGATCGGATAGTCCGCGGCGCCAATGCGGGTGTTGGGCGTCGTCGCCGATCAGGGTCAGGGTCGATTCCGGGTCGTGGGCTTTCCAGGCGGCCAGCAGGCCGATGAGGCGGTCCTGGCGCTTGTTGGGCGCCAGCCGGCCGACGAAGACAAAGCGTGTGCCGCGCCGCACGGGCGAGCGCGGGGAGATGATCGGCGGGGGCGCCAGGCGGTCCAGATCGATGAGCAGCGGGAAGACGCCCGTGGACTCGTAGCCCGCGGCGTTCAAATCCCCACGGCTGAACTCGCTCATGCCGTAAGCGGCGTCAAAGGCCGGAGCCAGGCCCCGCAACTGGTCCAGACCCAGGGCGCAGTCGCGAGCCACGCCCTCATTGCCGCCCGCCATATCAGGCGGTGTAATGTTGTGGTACATCATCACCCGGCGGCCGGGGTAGCTGTCGGCCCAGCAGGCAACGGGGGAGTAGTGGAAAAACTGATACAGCAGCAGATCGCCGTCGCCAGCGCCGCGCGTCAGCATGTCCAGCGGCCCGGTCTCGCCCTTCAAACCGGGATCGGCGTGGGCGGCGATCAGGTGCGCCTTGTGTCCCAGACCGGCGCAGGCATCGCGCAGCAGGCGGCAGTGAGCCGAAACAGCGTCGCCGCGGGAGACCGAATTCGTCAGGATATGGATGGTCATCGGGCAGACTCCCTGGCGCGCCTTTCAGCGTCTTCGATCAACGCCGCCGTGGCCGCCGCCGTGTCGCCCACCGCGCGTGCATACGCCTTGAGGCTTCTGGTGTACCAGGGCAGCAGGGCGGCGACCGATCTGATCGCCAGATCCGCCCACAACGGGTAGCCCCGCGGACGCTCGCCCAGCGCGCATGCGGCGGCCGAGAGGCAATTGACTGAAGCCTTGAGATTGGATATCAGTTCGGCCGAAAACAGCACCCCGGGGCTGGGGCGCGATGGGCCGGAATCCAGCCGGGATGTTCCGTGTCCGCCAGGGTGGCCCAGGGCGCGCCGGACCGATTCCTCAATCTGTACGATCTTCGCATCGCAGCCGGGCGTCACGGTTGTCGGGCAGGCCATAGGTTCAATAGCGGGAGCACGGCTCCGGCCATGGAGGCGCCGGCGCCGCGGGGAGGCCCTTCAGCCATCCCTTGCCGCTCTGAGGAGATAGTCCCCCGGCGGCGGTTTTTTCTCACCGATTAACCTGGGTTCACAACTCGCGCCACCCCGGCCCGGCGAAGCCAGTCGAGCCACTGCCGGGCGGCGGCCTGCGGATGGTAGGCGCGCACGGCGTCGTCCTGCTGCCCGGCGATGCGGGCGCGCAGGGACCGATCGCGGTCCACCTGATCGATGGCCTCGGCGATGACCGGCCAGTCGGGTTCATCAAACAGCACGCCCGCGCCGCGCATGGTCTCGGGAACCGCCGCCGACGCCAGGGCGAAAACCGGCAAACCGTGGTGCATGGCTTCGGCCAGGGGCACGCAGAAGCCTTCGTGCGCGCTCATGCTGATGAACGCGCTCGACGCCCGGTACCAGGCGTTAAGGCGGTCCTGGGCAATGGATCCGGTGAACGCCACGCGCGGCAGGCCGAGACGGCCGCAAAGCTCTCTAAGCCTGTCGACATAGCCCGGCGCGCCGTCCAGCGATCCGGCCACAACCAGCCGCCAGGGGTTGGGCGAGATGCGGCGCAGATGGTCAAACACCAGCAGGATGTCCTCGATCCGCTTATGCGGCAACACCCGGCCGGCGGCCAGCAGCGTCCGGCCATGGAGTTTCGCCTCGGCGAGCACCACCTGATCGGGCTGCCGGCCGAGCAGATCCTGGCGCATGAGGTAGGGCAGCAGGTCGCAACCGGGTCCGCCGGCGGCGCTGAGCGAGGCCGCGCTGGAATGGGAATGGGCCGCCACGGCGTGCATACTGGCTGCCAGCGGTCCTGCCTGCCGCAGACCCTGGCGGGCCGCTTCCACCACCGCCGGCGGTGATCCGATGAGCAGGTCGGGCGGGGTGACGTCGTGGTAGAGCATCAAACGGCGGCAGGGGGCCGACGCCAGGCGGTCGAAGCTCGCGCAGCCAAGCGAGAAATGCAGCAGCATCGTGTCGCCGGGCGCGGGATCGAGGGACTTCGCCGCCTCGATGCGGACTCCGCCGGCCGGACCGGGGTCATGAGCGTAGATTCGGGCGTCGATGCCCGCGCCTTGTGCCGCGCGGTGCAGCGCGACGATCTCGTTGCCTACCGCGTCGCGGCCGGCCACCGACGGATGATACTGCAGCAGCCGCGCCACCGCGCCTCTTTCCTTCAAGTCCCGTCGCGAAGCTCCAACTGGCGGACGCGCTCATCGAGCGCCAGCATCTGGCGGCGGATGTCGTGTTCGCGCCCGGACTGCTCCTTCATGTGGCTTTCCAGCGACAGCCAGACCGATTCGATCGCCTGGTCCCGCAGCCGGAACGAACGCAGCGTCCACCACAGCAGCCTCGATTGCCAGCGCACAAGAATGTGGCCGAACCTGCCGCGAAAAGTGGCCGGCACGGGCGGAATGAGGCTATCGGGACGCAGCAACGCCGAAACAGACGATTGGGCGCCGTAGCGGTCGGCCCGCATCCGGCCGCGGAACTCCTCGATGATCGCCTCGTACCTGCGGCGGGCCAGCGCGCGTTCGGCCGTGGCGGCGCCGCCGGCGGCAACTGAAAGGGAGAGGAGGGAGCGCGGCGGCGTGGGGACTGCTGAGTTCACCAATGAGCCGTTTCGCTGCGCGCCCTGCCTCACATTCACATAGTGCTTGAACGAGGCCAGTCCTCTCATGGAATCCTCATCGGACGGTTTGCCGACGCCAAGAATAGAAAAAGGCGGCCCAGGGCGGGCCGCCTGTCGCGAACACCGTGGCCGGATGCGCGGTCAGATCTCCATCACTTCCTTTTCCTTCGCCTTGGCGGCGTTATCGAGCTTGGTGATGAAGGCGTCGGTCAGTTTCTGGACCGAATCGTGTGAACGGCGGTCGTCATCCTCGCTGATGAGCTTATCCTTGAGCATCTTCTTCAAGGCTTCGTTCGAGTCGCGGCGGATGTTGCGGATGGCGACGCGGTGATCCTCGGCCATGTGATGGAGATGTTTCGCCATCTCTTTACGCCGCTCCTCGGTCAGAGCCGGCACCGGGACGCGGATCAGCTTGCCGTCGTTGGACGGGTTCAGGCCAAGGTTGGCCGAGCGGATGGCCTTTTCGATGGCGTTGATCTGCGACGAGTCATAGGGCTGCAGGGTGATGAGCGCCGGCTCGGGGACATGCAGCGTGGCCACGTGATTCAGCGGCATCGGCGATCCATAAGCCTCAACGGTGACGCCGTCGAGCAGATGAATGGAGGCGCGCCCGGTGCGGACGCTCGCCATCGCGTGCTGAAGGTCGGCGATCACTTTCTCCATGCGCGTTTCCGCCGATTTCTCCACCTCGGCGACGGTCGCAAACGGGCTCGATCCAGCTTGGGGATGTTCAGATTTCATGGCGTTTGTCCTTGGCGTGGTTCCTTCTCAGGGCCGTTGTCCCTTATTAAATCAAGCGATCAAGGTGCCGACGGCTTCGCCCATCGACATCCGCATTATATTGCCCCGGGTGGTGAGATTGAAGACCAGTATGGGCAACTGGTTGTCGCGGCACATGGCCACGGCCGAGGCATCCATCACTTTGAGGTTCTTCGCCAGCACCTCGTCATAAGAGACCCGTGCATACCTCAGTGCGTCCTCGTGCTTGCGCGGATCCTTGTCGTAGACGCCGTCGACGCCTGTCGCCTTGGCGAAGATCTCGGCCTGGATCTCGAGGGCGCGCAGTGCGCCGGCCGAATCGGTCGAAAAAAACGGGTTCGACGTTCCGCCGCCGAAAACCACCACCCGGCCCTTTTCCAGGTGCCGGATCGCCCGGCGCCGGATGTAGGGCTCGGCCAGTTGGTTCATCTGGACGGCGGTCATGACGCGCGTCGGGACGCCCTTTTTCTCCAGCGCGTCCTGCATGGCCAGGCAGTTGATGATGGTGGCCAGCATGCCCATGGAGTCGGCCGTGACGCGGTCCATATGCCGCGCCGCCTCGGCCACGCCGCGGAAAAAATTGCCGCCGCCGATCACCAGCCCAAGCTGGACGCCGCCGGCTTGCACCTCGGCGATCTCTTCGGCCATGGCGCTGACACAGGCCGGATCAATGCCGAAACCGGCGCCCCCGGCCAAGACCTCCCCGCTTAACTTCAGCAGGATTCTCTTGTATCGGGGCGCCGGCATTGAGGTATCGCTCTTCCTGACTACTAGGCGGCTTCCTCGGTCTGGACCGTTTCGCCGACCTTGAACCGCAGGAAACAGGCCACCGACAGCGTATCACCAAGCTGGGCTCCCTTGGCGGCCAGCAACTGCGTGATGGAAACCGCGTTGTCCTTGATGAACGGCTGTTCGAGCAGGCAAACCTCTTCGTAATACTTCGACATCCGGCCTTCCACCACCTTGTCGACAATCTGTTCGGGCTTGCCTTCGGCCAGGGCGCGGGCGCGCTGGATGTCCTTCTCCTTGTCGAGCGTTTCGGCGGTGACCTCGCCGCGCGAAACGAACTTCGGATCGGCCGCGGCCACCTGCATGGCCAGATCGTGCAGCAACTCGGCGAACACCGGGTTCGACGCCGTCTCGGCCTTGCCGGGCACGATATCCACCATCGTGACCAGTTGCGATCCGGGGTGGGTGTAGGCGCCCACAAAGCCCTTCGCCGCGTGGCGGGCGAAGCGCGGCACATTCATGTTCTCGCCCACTTTGGCGATCTTGGCCTTGATGCTGTCCTCGATGGTTCCGCCGCCTTCCGACGGCAGCGCCATCAGCGCGGCCACATCGGTCGGCGAGTTCGCGGCGATCAGATTGGCCAGGTTCGACACCAGGTCCTGGAAGTCCTCGGTGCGGGCGACGAAGTCGCTCTCGCAGTTCACCTCGACCAGCACTCCCGTCTTGCCGCCGCCGGCGATCAACAGCCCGATTACGCCCTGCTTGGTCGACCGTGTAGCCTTCTTCGCGGCCGATGCCAGCCCGCGCTTGCGCAATACGACTTCGGCTTCCGCAATGTCGCCCTTGGCCTCGACCAGGGCGCTTTTGCACTCCATCATGCCCGCTCCGGTCTTCTCGCGGAGCTGCTTCACAAGCTGGGCGCTAATTTCTGCCATGAGTTCCTACCTTCGATTCTGCTTACGGGGATGAACTTGGGGGGCTTGCCCGGCAGTGCGGCGAGCGCACCGCCGGACGGGGAATCAAACGCTACGCCTGTTCGGCGGGTTCGGCCGCGGCCTCGGCGGCTTCGGCGCGCTTGGGCAGCGATACCGACGGCAGGTCGAGGTCGGAGATGCCTTCGGTCAACACGTCCTCGTTCAGGCGCGGGTCAACGTAGTGGGCATACTGCGACATATCCTCGATCACCTCTTCGGTCTCGTCGCTGATCTCCTTGGCGGCGGCGCCGAAGTCGTGTTCACTGGCCAGGGCGCGGCCCTCGACCATGGCGTCGGAAACCTTGGTGGCGAACAGCCGGATGGCGCGCAGCGCGTCGTCGTTGCCGGGGATCGGCCAGTCCACTTCCGTGGGGTCGCAGTTGGTGTCGACGATGGCCACCACCGGGATGCCCAGCTTGCGGGCCTCCTTGACGGCGATGGATTCCTTGTTCGAGTCGATGATGAACACCATGTCGGGCAGCGTGTCCATGTCCCGGATACCGGCCAGGTTCGACAGCAGGTTCTTGCGTTCCCGGTCGAGCTGGATGAGTTCCTTCTTGGTGTGCCGCTCGCGCTCCATCGAGTCCTCGGCCAGGATGATGTCGAGCTCCTTCAGCCGCTTGATGGACTGCTTCACGGTGGAGAAGTTCGTCAGCAGGCCGCCCAGCCAGCGGTTGTTGACATAGTACATGCCGCAGCGGTTGGCTTCCTCGAGGATCGCTTCCTGCGCCTGACGCTTGGTGCCGACGAACAGAATCGTCTTGCCCAGCGCGGCCTGCTCGGCCACATACCGCATCGCGTCCTTGAACAGCTTCAGCGTCTTTTGGAGATCGATGATGTAGATCCCGTTACGTTCGCCAAAGATGTATTCCTTCATCTTTGGATTCCAGCGCTTGGTCTGGTGCCCGAAGTGAACGCCGGCTTCGAGCAACTCCTTCATTGTGATGGTCGGCAATGGATTACCTCTGCTTCATTTCCGCGGCCCGATTCGTTCGCTCGCGCCGCCTGGGTTGACACAAGACCAGCCGCCACGGCCATTCCGGTGGTCCAAACGAGATTTACCGGAGGCTCGGGCGGCTGGCCAAAAAACACAGAATCCGTTCCGGGGACCCGGCGGGCTCTAGCGCTTGGAGAACTGGAAGCGGGCTCGCGCGCCCTTCTGTCCGTACTTCTTGCGCTCGTGCTCGCGGGCGTCCCGGCGCAACATGCCGGCGCTTTTCAGCTTGCCCCGCAATTCGATGTTGAAATCGCAAAGCGCGCGCGCGATGCCCATCCGGGCCGCCTCGGCCTGGCCGGTGGTGCCGCCGCCGCGGCAGTTCAACAGCACGTCGAACTTGTCGGCGGTTTCCGTGGCCAGCAGCGGCTGCTTAACCGCGGCCCGGCCGCCGAACGTGGTGAAGTACTGTTCAAAGCTCTTCCCGTTCGCCTTGATCGCGCCCGTTCCGGGGCGCAAAAACACGCGGACCGTGGCGCGCTTGCGGCGGCCGGTCCCAAGATACTGAACAAATGCCAAGTGTAGCCTCCTACCCTATCCGGCCACAGCCATCGACTTCGGCTGCTGGGCGTCATGCGGGTGCTTTTCCCCGCCGTAAACCTTCAGCTTGCGGTACATCTGCTTGCCGAGTTTCGTCTTCGGCAGCATGCCCCGCACCGCTTCCTCGACCATCTTGATCGGCCGCGTGGCCCGCATCCTCTCGGCCGGGATCTCCGTCAGCCCGCCCGGATAGCCCGAGTGGCGGCGGTAAATCTTCTGGGTTTCCTTGTTGCCGGTCAGGATGGCCTTGTCGGCGTTGATAACGATGACATGATCGCCGGTGTCCAGAAACGGGGTGTATATGGGCTTATGCTTCCCCATCAGGACTTTGGCGGCCTTTGATGCGACCCGTCCCAGAGCTGCTTCGCTGGCGTCAATCACAAACCAGCAACGCGTGATTTCGCTCTTGGACGGAAATTCGGTCTTCATAAACAGACGATCTCCGCTTGAGGTCTTACAAAACTTTCATTCTACGGACGCACTGCGCGCGCTGTCAAACGGCGTGCGCTCACGCTTGTCGCAGAGAGACTTAACCATCCTACCACGGTTTCCGGCTCCATGTGAGCGCGACGCTAGGCTCGGATGATCCCGAATGGATCCCGGCTGTTAGCCTCCTTCACGCAGATCTGCTCCAGGAGTGCAAACGACTCATGCAGCCGGAGCCGAGCCTTCTTCGCTGAAGTCGTTGGCCGTTCCCTTTGAAGCATCGCATACCCGCAGAAGTCCGCCAACTGGATGAAATAGGATTGTCGAGACATCTTGAAAAACGGATCCTCGATCACTCTATCGATGGGCAAGTTGCGGTACTGGCTGCCGCCCGGCCAGCAACCACGGGCGCTGGGCATCGGATTGAATACGCCCATCCTTCGGACTAACTTGCGGTAGGCGAGTTCCTCCCCTTCGTCAAATACGAGGATGCCCCTGCCGTCCCATTCCTCCAACGACCGGTTGATCCGGTTGATGAGCCGCTCAAGGGTTCGGAGTTTCGTGTCTCTGGCTCCAAACGCATTGAACAGCCGCACCCCTGGAAGCGTGGCGAGCCAGGTCAACGTCAGATTGAATATCTCACCTCGTCGCCGCTTGGTGACAATCCCTGGCGCTATCCTGCCTCGGCCGGCACAGAAGTCGACGGCATGAAACTCCTTGTTGATGTAGATCCCGTCGCTATCTCTCAATTGTCTCCTGAACTGCTTGACGCGGCCGAGGACGTCTTTGTACCCCTCGACCGGGATGCAGAGGGCGGAGTAGCCATAGATGGCATGGTCTCCGGTATCGTCGATGTAGATGAAAAACGTTGACTTACCTGCCATGGGAGGTGTTAACATGGAGTCGCAGGACTGAACCCATCATATCCGATGGGCGTAGGCCCAGCTTAACCAGGATGCGAAGAGCCCGTCAGCGATGGCGGGCTCTTCTCTTGCACTTGACGCGCTGGGGATCCCTCGGTCTTGGCCGGATTCAGACCCTCCGCAGTTCCTTTACGATTGCCGGGACCACGTCGAACAGGTCGCCCACGATGCCGTAGTCGGCCGACTCGAAGATGGGCGCATCAGGGTCCCTGTTGATCGCCACAATGCACTTGGACCCCTTCATCCCCACAATATGCTGGATCGCTCCCGAAATCCCTACCGCGACATACAGCTTCGGCGCGACCGTCTGGCCCGAACTGCCCACCTGGCGCTCCATGCCCATCCAGCCGTTGTCGCAAATCGGCCGCGAGGCCGCCAGTTCGGCCCCCAGCGCCTCGGCTAACTCCTTCACAATCTCCAAGTTGCCCTCTTCCTTGATGCCCCGGCCGGCGGCCACGATGCGTTCCGCCGCCGACAGATCCACCGTCCGCGCAGATTCCCGGTAAGGCTCGCCTGGCACCGCCGACGGGCCGAGTTCGCCCAACTCCGGCGCGACCGTCGTCACCGGCGCCGTCCCGGCTTCGGCCAGATCGGCACGGTACGCGCCCGCCTGGATGGTCACAATGGCCGGCCCGCTCGAATCGCAGCGGAACGTCCCTGCCATCTTGCCCTGGAACAGTTGCCGTTCGACAACCAGGCCCTTTTCGTCCATGGCGACCGAAACCGCGTCGCTCACCAGCGGCCGGCCCAGCCGCGCGGCCAGGCGGGGCGCGAAGTCCCGCGTCCGGTAGGTATGCGGCAGCAGCACCACGTCCGGCTTCTCGGCCGCGATCACCCACGCCAGCGCCTGGACCGCCGCCGCGGCAGTGTAAACCCCCAACGCCGGGTGATCGAGCACGACGACCTTCGCCGCCCGGTACCCTCCCAGCGACTGCGCGGCCCCGGCGGCGCCCGCGCCCATCACGGCCACGATCAATTCACCGCCCAGGCTCTGCCCCGCCGCCACCGTCTCCAGCGACATTCTATGCAGCGCGCCGCCCTGCTGCTCGGCAATGACGAGAACCCGGCTCATATCGCCCTCGCTTCGAATCTCAGCTTCTCGATCAGTTTGGCCGCCTGCTCCCTGGGCGTGCCCTCGATCATCTCCCCCTGCTTCTTCTTCACCGGCGGCGCCAGCCGTTCCAGCACCGCCAGCGGCGCGGCATCGATGCCCAGATCCGCCGCCGTCATCACCTTCACTTCCTTCGTCCGCGCCTTCTTGATACCCATCAGCGTGGCGTAGCGCAGTTTGTTGATGCCGCTCTGCACGGCCAGCAAAGCGGGCATGGGAACCGTCAGGTCCTGAAACCAGCCGCCTTCGAGCTCCCGCTTCACCTTCAACACGCCGCCTTCGACGTCGATCTTCATGACGATGGTCGCATGCGCCATGCCCAGCAGCTCGGCCATCATGACGCCCGTTTCGCCGCGCCCGGCATCGTCGGACTGCAACCCCGTCAGAATCACGTCGGGCGACTCGGTTCGTGCCGCCGCCGCCAGCAACCGCGCCAGGCTCAGCGAATCCCAGCCGTCCAGGCCTTCTTCTTCTATGTGAATCGCCCGGTCTGCGCCCTTCGCCAGCGCCTCGCGGATCGACGACGACACCCTCGACGGACCCGCCGCCGCCACCACCACCTCGCCGCCATGCTGTTCTTTCAACTGCAAGCCGGCTTCCAGCGCGTAGGCGTCCGGCTCGTTGATCTCATAGGTCAAGTCTGTCTCGTCGATCCACCGGCTGTCCGCGGATTGCTTCAGCACGCTGTCGCGCGAGGCGACCTGTTTGATTGCCACAAGTATCTTCATACGATTGCCCTGATGCAGCCCCCATGCCGGGCCGCAACCTCACCAGTTTATCCGCACCCGGCGCTCAAGGCGACGCCGCGTTGCCCTGCCGCATCCCCGCGCGCCATGATGGCTGTGAGACGCTCACGACATGTCCCGGATGACCATTCAGTCCGGCCTCGCCGCCGTAGCGCTTTTCGCCGGCGCGGCGACGGCCGCCGAGATCGATCCCGTGCGGCTGAAACGGTTCGCCCCGCTGCCGCCCGTGGTCCATTCCAGGACCAACCCCATCACGCCGGCCAAGACCGATCTCGGCCGCATGCTCTTCTACGAGACCAGGATCTCGAAGAGCCACAAGATCAGTTGCAATACCTGCCACCTGCTCGACAACTACGGCGTCGACCTTGAACGCGTCTCCGGCGGCCACAACGGCCTTAAAGGAACCCGCAATTCTCCGACTGTCTACAACGCCGCCGGCCACTTCGTCCAGTTCTGGGACGGCCGCGCGCCGGATGTCGAGGAGCAGTCCAAGGCGCCGGTGCTGAATCCCGTCGAAATGGCTATGCCGGATGAACCCTCGGTGGTGGCCGTGCTGAATTCGATGCCCGGCTACGTTGCCGCCTTCAAGAAGGCTTTCCCGACCGAAGCCGACCCGGTCACGTTCGGCAACTTCGCCGAGGCGGTCGGAGCTTTTGAGCGCCAACTGATGACGCCCTCGCGCTGGGACCGCTTCCTCAAGGGCGACAAAGCGGCCCTCAGCGATGCCGAGAAATCGGGCTTCAACACCTTCTACGATTCCGGCTGCGCCACCTGCCATTCAGGCATCTATCTCGGCGGCCAGATGTATCAGAAAGCCGGCGTCGTCAAGCCGTGGCCCAATCAGAAGGACACCGGCCGCCACATGGTGACCAAACGCGCCGCGGACCGGATGATGTTCAAAGTCCCGTCGCTGCGCAATGTCGAAAAGACTCCGCCTTACTTCCACGACGGCAGCGTGCAGGGATTGGAAGCCGCCATCCGCCACATGGGCGAATACGAAACCGGGCGCATGCTCCCGCCCGCCGAAACGGCCTCCATCGCCGCCTTCCTGCGGTCGCTGACCGGCACGATCCCGTCCGCCTTCATCCGCCCGCCGAAGTTGCCCGCATCTGGCCCGAAAACACCGCGCCCCCGGTAAGACGGCTCCAGGGACGCCGCCGGTCTATTGGAGGATCACCGTAACGGCGTTCGAGTCCCTGCCGCCGGCGGACACCGTGACTGTCGCCAGTCCGCTGCCGGCAAGGCTTTGCGGCAACGGTCCGACGCGGATTTCGTCGATCCCTGGCAGGCTGCCGTGCGCGGCCGCCGATTCCACCGCAACCGTCACCCCGCCGACGCTTGCCGTGATCCCCGCCGCGCCGCCCGCCGGCCGCATCCCGGTCCCGTACAACTGCAAGTACACCTTGCGCGAAGCGTCGCTCATCGAAATCGGCGCCGCCGCCATCGCGCCCGCTACTTCCCTGAACGCCGTGGACCACTGGTCCATGCCCGCCGCGTCGCGGTGGACGACGGAAATCAGCCCGGCGCCAGACCCGCTGCCGTCGGCGGAGAACAGCCCCGGGCCTGTCGCGGTCACATAGACCGAGCCAGCCGCAATCTCGCCGCTCTGCTTTTTCACCTGCAATGAAGCCTGGCCCAGCGCCACGCCGCCGGGGATGTAGAAGTCCGCCTGGTTCGGCGATACCATGCTGACAAGGCCGGCGTGGGTTGCGCCGGCGCTGTCCGTGATCGATACCGTCACCCCGCCTAACTCCGCCGGCGGATTGCTGCCCGGCGCGTAGAGCGTCTCCGAGGCGAGCTTCACTCCCATGGCGCTGGCCAGCGACGCCGGCGCAAGCGTCACTGCCTGCCTGCTGGCGGTATTCACAATCCAGTCCGACGCCTGCCGCGGCTCCCCGCCGTCGTCAGGACCGCTGCCGGCGTTGCCCGGCTGGCCCGTCACCCATCTGGCGCCGATCAGCGGATCGCTCACCTCCTTCAACTCGCTGGCCGACGCCGGGTGGGCGTAGACGTATTGCGGCGAATTCAGCGTCAGCCCAAGCCCGCTGTAGTCAGGGCCGCGCATCTGCCCTCCATTGATGCTCTCGATCCTGTAGTCGTGCATCTCCGGCGCATAATAGGTTGCGCCCCCGCCGATGTGGTTGTTGATCCCGATGGCCTTGGCCTGGTTTGAATCGCAGAACACCCAGTTGGTTGTCTGGAACACGTTGTTCTGGACCAGCGGCGGCTCGGTGACCTTGTTGTCGATCAACAGCGCGCAACCGTCGTGTTTCAGGCTGTTCACCACCGTGTTGTTCAGGAAATAGAGCTTCGGCGGCGCCCCGGTATGCATCCCCTCGTGGCCGAAGGCCAGGATGTTGCTGTTCTCCGACCGCGCCCCCTGCTGGATGTCGTTGCCGATGACATACGCCGTTCCGCCGTTGGCGATCTGCAACTCGTAACTGGCCGTGCCGCCCTCGTCGGTCAGCCGGTTGTAGAGGATATGGTTGACCCTGGCGCGCGTCTTCACCAGGTGGCCTCGCCGGCAGTGGTGCGAGTATGAGTAGCGCAGAATGAACGTGTCCACGCTGGGAATGTACATATTGTGCGTGGACCCGTTCGTGCCGTTATAGGCAAACTCGCTGTACTCGATCGTCAATGTCCCCCTCAACTCCGCCATGCCCAGGATGCCGTTCTCGTTGTGGTGGAAATAGACACGCCTCAGGAACAGCCCCGGCGCTTCGGCCCGGATGCCGGCGCCGTTGCCGCTGGACACCTTGCAGCCCGAAAGCTCGATGTTCTCGATCAACGCATTGGCTCCGCCGATCACCCAGATCGCCTTGCCGCCGTGGTTCTTTCCGGCGGCGTCGATCCGCGCCATCCCGTTCACGCCCCGGATCGTCAGGTCCGCCTTCGTCCAGCCGCACACGTCGCCGTCATACGTCCCGTTGCCGGCGGCGTCGACCTCGATCGTGTCGCCCGGCGCCGCTGCCGCGATGGCCGCGCACGGCTTGGCGTACTGATGGCCCGGCCCCACCCTCAACGTCTTTCCCGTGCCCGTTCTCACCCACAGCGGCGGCGTGCTTGCCGACCGGTTGCCCGCTCCATCCACCGCCTGCAACTTATAGCTATAGCCCTGCTGCGTTCCGGCGCTGTTGTCGGTGAACGTCTGCATCGCCTCCACCGGGCCTTGCGGAACCGAACCGATCCGCTTGCCGTCCCGGTAGATGTCGTAACGCGCCACCCCATCGTCGTCGGGCGACGACTCCCAGCCGATCCGCGCCATTCCGGCCGCGGTGTGCAGCACACTCAACCCGCCCGGCGTCCCAGGGCTTGAATTCGTCGCCGCTGGAACCCCATTCACGATGTCCAGTTCCACCGCGCTGCTCGCCGAATTGCCCGCCTGGTCGGTGGCGGTCACCGAGATCGTGTGCCGGCCGTCGCCCACCGTGCGGCTGTCCCAGAGCCGCTGGAACGGGTTCGCCGTCAGCACTCCGCCCAACGGCGCGCCGTCCACGAAAAACCGTACCTGCGGATTCGATACGTTGTCGGTGGCCTTGGCCGCCAGCCGGATCACGCCTCGCTGGGCGTCGGTTCGACGCGGTTCGAGGAAAGACACCTCGGGCGGCGTGGTGTCCACGAACGGTCCTTCGCCTTCCACCGTGATCGAGGTCAGATAGTCGTCGCACGCCCAGAAACCGCCGCCGTAGTCGCTCGAATTCGACGCGCCAATGCTGATATTCGACTTCGCCGTCCACTTCGGATTCACCATCGGGTAGGAGAACTTGCCCACCTCGCCGCCGTTCACGAACACCGTGCCCTGTCCGGCCCCGTCCCACGCCACCCGGATGCGGATCGTCACCCCCTTGCCGAACATCGCATCCTCGGACCCTCGCGGCACGAAATACGTGTGTCCGCTGTTAAAGAAACTGGCGTAAAAGGTGATGTAGTCATCCATCATCCCCCAGCCCAGCCAGGCGATCTTTGACCCCTCATCGTCGGACACGTGCAAAGCGATGCGATAGACGTAGCGGTTGCCCTCGGCCGCCGGCAGGGCTTTGCGTCCCGCGAAGCTCAGTCTGCTCTCCACCGCCACTTCCACCTGGCCCGGCACCCTGTAATCGAACATCTCGCCCACGCCCGCGCCCGTGAAGTTGTAGTACGAGGTGTTTCTGTTCTGCTGGCCCGAAACCGTGAACGCCACCCCCGGCCCGCCCTCCTTGTAAACCGGCGCCCCGGTGCCGCGCATCACCAGCGTTCCCTTCAGGTCCGCCGGCTTGATCGCCGGCGTCACCTCGGCGCCGTTGGCCACCTGAGCCACGTTTGCCCGCGAAAGCTGCAAATCGAACGCCGTCCGCCATGCGGCTCCTGTCTCAGGCGCGCCGGCCGCCGTCACCGGCATCGCAGCCACCGCCATCAAGGCGGCCATCACGCTCGTCCCATTGCTCCGCATAACGTCAATCCCCTCCAGATGGGCGGTCTCCCGCGGCAGGTCTCCGTTTCCCTCGCTTGCACGAGACCCGGCCACGGTTTGCGCACTGGCGGCAATTGTTGCCCAACCGCGCTCCCCCTGATCCGGTCAACGGCGACCCTCCTTCGCCGGTCCTCGCACTCGCGCGCCCGGCCCTCCGCGCACGTCAATCCGCGCGCGCTCCAGGCGTGTCGGGAACCACAGGCTGAACGAGGCCAGTATACACCAGAAAGTCCGGATTTCGATGCTCAATTGCCACCTTCGCCCCGGCCCCGGCCCGTGGCGCTGGCGCCCTTCCCAGCCGCGCCGCCACTCCTCTCGCCTCCGCCCCTCGCCCTTACTCCTTCGCCGGCTCGAACCCGACGCCCACCATCTCCAACCGGGTCGCCGCCACCCTCAACCGCACTCGCGCCATGCCCGCGCTCGGGCCGGCGCCCGGCTTGTCGCCGCACTTGCTCTCCTTGTCCACGTAATTCGGCATCAGGCGGTACGTGGCGGAATAGTAACGGTCTTCCTGGACCCGCTGGCGTTGACGTTTCCCGACCCCGGCCATTCGATCGATGAGATGCGGGAGATAACCATCGGCTGCACGACTGGCAACGCCATCGTTTTCGTGTCACACCGCCAACGAGGGCAGCGTCTCCGCCTCATCAGCGCCCGCAAAGCGACGACAAATGAGCGCAAGCACTATGAGGAAGCCATCTGCTAAGAAACCGGCGGACGAACTCAGGCCCGAATACGGCCTTTCGAACCTGAAGGGCGGCGTGCGCGGTAAGTACCTGAATCAAGCCGCGGCTGGCGCCAACCTGATGCTCATTGAGCCGGATCTGGCCGAGGTCTTCCCCGAAGCCGAGGCGGTCAATCGCGCCCTGCGCCTGGCGGTGGATACGGCAGCCGCCGCCACTCCCTCCGGCCGCCGAACCGGCAGCGGCAAGCACACCCGCAAATCCAGCAATTCCTGAGACTATTCAGCCCGCCTGGTGCTGGTTGATTCGTTGAGTTGGATCGCGCCAAACGGCGCACAGGATGCAGCCTTACCGCGAAGATTCCGCTCCGGGCTTCACCGGCGCGCTGTCCTCGGGCTTCAACTCCAGCGTCTTCTCGCTCTTAGGACGCCGGGACCCGGCGTCGCACGTGTTCGCCATTCAGGTGGGCACCCCAAAGCGCGGCAATACGAACTTCATCAGCAGGAAGTAGATGAGGACCGCCGCTGGCAAAAGGATGTAGTCGGGCATACGTCTGCCTTTATGATGCCGCCCAACGCCGAATCGTGACAAGAAGCTCATGTGGACTGCGGACGCCTTGAGCCGCCCTACTGTGCGAAGATGCCGGAATCGCGACCCAAGTGACGCATTTGTCAGAGGAGGCGAACAATGAGCGAACAGATGAAGCCCGGAACCATCGGTTGGGTGGATCTCACCGTCGACGACGCGCCCGTGCTGCGCGATTTCTATGCCCGCGTGGCCGGCTGGAATCCCCAACCCGTCCCCATGGGCGAGTACGACGACTTCAACATGACCCTTCCCGAAACCGGCACGCCCGTGGCCGGCATCTGCCACCGCCGCGGCCCCAACCAGGACGTTCCGCCCGTCTGGATGATATACATCATCGTCGCCGATCTCGAAGCGGCGCTGAACGAAGTCGAAGCCGCCGGCGGCAAGGTAGTCAAACGGCCCGCTGCGCCCGGACCCGGCTCGATGGCTCTGATCCAGGATCCAAGTGGCGTGTTTTCGATGCTCTACCAGCCATCTTGAGCGGCCCTGAAATTCGCTTTTCACCCCCCCCGCCGCCGAGCCCCGCACCCCAGTGCGGCGGAACCCGCCCACCCGGCCTGCGGAGAATTCTACGTGGAATTCTACGCACACCCCTCCCGGCGTGACACTCCCTCTGTCCTCACCCCCGCCGCCGTCATGCCCCCCACGCCCGCCCCGCCTCCGTGGAATTCTACGTGAAATCCTCCACAAGCCAGATTCGCCTCATTGACAACAAAGGACTTATCGGACCAGGAATTCGTTTGGTCAGACACTCGGACCTCGTTTCGCCAACCCCGCCGCCCCCCGCCGTTTCGTTTTGTCAAACCGGCTGCCGGACGTCGCGCACCGTCGCCGACCACGCCGGCCCCCCGCGCCCGGCCGAGTACGAATCGGCCTCGACGGTCAGCGCCAGGTCCACATCGGCGCCCATTTGAAGCTCGTCCAACCGGCCCGCAAACCGCCATGCCTTGGCCTGCACGGCCCGCCCGCCGTTCTGCGTGAAATGCAAGCGCAGATGATCCCGGTCCCGGCCGAAACACTCCGGCTGCGCGGCCAGCCTGACCCCGTGAACCCAGAAAACCGGCGCCCGGTTGCCCAGCCCAAACGGCGCCAGCGACAGAATCTCGTTCACCGCCGCGTCGTTCAACTCCGGCAGATTCAACTCCGCGTCCAGCGTCCGTTCCGGCTCCAGACCCTCTTCGCCCAGCTTCGCCTTCGCGTATTCATTGAACCGCTGCCGCAACTCGTCCACCCTGTGCCGCTCCAGCGTCAGCCCCACCGCCTGCTTATGCCCGCCGAACCTCACAAACAAATCCGGCATCGTCTCCAGCGCTTCGAGCAAATGGAACGACGAAACCGACCGTCCCGACCCCTGCGCATAGCCCGACACCTCGTCCAGCCCCAACACCAGCGCCGGCCTGTGAAACGTCTCCGCCACCCGGCTGGCCACGATGCCCACCACGCCGCGGTGCCATTCGGGTTCGAAAAACACCAGGCCCGCTTCATCCGGTCCCGGCGGCGACACCGCATAGCGTTCCAGGATCGTGTTGGCCACGGCTTCGCAGGTGCGCTGGCGCTCGGAGTTCAGCGCGTCCAGCCGTTGGGCGATCGTTCGCGCGCGCTGCTCATCGGGGGTGAGAAACAGCTCCAGCACCTCGGATGCGTTGTCCATGCGGCCGGCGGCGTTGATCCGCGGCGCGACGCGGAAACCGACATCGGTCGCCGACACCGGCATCGACGCATCCAGTCCGGCCACTGACAAAATAGCCAGCAGCCCCGGATTCTTCGTCCTGCTCAACCCGGCAAGTCCGCGCTGCACGATGATCCGGTTCTCGCCCGTCAGCGGCACCACGTCGGCCACCGTCGCAATCGCCACCAGCATCAGGAACGAATCGCAGTAACGCACGATACGGTCCGGCGCCCACCCTTCGCGCTCCATCAGCGCCTGGATCAGCTTGAACGTCACGCCCGCGCCGCACAGGTTCTTGTTCGGATACTCGCAGCCCGGCTGATTCGGATTCAGGATCGCCGTCGCTGGCGGCAGTTCGATGTCGGGCAGGTGATGGTCCGTGATCACCACGTCGATGCCGAGTGCGCGGGCATGTTCCACGGCCGCATTGGCCCGGATGCCCGTATCCACGCTGATCAATAAAGTGACGCCCTCGGCCTGGGCTTTCTCAAGCACCCAACCCTGGATGCCGTAGCCGTCCTTGAGCCGGTCCGGCACGTGAAGCTGCGCCTTCAGCCCGGCCAGTTCCAGCATCTTGCCCAGAATGACGAGCGACGTCGTGCCGTCAACGTCGTAATCGCCATAGATGAGGACCTTTTCCTTGTCCCGGATGGCCCGCCGGATGCGCTCGACGGCGATCTCCATGTCCTTCAGCAGGAAAGGGTCGCCGAGGTCGGAGAATTTCGGGCGCAGGAACCTCTCCACTTCGGCGGGCTCCCGAATGCCGCGGTTCCAGAGCACCCGCGCCGCCGGCATCTGCAATCCGCAGCGGGCAGCCAGCCTGGCCGCCTCGGCTTCATTCGATTCTGGGAGCGTCCACCGCATCCCTAGTTGTTGGAAAAGTACCCGCCGTACTTGTCAGGCCCGTCTTCGCCCGCGCCCATGGAATCTTCCAACTCGTCGCACAGATCCTGCCACTCCTCATACCACTCGGTGTGGACCTGGTAGATGTACAGCCGGCCCTCGAAATCGAACGACATCTCGACGGCGCAGGTCAGCCCCTCGTAGATCGTCAACTCCTCGATGCGCCGCTTCATCTCCCGCTGCTGGTTGCGGTCCAGTTCCGACTCGCTTAACTGGTCCAGCGCCTCCTCGCGGTGCATGCTGGTGAACTCGCGCACGTGCAGGTGGATCAGCCGGATGCCCAACTGAAGCGCGCAGTCCAGAAACGGCTTGAACTCGAGGTGGCGCTCCGTATCCCAATACACGATCGGCGCTTCGTCGCCGGCGCGCGTCAGGCAGCGGAAGACGATGAAGTGTTCGGATTCGAGGTAGCTCTGGACCTCTTCGGTCAGGCTGTTCAGGTTTGGTAGGAGAGACATCGGCTTTTTTGAACCTCCCCGCTTATCGCTGCGCCATGACGAGAATCTCGTCCCGCGCCGCCACTTCGCGCGCCGACGGCGTCACGATCGTCTTCGGTCCAATGTAGATCTTCTTGTTCTGCGCCATGGCGGTCCGCACGTCGGCTTCGCAGACGAAGTCGACGATGGTGAACTTCGGCGCGGGCACCTCGGCCTTTTTCGGCGGCTCGGCCGCGGCGACAGGCGCCGGCGCCGGAGGCGGCGGAGGTGCGGCAGCAGTTGCGGCCTTCGGCGATTCCACCGGCTTCGGTGCTGCCGGCGGCGCGCAGCCGCAACTGGGAGCCGCGGCCGGAGCCGTTCTCACGCCGCGGCGGGCGATGAAACGGTCCACCACGCCGGCCACCGCGGGCGTGGCCGAAGCCGCGGGCTTTGCCTCGGTCTTCGACGCCGCGGCGGGCGCCGCCACGGCCCTCGACACGGCCGCGCCAATGGCCTGGCTCGAAACCGAAACCCCCTTGGCGGCGAGGTACTTTTCGACCGCCGAAACCAGCGCCGCGCGGTCGACGCCCTGTGGCGCCGCCGCCCCTGTCACGCTGGCTGTATCCGCCGCGAAGGCCTCTTCTGGGGTGCGAATGGCGTATGCGATGCGCTTTGTGTTGATCAAGTGAAGCGGCCCTATGTTGTCGGATGTGATGTTGCCGGCGATGGCGCCGCAGCCCAGTGTCATCGATGGCTGCAAACCGGTGGTGATGCCGGTGGACCCTTGCGGCGACGCCGTGTTGACAAGCACCCTATAGGACGGCATCCTCAGCCCGAACGTGCGGACCTTGGCGTCGTCCTTCGAAAAAATCACGGAAGTGTGGCCCAATCCGCCGAACCGCAGCACGCGCTCACACGCTTCGGCCGCGGCGTCGAACGAATCCACAAACAGCACCGCCAGCACCGGCGACAGCTTCTCCGCCGACAGCGGATGCTCCTTGCCGACGCCGCCGATCTCGGCCGCGAGAATCGTGGCATCGGCGGGAATCTCAAAGCCGGCCATCTTTGCGATCTTCTGTGGTGATTGGCCCACGCATTCGGCCCGCACCGTCGTCCCATGGGTGAACAGTGTCTTTTCAACCGCCACCCGCTTGGCGTCGTCCAGCAGGTATGCCTTCTGCCGCGCCAGCTCTTCCATCACCTTTCCGCGAATCGAGCGCTCCGCCACCAGCACCTGTTCCGAAGAACACACCGTGCCGTAGTCGAACTTCTTGCCCGCCACCACCTTGGCCACCGCCTCGCCCACGTCATAGGAGGTGTCCAGCAGCACCGGCACGTTGCCCGGTCCGACGCCGAACGCCGGCTTGCCCGACGAATACGCCGCCCTCACAATCCCCGCGCCGCCGGTGGACAGGATCACGCCCGTCTTCGGATGCCGCATCAGCGCGTTGGTGCCGTCAAGCGAAGGGTTGTTGATGCACTGGATGATGCCGTCGGGCGCCCCGGCCGAACGCGCGGCTTCAATCAGCAGCGCCGCCGTATTGCAGGTGCACGACTTTGCCCGCGGGTGCGGACTCAACACCACCGCATTGCCGGCCTTGAGCGAGATGACGCTCTTGTAGATCGCCGTCGACGTCGGGTTCGTCGTGGGCAGAATCGCCGCCACCACGCCCACGCCCGTACCCACTTCAATCACCTTGTCCTCGGCCCGTTCGCGCAGCACGCCAACCGTCTTCACGCCGCGGATGGAACGGACCAGAAGATCGGCGTTCAGCAGGTTCTTGGCCGTCTTGTCCTCGGCATTGCCCATGCCGGTCTCTTCGACGGCCATCTCGGCAAGCCGGCGCGCATTGGCCCTGCCCGCCGCCCCCATCGCCTCGACGATGGCGTCGACCTGCTGCTGCGAGTAGCTTTGGAAAGACTGGAAGGCCTGCCAGGCAAGCTCCACCTTCTGGCGGACCTCCTGGACCGAGACCAAATCCTGGTCATGCAACATACGGCATCATTCTCCCTGTTCCACGCGGGCTCCCTGTTCCACGCGGGTGTCCCGCTCCCTCGACAACTGGAGCGGCCGGCAACGGGTGTCCGGGAGAGGACTACTTGTCGTTCTTCCTCGCGCCGGGCAGCGCCTTCTCCAATTCGTCGGCGGGGTTCGGGATCACGTGAACGGCGATCAATTCGCCCACCCGCCGCGCAGCGGCCGCGCCCGCGTCGGTGGCCGCTTTCACCGCTCCGACGTCGCCGCGAACCGTGACAATTACATAGGCCGCGCCCACGTACTCGCGGCCGGTCAGCGTCACATTCGCCGTCTTCACCATGGCGTCGGCGGCTTCAATCGCGCCAATCAGTCCTTTGGTCTCGATCATTCCCAGGGCTTCCATCCAACCTCCTAGTATCCGCTTGCGGATGCGTAGCTTTAGAACCTATCACGGTATCACACTCCGCGCCCCCCATCCATGCCGCTCCCCTCCGGCCTCGCCGCCCGCGCCGGATCGCCCCCGCCGTTCCGGCGCATCTGAATTTCGGACCCGATTGTACCCCCGCATATCTGTTGAAAACAGAAGACTTCCAGTTGGAACAATTTGTTGCATTTATGGTATCATTAGAGAATGCAAAGGGCCTCGCAAGCGCCATCTGGCTGGCCCAACGGCCCCACGCAAGGGCAGGCGGCGCGGTAAGTCCGCCCCGTCCGCCGGCTCGATCATGAGCCCCGCGCCGAACTCAGGCGATCCCCAATACAGTCAAATTCAACACCACCCATTTTGAACTCTAATATAGGAGCTTTGCGATTGACCAAAATGATTTCGAGAGGCTTAGTCCTGGTGGCAGGACTGGCCGCTTTCTCGGGCCAGGCCGACCCCGTGTCGCCCCCGATTCAGGCGGCCGTCTCCACCGATCCGAGGCTCATCCGAATCAGGCAGTACTTCATCGAGAGGGACTGCCCGGCCCATCAATATGCCGAGGACTTCCTGCTCGCGGCCGACCGCCACAACCTGGACTGGCGGCTGCTGCCCTCGCTCTCAATGATCGAAAGCACCGGCGGCAAGCAAGCCCGCAACAACAACATGTTCGGCTGGGACAACTGCGACGTCCGGTTCAACACCCACCAGGAGGGGATCTACATGGTCGCATCGAGGCTCGCGCAATCGCCCTTCTACAAGGGCAAGTCACTGGACCGGAAACTGAAAACCTACAACCCCAGGCGCGAGTACGGCCGCAAGGTCAAATTCGTCATGGCGCAACTCGGACCCGCCGACCTCATCCCCGCCGGCGTCTACCGCCAGTAACGTCCGCCATCAAACGAAACGGGCCTGATTCGCCTCCCCGGCGGACCAGACCCGTTGCTGCCTGCGTGTGCCTGCAAAGAGAGCCGGGAACGCGGATTCTTCATCCCGACCACTCCGAACTCTCTCGCCTTGGTTCGGGGTCAAGGGGGCAATCCGCCGTTCCCGGCTCCAGCCCGTTTCGGAAACCAGCCATGCTTCGGGTGGCGTGAAACCCGGCCGGCTCAGTCTCCTGTCCGCGGCGCCAGGATGTGACGCCCTACTCCATCATCCGCACGCCCATCCAAAGCCCGCCAAACACAATCACCGAGATCACACCGACCACAACCCACTTCAGCAGCCGCTCACGCGTCGTGGTGACCTCCTGGTCGTCGTGCTTCATTCGATCATCGAGAGATTCAAACATAGAACCGGCCTCCCGTCCGTAGTAGATTTTGATGCCGTGTTGATTAAGACCGGGCAACCTTATTCTATTCCTCCTGACGCCGAATTCAAGGCTTTTCTCTTGCACCACCCACATTCGCCCATCCACCCTCATTGTTCGCCGCTCGCTCAGGTAAACACCCTATCCGAAGCCGGCCTGCTTCAGGCCACTAAGTTCTTGTTGTTGAGTATGTTGCCGCCCCCAGCCGGCGGCCCTCCCCCACTCTATCTGCCGCGCGCCAGCGCCTGCTCCACCTCGGCCGTCATCCGGCCCTTCAACTCGCTGTGCAGGCTGCCCGTCGCCGGTCCGGCGAATCCGGCATGAATCGCCACCACACGGTGCGCCCGGTCCACCAGGATCGACGTCGGAAACGCGCTGAAATTCACCAGTTGCGGCATCGCCTTCCGCACCTGCCCGTCCTCGGTCGATCCGGCCAGCAGCGTCAGATACGGCACGTTGTGGCGCCGGTTGAACGCCTGAATCTGCGGTACGTCCACAGCCGCGTCGCCGGTGTACTCAAACGCCAGCGCCACCACCTCGAACCCCGACGGGCCGTACTTCTTATGCAACTCCGCCAGGAAAGGCGACTCGTCATGACAGTTCGGGCACCAACTGCCCATGATCGTCATCAACACCGCCTTGCCCTTGAACCGTTCGTCGGCCAGCGTCACCACCCTGCCCGTCAGATCCTTCGCCGTGAACTGGAACGCCTCGTTCGCATCCCTCACCCGCGTCACCGTGCTCGGGTCCGGCATCGACGCCCCTTCGCGCACACCCGTAAACTTCGTCCGCCCGTCGATCGTCCCGGTCAACTTGCCCGCGCCGTCCATCGCCAGCGTCACCTGTGTTGCCCGCACCAGGTCGAAGTGCGTCAGCGTCGCCTTGTTCCCACTGATCGCGCCCGCCAGCGTTCCGAAGTCGCCGTCGATCCGCAGCACCGTGCCCGTCAGCTTGCCGCCCGACATCTTGAACCGCGCCCTCATCCCGGCCCCGCCGCCTTCGGGCGTCAGCACCCAGTCGCCGTCGAATGCCGATTTCGCCGCACCCGCCTTCACCGCCACCGCCGGACGCGCCGAAAACGCCCTGCTCACCGGACCCCGCCGCGTCCGCCGCGTATAAGTCCCCTTCAACTCGCCGCCCTGTGACGACGCCTCCAACCACCCCGCATAGAAATCCCACTTCACCGCCAGCTTGCCCTGCGTGAACACCGCCGACGTCGACCAGATCGGCCGGTCTCCATCCATCACCGCCGCCCTCAACCCGCCCGCCCTCGTCTCAAACTTCATCTGGAACCCGATCTCGCGATCCTCGGCCATCACCACGGCGTCCCACGTCCCCTTCGGCGTCTGGGCCAGCGCCAGCCCGGCTGTCATCAACAAAAGCGCGTACTTCATACCTGACTCAAAGTGTATGGGTTCTCCGGCCGCTTGTGCTTGGGATACCGCCGCATCAACTCCCTCCGGAGCGCCGGATAACACCGCTCGCGGAATCCCTCCAAATCCGGCGTCGGCTTGCCCGCCCGCGCCGGTGAACGCAGTGCCACTCCCTCGGCGTGGAGATGACCTCGGGCAACAGCGGATCGATCAGTATCTTCGACAAGGCGTCTTCTTTGAGAATATACGTCCGGAGGCGATAAACTGAATGCGATGTCCAACCAAGCCTGCTCGCTTCAAGCCCCCGTGCGCCACCTCTTCGGACCCGGCCCCTCGCCCGTCCACCCGCGCGTCTATGAAGCCATGCGCCAGCCCATCGTCGGCCACCTGGACCCCTTCTTCTTCCAGGTGAACGAAGAGATCCGCGGCCTGCTGAACCTCTGCTTCGGCACCAGCAACGACTTCACCATGGTCATCTCCGGAACGGGGAGCGCCGGCATGGAGACCGCCGTCGTCAACTTCATCGAGCCTGGCTCGAAGGTGTGCATCTTCGCCAACGGCTATTTCTCTGACCGTCTCACCGAGATGGCCACCCGCCAGCGCGCCCAGGTCGTCCGCCTCGAAAAACCCTGGGGCGAGGTCTTCACCGACGCCGAAGCCGAACAGTTCATCGCCCGCGAGAAACCCGCCGCCGTCGCCTTCGTCCAGGCCGAAACCTCCACCGGCGCCTACCAGCCCGGCCACGGCATCGCATGCGCCGCCCACGCCCACGGCGCCCTGGTCATCATGGACTGCGTGACGAGCCTTGGCGGCATGCCCGTCGACGTGGACGCCGCCGGCATCGACATCGCCTACTCCGGCACACAGAAAGCCCTCGGCTGCCCGCCCGGACTCGCCCCCATCACCGTCTCCCCCCTCGCCCTCGATTGGCTCCGCCAGCGCAAGACCACCCCGGCCAGTTGGTACCTCGACCTGAAACTCCTGCTCGACTACTACGAAAGCGCCCACCGTTACCACCACACCGCGCCCATCTCGATGTTCTACGCCCTACGCGAAGCCCTCGAGATCGTCAAGGAAGAGGGACTCGAAGCCCGCTTCGCCCGCCACAAATCGAACCACGAAGCCTTCGTCGCCGGACTCGCCTCGCTCGGCCTCCAAATGCACGTCGCCCCCGAACACCGCCTCTGGACGCTGAACACCCCCCGCGTCCCCGAAGGCTCGATCGACCTCGAAATCCGCAAACGCCTGATGGCCGGCTACTCCATCGAAATCGCCGGTGGCTTCGGACCCCTGGCCGGCAAAGTCCTCCGCATCGGCACCATGGGCTACGGCTCCTCGGCCGAAAACGTCAACCTCCTGCTGAAAGCGCTGAAGTCAGCGTTGGCCTAACCGGCAGGCGCCGAGCGCGGTTGAACCTGCGGACCTGTACTCGTCGACCTATGGATTCGAGCGTTCGCCTCAGCCTACGCCGCGCGTCCGCCGATCATGAGTCAGCGCCTCGGTGCAGCGAGAGAATCGCATTCAAATCCCGGGCGCCGTGGATCACCGAGATCACCTGTATGGGTTTGGTCTTCCACGCGTATGCGACAACGTACCGGTAGAAGTTCCAGAAGCGGTACTTCCGGCTGAGCAGTTCGTCGTGGTAATGCCCGATGCCCGGGGACCGGCCGAGCGTTTGAAGTCCTTCGAAGAACTCGACACGCAATCGCTCGGCGGCATCCGGGCTATCCTCGGCGATTTCGAGAAGGATGTTTGTCAGGTCCTCGCGCGCCTGCGGGGTGAGGACGAACAACGGCTTCACGGCTTTGCGGCCTTCGATCGGCGGCGCTCCTTGAGCAACCCACGAAGCTCGTCGAACACATTATCCCCGTCCAGCAGTTCGCCCTGCCGGGCCTGGGCGGCGCCCCGCTTCAGCTTGGCTTTCAACTCCGCCAACGCGGCTTCGCGTTCCTGTTCGCGCTGCTCAAGCAACCGCAAAGCCTCCCTCACCACCTCGCTGCTGGATAGGTAGCGGCCCGATCGCACCCGGCTTTGCAGGAACGCTTCCAGTTCCGGCGTGAGCGAAATGTTCACCGTCGTGCGATTGGTGGCCATGCCTACAATGTAAGCCGTGTGGCACATTGTGTCAATCTGTGGCACGACCTCGTCGTGTCGGGCCAACCACATCGCCAACCATCAGGCGTTTGTCGATGGACCCGCCGGTCCCGGTTGATTGCAGGACATAGGTCACGACGGGCGGGATACCCACCGTGGAGGTGAGCGCCGACTTGAGCGAAACGAAGAAACGTCAAGTCATCGCGCTGGGCTGGCCGGTGCGGCGCTGGCCGCGTTCGGCATCCGGACACCGGCCGCTTGGTCATGGCCCCATAAGCCCTTTTTATTTCCACGGCATGTTGCATTTCCACGGCTACTGTCTTAAGCTCTAAGAGATGGCGCCAGCGGCACAAGTAATCCTCGAAAACAGGAACGCCGCACGTGTGTCTGTAAACTCCGTCGCTGTAGGCATTATTCGGATCGGAATCCGCCCGCACGGATCCGCCTGAGTGAGCCACGGCGCTTAAGAAAAGCAAGATCAAGGCCACCAGGCGGGTGCAAGACCCGAAGGTGGCCTTTCTCGTATATGGACGAATTGAATCCGGCTGCCGGCCCGATGCGGCGGCCTGAGAGGAAGCGATAAGAGCTTATGTCGAACCTGATGAACGGCGCACACATCCTTCTGGAGTGTCTGGCCCGCGAGGGCGTGGATGTGATGTTCGGCTATCCCGGCGGAGTGATGCTGCCGCTGTATGACGCGATCTACGACAACCCGATCCAGCACGTCCTGGTCCGGCACGAAGAGAACGCCGCGTTTGCGGCGTCGGGCTATGCCAGATCGACGGGCAAGGTCGGGGTGTGCTGCGCGACGTCGGGTCCGGGCGCAACCAACCTGACCACGGGTCTGGTGGACGCGCTGATGGACTCGATTCCGATTGTGGCGCTGACCGGGCAGGTGACCTCGACGCTCATCGGAACCGACGCTTTCCAGGAAGCCGACACGTTCGGAATCACCCGTCCGTGCACGAAGCACAATATCCTGGTGACGCGGGCCGACGAGATCGCGCACGCCATCCACGAAGCGTTCCACATCGCGAGCACGGGCAGGCCCGGTCCCGTGCTGGTGGATATCACCAAGGACGCCTTCCAGGGGCAGGCGCACTATGCCCCGGTGCACGAGATCCACCTGCCGGGCTACAAGGTGGTGACCGAAGGACACGCCGGGCAGATCCGGCGGGCGGCGCAGATGATGTGGGAGGCCAAGCGGCCGTATGTTTACGCCGGCGGCGGCATCATCTCGGCCAACGCGCATGAGGAACTCCGCGGCGTGGTGGAGACCCTCGACGCCCCGGCCGTTTGCACGCTGATGGGCCTGGGCGCACTGCCGGGTTCGCATCCCAATTTCATCTCCATGCCCGGCATGCACGGATCCTATGCGGCCAACATGGGCATGTATGAGTGCGATCTGCTGATCGCGCTCGGCGTCCGCTTCGACGACCGCGTGACGGGCCGTTTGAGTTCATTCGCGCCGCATGCGCGGGTGATCCATGTGGACATCGATCCGGCCGAAATCGGCAAGAACAGGGCCGTGGACCTGCCGATCGTGGGCGATGCGAGGAAGGTGCTCGCCAAACTGGTGAAGGCGCTCAAGGAACTGGCCCCGGAGATGCAGGCTCTGCGCGCCGCTGACCGGAAGGCGTGGTGGAGCGTGGTTCATGCCTGGAAGAATCAGCATCCGCTCGAACCGGTGTTTGGCGTGGACGAGATCAAGCCGCAGCAGTTGATGTATGAGATCGACAAGATCTCGGACGGCAAGGCGATCGTGGCCTCCGACGTCGGGCAGCACCAGATGTGGGCGGCGCAGTTTATCCGTTTCGACCAACCCAGGCTGTGGGTGAACTCGGGCGGGCTGGGCTCGATGGGATTCGGGCTGCCGTCGGCCATCGGGGCGCAGATGGCCCATCCAGGCAAGCTGGTGTTCTGTATCTGCGGCGACGGCGGTTTCCAGATGGCGCTGCCGGAACTGGCGACGCTGGCCAACTTCGGGCTGAATGTCAAAGTCGTGGTGATGAACAACGGCTACCTCGGCATGGTGCGTCAATGGCAGGAGCTGTTCTACAACAACCGGCTGTCGTCGGTTGAGATCAACACCTTCCCGAACGTCGAGCACCTTGGAGCGGCCTACGGGATCAAGGCCAAGATCGTGCGGTCGCCGCTCGAACTGGAGCGGGCGCTGCGCGAGGCGGTGGATGAGCCGGGTCCATATCTGATGGACGTCCGTGTGTCCTCGTTTGAAAACGTCTACCCGATGGTGCCGGCCGGCGGGGCGATCAACGAGATGGTGCTGGCGCCGCCACGGCCGGTGACGGTGCCGGAGTAGAGGCCGCGAGAGGGAACAGGAGTAGTTAAAGCCATGCTCATGACCATTTCATTGCTGATGGAGAACAGGCCGGGCGCATTGATGCGCGTGACCGGATTGCTGACCCAGCGCGGCTACAATATCGAGTCGCTGACCGTGGCGCGGACGCTGGATCCGACGCTATCGCGGATGACCATCGGCGTCGACGTCGAGGCCCGGCTCAGGGCGCTGGTGATCAAGCAGATGAACCGGCTGGTGAATGTGCTGCAAGCCACCGATCTGACCGAGGTCCAGTCGGTGGTGCGCGAACTTGTGCTGCTGAGGGTCCGGGCGCCAATGGAGAGCCGCACGGCGATCCTGAAGGAAGCCGAGATCTTCGCCGCGCGCGTCGTGGACAGCTCGGTCGAGGGCTTCGTGATCGAGGCCACCGGCGAAATCGAAAAGTTGAGCGAGTTCATCGCCGTGATGGGCTCGTATGGTGAGATCGAGGTGACGCGTTCGGGCGGCGTCGCCGTGTCGCTGGAAGCGAAGAAACTGCGGCTCGCGCCGCCTGTGCCCAGATCCCAGACCGAAACCGTTGAATCGAGATAAGGACGAACGAATACCATGCCAAACCGCTATTACGAAAAAGACGGGTCGCTCGCGCGGCTCCAAGGCAAGACGGTGGCCATTGTCGGCTACGGCAGCCAGGGCCACGCCCACGCGTTGAACCTGCGCGATTCCGGCGTCGACGTGGCCGTCGCCGAGATGGCCGGCACTCCGAACTGGCAGCGCGCCGAAGCCGCCGGGTTGCGGATCATGTCCGCCGCCGATGCATCCAAGGCCGCCAGCGTCATCATGATCCTGGTGCCCGACCACGTTCAGGCCGCGGTCTATGAGAACGAGATCGCTCCCAACATGACCGCCGGCAAGACGCTGATGTTCGCCCACGGCTTCAACATCCACTTCGGCCAGATCGTGGCGCCCGCCGATGTCGACGTGTCGATGATCGCCCCCAAGGCGCCCGGCCACCGCGTGCGCGAACTGTTCACCGAGGGCGTGGGCGTGCCGGCGCTGGTGGCCGTGCATCAGAACGCCTCGGGGCAGGCGCTGGAGAACGCGCTGGCGTATGCCCTGGCGCTGGGCTGTCTCAAGGCGGGCGTGATCGAGACCTCGTTCCGCGAGGAGACCGAATCGGATCTGTTCGGCGAGCAGGCTGTCCTGTGCGGCGGCGTCTCCGAACTCATCCGCGCCGGCTTTGAAACGCTCACCGAGGCGGGCTACGCCCCCGAGATCGCCTACTTCGAGTGCCTGCATGAGCTGAAGCTGATCGTCGACCTGATCTACGAAGGCGGCCTCGGCTACATGCGCTATTCGGTCTCCGATACGGCCGAGTACGGCGACTACACCGCCGGCCCCCGCATCATCACCGCCGAAACCCGCAAGGAGATGAAAAAGATCCTCTCCGAAATCCAGTCCGGCGCCTTCGCCAAGCAGTGGATGGACGAAAACCGCTCCGGCCGCGCCAACTTCCTGGCCATGCGCGAAGCCGCCAGGACGCAGCCCGTCGAAACCGTCGGCAAGGAACTGCGCGCGATGATGACGTTCCTGCACAAGAAGAAGAAGGAAGAAGGCGTGCCGCAGGAGTAAACGCCGGCGTGTCCGTTTTCGGGCCGGGGGCGGCGGCGCCGTCCTCCGGTCCGGCAAGTGAGTGTGTTTGAGGGAGTAAAGAGATGCGCATCTGGACATTCGACACGACGCTCAGGGATGGCACGCAGGGCGCGGCCATTTCGTTTTCGGTGGAAGACAAGCTGACCATCGCCCAGAAACTGGACGAACTCGGCATCGACTACATTGAGGGCGGCTGGCCGATGTCCAATCCCAAGGACAAGGAGTTCTTCGCCCGCGCCCGCAATTTGAAGTTCAAGCACGCCAAACTCACCGCTTTCGGCGCCACCCGCTTCGCCAGGAACCCGGTGGAAAAGGACGCCAACACCCTCGCCCTGCTCGAAGCCGGCACCCCGGCCATCTCCATCTTCGGCAAGACCTGGGACATGCAGGCGACACTGGTCCTCGGCATCACGCTCGAACAGAACCTGGAACTCATCGGCGATTCGGTGGCGTTTCTGAAGTCGCACGGCCGCGAGGTGATCTACGATGCCGAACACTTCTTCGACGGCTTCATCGCCAATCCCGATTACGCTCTGAAAACGCTGGAAGCCGCCGCCAACTCCGGCGCCGACGTGCTCTGCCTCTGCGACACCAACGGCGGGACGATCACCGGCAAACTGGCCGAAATCGTCGCCGAAGTCAGGCAGCGCTTCGACGGCGCCATCGGCATCCACACGCACAACGATTCCGACCTCGCCGTGGCCAACTCCATCGCCGCCATCGAACAGGGCGCCACCCACGTCCAGGGCTGCATGAACGGCTACGGCGAACGCTGCGGCAACGCCAACCTGGCGTCCGTGATCGCCATCCTCGAAGCCAAACTCGGCCACACCACCATCGGCCCCGAGAAACTCAAGAGCCTGACCGCCGTTTCCCACTTCATCGCCGAACTCGCCAACCTGCCGCTGCCCCAGAACCAGCCCTTCGTCGGCCGCGCGGCGTTCGCCCACAAGGGCGGCGTCCACGTCGCGGCCGTGATGAAAACCGCCGCCAGCTACGAGCACATGGATCCCGGCATCATCGGCAACCGCCAGCAGGTGCTGCTGTCGGACTTGAGCGGCCGCGGCAACGTGGTCTACAAACTCAAGGAGCACGGTCTGGATGAGAAACTCGACGACGCGGCGCGGCGCGACCTGCTCGACCGCATCAAGCGCCTCGAGTATGAAGGCTACGAACTGGAGGCCGCCGAGGGAACCTTTGAACTGCTGGTGCGCGACTCCCTGACGCCCGGCAAGAGTTTCTTCGAAGTGATCTCCTATGAGACGCAGTCGCGTAAAATCGACGGCCGCGACTCGGCCACCTCGGCCACTGTTATCCTGCGCGCCGGCGACGAGATCCACTCCGCCCACGCCACCGGCGACGGTCCGGTGAATGCCCTCGACGTCTGCCTGCGCCAATGCCTGTCGAACGTTTACCCCCAGATCAAGGACGTGCGCCTGACCGACTATAAGGTCCGCGTCATCGACTCCGGCAAGGGCACCGCCGCCAAGGTGCGCGTACTGGTCGAATGGTCCGACCACAAACGCTCCTGGGCCACCGTCGGCGTATCGACCAATATCATCGAGGCCTCCTGGAAGGCGCTGGTCGATGCCATCCGGTTGGAGTTGATGCGCCTGTCTGATGCCGACGACCGGATCGAGAAGGCTGTCGGCGACTTCTGCATCGGCGTCGAGAACGTCTGAAGCCTGCCCAGGCCAGGTCATGACTCCGGAAGCGAATGCCAGGCTGAAACGACGGTTCCTGCGCACGCCGTCCAGTCCCGGCTCCTTCCGCGACGAGTTGATCCGGCGGACCGTCGCCTCCATTCCGCGTGGCAAGGTTTCGTCCTACAAAGCTGTGGCGGCGGCGGCGGGATACCCGTTGAACCACAGGTTGGTCGTGAAAATACTGCGGGAAGCGGGCGAGAGATTGCCCTGGCACCGCGTTCTCGGCGCCCAGGGCGACATCCGGCTCAAAGGCGAGGCCGCCCTCGAACAGCGCCGCCGGCTGGAAATGGAGGGCGTGCGATTCAGGGGGAAACGCGTAGTGCTTACTGAGTTTGAGCACCAGTTCGAGACCTGGAAAATCGATCCGCCGGGCGGGTTCTAGGACCCCACCTTAGGCGGGCCATGACCGGCGGCCCTTCCGCCGTCGAGCTTCTTTCTCTCAAACTGAGCGGGAGTAGACCGATATGGTGGTCGATCCCGTGCGAATCCTGCTGGCCTGTACCATCCTCGCCGGCGCTGCCTTCGGGCAGGGCCAGGGCGCCTCTCTGTTTCTGTCGATTCGCCCCCAGTGCGGCATCGTCGAATCGTCATACACCCGCCTGCCGGAGACGGCCGAGACTGTCGTCCGCTTCCGCTATGTCGCGCGCACCGGGGCGCAGGGCGGCAAGTTCCACCTGCTGACCGGACTTGATGCCAGCGGCGTGCAGGTTAGGACGAATATAGACGGACCAGTCAAGATATTTGACGGGCTGACCGTTAATCCAAACACCAACACATTACTGGCGGAGATTCATCCCAACGGCCGAACGCCGAAGTCCGGCCATACCGGCGAGATCCGGCTCGTCTGGCCCAATCCCGGCGGCGCCGCGAGTCCTCCGCGTCTCAGTTTGACCTGCGATTAAGATAATTACCTTTTTTTGCGGAGATGCTCCGGGTAGGTATAAGGCCCTATCACCCCGCCGCCGATAGACATCTTGAGAGATCTAAGGTGTCAATCGCAGTCTGGAGACTTGTCGCCGTTTTGGCCACCCTGTCTTCGCCGGTCCTGGCGGAGGTGGCGGTGGTCTTCCAGACGGTCTCGGTGACGCTTCAACCGCAGGGTAAGGTTTCGGTTCCCAGCGGGCTCACGCTTCTGAAGGGCGCACAGGCATTCACCCCTTTCACGGGGACGATGACGGTGTCTTTCCGCGCGCGGACCTCGCCGGCGTCATCGGCCACCGTCACCCTGCAGGCCAACGGCAACTTCACGCCAGCCGGCGGGCCAAGCCTATCCTCGGGGGACTTGACGTTCACCTGCGGAGCGGCGGCCTACGGCAGCGCCTGTTCAGGCACTCAGACGATGAGTTCGACGGCCCAAAAAACCGTCGTCACTCTGCCCGCCGGGGCATGCACGGGAGGCGGCGGAAGCTGCAGCCCGGCCGATCCGGCAACCGTCCAGGTGAGTTTCCAGCTTTCGAATGATCCTTCGGTCTCAACGGGCACTTACAATCTGCAGGCCGTATTCACGGTAAGCAGCCTGTAGTGATCTTTCAAACAACGCTTCAATAGGAGTACAAAACAATGCAGGGGAAGTTCTCTCTGTTCTTTATCCTTGTTGTGCTCGTGGCAGTCTCGCCGGCCGCTTTTGGCCAGTGGGTCTCCACGGGTACGACAAACATCACGGTCAGCGTCGGGCCCGAAGCGGCGCTCTCGGTCAACAGCGCCACGCCGCTGACCACCGGCACCACTCTGTTCGACGACTATGCCGGAACCACCACGTTCTCATATAAGGTCCGGACGACGAGAGTCGGCGGCAGCGGCTCTATCGCCGCCCAGGTGCTCACCGACTTCAGCCCCGGCAACGGCCCTTCGGTCCAGAATCCGCCGACGGCCGGCAACACGCTCAGCTACGGCTGCACGGTCGCCGGTCCAGGCTCGCCCTGCAGCGGTTCGATCGCGGCTCAGTATCAGGTGGACACCAACGTTGCCACCTTCGGCGCCAACGCGCGTTCGGCGAGAGCCGGCGATAGCGGCTCGCTGGCCTGGGTTCTGACCAACGATCCGCGGTACGAGACCGGTAACTACACCGCCGTGGTCCGCTTCACCATCTCGGCCATGTAGAGATCCCGGTAGTTTCGGAGGAGCCATGTGGAGGATTGTGCTGATTCTGGTTGCGGGTTGCCTGGGGGCGTACGGTCAGACCGGCATTACGTCGTTCACCGTCACGCCCTCGGCCCTGAGCTTCACCGCCGCCGATCCGGACACGGGCGGTCCGGCGGCGCAATCCTCCACGGCTGTCATCCGGTTCAATGGGGCCTTCTTCCGGCCATGGACCCTCTATGTCCAGTCCGAAGGCCCCACCTTGACCAACTGCGGATCGATCCCGGCCTCGGCGCTGGTCCTCCGCTGCACCTCGGAATCAGGCAAAGGCTTTCTGGGCAGCACTTCATGCAACGCATCGCCCATCCCGTTATCCACCACTTCGGCCACACATGCGGCCGGTAACCAAGGCATCTTCAACTCTGCGATCACGGCGAACCTTCAGGTTACGTTTGCCGGCACTTGGCGCTACCGCGCCGCGCTCGCTCCGGCATGCACTGCCTCAATTCGAAACACGGCGGATCTTCCATGAGAACATACCTAGACAAACCCGGAGGACCTCGGACGGTCCGGCTGATGACGGGCGCCTGGGTGCTGCTGGCGCTGCAAGCGCCGGTAGAGGCCCAGACCAGGATCACCCAGTATTTCGTCACGCCGGCAGCGCTGGCCTTCTCCGCTACCGACCCGGATGAGGGCGGACCCGCGCCTCAGCAAGTCAGCATCACCGTCCGATTGGAGCATACCCAGGTGCAGCGGTCCTGGACTCTGTACGTGGAGTCGGAAACGGACTCACTGAGCGGCTGCGGCTACATCCCCGCCTCGGCGCTGACGGCGGCTTGCACGAGCGCCACGCATGACTCCGGCAACAACTCCGCCAAGGCCTACTGCACCTCGGCGCCAGTCCCTGTCTCGACCACGAGGGCCGTGGTGGCCTACGGCAACCAGGGCAACCGGGACCACAATCTCGCGGTGAATCTCAAAATCTCCATGGCCGACAGTTGGCGCTATCAGGCGGCGATGTCGCCAGCCTGCACGACCTCACTCCGTTACACGATGGTTGCCCCATGAAACACATATCAGTTATCGCTCTTCTCTGGTCAGCGCCTTTGATGGCGCAAATCGGCATCGGACTCTCCCCAATGCGGGTGGAGATGAACATCGGTCCCGGCCAGAGCTACTCCGGCGCCCTGGAACTCACCAACGAAACCGGCGGACCCATGCGCATCCGCGGCGAATTGCTCGATTTTACCCTCGACAAGACCATGACTCCGCAGTTTGCGCGCTCCATGGCCGAGGAGTCTGAATGGAGCTGCCGCCAATGGCTCACCGTCAATCCGATGGAAACCGAGATCGGCGACGCCGGGAAACTCATCATCCGCTACACGATCCGCATCCCGCCGGATGCCCCGCCGAAAGGCTATCACTGCGCCGCCGGCTTTACGGCGATGGCGCCGGCCGGCGAGGCGAAGGCCATCGGAATGCGCAACATTGTCCGGGCCGTGGCCGCGTTCTACGCAACCGTGGGAGAGCACCGCGCCAAGGGCGAAGTGGCGGGCCTGGTCCTGGAAAAGGCAGGCAATACCAGCGTCGCCGTGCTGACCCTCCGCAACGACGCCCAGGTCCATCTCCGGCCGTCGGGCAGCCTGGAGGCGCTCGACGCCGCCGGGCAGGCGATCGAATCCGCCGTCTTGCCCTCCTTCCCCGTCCTGCCCAGGCGGGAGCAGCGATTCATGATCCCACTCAAGGCCGAGGCGCCGGCCATCCGCGCCCTGCGCGTGAAAGTGGACCTCGGTATGGACGAGGTCCAGGAAGCGACCATCAGGTTGGACATCAACGGTGGTGAAGCGAACTGACATCATCGTCCTCGCGGCCCTGCTGGCCTGCGGCGCCGCCTTCGGGCAGGAGTCCAAGGGCACGGCAAGCGTGACCGCGCAAGGCTTCTATGCCCCGGGCGGATTCGAAACCGTGCGTTCCACCACCGGCATCGCGGCCGAGTTCCGTTACATCCTCCCCGCCGGCATGCTGCTGGAAGGCAAGGCGGAGAACTACGCCGCGTCCGGATTCCGGTTGACCGAGAACTACCTCACCCTTCGCGGACTCGCCGCCGGCGGCTGGCGGCTGGAGTTCAACGCCGGAGACTTCAACGTACCTGGCCGGCAGCTTGATTTCTTCCTGCCGCAGATCTACACCCCCATGTTCCGGCTGCGCGGCGCACGGGTGCAGGGACTGCGGGGGCGGCTGGGCTGGAGCGGCTACGCCGGCGCCGTCACCTACATGGAAGGCCCGCGGCTGCCGTTCTCCGTGCTCAGCCCGCAGACCCGCGGCGGTGGCGGCCTGAACTGGAAGGCTTCCGAAACGCTGGAGTTCGCCGGCCAGTTCGATGTCGTCTCCACCCAGCCCGGCAGCGCATCCGGCCGGCCTCACCTGCTCCAGCCAGGCAGACGGTACGCCCGCGCGGCCCAGGCCGCGGCCATGGCCTCCTGGAAGCCATTGAACAACCTCAGACTGCTCGGCGAGGCGGCCCACACTTCCGGCACTCCGCTGGATCAGACCACCGTCAAGCCGTCGCCGTGGAATGCCCTGGCCGCGGCGGAGTACGAATACGGCCGCGGCTCGGTCCGCGCCAGCTATGCGCGCCAGACCGCCGGCTACACGCCCGTGGCCGGATACTACACCGGGGACCGCGGCTCAGGGTTCGTCGAAGGGCGCATCCGGCCCTGGCGGCGCGCGGATCTCTACGCCTCGGCCGGATCGCAGAGCAACAACTTCGAACGTAATCCGGCGGTCTGGACCTTCCATTCGAAATCCGTCAGCACCGGCGTGTCACTGGATGCCGGCGCCGGCGTGAATCTCTCGACGCAGTTGTCGCGAACCGAATTGAACTCCGATTCGCCTTCCGGCGGGCGGATGCGCAACACCAACCGGCAGTTGATGCTGATGGCGTCAAAGAGCTACGGCAGCCACTCGACACGGTTTTCGTACCGGCATTTCGAAATGCGCCATGCCGGCGCGGCCTCCGGGCAGGGGGCCGTCGAAGGCGAGCAGTCGGTCCGGTTGGGCCGCTGGATGACCTCGGCGGCGGTGCGCTACGGCGCCTCCCGCGCTGGAGAACGGCGCGATAGCCTGTTCGTCCGCGGCATGGTGCAGGGCAACATCGGCCGCGCGTCCATCCATGCTTTTTCCGAGGCCGGCCGTGACCTCGCCAACGAGACCCTGTTCGCCATGAACCAGATCCAGACCACCGTCGCCGGCTTCAACCTGCCCATCGGCCGCGGATGGAACGTCCAGGGCGAAGTGCTCAAAACCACAATCGCCACGGCGCTGAATCCGCAATCGGCCTTTGTGCTGGCGTCCAATGGTGTACCGGTCAGCCTGGCGCTCGGCGGCCTGGACCGGTTGAACATCTTCTTCCGCGTGACGAGGAACATCGGTTGGGGCGGTCCCTCGCCTGTCCCATCCGCCGCCTCTTCGCTGGCCGGCGTCACCCCGGTCTCAGGCGCGATCGAAGGCATCGTCACCGAAGCCGGCCAGAGCGCGGTCGAGGGCATCCCCATCGTCCTCGATGGCCACCGCCTGGCATTCACCGGCGCAAACGGCCGCTACCGCTTCCCCGATGTCCCGCAGGGCAGCCACAGGGTCGAGGTATCGCCCAGGGAACTGCCCGCCGAGTTCGATCCGGCCGTGACCGGCGAAACCGCCATCTTTGTCCGCAGCGCCCGCACCGAACGCCGCGACTTCCAGTTGGTTCGCCTCACCAGCCTGCACGGCCAGGTGCTCGCGCCGCCGAACTCCAAGCTCGACGAAATCGTCATCCGGCTCCCCGGCGCGCGCCGCGTCACCACCCCCGACGAGGACGGCCGCTTCGCATTCCACAACCTGCCGGCCGGCGAATACGAAGTCGTGCTCGATGAATCCACCATCGCCGAGGGCCGGCGCCTGTCGGGTCCGTCCAGCCTGTCCGCCACGGCGAAGGCGGGCGCAGAACCTGCCGAAGCCATCTTCGGGCTTGAAGCAGTTGTGAAGACAAAGAAGGTCAGGCAGGTGGACCTGCAATCTTCGGCGCCCAAACGGCCGGCGCCCGCCGAAAGCGTCCCCGCGGCTGGGGACGGCCCGCGATAATGGGGCATGCTCCGGTTTGGACTCGCCTGCCTGTTTGCCGTCGGATCCCTGTCCGCTCAGCCGCTGGTGATTGTCGCCATCGACGGCCTGCGCCACGACTTCATTGAAGTCCACAAGATGCAGACCCTGGCCCGCCTCCGCGCCCAGGGCGCCACCGTCGCCCACATGCAGCCGAGCTTTCCCTCGACGACGTTCCCAAACTTCCACACCATGGCCACCGGCCTTGAACCCTCGCGCCACGGACTGGTCGGCATGGCCTTCTACGACCGCGCCCGCAAAGAGCGTTTCTATTACCAGACGAACTCCACCGACGGCTCCTGGTACGGCGGCGAACCGTTCTGGCAGACCGCCGAAAAGGCCGGCAAGTCCGTCGCCACGTTCTTCTGGCCCGGCACCGACGTGGGCGTGAACGGGCATTGGCCGACGTACTTCCGGCGCTATGACTGGCGCGTCCAGCACGACGAGAAAGTCGCCCAGGTGCGAGACTGGCTGTCGATGGCGAGTGGCCGGCCCGACGCGATTGTCGTCTACTTTTCCGATATCGACTCCATGGGCCACCGCCACGGTCCGCTCGCTCCGGAGACATTCGAAGCCGCGCAAAAGACTGACGCCTCGCTGGCGCGCATCGCCGAGATGGCGTCGAAGGCCGGTGCGACTTTGCTGATCGTTTCAGACCACGGCCAGAGCGCCGTCGAGGGCCATCTCGACCTCACCCCGCTGGCCGATTTCCGCGGCTGCATCGCCGCCAACGAAGCGCCCATGACGATGCTCTACTGCGACGATCCCGCGCGCGTCTACGCCGAGTTGAAGCCCAAGGAAAAGGGCTGGAAGGTCTATCGCAAAGCCGAAATCCCCGCGCATCTGAACTACCGCGACAACCCGCGCATCGGCGATCTGCTGATCCTCCCAGACCGGCCCTGGATCGTCCAGGTATTGCCTCTCGGCGACGGGTCCACTGCCGTGCCGCATCTGAAAGGCATGCACGGCTACGATCCGGTCGCGAACCGCGAAATGGACACTCTGCTGATCGGCTTCGGCGGGCCATTCAAACAGGGCGCGCGCGTCGAACGCGCCAGGACCGTGGACGTTGCGCCGCTCATCCTCCACCTGCTCGGCGTGGCCGCGCCCGCGGGCATCGACGGCGATTTCAATCGCGTCCGCGGGCTGCTTCGATAACCATCTCCTCGACCTCGCGCCACAGTGGCATATCAAACTCCATCGTCAAGTGTGTGCCCATGAAGAAGGTCCCCATGCGCGACTGCTCGTCGATTTCAAACTCGCCGCGCCGGCCCTTGTAGCTCACCTTGCGGTTGAAGAGAATGCGCGTCCGCGCAGCGTCCTCGGCGCGGAGCAGTGGCGCGCCTTTGACGAACAAGTGGTCGCGCTGGAACCAGTTGGCGGCGGCCCGTACATTGGGCGGCACCGTGTAAGCGTCCTTCCCGTAAGCGTCAACCACTGCGACCAAACGGACGCCCACGCCCCAACCGTCGAGCGTCCGTGCCAGCCGCAACGCCGCGCGCCCGCCAAGCGACTGTCCAAACAGAACCACTTGCGCCTGTTTCGCCTCATCTTCGCCCAATTTTCCGTCTCGATTGAAGTCAAACGCCTCTCGGATCAGCCGTTCGGCCAGTTCTAGCTTGTGATTTTCAACCGTCTCCACCCACACGCCCGGCAACTCCCGGCGATTGATGGCGATGGCCGTCCGGCGAATGCATCGCCCCGGATTGTCCCACCGCTCCCAGCCGCCGACGATGCCAACGACAAGCGTCTCACCGGGCTTCACCGGTAGTGGTGTAACGAAATCGTCGAACGTCTGATTGCGTGAGTCCGCGCGGGCGGCCACCGCGGCAAGGCAAATCAGCACGGCGATCTGTAACGAACGCACCATTCGTCGACGATCTCCCGTTACAAATATACGCGGGAGCTGTTGTCGGGTTTCGAAGAGATTGTGTCTCAGGGCAACGGGTAGCCCAGGCTCCCGCGGAGTTGGTAAGCGCTACACGCCCGCAGGGACCACGACGAGACCGGCGAGCCGCCTGCGTGAGCGGGCGGTAGATTCTTTCTGGTCTACCTCGCCCTCACGGGCGAGGCTCGCAACACGGGTTGGCTCGTATGCCATTCGGTTTCGCCGCGCGGTATGCTGGCGGCGTGACGTACCTGATCACCTTCTCCTGTTACGGAACGCACTTGCGGGGCGATCCACGTGGGTCGGTTGATCGGCGTCAGGCGATGCGCGGGCAACCGACCATCGAGCCGGATGAGGGCCGGGTGGAGAGAAACCGGCTCAGGATGACGGGTTCGGAATTCAAGCTCGACAATGATGATCGAGTGACCGTGCTTTCGGCGATTCGGGACACCTGTGCTTTCAGAAGTTGGGGGCTTCTCGCGGCGCACGTCAGGACCGACCACGTGCATGTCGTTGTTTATGCAGAGGCCAGTCCAGAGATGGTTGTGCGCGATTTGAAATCATATGCGAGCCGCCGGCTGAATCGGGTAGGCCAATGGCTGGATAGACGATGGACGCGGCGGGCAAGCACTCGCTGGCTGAAGACACGAGAGAGCGTTCTCGCCGCCGTGCGGTACGTCGCGGACGAACAGGGAGAGCCGATGGCGGTTTACGTGTCGGAGGAGCTTCGAGTGTAGGGTTCTCCGCCCGCCTTGTTGAATTTGTCTACCTCGCCCTGACGGGCGAGGCTCGCAGGACAGGCGGGTCTCGCCGGGCTGGAGTATTCGCATCCCGATCAGGGCAACGGGTAGCCCAGGCTGTCGCGCAGCCAGTCGGCGTTGTCTTTCACCGCCGCGCGCAGGGTTTCCATCAACCGTTCGCGTTTCTCAAACAGCCGGTAGCCTTCGCGGGGCCGCAGATAACCGCGCGACTTCGGGTCTTCGAGATAGAGCTGGTCGAGACCGACCTCCGCCGCGCGTTCTTCATACCGTTTGCGGTTGTCGAGCAGCGCCTTGACGATGAACGGCACCACCGCCGAATAGTCGCCCTGCATCGATTCCGTCGTCTTCATGTAGTGGTCCTTGTCCACCTTGCCCCACGTCACCGCCTCGGCCGGGAAGCACGACGAAAGCGACCCGTCGGTCACCGGCGCCGACACGATCTGCACATCGAACTGATACCCGCGCACGTCGGGCAACCCGAGCACCTGCCCTAGCGCCGGCTCTGGCTGCAGGTTGAAATTCTTCGGCACGCCGCCGCCCAGGATCCACGTTCCCAGCGCCTTGGCGTCGCTCTCAAACAGGCCCCAGTAGTGGTACGCGCACGATTCAAACACCTCGGCGTGAATGTCCAGTTCGAAGCGATAATCCTCCAGCAGACCCGCCTCGCGCATCGCCCACAGCTTCATCGAATTCAGGAAGATCGACCCGTCGCCCGGCGCGCCCACAAAGTAAGGAATCGCCATCCGATGGCACGTCGCCAGCAGCCCTGGCTCCACTCCATTGCGCTGTTCGAGCCTGTCGAGCCACGCCCCCAGCCGGTAGCGGAACTCCGGGCCGGTCATCTTGGCCTGGAATTCAGGCAACTGGAGCAGGGCAGAGAAGAAACGGTCCTGGTCCAGCAGGACGTCCTCGTCAAACGCCATATCGGTGACGCGGATCGTGCGTTCGTCGCGCAGCGCGGCGTCGTCGCCAAAGATCGGGACTTCGTGGACCGGCTCCGGCCGCCCGGTCAGCGAACGGTGGCCGTCGTGGTAACACATGGCATCTGTGCCGCTCAGGTAAGCGATCCAGCCGGTTTCAAGCAGCGGGTTGAGCCACGTCTGGTGCTGGCCGCTGACGGTCACCGGCCCGGCCAGCGCCAGGGTGAGCGGGCATCCGGCGCCGATCGCCGCGTCGAGGATGGTGTAGATGCGGCGCAGATACGCCCCGCCGAACGCCGGCAGGCAGTGGCGGAACAGTTCGTCGAGCGTGGCGGCCTCATCGACGCGGCGGGTGCGCACGGTGCGGCGCGACGGGCATTCGGAGTGGTTCATCTTCGGGGTGTCCAAATCTGAAGCTAACAGGCCGGACCAAGGCGCGGCAAGGCTGAACCGGCCGGACGATTAGGGCTACAATCGGGGCGAAGGAGGGAACGCGTGAGACTGACATTTCTCTTTTTGATCGCCGCGGCTTGCGGCACGCTGCTGGCGCAGTCGCGATTCGTCGAAGTCCAGCCGAAGAGGACGAGAGACTATGACGAACGCAGGGACAACGGTTACTGCGTGGTGCGGCTCCGCGTGGACGACGAAGTGGTGATCCACATTCGCGGCAACCGGCTCGGCTTCGAAACCGTGCGCGGGCGCGACGCCCATGACGAAGGTTCGGAGTGTTCGCAGCCGATGCCCCGCGGCGGCGCGCTGGATAACTTCCGCTTCCGCGGCGTCGATGGGCGCGGGCGTGTCGATTTGGCCGAGGCGCCCGATTCCGGCAACCGCTTCACGGCGCGCGTTCGAATCCAGGATTCCAAGGGCGGCGACGAAGGCTACACGTTCCGCGTCCAGTGGGACAACCGCAACCCGGGGATGAGCGCCGAGAGCGGCGTCTGGCAAGGCTGGGGCGGCGCCGGCAACAGGCCGGGCGGCGGTTCGGGTTGGGGTACTGGGGGCAACCAGGGATCGGGCTGGGGCACGGGCGGCAACCAGGGCTCGGGCTGGGGCTCGGGCTCGGGATCGGGCACGGCGACGGGTTGGTGGCAGAACGATTTTGAAACCACCACACGCGGCACGGGCGTGGCCCGCATGGCCGGCCAGCCGGATCTGAACCTCACTTCAACGATTCTCCGGCTGCGCCGCAACGGCCAGTTCACGCTCGAAATTTCCGGCGCCGAGACGGTCAGTTTCAACGGGACATGGACCCGGAACGGCGATACGGCCGTGCTGGACATCCGCAACGGCTTCGCCAACGGCGGCGCCACCGGCTCGGGCAACGCAACCATCGTCAACAACGAAGTTCAGAGCCTCACCCTCGATGGCCGCAACCGTCAAATCAACGCCGCGTTCAACGTCCAGTTCCGCTCCGGCGTCCGCGGCGGACGGTCCCGAAAGTAACCCGTCGATCTAACACATCGCGGCGCGGATCGCTTCGGCGATCCGCGCCGTATGTCTTTCAACCAGAAAAGCGTCGGCTGCTTCCACCATCACGCGCGCCAGCGGTTCGGTGCCCGAAAACCGCACCAGAATCCTGCCCCGCTCAGCCAGATCCTCGCGCGCATCCGCCATCGCCGCCTGAACCTCCGGCAGATCCTCGATCGGCCGCTTCACCTTGAACCGCACATTCACCAGCTTCTGCGGATAGACGTCGAATCCGGCGACGAGTTCATCGAGGGACCTGCCCGCGCGGACTGACGCATCGAGGGTGCGCAGCGCCGACAACATCCCGTCGCCGGTGGTCGCATAGCGTCGGAAGATGATGTGTCCGGACTGCTCGCCGCCAACCGGCAACCCCGCGCGGATCATCTCTTCGAGAACGTACTTGTCGCCCACCGGCGCGCGAAGCAACCGCACGCCGTCGCTTTGCAACGCGCGCTCGAATCCAAGGTTCGACATCACCGTGGCGACCACCGCCGGCCGCGCACCGTCGAATCCGCCGTTCGAGAGCAGGTCGCGGGCGGCGATCAGCAGCAGATGATCCCCGTCCAGAATCCGTCCGGACGAGGAGACCATGATGCAGCGGTCGGCGTCGCCGTCGAACGCCGCGCCGCAATCGGCGCCGTGCTCCAATACCGCCCGCCGCAGTGATTCAACATGCAGAGCGCCGCAGTCGAGATTGATGTTGCGGCCGTCCGGCGAGCACCCCATCCCGACGGCCTCCGCGCCCAGCCGCGTGAACAACTCCGGCGCCAGATACGACGCCGACCCGTGGGCGCAGTCCAGCACGATGCGCATGCCGTCCAGCCGGCCGCCGAAGGTTGACGCCAGATAGTCGACATAATGGCGGTCCAGACTCGAATCGGTCTCCAAGTCGACTTCCGCCGGCTCGGGCGCCTCCTCCAACAGGGCGAAGATCCGCTGTTCCAAACGATGCTCGACCTCGTCCGGCAGCTTGAACCCCGAGTGGTCAAAGACCTTCAGCCCGTTGTCCTGATACGGATTGTGCGAAGCCGAAATCATCACCCCGGCGACGAAATCCTCCACTCGCGTGAGATACGCCACGCCCGGTGTCGTTGACAGTCCGGCGAAATGCACTTCCACCCCCGCGCGCCCGAGTCCTCCCGCCGCCAGCGCGGCAAGCCAGGCGCCGGACTCTCTGGTGTCGGTTCCAACCACCACCCGCGGCAGTCCGCCGTGCGGCGCATTGCCGGCCGCCCATTCGCCCAGTGCGCAGCCGAATGCGAAAACGGTGTCGCGGTCCAGCGGCGGGCTGCCAGCCACGCCTCTGATGCCGTCGGTTCCAAAAAGTTGTCGTGACATATGGGCGTCGATGCGGGCTATTTCACCGGCGGTGCGGGCGTGGCCGTCTCCGGCGGGGCTGCGTCGGCCGGGCCGATCGTCACCTTCACGAGTATCTGCGGAGAAGCGGTGAAATTCACCTGCGGATCGCCCGCATAGCAGGTCGTGCGGGCTTCGCCCTCGGAGTCGAGCATGCGCAGGTCCACCGGGTCGGTGAAGACCTCGCGGATCTTGGAAACGCGGCTTTCGGGTCCGATCACGGTGAGGCTTGAAGGCGTCATGGAGGCCGATTTCACCTGCATGCCCTGCGGAATGTTGGAGTACAGCACCTTCACGGGCACGGTGCGGGCGACGCGGGTCTCCAGGGTGAGCCGGATCTGGCTGGGGATGGCGCGTTCGAGCATGATGGCTTCGGGCAGGTCGGCGTTTTCGCGCGAGATCGTGAACGTGGATTCGCCCGGTCCGCGGACGTTCGACAGATCGATGATGAGCGGCAGCGGCTGGCTGGAGAGCCGCGAAAGCGTGAGCGAGGGTCCGCGCATCACGAAGTGCACCCGCTCCACCATCTCCGAGCTGATCTGCAGCGACTTCGGGATGTTGCGGTATTGCACCGGTGCCGTGATGGATGTCGTGGATTCGCGTGATCCGCTTAGGCCCAGCCACACCAGGAAAGACACGGCGAGCGAGGTGAGCTTCCAGCCGAAGTTCCTTGTGATGAAGCGCGTCATCGGCGCAGCGCCTCCGCCGGGGGATTGCTGGGGCGGATAGCTCGTCGCCTGGCCCGGCGGCCGAGCCTCTGGGCAACGGTTTCGATGGTGACGTCGGATTCCAGTTCGCCCATCTGTGCCAGCGAAATCACGCCGCGCTCCTCGCTCACGATGATGGCGAGGCAGTCGGATTCCTCGGTAACGCCGATCCCGGCCCGGTGGCGCGTGCCCAGCTTGCGGGACAACTCGGGATTCATCGTCAGCGGCAGGAAGCAGGCCGCGGCGGCAAGCCTGCCGCCCTGAACGATGACGGCGCCGTCGTGCAGGGCGCCGCCCGGCTGGAAGATGGACAGCAACAGGTCGCGCGTCACGCGCGAGTCCACCGGGACTCCGCTTTCGATAAACGTCCGCAGCCCCACCTCACGCTCGATGACGATGAGCGCGCCGGTCTTGTTCTGGGCCAGGTTGGTGATGGCGAACAGAATCTCGTCGGCCACCTCCAGGTTCTCAAGACGGCTGCCGAACGCCAGCCAGCGCCGCTCGCCCAGCGACGATAGCGCCCGCCGGATCTCCGACTGGAACATCACGATCAGCGCGAAGGCGCTATACGGAGCCAGCGTTTCCAGCAGCGTCCGCAGCAGTTCCAGGTTCGCGGCCACCGAGATGAGATAGGTGAACACGATCAGACCGATGCCGATCAGCACGCGCGCCGCCCGCCGCCCGCGGATCAGCATGATGCACTGGTAGATCAGAATGGCGACCAGCAGGATATCGACGGCCGCCGTCACCGTGAGCCGCGGAACGGTGGTGGTCAGATCGGTGATGATGCCCTGCGACATGTCGCCCGTAAGGTCCTCCGAGACCGGTACTCCCGACCTTCCAGTGTACTAGCAGCCCGTGGTGCAAGTCGCGTGCCGTGCCGCCGCCAGGGCATAATCTCTCGCCGCCGGATCGAGGCCCGGTGCGGACGCTGATCCCGCTCATCCACGGCGGCGGCCATCGTAGCCGTCGCCGCAAACGGGTTGCCCCCCTTCGCGCAAGCCGGCAGGCCGGACTTCCACCACGCGCCTGCTGGAGCGGCTCGGGAAAGCGGGATTCGTTTTATCGAACCCCTTTGACGCGCCGCCGCGTCCATATTCAATAAATGCGGACGCCTCTCATTGCATTGACGCTCTCCCTGGCTTTCGCCCAGGGGGAGACGCCCGTGGAACGCCGGGAACTGGTACGCGACGCCGTGGACAACTACTTCAGGTCGGCGAAGCTGATGCGCGAGTTCGCCGTGGTGAGGCACACCGAGCGCCGCGAGTTCGATGGCGGCGGAAAACTGAAGTCCAGCGAGCGCTGGACCCAGCACATTGACTTCATCGGCGGCGTGAGAGTGGGCTGGACCATCGAGCGTGACGGCAAGCCGTTGAGCCCCGGCGAGTTGGCCATGAGCCAGGATGCCGCCCGCCAGGAGGCGGCCGAATGGAAGGCCATGACCCCGCGGCAGCGTGCAAAAATTCTCGCCAAGGCCGAAAAGGAAGCCGACTATCTGAAGGAGTTCCCCCACGCGCTTGTGTTCTCCGCGCTGCCCGATGAGGCCCTGGACGGCCGGCCGGCCATGGTCTGGGCTTTCAAGCCCAAACCCGGATACAAGGCCAGGTCAATGGGCGGGCGCGCCTATGAGGGCGTGGTGGGCAAGCTCTGGCTCGACAAGGAAGAGCGGCAGTTGATGCGTCTCGAAGCCGAGGTCGTGCGCGACGTCACCGTGGGCGGCTTCCTGGCCAAGATCGAAAAAGGCACCAAGTTCGAACTCTCCCAGGCGCGCGTCGAGCCGGGCTGCTGGCTGCCCGTGAAACAGTCCATCCGCTACGGGGCGCGCATCCTGATGGTGAAGGGAATCCACCGGGCGATCGACACCCGCTACCGCGAGTGGCGCCGCAGCCCGGAGCCGCCGTGGAGCGGGAACTGACCCTTCGCGTCACGGCGCATTGATCTCAGTCCAGCCTGGCGGGCCGGCCCGGCTCGACAACGGTTCCCCTGGCGTTTGAATCGATGGTCATCGAAGACGCCCCTGGAGGGATGGTCAGTCGATGACGACGGCCGTGCCCGATGCCGTCACCATCAGCATCCCGCCTCCATGCGCCGTCGAGATCGTCTCGTAGTCAAGGTCAACGGCGATGACCGCATTGGCGCCCATCTGCTGCGCTTCCTCGCACATCTCCTGGATGGCCAGGTCCTTGGCCTTGCGCAGTTCGTCCTCGTAGGCGGCCGAGCGCCCCCCCACGATGTCGCGGATTCCCGCGAAGAAGTCCTTGAAGATGTTGGCGCCGAGGATCGCTTCGCCCGAAACCAGTCCGAGGTACTGCTTGATCTCTCTGCCCTGCAATGTGGGTGCTGTGACGACAAGCATGGTGTTAGTAAGGAATTTTAGTCTCATTTGCCACCCAAATGGCAAATGGCCGTTTTCCCTCGTCCTCGATCAGGCGCCTCGTTGGCAGCGACCGGAGTTCCGCTTTGAGTGGGACCTGGGTGTAGATGAAGCTGTCGTCGAAGCCCGCCGCCGAGGCGTCGTTGTGCGTGGCGGCGAAGTAAAGCGCGTCGAGCCTGGCCCAATAAATGGCTCCCAGGCACATCGGGCAAGGTTCGCAACTTGAGTAGATCACGCAGCCGCGCAAATCAAATCGGCCCAGCTTCGCGCAGGCGGCGCGGATCGCCCGCACTTCGGCGTGCGCCGTCGGGTCGTTCGCGCTGGTCACGCAGTTCGCCCCCTCGGCCACCACCTCGCCATCCCCCACAATCACCGCCCCAAAAGGACCGCCGCGCCCCGACTGGACGTTTTCAACGGCCAGCCCGATAGCGCGGCGGAGATACTCTTCGTGCATGTTACTCTCCAGGACGCCGCATCGGCCCCCCGAAGATCCATTCTACGCGCGTTACTTGCGCTTGCCGTAGATCTCTTCGGCCTTGGCCCAGTTCACCACGCTCCACCACGCGGCCAGGTAATCCGCCCGCCGGTTCTGATACTTCAGATAATAGGCGTGCTCCCACACGTCGCAGCCGATCACGGCATACTTGCCTTCCATCAGCGGGTTGTCCTGGTTCGGCGTCGACATGATGTCCACCGTCCCGTCCGCCGCCGCCACCAGCCACGCCCAGCCCGAACCGAACCGGCCCATGCCGGCGGCGTTGAACTGCGTCTTGAAATGCTCCACTTCGCCGTACTTGGCTTTAATCGCCGTGACCAGGGAACCGGCCGGCGCCGAGGTCGAAGGCGCGCCCATGATCCGCCAGAACAGGTCGTGGTTCCAGTGCCCGCCGCCGTTGTTGCGCACGGCCGTGCGGATCGCTTCCGGAACCGCCTTCACGCCTCCGGCCAGCAGCTCATCCAGGCTCTTGCCGGCCAGGTCGGGAGCCGATTCCAGCGCCTTGTTCAGATTGGCGACATAGGCCGCGTGATGCTTGCCATGGTGGATCTCCATCGTCATCTTATCGATCGCCGGCTCGAGGGCGTCGACGGCGTAGGGCAGCTGCGGAAGCGTAAAGGGCATGGACTCTCCTGTCGTTTGGAAAACTGACGAACGTTTCCTTAGATGAATAAAGCCGCCCGTTGGATGCGGCCGGATCACAATTGTTTGCAGAGAGTTAGACGGTAAACCCGCCGGCCCGCTCAAACGCCGACCCCAATCTGAACATCCCCGGCTCGTCGAAATGCCGCGTCAGGATCTGCATGCCCACCGGCAATCCATCGCCCGTCGCGCCGCAAGGCACGCTCATGCACGGGATGCCCGCCAGGCTGCCCGTGATCGTGTAGATGTCGGAAAGGTACATCGCCAGCGGATCGTCGATCTTCTCGCCCAGCTTGAACGCCGGGAACGGCGACACCGGCGCCACCAGCGCGTCCACTTTCTCGAACGCCTGCGCGAAATCGCCCGCGATCAGCGCGCGCACCTTCTGCGCCTTCAAATAGTAAGCGTCGTAATAACCCGAACTCAGCACGTGCGTGCCCAGCATGATCCGCCGCTTCACCTCGGCGCCAAACCCCTCGCCGCGCGTCAACCGGTACATCTCCGCCATCGTCCGCGCGCGCTCGCTGCGGAACGTGTACCGCACGCCGTCATAGCGCGCCAGGTTCGAACTCGCCTCCGCCGTGCAGATGATGTAGTAGCACGCGATCGCGTATTCGGTGTGCGGCATGCTCACGTCGGCAAACTCGCAGCCGAGCGTCTTCAACAGTTCGATGCCCTTGGCCAGTTGGCCGCCCGTCTCGTTCGCCAGGCCCTTGAAATACTCCTGCGGCAGCCCGATCCTCAGGCCGCGTACATCCTGCCGCATCGCTTCGGCGTAGCCCGCCACCGGCGCGAACGCGCTGGTCGAATCCTTCGGGTCGCGCCCGGCGATCGTCTCCAGCAACGTGGCCGCGTCGCTGACGTTGCGGGCGAACGGCCCGATATGGTCCAGCGACGAAGCGAATGCCACCAGTCCGTACCGCGAAACCCGCCCATAGGTCGGCGTCACGCCCACCACCCCGCAAAAACTGCCCGGCTGCCGGATCGACCCGCCCGTGTCCGAACCCAGCGACACCGTCGCCGTGCCCTGCGCCACCGCCGCCGCCGATCCGCCGCTCGATCCGCCCGGCACGCGGTCCAGCGCCACCGGATTGCGCACCGGCCCGTAAGCCGAATTCTCGTTCGACGAGCCCATGGCGAATTCGTCGCAGTTCGTCTTGCCGATCACCAGCCCGCCCGCTGCCTCCAGCCTCTCGACCGCCGTCGCATCGTAGGGCGGAACCCAGTGCTCCAGCATCTTCGAGCCGCACGTGGTGGTGATGCCCCTGGTCGTGATGACATCCTTCACCGCCACCGGCACGCCCGCCAGCGCGCCCGGCTCCTCGCCGGCGGCGATCGCGGCATCCGCCTTCCTCGCCGTCTCCATCGCCCGCTCCGGGCACAGCCGCAGGTAGGCGTTCGTCTTCTGATTCCCGGCTTCGGCAAACCCCAGCGCGGCCTCGCAGACCTCGGCGGCGCTGAACTCGCGCGCCGCCAGACCTGCCCGAATCGTCGCGATCGTCAGTTTGTTGACATCCATGCCGTGTTTACCGCTCGATGATCTTCGGCACCTTGAACTGGCCCGCCCCGCCGAGCGGAGCATTGGCCAGGGCCGTGGCGTTGTCGAAACTCGCGCCCGGAACGTCCTCGCGCAGAGTCGCCGTTTCTCCGGCCTCGTATAGGACCTGCGCCATCGGCTCCACCGCCGACGTGTCGAGTTCGTTCAGCTTGTCGATATGCGTGAGAATCTCATCCAGATCGTGGGCCATTCGCGCAATCTCGGCCTCCGTCAGGCTCAGGTTCGCCAGCCCTGCCACGTACCGGACTTCCTGTTCGCCTATCTTCACGCTCGCCTCTTCCTCCATATCTCCTGCGGCGATGCCGCCGGCAGGCGCTCGCTTACCGGCGGCCGCCGCGGCACCGCCAGCCTGAACTCGATTCTCTCCACCAGATCCAGACCGGTGAGCTTGCGCAGGTTCGCCAGAATCTGGCCTCTCAAGGGAGCCAGATTCCGGCGCCAGATCTCGTCCTCCACCTCGACGGTGATCGAGCCTGAACCGAAACTCACCGCTTTCGCCTTCTCCGCCAGGCGCTTGCCAACCGCCGGCGGCCACGCCGCCAGGGCGATCTCTCCCGGAGTCAAAGCCGACTTCGATTTCAGTTGCGCAATCAGACGTCCAGCCCGCTCCATGGTCTCTCCAGGAACCCAGATTCTAACATGCCCGCACGCCGGGCTTGGCCATGCTACTCTCACCCTCGATGATCGTGCTTGCAAGCCAGTCGCCCCGCCGCCGCGAGATCCTTCTCAATGCCGGCTTCCAGCTCGTGGTCCGCCCGGCCAATGTCGAGGAGATCCCTCTGCGGGCGGAAGACCCGGCGGCCTACGTTCTCCGCCTGGCGCGCGAAAAAGCCGCGGCCGCCGCGGCGGATCCCGAGGAATTCGTCCTCGCCGCCGACACTACCGTCGCCGCCGCCGGCCACATCCTCGAAAAGCCGCATTCGGCCCAGGATGCCGCCCGCATGCTGCGTCTGCTCAGCGGCCGGACCCACCAGGTGCTCACCGGCGTCTGCCTCCGCCACCGCCGCCGCGAATGGTCCGGCGTGGAATCCACCCATGTCCGGTTCTCCATCCTCACCGAGCCGGAAGTCCTCGCCTACGCCGCCTCCGGCGAGCCTATGGACAAAGCCGGCGGCTATGCCATTCAAGGCCTGGCCTCGAAGTTCATCGACCGCATCGAGGGCTGCTACTTCAACGTCGTCGGCCTGCCCGTTTCGCTCGTCTACCGCTTCCTCAAACAGGCCGGCTACCCCTTCTGAATCCTAGCGGCCCGTGGTAGAAGTCGCGTGCGGCCGCGCAGCCAGATCACTTGCCGCGAGAGCGAGGCGGGAG
>PNKE01000030.1 GCA_013822245.1 Candidatus Solibacter sp.
TGGAGAGAGTTTTGCTAATCGCGTCACCGACGGCGATGTGGGGCGGGATTTGGGGTGGTGGCGAGGGGGACGGAGGGCTGCTGCTTTGGAATCGCGATCCAGTCGTATTAGGCCGACGCGTTCGAGAATTCGTACGCGACGGGAATTACGGGGCGCGTTTCGAGTCCGCGCGTTTGATCAGTCTGGCAATTTCGGTGGGGGCGGCGCCGATGGCCAACAGGGAGCGGACCAGCAGGTCGATTGAGACGGAGCGGTCTGCGGCTTCCATCTTGGCGACCCGCGACTGGCTTGAGCCCAACTGGACGGCCAGTTCGGTTTGGGTGAGGCCGCGCTTTTCGCGGAGTCCGCGGACACCGGCGGCGAGGGCGAGTTTCATTTCGACGAACTGCGATTGTTCGGGGGTGAGGTTGAGGAACCCGGCTGCGTCGCCGACGGACCAGCCGGCTCGTGCGAGGCGGGCGTTTTTTTTCTCAGGGTTCATGGCCGATTCCTTTCCTGGCCGGAAACAACGGCGAAGTATGCGGCCAGCCGCTTCTTGCATCTGGCGATCACTTCGACTGGAGTTGCCGCGGTCTTTTTGCTGAAGACGTCGAGAATCACCACGGCGCCGCCTGCGAGGTGGTAGATGATTCGCCATGTGAGGGCCTCGTCGTTGATCCGGAGTTCAGAGCAGTGCGGGCCGATTACTGGCATTGGTCTGGAAAGGGGGAAGCCCGAAAGTCTGGCCCTTTTGCAGGCGGCGAAGAAGCGATCCCGCTTCGAGGCGGGCCTCCGGGCTGAAAGGCGGAGTCTTCACTTCGCCCTTCAACCAAACCAGGGCTTATCAATGCTTCGAGCCATGTTCCCCATGTCTAATCTGACATAGAACGAGGTGGCCGCGCAAGTGAGAGGGCAGGAGGGCGGAGAGCGGTTGCGGCGCAACGCAGGCCCCAACTCACCTGCCAATGCGCCGCAGCCGCATGAGGGATTCACAGTGGTGGGAGGATTATTTCCGTGACCGGAAGTGGCTGGAGGAGAAGGGGTTACAGACCGCTTGAAACGGACGGGGCGGGGCTGTTGACAGTCTCGTAAGTGGAGCTTGCATGCCACAAAAGTGGATGGCGGGGGCGGACGGCCGCGGCTGAGACGGGGAGGGGCGCAGGGCGGGGAATTGATGCCGGAAGAGCGGAGTGTGCGGGGTATGATGAACCAAGTACCCGGAGTTCCGAAATGCGACGAATTCTATTCACACTGCTGTTTTCCACCTTCGCGGCCTGTTGGGCTGCGCAGGTAGATGGCCTCTGGACTGCTTCCGCGCCGGTCAGCGAGAGGACCCCGCGCCCGGAGGATCTTCAAGCCTATCCCGCCGACCGGTCCAAGGCGGGCGTCAATCCTCCAGGATTCACATGGACACCCGCGGACGGGGCCAGGAGCTACCGGTTGGAACTTCGCCGGCCAGGTTCGAAGACGGTTCTGCTTTCCACGCCGCCGCAGTCCTCGACCGTTTACCCCCATCCGGCCGCTTTGCCCGGGGGCGAATTTGAGTATCAGGTGGTGTATCTTGACGGCTCGGGCAAGCCGTTCGGGGTTTCCAAGACCCGCCGGTTCTCGATTGCCGCCGGCACGCCGAAGCTGCCGATGCCGGATGTGGCGGCCATGCGCCGTCAGCTCCAGGGGAAGCGGCCAAGGATGTTCCTGAACGGGCGGCGGATCGAGGAGATCAAGCAGGCGGTGGCGGCGGGCAAGGCGCCATCGTGGAAGCAGTTCATCGCTCTGGCCGATGCCGCCGCGGTTGAAGCCAGCTACGACGAACCGGCCGGATACCCTGGCGCGGCCTTCTCGGTCGACCACTGGCGACGGATCTACACGCCGGGCAAACGCGCCAGCGCTCACGTGGCCAGAACGGCGCTGGCATGGCGGCTGACAGGCGATGCCAAGTATCTGGCGGCCGCCAAGCGATGGATGCTGGCGCTGGCCAGTTGGGACCCGCGCGGCATCACGAGCCACGGCATCCGTCAGCCTAACGGTTCAACAGGCAACACCGAGGCGTCGATGCCGATCCTGGAGAGAATGGCGTTCGGCTGGGACTGGATCGGCGGCGAGTTCACGCCCCAGGAACGGGCGAAGGTCGTAGCGGCGATGACCGAGCGCGGCAACCAGGTGCTGCGCCATCTCCAGAAAGAGGAGTTCATCTCCCACCCCTTCCCGAACCACTCCGGGCGTGTGCTGGCCTTCCTTGGAGATGCGGGGCTGTCGTTTCTCGGCGACATTCCAGACGCCGACAAATGGCTCGATTACGTTCTGCGCTGCTACCTGACCTCCTACCCCGGATGGGGCGGCGATCAAGGCGGCTGGGCCCAGGGGATGAGCTACTGGTCCGGATACGTTTACTACCTCACCACCTTCGCCGAGGCGCTGCGCGGGACGACGGAGGTCGATCTGTTCCGCCGGCCTTTCTACCGGAATACGGGTTACATGGCCGTCTATTTTCAGCCGCCCTACGCGCCCAGAGGCGCCTTCGGCGACGGCGGCGAGAGGACCTCCCCGGACGGGCAGCAGGTGCTGGTGGAACGGTTTGCCGAGGCTTTCGACGATCCGGTGCTTCGCTGGCGGGCGCAGGCCATGGCTTCCTCGGGCGCCCGCCCCGCTTTCCCGCCGCAGACGGCGGCCGAGGAACCCGGCGCCGCGGAAATTAAGGATTGGCGCGAGTGGCTGATCGAGGACGTGGGCGCGGTGCTGCAGGCGAAGGCCGGGCCTCCCGGGCCGATGAAGCCGCCGGTGGATCTGGATGGGTCGCGCAATTTCCCGGATATTGGATGGGTGGCGATGCATTCGGCATTAGGCAATGCCAACGACGATGTCTGGGCGCTGTTCAAGTCGAGCCGCTTCGGATCGATGAGCCACAGCCACGGCGATCAGAACACATTCCAATTGAACGCTTACGGGCGCGCGTTGCTGATCGACAGCGGCTACTATCCCTGGTACGGCAGCCCGCACCATGCGCTCTGGTACAGGCAGACCGCCGCCCACAATGGCGTGCTGGTGAATGGGCGGGGCCAGCCACCCTACAGTTGGGCGGCCAGCGGAGAGATCGAAGCCTATGAACGGCAGGGGCCGGTGACGTTGGCCCGCGGCCAGGCGGCCAACGCTTACAATCAGCCGCTCGAACCGGGCACGGTGCAGTTGTGGAAACAGCATAGGAAAGACCCGATTCCGCCCATGGAGCCGAAACTGGAATCGTTCGAGCGCACAATGGTGTTCGTTTCGTCGAAAACACGGCCGGTGATCTTCATCTCCGATTACCTGCGTGCCGCCGCGCCAACCACCTATGACTGGCTGCTGCATGCCTTAAGCAAGATGGGGGTCGAAGACGATTCGGGCGTCATTCGCGTGAAAGACGGGCCGGCGCGGCTGGTGGCGCGGATCATCTCCAGCTCGCCGATTCGCTTCTCGCAGACCGACCAGTTCAGCGTACTGCCCGTGCGGGGGGATACTCCGGACACGTTCGAAACGGAAGAGCAGCGCAAGGCGCGCTTCCCGGATCAGTGGCATCTGACGGCGAAGACGCAGGAACCTGCGCGCGAGGTGCGCTTCCTTGCCGTCATGGCGCCCTACCGGGAATCGGAGAAGGAGCCGGTGATTGAGTTATTGGAAAGCAATGGCGCGCGCGGTTTCAGCGTGGACGGCGCGAGCATCGCCGCCTGGTGGGGGGAGGGCGAACGCGGCCACATCCGGTTGAAAGGCATGTCTGGAGAAGGCCGGACCGTGGTGCAGGCTGTCGAGGGAACCAGGACGCACACCGTGGTGGATCGGTAGCCGGCGCCCGGGTGGCGGGGCCAAACAGAGGCGATATTTTACTTCCATTCCTGGAAACTCGTGGGTTCAATATGAATAGAGCCTGCCGCTGAGGCCGGGGCGGGTTCGCGTTCATCGGTGGTGACCGGCGGGACGGCCGGGCCGATGCCGCCCGCAGCCTCCGGCCGTCAGACCGTGGCGGCGAGACTCGCCGCGCCGCGTCACAGGCATTGCAGATCGTCCACACGGAGGAGGAGGAGGAGGAGACAGGGGTGGTCCTCGAACTCTGGAATGCTTCGACCAAGGCGATAGATGCGGTCCGGGCGGCCGTTTGCGCGCCCGCGCTCAACCATCAGTCCGGGCTTGGCTCACCCGTGGAGCATGGGCCGCGGATCGCTCCCGGCGGCACGGCGAAGTTGCACATCTCGAATGCAAGCAGCCCGAGTTGCGACCCGGTGACGCCGCGGGTGGCGGCGGTGGTGTTTGAGGATGGCGCGGCCGCGGGCCTGCCGGCGCTGATCCGGCGGATCAAACTCGAAGCGCTGGGCCGGATCGCGGAAAGCGAGCGGATCGAAGCTCTGTTCGAGGCCGCCGGCGACGCGCAACGCGGACAAGCGGACCCTCCGCCACTGGCTGCTAGAACTGGAACCGCGCTCCAAGCTGGATACTGCGGTTGCCGCTGATGCTGGTGACCTGGCCGAACTGGGCGTTGGTGACCGAGGTCTGGATGCCGCCGAACTGGTGCCGGTTGAAGGCATTCAGCATTTCGCAGCGGATCTGGGCGTTTATCCGCTCGTTGAAGCGGAAGTACTTCAACAGACCGAAGTCCTCCATCACCGTGCCGAAGCCGCGGATCTGGGAGTATCGCATGGCCGCGTTTCCGAGCGTGAGATTCGGAGGATCGGAGAACAGCGACGTGTTCAGATACGTGTTCGAGGGATTCATGATGGTGGCGAAATCGAAGTTGTCGCGGTTCCAGGAGGTCGCCCTCATGTTGCCGGCGGCGATGTTGGGCCGCTGGCCTCCATTCCAGGCGCCAGCGAGCGGCGAGGTGGCGCCGCCGAAGCCGAGCGGCCCGCCGTTGAAGTAGTTCAGGATGCCGGAGATGTTCCAGCCGCCGATCAGGGCGTCGATCCATCTGTTCATGCCGCCGCCGATGGCCTTGCCGCGGCCGATGGGCAACTCATACTGCGCGTAGGCCTTGAACATGTGAGGGATGTCGTAGGACGCCGGAGTCTTCTCCAGTCTCAGATTGTAGACATCGAGCGGGCCGCTGTTCTCGCCCTCCATGGTGGATTCGATGTTGGCCAGCGTCCGCGAATAGACATAGTTGGCGTACATCGAAATGCCGTTGGAGAACTGCCGGTCGAGTGTGACCTGCAGCGAATGGTAGGTGGAGAAGCCCAGCGGCGCGCCGAAACCAGAGAACGTGCTTACGCCCTGGATCTGCGGGAACTGCTTCAGGGCGCCGGCCACCGTGCCCGAAAAGCCGGAGTAGGGATACTTGATCCCGTTGGCGGCCGCTTCGGCGGCATTGCGCACGGCGTTGTTCAGCGCCCGCCCATACTGAGTCACGAGAGAGAACGGGAGCTGGTTGTAGCGGGTCAGGGCGGTGTTCTTCAGTCCGCTGGACTTGTTGCCGATGTAGCCGACATCGAGCAGGAATTTCGCCGGAAGGCGGCGCTGGATGTTCAGGTTCCACTGCTGCGTGTTGCCCGGGTTGCCGTAGTTCCTGTCGATCATCGCCGGGCTTCCGCCGCGGTTGGCGAACGAGACGTCGAAGGATCCGGGAACGAAGCTGGTGGTGGGGAATCCGGCGTCCCAGTTGAAGATGCCCCTGAAGGGCGTCACCGGGTCGGCGTTGAGGATATAGCTGCCGCCCCAGGGGAAGGCCGTTGCGCCGTTGATCGAGGTGTAGGAGTTGTTATTGTCGGCCTCGAAGAAGATGCCGTAGGCCATGCGGACGACCCACTTGTCCGATGCCTGCCAGGCCATGCCGAAGCGCGGGCCGAAGTCGTTGTAGCTGCGCGCCCCGAAGTAATGGCTGCCGGTACAGGCGCCGCAGTTGCCCGCGAAATCATACGCCCCGGGGTACCCGCTCAGCGGATCGGTCTTGTTGATGTTCCAACTGGCCATGCGGTCGGCAATCTCCCAATACGGAGGCTGGAAATCCCATCGCATGCCGAGGTTGAGCGTCAGCGTGCGGGTGAGCTTCCAGTCGTCCTGGAAGAAACCCGAATAGAACTGCCTGCGGCCTCCCAGCGCGACCGGCGCGCTCAACCCGGCGGAATCGACGATACCGAGCAGATAGCTGGCCATCGAATAACCGGTCTGGCTGCCGGCATAGGTCTCGTTCGGGATGGCGGTGCCGCGTGCCGCGAAGTTGAACGATCCGCCCTGCGTTGGACGGGTATTGGTCTGGAAGCGGCGGTGGTCGAAGCCCATCTTCAGGAAGTGCGAACCCCTGGTCATGGAGAGCGTGGCCAGCAGGCCGCCCGAGTTGTAGGCCTGGAAGCTGGCTTGAGGATCGCCAGGCGTGGCGGGGGCGACATAGGGGCCGCCGCCCCAGTTGATGGTGGGGTAGCCGAAAGTTGACAGGTTTTTGATCCCGAGTTCCTTCGCGCCGTCCACGCCGGCATGGACGCTGTCGTTCGGATTGGCGAAGCGGTTGTAGCTGGTGTTGACGTTCAGCAGCGTGGTGGGCGATAACGTCCAATCCCAGGCCAGCCGGACCAGCGTCGACCGTGTCCTCTGAATCCGCGCCTTTGACAGCGGGCCGCCCTTGGGGTCGTTGACGTCCCACATGCCGCCGGCGTCGAGCAGAAGGCGCGGACGCACGGTATAGCTGTAGGAGCCCGACAGGCGGCTGGACGCATTCAGTTGCTGATCGCCCTTCACCGAGAACTGGTACTGGTCGAACTCCGGCGTCGTGGCCACCGGGAACAATCCGTTGTTGACCAGCGGCGTCACGCCCGCGGCGTCGCGCACCGTGGGCAGGTAGTGCTTGGCGGCGATGCTGTTCAGCTTCTGCGAAACGCTGCTGAAGCGCGACTTCGGCACGATGTTGCCGGGGAACATCTCGCCGATATAACGTCCGCTGGGGAGCTGTGAAAACGTCGCCGGATCGTAGATCGCGCCGCGGTAGACGGTCCGCCCGAGGGCGTCGGCGCCGGCGCTCACCGTTTGAAGCAGACGCGAGAAGTCGCCCTGATAGAATTCGGGCAGCGGCAGTGTGCGGTTGGGCGCGCCGAAACCGCCGGTGCGGTCGCGGTACTGCTCATAGGTCGTGTAGAAGAAGGTCTTGTTCCGCCCATCGTAGACCTTCGGGATGTAGACAGGGCCGCCGATGCTGCCCGCGGCGTTCTGACGGCGGTCCAGCGGACGGCGCTGATTCCGGAAATTGTTCACCCAGGCGTTGGCGTTCAGCGCTTCATTGCGCAGCGCGCCGTAGGCCGAACCGTGCAACTGGTTGGAGCCCGACTTCATGACGAAGTTGAAAACGCCGGCCTGGAAGCGGCCGAACTCCGCCGACATGCCCGACGTCTGAATCTTGAACTCCTGAACGGCTTCCAGCGACACCGTCGATTCGCTGTTGTGACCGCCGCGGTTCACCGTCGTGCTTGCGCCGTCCAGCAGGACTTCCTTCGATGCCGTCGTGGAGCCGTTGATGTGAGACGTCCAGGCCGAACCGGAGACGCCCGGCGTCAGTTTGTAGGCGAAGTTCTCCATGTTGCGGGCGCCGGAGAAACTCAGCGGCAGGTCGATCAGCCCGGCGTTGGTCAGCGACGTGCCCACCTGCGGCGAATCGGTCTGAACGCGCTCCACCGTCGCCGCTACCTCGACGGTCTCCACCATCGAGCCGATATCCAGCACGGCGTCGATACGGATGACGTCGGTTGCCCGCAATTCGGCGTTGGACAGCACGAACTTCTTGAAACCCTTGGCTTCGACCGTGATGTCGTAAGCGCCAGGCGGCAGGTTGGGAACGTTATACTGTCCCGAATCCGACGTGGCCACGCGGGTGGTCATGTTCGTCGCCGTCTGTCTGACAGTCACCTGCGCGGCCGGAACTGAAGCGCCAGTGGCGTCGGTGACGATTCCCGTGATGGTGCCGCGATTCAACTGCCCCATCAGGGGTAGCGCCAGGGCGGCGAAAAGAAGCAGCATTGCTGGACGTTGCATTGAGCACCTCGAAGCGTCGGTTGTCTGTGACAAACCTCTGGGCTGAAACTATCACTGCCCGGTTGTCAGGGTCAAGCTAAAAAAGACAGAAGGGTATGAATAGGATTCAGGTCTGAATATCACGATTATTGAATGCTCTCGGCCTGTGCCCGCGTGGGTCATACAATAGGGCAGAGTCATGGTGCGGAGCCTTATCGCCATCGTGCTGGCATGCTTGTTGGCGCAATCCGCCGCCACGGGTCGTGCGCTGTCCAGCACAGCCCCTGGCCGGCCGGCCATCCTCTATCCGCTGGACGGATCCGTCTTCCCGCCCGAAATCACTGCCCCACTGATCGTCTGGCGCGACCCTTCAGCCGCCGCATCCTACTTAATCAAGATTGAATTCGCCGGCGGCGGGGCGCCGGTTCAGTTCATCGCCGATGCTCAGCCTCAGGCTGCCGGCGAGATTGACGCGCGCGCAGTCGCGCCCACCAATCGTCCGCCTACGCTTCCACCGGCCTATCTGGGCGCCCTCTCCTGGCGGCCTCCTTCCGCCCTCTGGGAAGAGATCAAGCGGCGTTCCGCCGGAAGCCAGGCCACACTCACCGTCTCCTCCGCCACCGGCTCGGCCTTCACAGCCAAGCTCCGGTTCAGCACATCTCTGGACCCGGTCAGCGCGCCCATCTTCTACCGCGACGTACCGCTGATGCCCTCAGAGACAAAGCAGGGCACCATCAAGCCGCTCGCCCCCGACGCCATCCGCCTGATCCAGTGGCGGCTGCGCGACATCTCGAAAAACGAAAGCCGGGTCGTCCTTGAATCGATGCCCACCTGCGCCAACTGCCACTCCTTCTCCGCCGACGGCAAGACCCTGGCCATGGATCTCGACGGCCCGGACTCGGACAAAGGCACGTACGCCATCTCGTCCATTGGCCCGAAAACCACCATCCGGCGCGAGGACGTCATGACGTGGAACTCATTCGCGGGGCGTCCGGCGGGTTCCCGCACCATCGGCTTCATGTCCCAGATTTCGCCCGACGGACGGTTTGCCGTCAGCACACTCAACGAAGAGGTCTATACCGCCAACTTCCGTGACTACAGGTTCCTCCAGGTCTTCTACCCGACGCGCGGGATACTTGGCATTTACAACCGGGCGGCCAGGCGGATCGAGCCACTGCCCGGCGCCGGCGATCCGCGCTACGTCCACACAAATGCCGTCTGGAGCCCCGACGGCAGCTATCTTGTCTTCGCCCGCGCCCAGGCGCGCGACCCCTACCCGCCGGGCGGCCGCATGGCCGAATCCGCCGACGATCCAAACGAACTCCCCGTTCGCTACGACCTCTATCGCATCCCCTTCAATAACGGCCGCGGCGGGCGCGCCGAGCCCATCACCGGCGCGTCGAACAACGGAAAGAGCAATTCGTTTCCAAAGATCTCGCCCGACGGCCGCTGGATCGTCTTCGTCCAGAGCCGCAACGGCCAGCTTATGCGCCCCGACAGCGAACTGTTCATCGTCCCGGCGTCGGGCGGCAAGGCGCGCCGCATGAACTGCAACACGCCGTTGATGAACTCCTGGCACAGCTTTTCGCCCAACGGCCGCTGGATGGTGTTCAGCTCGAAAAGCCTCTCGCCCTACACTCAGATGTTCCTCACCCACATCGACGAACAGGGCAACGACTCGCCGGCGATCCTCATCGAAAACTCCACCGCCTCGAACCGCGCCGTCAACATCCCCGAGTTCGTCAACATTCCGCCCGATGGCCTTCTGAACATCGACGTCCCGGCCGCCGAGTTCTACCGCATCTACGACAAAGCCTCCGCGGCCAGCAGCGCCGGAGACTTCGCTTCCGCCGCCGCTCTCTGGCGATCCGCCCTGACTCTTGAGCCCGACGACCCCCGCGCCCACAACAATCTGGGCGTCGCCCTCTCCGGACTGAACCAGTTCGCCGAAGCCGAAACCGCACTCCGCCGGGCCATCGAATTGAAACCCGCCTACGCCGAGGCCCATTACAACCTCGGCGGCGTCCTCCACCGCACCGGCCGCACCGCCGAGGCCCTGGCCAGTTGGGAACACGCCCTTCGTCTGATGCCCGATTTCGCCGGCGGCGCGGCCCGGCAGGCCTCGGCTCTGGCCCAGACCGCTACGCCGGGCCGGGGCGCCGATGCCTGGCGCAAAACCCTCGTCTCGGCCTACAACGACCGCGGGGTCACCGCCGCCGTTCAGGGCAACGCCGCCGAAGCCGAATCAAACTTCCGCAAGGCCCTGGAAATCGACCCCGTCTTTCCTGAGTCCCACTACAACCTCGGCCGTGTCCTGGCATCCGCCGGCAGACTCGATGCCGCCGCCGATCACTGGCTCCGCGCCCTCGACTCGAAAACGGATTACCCCGATGCCCTGTTCTCCCTCGCCAGCCTCGAAGCCCAGCGCGGCCGCTGGGGCGAGTCGCTCAGGCGCTGGCTCGACGGCCTTCGCGCTCAGCCCGATTTCCTCCCGGCGCTCAAACAGGCCGCCTGGATCATGGCCACCGCTGCGGACGATTCGCTCCGCGATCCCGCCCGCGCCCTCCCGCTCGCGTTGCGCGCCTCCCAGCTTGCCCCGGCCGACCACCAGGCCCTCGACGCCCTCGCCGCCGCCTATGCCGCCGCCGGCCGTTTCAACGATGCCGCCGCCACGGCCCGCAAAGCCCTGGATATCGCCCCCGCCGCCGTGGCCGCATCCATCCGCCAGCGCCTGTCAACCTATGAATCCGGACGCGCCTGGCGCGAGCACGCCATCCGCCGCTGATTACTTCTTGCTCTGCTCTGGCTTCGGAATCGTCCACAGGTGGATCTCGTCGCCCTCGATCTCGATTGTCTGTTCAGGCGCCCAGTCGCCCATGTTGTGGCTGTGCGACACCACCCGCGTCCCCGGCTTCAACTCCTTCAGCAGCTTCGGCCGCAGCTTCAGATTCACCCATGGCCACAGGTACAGCATCACGACGGTCGCCTTGCTGATATCGGCCTCGAACAGATCCTCGGCGCGAAATTCGATCCGGCTCTTCACCCCGGCCTTGGCCGCGTTCTCCCTCGATTCCTTGATCCGATCCGGATCGATGTCGATGCCCACGCCCCGCGCGCCAAACTCCTTCACGGCCCGGATGACAATCCGCCCGTCGCCGCAGCCCAAATCGTAGACCACATCGTTCGACGTCACTTTCGCCAGCTTCAACATCGCCAGCGTGATGATCTCCGTCGACGGCTCGTAGCGCACATCCGGCGCCCTCAGGCCTTGCTTGTCCTGGCCGCTGAGTCCCTCGAACACCGCCGGCACAACGATCGGCGCAATCAGCAAATCGCGTCTCTTCATGACCGATTACTCTACCATCCCCGCCCTTGCTTTCATCGGCGGTCCTGATAGACTTCGAGTCGTCCGATTCCGATCGATAAGGTTAGTCATCCCATGAAACGATCTTCTCTCCTGCTTGCTGCACTGATGCTCGCCGTCTGCTCCGCGCCCGCCTTCGCCCAAGCCGACGGCTGGAAACTGGTCTGGGCCGACGAGTTCGATTCGCCCGGCGCGCCCGACCCCGCCAAATGGACTTACGAAAAAGGCTTCGTCCGCAACCAGGAAGCCCAGTGGTACCAGCCAGCCAACGCCTGGATCGAAAACGGATTGTTGATCATCGAGGCCCGCCGCGAGCGCGTCAAAAACCCCAACTATGTCCCCGGCGGCGGCAACTGGAAGACCAGCCGCGAATTCGCCGAATACACCTCTGCCTCAATGACCACCCGCGGCATCAAGGACTGGACCTACGGCCGCTTCGAAATGCGCGGCCGCATCGATACCCGCCCCGGCATCTGGCCCGCCTTCTGGACCGTCGGCTCCAAAGGCCGCTGGCCCTTCGCCGGCGAGATCGACATCATGGAGTATTACAAGGGCGACCTGCTCGCCAACCTCATCTGGGCTGGCCAGAAGGGCACAACGTCGTTCACGGTCAAGAAGCCCATCAAGAGCTTCGCCGACCCCGACTGGTCCTCCAAGTTCCACGTCTGGCGCATGGACTGGAACGAAAACCGCATGGTGATCTCGGTCGACGGCGAAGTCCTCAACGACGCCGACCTCAACAAGACCTTCAATCCCGACGGCGCCAACCCTTACCGCCACGCCCACCACATCATCCTCAACGTCGCCATCGGCGGCCAGGCCGGCGGCGACCCCTCAGCGACGGCGTTCCCCTCGCGCATGGAAGTCGATTACGTCCGTGTCTATCAGAAACAGTGAACCGCGCGCCTACTGCGTCCTGCGCAGTTCGCGGAACAGTTCCTTGAAACACAGCACCGCTTCAGCGGCCGGGGTCCGGATCTCGCCCTCGCCAAAGTAGGCTCGCGCAAACGGTCCGAACCCGGTCCACGTCGTCTGCAGCATGCCCAGATACCGCTCGCCGGTGTCCTTCGCCGCCGCCGCCTTGGCCATGCGCATCTGGTCGAGCTGCCGCAGCGCCACGCCCGGCTTGCGCCACGGCGACGAAACGACGCGATACCCGTTCAACGCAAACAACGCCGCCGTCGGGTGCGCGGCCTCGTAGTGCCAGTCGGCGATGATGACGTCTTTCGGCAGCATGTGGATCGCCGGCGCGGTGCCGTTCGTGCTCGCCTCCCACTTGCCGATGCCGGTCACGTTGCCGTCGATCAGCCGGTCGCCCCAGATCCACAGCGTGCGCCCTTTCGCCGCCAGGTGGTCGCGGATCTTCTTCACTTCGCCGGCGAAAAGCTCCGCCTTGTTGGCGCCCTTGCAGCGCGGGCAAACATCTTCGCCGAGCAGAAACACCTCGTCCATGCCGGCATGGAAATCGGTCGCGCCCGTAACGTCCATCACCTCGTCGATCAGGTCGAACATCACCGCGTGAACCCCTGGGTGTCTCGGGCAATAGCTCCGGCAGTAGATGTCCTTGTTCTCCGGATACAGGCCCGGCGTCTCGTCAAACTCCGGATGCACGGTGAGCAGCTTGAACGTCTTCTTCGCCCACGACTGGTGCCCCAGCATGTTGATCATCGGGATGAGCTGAATCCCATTCGCCTTCGCCGCCGCGGCCAGTTGTTCCAGTTGCGCCCGGCTCAGCGCGTCGTCGTCCACCAGCGCCGGACGCCGCGTGAACCGGTAGCGGTAGTTGATCTCCAGGATGAGCGTGTTCACGCCCTCTTTCGGCAGCGCCTCATTGATGAACCGCAGCGCCAGCGGGATCTCGTCCGGCTTCGGCGCGGCCAGATGAATCCCTTTCACCGCGAGGGTCTGCGCGCCCAGCGCGGCGCAAACCAACCATGTGCCGATCAGCAACAACCATGCGCGTTTCATGCGCGCCAATCTATCACGTTCGCCGGCCGCGCGGAGCCGCAATCTCGCAGAGTGTTGATGGAATCGCTGACAGTGCACTCTCTGCTTTGGGAGTGAGATCAATGACCCCGGGTCACCCACACTGGAACACGAGCCAGCAGGACTCGAAATTGAGCTGCGCCAGATCCTGCCTTCGAATCATGAAGTACAATCGCCCCATATCGCCCCACATCATCGCCGCGGATTCATCGGAATCGACTTGCAGCAATAGTTCCCAATCGCCAGCACCCTCCCACAGCCCAAGTTCCTTGGCTTGTTCGTAGCCGCCGGGCGTACCGGCATCGATGCCATTGGAAACGATCTGTGCCTGCAGTTTCGGATCGTCTTGAATCGATTCAGGGTGCCCGCCGATCCGATGCCCTGTAGGTGGCACCTTCTGTCGCCAAGCCTCCAGCAAGGTGAAGTACTGATCTCGCTCCTCCTGGCTAAGACCAAGCGTTGCCAAGAGCGGGTCCTCATAGTCGGGCAGTGAGGCGACAGCAGTTGTGGCATCCAACTGGACGCCCCGAAAGCGCATCTCTTCCTCAACGTCATCCGGATAATCTCGAAGAGGGGACTCGGAGAGTCTATACGCTGTGCAGAAGACCTTCGCGCTCCCCCGGTCCTGTGGTCTGAATCCCCATGCCTCGCCCCCTCCTTCATAGAAAAAGTGCAAGGAGCCTTCCCGCGGCAATCCTAACTCCTTGGCTTGCGGGATGGCGGCCAAATCCAATTGGGCGACAAAAGGCAAAGACCGTCCATGCCAATTTGGCCAAACCAATTCGGGCGGCAGATTCGGACGCCCACCGAGCCTGGTGCATGCCGCTTCCGTCTCTGCAACTGGAGTTAGGAACACGGTGGGCCGCACCGCCGCTTCGACGATATCTGCGATTCTGGCGAGCCCGCAGTCGGTCAAAAGGTCACGGATAGTCACCACGGAAAGTCATGATATCACGACCATCCGGCTGAAGAGTTGCCACCGTAACAGGAACTCCCGGGCTGTTTGTTGACCCTTACACGAAGATGCCTTCGGGAGCAGTTAATGCCTTGCCTGCTACTTTGCCGTCTCCATCATGAACAGCGCCTGGAACAGCTCGATGCCGTTCCAGAAGTCCTTCAGCCGCAGGTTTTCGTTCGCCGCGTGCTGGTTGTTGTCGTGATTGACGGTCGGCACGCCGATCATCGGCGCTTTCACCACATCCTCGATGATCGCCAGCGGAACCGATCCGCCGAGCGTCGGCAGCAGCACCACATCCGGCCTCAGCCTCTTCACGGCAGCGATCACCTCGCGCGATTCCGCCAGGTCCATCGACGTCCTCACCGCCCGGTAGCCCGCATCCGACACCTTCATCGTCGCGATCCGTGCATGTTTCAACCGCTCCTCCGGCGCCGGCTCCCGATCCAGCACCACGAACCCGCGCCCCGCGACATGCTTTTTCAGCAACTCGATCATCCGCGCCGGATCGTTGCCCTTCACCAGCCGGATATCGATGGAGACCGTCGCCTCAGACGGCACCACGTTGCGCGACTCCTCGCCCACGCCCGCCGACCTTACGCCCCGGATGTTCAACGACGGCCGGTTGATCACCTCCAGCACCCCGCGGCCTTCGGTCCTCGCCAGCCCGAGCTCTTTCATCAGCATGGCGTCAATGTCCGGCGCCGCGGCCAGTGCCCGCTTCTCGGTCTCCGACAGCGGCTCGATCCCGTCGTAGAAACCGTCGATGAGCACCTGCCCGTTCTCATCCCGCATCGACGCGATCAGGTGCGCCAGCATCACGGCCGGGTTCGGCGACCAGTTGCCGTAGTGGCCCGAATGCAACTCCCGCGCCGCGCCATGGACCGTCAGGTTCAGACCCACCACGCCGCGCGCGCCGAAATAAATCTGCTGCCTGCGGGTCTGATGCACCGGCCCGTCGCAGATCAGCCAGTAATCGCCGCTCACTAGCCGCCGGTTCGCCGCCAGGATCTGTCCCAGATGTGCCGATCCGGCCTCCTCCTCGCCCTCAAACACAAACTTCAGATTCACCGACGGCTTCAGGTTGAACTGTTTCATCCCGTCCAGCGCCGCCAGCATCGCCATGATCGGCGCCTTGTCGTCGGCCGATGACCTCGCATACAGCCGCGTCTCCGGATCCATCGGACTGCCGCCCCGCATCGACGGCTCCCACGGCGGGCTGCCCTTCCACTGCCTGGCGTCCGCCGGTTGCCCGTCGTAATGGGCGTAGAGCACGACAGTTCGTTTGGCGCCCGGCGCCGTCAGTTCCCCGTAGACCACCGGCGGCGCCCCAGCCGCTTCCAGCAACTGGCTCTTAATGCCGCGCCGCTCCATCGCCTGTTTGAGCCACTCGGCATTGCGCCGGATGTTCGGCCCGTCCGAGGCCACGTTCGGAATCGACAGGAATCCCTGAAATTCCATCAGGATCGCGCCCCGGTCCTGGGCGCACAACTGCGCCGCGATCAACAGCAAAGCCAGCCTGGTTGTCATTTGAACTATTCTGACTGATCCGCTCCGCTTCCCGCCGCCCGCATCGCCAGCCGCAGATTCAACCACCCGGCAAACAGCGGCGGATTCTCGATCCATGTCGAGATCCACAGCAGCATCTCCTGTTTCTCTTTCCGCCTCTCCTTATCCAGTTTTTTGCTGGCCGCCGCGAACCGTGCATGGCGCTTCGATTCCATCACCATGGCCCGCATCTCCGCCCGCTCCGGCTTTGCCGCCGTCTGGTACATCGCCGCCAGTTGCAGTAATGTCCGTGCCAGGTCTTCGAGCGTCGATTGATTGATGCCCTCGACCATCGGGTCCAGCCGGTATCCGCTTTCCATCAGCGCGTGCCGGAACGTGTGGCCGCTCACCTCGCCCACTTCGCGCCTGATCGCCTCGGCCGTTGCGCGGTCCACCAGCGCCGGCTTGCGGGCCTCCAGCCAGCCGAGGATGGCTTGCCTAGCGCGTCGCACGGCGGTATGCCGCCACGGCCTTCTCGTGGGCGGCGAAGGTCTCGGAGAACACGTGCGTCCCGCTTCCGTCCGGTGCGGCGACGAAGTAAATCGCTTTGGTCTGTTCCGGCTTCAACGCCGCTCTGAGAGACGCCTCGCCCGGATTCGCGATCGGGCCCGGCGGCAGTCCCGGATGCATATACGTGTTGTACAGGTTCCGGCTCGCCAGGTCAGACTTGTAGATCGTCCCCCGCCACCGCCCGTCCAGCCTCGCGGCGTACTCCACCGTCGGGTCCGCGTCCAGTTTCATGCCGATCTTCAGCCGGTTCGCGTAGACCCCGGCGATCCGCGCCCGCTCGCCTTCAAGCACCGCCTCCTTTTCCACCAGCGACGCCAGGATCACCGTCTCCCGGCTCGGCGCGCCTTTGGCGATCCTGCGCCAGACCTGATCGAACTGCGCCCGCATCGTCCCGCGGATCTGCTTCGGTGTAGCCGACCTCATGAACTTGTAGGTGGACGGGAACAGATATCCCTCATCTTCCCTGGCTTCCTCGATGAACGCCTCGGCGCTGGCCAGGCCCTGACGCTCCAACTCCTCGCCGATGTCGAACACGTCCGATCCCTCCGGCACAACCAGTTCGACATAGTGAACGTCGCCGCGCGCCATCCGCGACAACACCTCGGATGGCGTCGCCGCTTCCGCAAACCTGTATTCGCCCGCCTGCGGACCCGCCGGCGGCCGCAGCACCCGCGCCAGGGCGAACAGGCTCCAATGCCGGATCACCCCGGCAAGCGCCAGCCGTTTGCCGATCTCCAGCGACGATGTCCCCCTCGGGATCTCGACGAAAACCGGCTCGCCGAACCCCTTGTAGCGGTCGATGTGGACCATCCCCGCAACCATTGCGCCAACCAGTCCCGCCGCCGCCAGAAACCGTTTCATCAGCCCTTCTCCCCGCCTGCCTGCGCCGACATCCAATCCTCCAGCAGCACTGCCGCCGCCAGCCGGTCCACCGTCCCCTTCTTTTTCTCTTTCAACAGCCGTTCCAGTGACCAGCCCCGCGCCCGCAGCATCTCCTCCGCCTCCACCGACGTCAACCGTTCGTCGTGCATCTCCACCGGCAGCCCCGACGCCTCGGCCAGTTTCCCGGCAAACCGCCGGCACTCTTCAGACATCGGGCTTTCGCGCCCGTCCATATGCAGCGGCAACCCCACCAGGATCCGCCGCGCCTTCCGGTCGCCGGCAACCGCGCAGATCCGCCTCAGATCGTCGGCCATCGTCCGCCGTTGCAACGCGTCCAACGGCTGCGCCGACAGTCCCTCGGCGTCGCTGATCGCCAGCCCGATGCGCCGTTTGCCCAGATCCACCGACAGCACCCGCGCCGCCGGATTCTCGCTCTCTGCCACATCCTGATTGTGCCATGCTGAACCATATGCGCACTCTCGCCGCACTCCTTTTCACAGCCTCGCTCGCTCTCGCTCAGCCCCCCGCTCTTGAGGAACACGCGCAAAACGGACTCGCTCCGGCGCCCACGCCATGCGAGTCCCCCGGGGGATTGGAGCCGCGCCGGAGCGGCCTTTGCGCTTCGAAGAAACCCGTCACGCTGGAATCGCTCTCCTCCGGCATGGGCCGCATGATGGCCGCCATGGCCGGACAGCCCGTCTGGTCGCCCAAAGGCGGACGCTTCGCCCATCGCCAGGGCTCCGTCGTCAAAATCTACGACCTCTCAACCAAACAAAGCGCCGGCGCCTTCGACATCTCCGCCGCCGACAAGGACTCGGTCCAGGCGCCCGCTCCCCGTGAGTTCAACTGGGAAAACCGCCGCGTCCGCGAACAGGCGATTCAATGGTCGGCTGATGGCAAGAAGATCCTCGTCATCTCCAAGGGCGACGTCTTCCTCTGGGACGAATCCACCGGCAAGCTCGATACTGTCCTGAAAACCATCGACGTCGAGCGCGACCCCAAGCTCTCCCCCGACGGAGCCAAGGTCGGCTTCCGCCGCGGCCACGAACTCTATGTGATCGACGTCCACTCGAAGCAGGAGACCCGCCTCACCCACGACGCCTCGGCCACGCTCTGGAACGGTGAACTCGACTGGGTCTACCCCGAGGAACTCGATCTCGGCACCGCCTGGTGGTGGTCGCCTGATTCGAAATCCATCGCCTACCTGCAATTCGATGTCAGCCGCGAGCCGCTCTATCCGCAGAGCGACCATCTGCAAATGGCCGCCGTCGCCGAACCCCAGCGCTACCCCAAGGCCGGCACGCCCAACGCCGATGTCCGGCTCGGCGTTGTCCCGGCGGCCGGCGGGCCTACCCGCTGGATGGATCTCGGCGAGACCCGCGAATTCCTGCTCGCCCGCGTCCATTGGACGCCTGACTCAGCCCACGTCATCGCCCACCGCCTGAACCGCATCCAGAACCGCCTTTGGATCCTCGCCGCCGATGCCGCCACCGGCAAGTCGCGCCTGCTGATCGAAGAGTCCGATCCCCACTGGATCAACATCAACAACGACTTCGAGCTTCTCTCCGGCGGCCGCATCCTGCGCTCGTCGGAAAAGGGCGAGGGCTTCCGCCATCTCTACCTCCACGACGCCGCCGGAAAACAACTCGCCCGCCTCACCAAGGGCGACTGGGAGGTTTCGAACATCGCCTGCGTCGACGAACCCGGCAAGCGCGTGTACTACGTATCGAGCGAGGAATCGCCGCTCGAACGCCAGCTCTGGATGGTCGGATTCGACGGCCAGGGCAAGAAGCGCGTCACCGCGGGCGCCGGCAGCCATGCGGTCTCCATGTCGCCAGCCTGCGACGCCTTCCTCGACAGCTTTTCCAGCCTCGAATCGCCCAGCCGCTCGGTTTTGCGGAAGTCCGACAACTCGGAAATCGCCGTCTGGCGCGAAGCCGACACGAAATCCGCCGCCGAATTCGACATCTTGAAGACCGAGATCCACCAGTTTAAGGGCTCGGACGGCACGTTGTTCTATGCCCGCCTGATCAAGCCCGCCGGCTTCGACCCGTCGAAGAAATACCCGGCCGTGGTGCAGGTCTATGGCGGCCCGCACGCCCAGTCGGTCCGCAACTCATACAGCGGATTGAGTTGGGACCAGGTGCTGGCCCATCAGGGCTTCGTCGTCTGGCAGATGGACAACCGCGGTTCGTTTGGTCGCGGCCACAAGTTCGAAGCCGCAGTCCACCGCCGCCTGGGCCAGGTCGAAGTCGCCGACCAGCGTGAAGGCGTGAAGTATCTCGTCGGCCTTGGATTCGTCGATCCGGCGCGCATCGGCGTCCAGGGCTGGAGCTACGGCGGTTACATGACGCTGATGTGCCTGCTGCATGCGCCGGATGTCTTCAAGGCCGGTATCGCCGGCGCTTCGGTCACCGACTGGCGCAACTACGACACCATTTACACCGAACGCTACATGGGTCTGCCCGCGGAAAACGAAGAAGGCTACAAGTCCGGCTCTCCAGTGAACGCCGCCGCCAACCTGAAAGGCCACCTGCTGTTGATCCACAACATCCAGGACGACAACGTTCTGTTTGCCAACGCCCTGCAGATGATGAACGCCCTGCAACTCGCCGGCAAGCCCTTCGAGACGCTCATCTATCCACAGAAAAGCCACGGCGTCAGCGGCAAGGCGGCCACGCACATGCGCCAGCAGCAGTTGGATTTTTTCCTTCGCGCACTGAAGTAGCCGTCGTCCGGCAAAACGAAAAAGGCCACCCGCCGGGGTGGACCTTTTTCATTGAACTGTGGGTTGAGCTACTGCCGTCCGCCCCTGCCCGCCGCGCCGCCGCGGGCGCCGCCACCGGATGAAGGAGCCGGGGAAGCCGCCGGCGCCGAAGCGCCAGTCGAGATGATGCCACCGCCGCCGCCCGAAGAAATGCCGCGCGAGGCGGACCTTTCGCCCGCGCCGCCTGCGATTCCGCCAGCGAAAACCGGGCCGCTCGAAGCGCCGCGTCCGCCGCCGCCGCCGCCGTAAACCGGCTGATAGGCCCGGTAGATCGTGAACGGCGTGTAGTACATGAAGCCGAACGGGCTGCCCACCGGCGCGAACATGGGCATGAAGGTGAAGGTCCCGAAATAGGGGTTGAAATACCACCCGGAAGTCCGCCCGCCCCAGGCGCCCACGAACGACGACGCCTCGCGCGCCGACGACCGGTTCGCCATGGCGACATACTCGGACCGGCGGCGGCTCCAGCGGTGCAGGTAGTCGGTATCGTCGGTATCGAACCTGCCCGCCGTCCAGCCATCGCCCGAAGCCGTCATCTGCCGCGACTTCCTCAACCTCTGCTCGCCCGCGGACGTCTTCAAAACCGCCTCGCCGTCATAGACGCGCACCGTCATCGGGTCGCTGGAAAATCGGTACAGCCCGGCCTTGCTCAGGCGCACCTCGGCGTCGTCCATCTTCACCGTGATCAGGTTGCCGTCGAGCAACTCAGCGATCTCGATCAGCAGTATGCCCTGCTTCAGCGTCAGGCTGACGTCCTCGAGATCGGTCCGGTCGAGCGAAAACTCGCTCTGTTCGGACATCCGAAGGAACGATCCCGGAGTCAGCAGAACCTCTGCCCGCCCCTCCCCGGTCCTGAGGTGCTCACCCCGGCCGATCTGTACGATCTCCGACGGCTTGGGATCAACCGCCTTGCCAGCCAGGAGAACTTCGCCGTCGGCGACGTTCACCAGCCCGGCCCGGGCCGAGATCATGTTCTGGGCCGGCAGCATCCCCGGCGCCAGAAGTGCGATTGCGGCAAGCAGGACGATACGGGACGGTTTCATGGCAGGTTCTCCTCTCGTTCCCTCGACCTATCTTGGTCCGCTTTAATGACGGCAGTCAACCGCCCCCGGTTTCCAGAAAAAAGCAGGGGCGGAAACGCCGGGGTTCCCGCCCATCTCACAGCGTCAGACGCAGGCTGAACTACTCTTGCGGGTCCTGTTCCGGCGCCTCGGCGGCGGCCACCGCCTGCACCGGCAACAGAACCGTATTCGACTCCCTCTCTCCAATCCTGACTTTCATCCGCACCATCGGACTGGCCATCGGATCGTTGCCCAACTGGAACCGGATCACCACCTTGCCGATCCTGTCCTGCTGCGCGTAGGCCGCCAGCACCGGATGCGCCTGCCCGTTCAGGAAGAACTCGAACGGCGTTTTCACGGCGAACTCGCTCCCCAGCGGAATCTTGAACCCGTCCAGCCACGGTGTCTTCAACGGCCCGAATCCGGTGCCGCACAGCAGCACCGTCTCGCCCGGCCTGGCCGGATCCTTCGGCGTCACCGGCTTGCCGTTCAAGTGGAACGCCTCGGCCACCGGCTGCTCATACTCCGGATTGCGGAATAACCCCGGCGCATAGGCGTCCACCTGGAACTTCGCCGACACCTTCGGCTGGCCCGGTATGTTCAGCGTCAGCGTGTGCTCGCCCGGCAGGAAGTGCGAATACAACTGCGCCTGGATCTCCCACGGCGTCACGAACACCAGCGGCAGCACCGAATCGCGCACCTGCGCCGTCACCCCCAGCAGCGACTGCGCCGCCGGATTGGTCTTCGATACCTCGTCGCCGCTCGCAAGGTGGATGCCCTTGATGGCGATCAGCGAGCCCGGCGCCACAACCTTGTCAGGCGTCTCGCCGGCGGCGTTCTGAACGGCGCCCTCGGCCAGCTCCGGCACTTCGTCGAATCGCGCAACCACCACCCTGGGCCCGTTCATCGTCACCTGGCCCTCGGGCAGGGTGCCGCTCAAGGATCCCTCAAACCGCCGGAACTTGAAGCCCTTGTTCGCCTTCACCTTCACCTCCACGGGCACGCCCGCCGTGAAGAACCATCCCGGCCCAGCGGCCGGCTCCAGCGTCCAGTCCGCTCCGCCGTCGGGATCCGAAAGCAGCGTCATCTTGTGCATGTACTGGTAGCGCGCGGTCAGCGTATCGGCCTCCTGCGAGAAGGTGTACACCCGCTCGCCCGTCGCGCCGTTCTCCCAGCCTGTCATCTCGATCCTGGTCTCGGGCGTTATCTCCTGCTCGACAACCGGTGCGATCGTCACCTGCGAACCCGCCGGCCGGTCCAGCACGCACGGCGTGGCGCACGGCTGCCCGTCCACGGTGAACTGCAGCGCGCCGGGCTCGCTCTTCACCGCCAACTGGCCCAGAAGTTCATATTCGGCCACCAGCCACAGCGCCTTCTGCACGGCGTCTGCCGGCACAACGATGGTCTGTTCGGCTTCGCCTCCGTTGGACCAGCCCTTGAACCGCCACATCCGGCCCTTTGCGTCACGCTGTTCGAGCGGCGCCGAGATCTTGTGCGAATGGCCCACGCCCCAGTCGTAAAGATAGCTCAGAGCATTTGGGACGCCGTCCACCAGCACTTTCAACTCGAACTGCGACGCCCGCACCGCCACTCTGGCGCCCTCGACAAACCGGGCCGTGAAGGTCAGCCCCCGGCGGTCGGCCGGAATCCGCACCACCGAATTCGGCGGATACTTGTTGCCGTCGCCGGTGTCCCAATGGTCAAACACATACAACTTGCCGTCGTCCGGGGTCTTCTGCGCCGGCGGCGAGCCTAGAACGTGATCGGTGCCCGGCAGCAGGTCCAACTCCCCCGTGCACAGCGGCACATTCCTGCAGGCCCGTTCGTCAGACCACACCGCGGCGAGATCCGGAAAAGGCGCCGTCTGCCACGGGTAGCCCGGCGCCGTCGACAGCGGCAGACAGTCGAGGTCAAACCGTTTGGTCTGGATGATGTTGTGATCCACCTGCACCTGGAAGCCCCGGTACGGCGCGCTCTCGAGGAATACTCGCCGCGCCTCGACGAAATTAGCATCGATTGTCAGCGGACGGTCCACAATCACCATCGACGCCGCGTAGCCGGCCGGCCCCGGCGGGTTGTCGAAACCCGCGAACACATAGCCCGGATAGGCCACCGGCGTCAACAGCATCTGCGTGCCTTCGGTCACCCAGGCGTATCCGCTCGTCGACATGCAGCCGCAAATGCTGGTCTGCAGATAGCCCGCCCGGCTCGGCAAAAAGTCCGTGCCCGGAAACGTCTTCTGGTTTCCGTTGCAGGGGCCCAGGTACTGCATGATCCGCTCCTTGTTGATCAGCAGCAGAACTCCGTGCTCCTTGTTGAACGACGCCGTATAGGCGTTCACCTTCCGGTCCGCCGTGATCGAGATCACCGGCTGATCCAGGCCCACGTCGATGCCGTTGGACGACCGCCAGCCAGAAAACGCGAAACGCGTCTTAAACGTCGGATCGTACTGTTTGGGATCGATGATGAGGCCCTCCGGCGCGTTCGCGTACATGTAGGCCTGGCGCACCTCCAGCGTGTGCTTGCTGCCCTCGGGCCAGTTGAAGACCGCCGAGTTCATGTAGGGATGGCCGTCCACCCAGAACGTCGCGCCCGTCACCGAGCTTTCCACTCTGACTGATACCGGGCTTTGCGCGGCCGCCAGTTGGGCGAATCCGAGGATGGCCGCCAGCGCGGCAATGGCTTGGGGGATGCGTCGAGACATAGTCGTTCTCACGTCTCCCTTTTCTTCGGCAGATCCCGGATTCGTTTATATGGGGCAAACCCCTTAGTCCGGCCTCGGGTCGAAGGATTATTGCCGCCCGGACGCGATCCGCTCCACCGCCGACGCCAGATCCGACGGCGTGTAGATGGAAAAAACCCGCCCTTTCGCCGCCTTCGCCACGTCGATCACCGACCCTTCGGCCACCGGCCGCGGCAGCAGCGCCAGCACCGCCGGCCGCCTCAACCCCTCCCAAACCCCCTCGTTGCGCGCCCCCGCCCGTCCTGGCGGCTGGGTGGGCGGTGTGATGAACACAATCTGCCCTGGGGCGGCCTCACTTGAGACCCGTCTCACAACCGATTCCAGAAACTGGTGCTCGGTCGGCCCTTGGGCGAGCGTCTCGTAGTCCACCGTGGCAAGATTGACCGATCCAAGCGCATCGGCGAGTGCTTCGAACGAGCCCGGTCCGAATTGCGCCTCATCGTAGACCACATGCCGGTTCAACAGGTCAATTGCCGCCACCCTGGCCGAATGATAGCCTCCGCGCGACAGCAGCGACCCCAGCACGTTCATCAATGTCGACTGGTCGCGCCAGGACAGCGCCGCCAGGTGCCGCCGCCGTGTCACCGGATAGGCGTTCATCACCACCGTGACCCGCCTTGGCTCGGCGCCCGCCGCTGGCGCGGCAAAGCCCTTCCAACCCGCCGAAGCGTCGGAAACCTCGCCCCTGGCCAGTTGAGAGACGCTCCCGCGCGGCTCCTTGGCCTTTAGGGTGAAGGACTTAGCGCACGAGCGGCCGGTCGAGTCGCCGATCAGCAGGCTGGCCCGGTAGCTGCCGGCGCCGAGCGCGAATCCGCCTCCGGCGCTCATATGGAGCTTTTTCGATGGCGCCTCCGGGATCCTGGAGAGTGTCAGCCGCCGGCCCAGGTAAACCGGCTTGCCTCCCGGCTCCAGCGGTTGCAGCCTGATGACCGCGCTCAGCCTCGCCTGCTTCTGCCCCTTGAACTCGGTCAGCGGCAGGCTGAAGTTATACCCGGCCCAGAGCCGCAGGTCGAAGCCCAGGCTCGGCGGAACCGGCCTGATGTCGCACTCCAGCGCCCGCCTCGCCTTGTCGTCCCTCCGGCGCCACAGGTCCTCAAAGGCCTCCACCGTCTTCCGGTTGGAGGGCAGCGATGTGTCCAGACGCATCTGCGCCTGCAGCGGCGCGGCGGCGAAGACCATGAGTGCCAGGAATCGAAGCATCCGGGTGCCTTGGGGCGGCCTCTCGCGCGGCCCCCATCTAATAAGATGCGGATTTGCGCCGGATGGGTATATCGAGCCGCTTGATCTTCTGATTCAGCGTCGACAGCGGTACGCGCAGCCTGGCGGCGGCCTCGGTCTGCGAGTACGATACGCCTTCCAGCACCTCGATGATGGCCCGGCGCTCGAATTCGGCCACGATCTCGAACAGCGACGCATCAGCCGGCAGCGGTTCGCCGGGATCCCTTGGCAGCCTGACGCCGCCGGCATGAAGCACGGGTTCGGGCAGCACCGAGGCCGGCGCCTCGCGCTCATTGGCCAGCACCACGGCCCGCTCCACGGCGTTTTCCAACTCGCGCACGTTGCCCGGCCAGTTGTAGTCCATCAGAATGTGCATGGCTTCGGGTTCGAAACGCAGCAGCGAGCGTCCGGCATCGTCGGTAAACTTGGCGTTTTCCCGGCAGTAGACGTCGAAGAAATGATCCACTAGCGGCGGGATGTCCTCCTTGCGGTCCCTGAGCGGCGGCAGCGAGATGTCGATCACGTTCAGCCGGTAGTACAAGTCCTCGCGGAACTTGCCCTGCTCAACCAGCTTTTTCAGATCCGCGTTGGTGGCGGCGACGATCCGCACGTCCACCCGGATGACTTCGTTCGAGCCGACGGCCATGAACTCGCGTTCCTGCAGCACCCTGAGCAGCTTCACCTGCATGTCGGGGGTGAGTGTGCCGATTTCATCAAAAAAGATGGTTCCGTGGTTGGCCGTCTCGAAATAGCCCTTGCGATTGGCCACCGCGCCGGTGAATGCGCCCTTGATGTGGCCGAACAGGGCGGTTTCGAGCAGGTCGGGCGGCACGGAGCCGGAATTCACGCCGACAAAGGTGCGCTCGGCCCGCGGCGAGTTGGCGTGAATGGCCTTGGCGATCAGTTCCTTGCCGGTGCCGGTTTCGCCGGTGATCAGGACGTTGGACTTCGACGGCGCCACCTGCGCCACCAGGTCCAGCACGGCCAGCATGCGCTCGCTCTTGCCGACGATATTGGGGAACGCATAGCGGACCTTCAAGGCGCGGCGCAGTTCGCGGTTTTCGTGTTCGAGGCGGGTGCGGGCAATCTGGCGGTCGATTTCGATCAGCAGTTTCTCGTTGTCCCAGGGCTTCGAGAAGTAATCGCTCGCCCCCGACTTCAGCGCCTGCACCGCCACTTCGATGCTGCCGTAAGCGGTGATCAGGAACACCGGCGTTTCCCGGTCGCGGGCCCGCAGATCGTCGAGCATCTCCAGCCCCGAACGGTCGGGCATCATGAGATCCAGCAGCACCAGATCATAGCGGCCCTCTTCGAGCCGCTTCAGGCCCTGGGCGGCGTTCTCGGCTGTCACGGCCGTGTAGCCTTCGATGGAAAGCAGGGTTTCGAGCGATTCGCGGATGTCGTATTCGTCGTCGATAATCAGGATTCGCCCCTTGCTGCGGGGCGTGGCGGTGAGGGTATCAGGCATTGACAGTCTTTCGGGCGGCCGGGAAGTCCAGGCGGAAAACGGCGCCCTCGCCGGGACGCGAATCGGCGATGATCTGGCCGCCGTGTTCTTCCACGATGCCATAACTGATCGACAGGCCGAGACCCGTGCCGCGCCGCGCCGCCTTGGTGGTGAAGAACGGATCAAATATCCGGTTCAACATCTCCTGCGGGATGCCCGGCCCCGTGTCGTGCACCTCGGCCCGGACCCCTCCGCTGGTGGTTTCCGTCCGGATGGTCAGCCGGCCGCCGCCATCCATGGCGTCGCGGCCGTTCAGCAGCAGGTTGAGAAACACCTGCTGCAGCTTGCCGGCATTGCCGCGGATGAGCGGGAGGTCCGGCGCCAGTTGCAGGTCGATCTCGATGCGCGCCTTCTCCATCTGGTGTTCCACCAGGGCAGAGGTTTCGCGGATCACCTTGTTGAGGTCGATATCCTCGAACTCGGTGGACGACGTCCGGGAGAAATTCAGCAGCGAGTTCACGATTTCGCTTGCCCGGAACGTCGATTTGGCGATCTTGTCCAGCAAACGCGTCTTCGGCTCGTCGCCATGCACCTGCTTGGCCAGCATCTGCGCATACGTGGAAATCACGGCCAGCGGCGTATTGACTTCATGGGCCACGCCGGCGGCCAGCAGCCCGATCGACGACAGCTTGTCGGCCTGCACCAGCCGCCGCTCCAGATCCTCGCGTTCGGTGACGTCGTCGAAGATCACCAGCCGGCCGATGCGCAGCCCGTCCTTGGTCACCAGCGGCGCGATGGCCACGTTCACTGTCGACGGCTGCACCGCGCCCGATCCGTTACCGTTGCCGTGGCCCGCGCCGGCGGCGGCGATGCCGGCCGGATCGAGGTGGAACTTATACATCTGATGCACCCGGTTGTCGCCGCGCGACTTCTCCAAATGCACGGCCAGCGAATCCGGCAACACCTCGGACAGCCTGCGGCCCAGCGCCGCCTCGCGCCCGATGCCTGTGAGCGCCTCGATGCGCGAGTTCCAGCTCTCGACCCGGTCTTCCAGGTCGGCGGCCAGAATGCCCACGTTGATCGATTCCACGATGTTCTCGCTGAACTCCTTAAGCCGCTCATACTGCTCGGCCTTGGCCGCCAGTGACCGGTACAGCCGGGCGTTCTCCACCGCCATGGCGATGTAGTTCGACAGCGTCGCCAGCAGATCGATGTCGTCCGACGACAGGAAGTCGCCCTTGACCGACCGCGAAACGCCCATCCAGGCCAGCGTCGAGCCGCGGAACGAGCACGGGACGTAATAGGTGAGATCCAGGTCCGCGATGGTGGAGCGGACCATCGGCGGCATGTCGCGCGTCACCACGTCGAAGGCGTGGCGGGTCCGTTCAAAAAACAGATACGGCTGGCCCTTGGCATCGTCGAGGAAGCTGAGATCCAGGTCCCGGCCGCGTGGCGTCCGCTTGCGCCCCTCACGGTCCAGCGCGATATGCAGCTTCAGTCCCGGCTCGTTGTCACTGGCCAGGAAAAACGCCACATGCTCGATCTGCAGCGTCCGGATCAGCCGCTCGCCCACGCTGGCCAGCGTCCTGTCCAGATCCATCTCCGAACTCAGCTCGCGCGCGAACGACACCAGCGTCACCCGGTAGTCGTAGCGGTCCTTATAGAAGACATACCTGTCCAACTGTTGCTGGATGTAGTTTCTTAATGGTTCGAAGACGAACATCGCCACCAGAACCAGCAGCACAATGGAGGTCGGCGACACATCCGCGCCGTGGCCGTCCTCGCCGCCCCGCGACAGCGCGAACACCATCAGCGACACGATCCCCAGCACCGACAGCGTCGCCAGCAGGTACACATAGCCCTGCTGGAAGATAATGTCGACGTCCATCAGCCGGTAGCGCAGAATCGCATACGCCCAGCTCAGCGGGATCAGCGCCAGCGCCAGTACCGACAGCCGCATCATCGGCGCCGGAATCAGCCCCGCGATAAACGGTCCCGCATACAGAATCGCGAACGGCAGCACCCCGGCCAGCGCCCCGTTGCGCAGCCATTTCAACTGCTGGCGCGTGATCGGATCGTCGGTCCGGCGCGACGAAAAATGCAGGATCAAGCCGCCCGCCAAAAACGATCCGGTGAACAGCAGCAGCCACGCCCGGTCCAGGAACCACCGCATCTCAAACAGCGGCAGCGCCGTCCGGACATAGCCTGTCGCCACGCCCACCTGCAGCAGAATCAACGACACGGCGGGCAGATACACCGACAGCAACTGCGTCCGGCCCCAGTTTTTCCGCTTTTCGGGGAACGTCATGCAGAAGTGCAGGAACAGTGCCGGCGCAACCAGCCCCGCCACCACGTTGCCGAAGTAGATCGCCGTGTCAAACGCGTTCAACTTGCCCGTGTAGTGGAACGTATGCAGCACGAAGCTCGACAGGCACAGCAGGTAGAAATGCGACGAATTCGGCGCCCGCCGCCTGCGGAACCAGACAAACAGTCCAATCGAGAGCCACGCCAGACCCACCGCATACTGCCCGTGAATCGCCTTGTCGCTGTTGGCGTCCGAGACGATCACCGTCGCCTTCAGTTCGACTCCGTCCCTCAACAGAATGTAGTCGGCCTTGGACCACGCCCCGATCCGTAGCAGCATCTTCGCCACGTCGGTCGCCGCCTGGATCTCCATCCCGCCAGGGTTCACCGCCGTCCCGATCCGTAGAAGAATGTCGCCCTTCCGGATGCCCGAAACCTCCGCCGCGCCGCCATTCTCCAGATGGACCGCCACCACCCGGTTCACCTCGCCCCTGCCCGTCTCCAGGCGGCTGTCCTTGATGTCCATCCATGTCGCCCCGTCCTCGGGCAACAGGAACCGCCGCTGCTGCTGGTAACTCAACCCGCCGCACACCACGGCCGCCACGGTCAAAACGACCAGGAGTGCGTCGCTCAGCTGAGCTTTCAACCCCGTCATGGCTGCCATCCAATGTGGAACGACACTGTTCCGGAAGGGTTTACTGCATCCGGAATGCCATTCTTCTCGACCACCTGTCTGACCTCAGACTATACCATTTATCAGCAACTTACAAACAGATTCAGGGTCCGCCATCCGGAATACTGGACCGTACAGATTCCAATGCTGGGATCGGTGTCCCGGTTCGGTCTTCCCAGCGCTGCGTGATCGGCCCCGCCCCTCACCTCTCCGGCTTGAAACTGCTCTTCTCCCAATCTACTAGATCCACCGACACCCACACCCGCCGCCCGGACCGATCTATATAGGTCACCGCGTCCGCCCGCCTCTCACACCGCCCGCTGCTTGCCCTCGCCCCGTCGGTCAGCACCAGTTCACAAGCCGACTCCCGGCTCGCCCTCTCCATCCGCGGCGCCGCCAGCGTCCCCTCCGGATACTCCCGCATCTCCGGCCTCAGGCTCTCCCTGACATACTCTTTGTTCTCCACCCACGGCCTGAACGCGGGCTCCTTTTCCACCTCTTTTTCCTGCACGATCACATTCGTCCCACCCCACCCCCACCCCCACGGAACCCACCCGCCCACCCGCCTGCCCGGCATCACCGGCCCCCGTCCACCCGTCTGCTGCCCACCCGCCGCCGTGCCCGCCCTCACCCCCGGCCCAGCCTGCCCCCGTCCCGCCTGCGCGCCCCCACCCGCCACCTGCGCCGCCGCCACGCCCGCCATGACCATCGCAACCCCTGCAATCCGCCGTGATAGTTTACCCATCGCCATACATCTTTCCCTTGTGCGCTATTTTTCCGTGCTGATCCTCTCCACTTCCTTCCTACTCTCTTTTGCCCTCCCTGCACAAGAGAAGTTCGTACCAGTTCAGGGCGGCGAACTCCCCAGCCGGCCCGTCGTCCGCGTCGAAAACCTCGAAATCGCCGGCACTCCCCTCACCAACGCCCAATCCGCCGAGTTCATCCGCTCCGCCGGTTGCAGCGCTCCTGAACCCTTCACCGCCCACGCCCCGCCCGCCGGCTTCGAACGTGGATGTTGCTATCGTCCGCATACCGCGCCGCTCCAACTCCCGGTCGAACTCGTCGAGCATGATGTCGCCGAGCATAGGCGAAAGAGGACCGCGGTCCCGATTCCGGAACAAACGGCGGATCTACCGGCGTAGGCCCGGCCGCCTTCCGCACGCAACCGCCGGATTTACAACCAGTGCCCTTGATGGATATGGGCTTCGCGATCATCTGCCAGCTCGCCCGGCGCCGCATGCCTCGGATGCGGTTCCCGTCCATCGGCTCGCAGTTTGCTCCACGCCTCTTTCAGACCCCGCCTCGCAGCGACGCCCCCGCTCTTCACTATCTCTTCGCCTCCATCAGGTTGTGAAAAGGACTTTCACCTTCGAGCTGTCGAAGATGCTCGGCACGCAAAAGAGGCGGCCCGCGGGCCACCCGCCGCTTGCCGGTTCGTTGATCCCCTGAAGACTACACCCAGTGGCACTCGTCGCTACGCCCAACCGACGCGCGCAGGTGTTTCATTGCGTCCTCGATGGTCATCGACGGGTTTCTGAAATCCGAACCCATCAGGTCCGCCATATTATCGAAACAGCGCGTGTTGCGCAGGTATCCGTGGAAACGCTCGCGGCCCGGTCCGAGCGCTGTCAGTACAACGTGGTCCGACGTATGATCCCCGCTCGCCCACGTGATCCCGTTATGGTTGCCCGCCGCCTGACCCAGGATGCCGGCCATCGAATCCAGCCGCTTGTTCAGGCACAGCCCTTTCACCCCGGCCGCCGCCGAACGCACCGCTTCCACCTCTTCGGCTGAAAACTCCAGGCCCAGTCCCTCGGTCGCCAGATCCCGCACCACCCCGGCCTCCAGCTTCTCCTTCTTCGGACCTGCCAGGGCAGGCATCAGTTTCTCAAACGACTGCTTTGCTTTCGCCAGCGCTGCGAAACCGTTGGTCTTGGAACGGTATTCGGCCCACCTGCCGCCCATGCCCGGATTCGAATTGCCATGATCGGTTGTAATGACGATCAAGGTCTCCGGATTCCACGCGGCGAATTTTAGAACCGTCTCGATCGCCTCGTCGAAGGCGATCTGCTCCCACACCAGCGCGGCGGCGTCGTTGTTGTGCGCCGCGTGATCCACGCGCGCGCCCTCCACCTGCAACAGAAACCCCTTCGGCGATTTCTCCAGCACCGCCAGCGCCGCTTCGGTCATCTCGGCCAGCGTCGGCGTGCTCTTCTGCAACTCCGCACTGTTGTTGCGGTCCAACGTGTAGGGCGCCATCGACGGACTGAACAGCCCGAGCAGTTTCGAGTCCGCCGTCAGCGCCGGGCGTGACTTCAGCAGCGCCAGCAGTTCATCGCGCGACGGCGTCCACTGGTAGCCCCCGCGGCGGAACCGTTCCACCAGATCCTGCTTGTCGCTCTGTCTGGCCGCGCTGAAGAAGTTCAGTCCGCCGCCGAGCACCACGTCCACCAGTCCCAGATACTGCGCCGCGATCGCCGGCTCGTCGCTCCGGCCCTTGCTCACGGCCGCGAAGCCCGCCGGCGTCGCATGGGAGACCGACGCCGTGGTCACCAGGCCCACGCGCCGGCCCCGCTCGCGCGCCACGGCTGCGATCGGCGTCAGCCGCGTCCCGTCCGGCAGCATGTTCACCCAGCCGTTCAGAATCCTCGATCCCGATCCCCAGCTCGACGCCGCCGCCGAGGAGTCCGTCGTCACCGAGTTCAGCGACGACATGTCCATCAGCGCGTTGGTCGCCTCAGGACGGCTCAACAGCGCCTTCCACAACAATCCCTTACCTCTGGCAAGCTGCGAGAAATTGTCGGCCAGCGCCAGTACGCCGGCGCTCATCCCGTCGGCCACCATGAAGATGATGTTTTTCGGCCCGGCGCCCGGCCGGTCCGCCGCCTGCAACGCGCCAAGTGACCCTGCCACCGGCGCCAGCACGCCCGCCGCGCCCAGAAAATTCCGCCTGCCCAGACTTCGGCCTTTGTTGTACATCCGGAAACCTCCACTGAATTGCCCCAGCGCGTCTCGCGCCCGAGGCGATCGCGCCGGCCTTTGTTCAGGTTAGCATCCGGATGTATATATTGGATTACACGCCGCCCCTACCGCTTCTTCTTCGCCCCCGCGCCCTTCGACGCCTCTTGACCGGCCTGTTCCGCTTCCGCCTTGTCGGCTTCGGTTGCCGTCCTCCATGCCGGTTTCGGCGTTTCAACAGCCGGCGCCGCCGGGCCTGATCCCGGCGACGCACCGCGCTCCCTCAGTGCCGGCAGCGGACCCCGCACCCGCTCGGTCTCATCCAGCACCACCCGGCCCTGCCGCTGCCCGCCCGCGGGCGCCCTCTCGACCGTCACTGTCTCCGCCGCCCGTTTCTCGGCCTCCTGCTCCTCGGCTGACTGGCTGATGACCTCTTCCTCGTCCGCGGCTCCCGGCGGCGGAGCGGGCAGACCCGCCGGGGTCCTGTACGTCCTGCGATACCGCAACTGCGCATCCGGATACCGCCTGCGCGTCTGTTCGGTCAACTCCACCGTCACCCGCCTCATCTCCGATGGCCACGCCGTCGGCGGCAGATTGAAATGCAGCGCATACCGCTGCCGGATCCGCTCCAGCGTCTCCCGGAACGCATACGCCGCGCCGACATTCATCGAATCCCCGCCCGACGCCTCGGCTACCTCCGGCGTTCCACCCGGCGCCGTCCTGCCCGCCCCGCCGCCCGGATACTGCCCACCGCCGCCGGGATACCGGTTCCGGCCTCCGCCGCCGATGATGATTCCGCCCAACCCCGGCAGTCGCGGCATACGCACTCCGCCGCCGCCCGGATTGCCGCCCATGCTCCGCATCGCATTCGGCGCCAGCAGCGCGCTCAACACCGTATCGGCTTCCGCCAGCGACGCGACGACCGCATCGTCGTCTCTATGCAACTCGGTCTGGTCGTCGGTCACGATCACGATCGCCCGCCGAGCCTCCTGCCTGGCATTTTTCTCGACATACTCGATCGCGTCCATCAGGCCGCGGTAGATGTCGGTGCCCCCGATGAACCGCTCGCGCCCGATCACGTCCGACAGCGCCCGCCGCACCTCTTGCTTGTTCTCCCGGAACGGCAGCCGCACTCTTGTCCCGCGCGTGAACGTCATGATCGCCACCCGGTCGCCCGAGGCGAGCACGCGCAGCGCCTCGCTCGATGCCCGCTCCACCAGTTCCAGGTTCGGTCTCATGCTGCCGCTCACATCCAGCAACAGCAGGACGTCAACCGGCATGTCCTCGGCCAGGAAGTTCTTGATCTGCCGTTTGCGCCCGTTCTCGATCAGCCGGAAATCGCCCGCCTGCAAGACAGTAATCGCCCGGTTCGACCCGTCCACCACCTGCGCATCCACGCGCACCAGCCTCACGTTGCTGCGGAACACCGGCGCATCGTCCTGCGCCCGAGCACCCATCGCCAGCGACGCCAGCAAAACGGCAGCGGTCAAGCTTCTCATGCAATGCCTCTCGCGGCAGGCGCGCCTTCGCCAGGCGATCCGCCATCTGCACTTCAGACGGGACATCCGTGAAACGGGTTACTTCGCCGGCTCGACCCTCCATTGCCCCGGCTGCAAATCAATGCCCTCCGCCAGCTCCGCCCCCAGCCGCTCAAACTGCCCCGACCCATCCGCCCTCGATACCCTGTACACCCGGTTCTCCTCCACCGTGAACCACTCGGGAAATTCGTTCAGCCGCACGTAATTCCGCCTGAAGTTCATCACCCTCCGGTGCCGCTCGTAGTCGAACTTCACCCGCGCCGCGCCGCTCACATACAGCGTCAATCCGTCGCCCTCTCTCACCGCGCCGATGCCCACGCCCTTGCGCCACCCGTCGGCCCACACGCCCTGCGACTGCATCAGCGCATACAGCAGCGACGTCCGGTTGAAGTTGCCTTCGCCGTACCAATCCTCCACGTGCCCGTCCGGCCGCTGCATCGCCTGCATCACCCGCATCTCGGAGTCGATCCAATCCACGGCCTCGGCCACCGGTTCCCGGTTCACCAGGTAGATCGCGCTCTCGATCGCATCCGCATAGCCGTCAAACGAGCCTTTGCTCTTGTCCGCCGCATTGCCCGACGGCTCCCACGCATGGTTGCGGTACTTCGGCAGGTTCTTCAACACCTTCAACACAGCGTCCCTGTACTTGGCCTCTCCCGTCGCCTGATAAAACGCATACACCGCCCCGTAGATATAGCCCCAGTTGTCCGACAGCCGCTCGTCGATCGGTTTGAGCGTTTTGGGGTCGATCACGTTGTAGAGCATCCCGTCCGGGTTCGCCGAGGCCAGAATCCGGTCCAGCATGCCGGCGAGAATCGGCCTGTATTTCATGAAACGCTCGGTCTCCAGATCACGCTCCAGGCAGTAGAGCATCACCAGCCCGACAACGATCTCATTGCCGTGGTCGCGCAGTTTCAGTTTGCCGTCGCCCGTGTGCTTGTCGAAATCCCAGTCCATCGACGGCAGCCCGCTGTTTCCCGGCAGCACTTCGCGCACATAGGCGTCGCCGATCCGCCGCGCCCAGGCCAGGGCCTCGGTGTCGTTGTTCATCGCCGCCAACCGCACCAGCACTTGCAGGTAGTCGCCATTCAACTCCGCGTCGCGCGCCGGCAGCATTCCGAAATCCGACTTCACCGCCGCGCGCCGCATCGCCGCCGCCGTCATGTCGGCCATGCGCGTGAACCACGGCGTCCGGCCCAGCGCCTCGGTCACCGTCACCAGCCCGTCCTTGGCATACTCGCCGGCGCCGAACATCGACGGCGGGCCCAGTTTCCGGCTCACCAGGTCGAAATTGCCCGGCACGCCGTCCGGGTGCGACGTGTACCGGATCTCATTTCGCAGCATCTCCATCATCCTCCCCCGGTACAGCGCCGGATCGGTCATCCGCGCCGTCAGGATCAGGTAAGGATACAGGTCCGCGCCCGAATTGTGCGGCGTGTAGACCCGCTGCACGTTGTTCACCCGGTCCGGCAGCAGCATCGTCTGCGGGTCGGCCGACTTCAGCCACGCCCGCATCAGCCTGTCGGCCGACTCCATCACCCTGTCGTATCTCTCCGCCCGTGTGCGCAACTGCGATTCCAGCGGCTGGCCCGCGGCAAGCGTTGCCAGCAGGACCGTGACGGCGGCGATTCGAAACATAGGTCCATTTCACCATGGACCCGGTCTGGCTGATGCTTCAATCTTGGCCAGATTTCCAATCCTTGATTGCAGTTCCGTCTTAACACATCGTCCGCCGCCGGCGCCCGGATCTTCATGACTGCCGTATTACCATGGGCAATGTGACAAAACGGGCCAGCCCCACCATCCAGACTGCCGCCGCCGCGCCGGCCGCCGTGCCCTATGTCCGCATCCTCGTCTGGCTGCTGGCCACGAGAGTCATCGTCGCCATGATGGCCGGCTTCTCCTCGATGGTCCTCGAACCCGGCTATCACATGGGCAACGCGTCCAACCTTTGGCAAGCGTTCATGCGCTGGGATACGGGCTGGTTCATGAGCGTCGTCCAGCAAGGCTATTTCTTCGATCCTGGACGGGCCTCCAACATCCCGTTCATGCCGCTTTTCCCGGGCCTGGTCTGGATCTTCTCGCTCGGCCGCATCATCGACCCTCACGTCGCCGGTGTCCTCATCAGCAACGCAGCACTGTTCTACGGCTGCGTCTCCATCTGGCGCATCACCCATCGCCGCTGGAAATCAGTGGACACCGCCGATCTCTCCGTCATCCTGGTCCTGGTCTCGCCGGTCAGTTTCTTCCTCTCCATCTTCTATTCCGAGGGCCTGTTCCTTTGCGCCGTCGCCGCCTGCCTTGACGAGGCCGAACGCGAGCGCTGGGCCTACGCGGGCCTGTGGGGCATGGCCGCCGCGCTCACGCGCAACGCCGGCTTCCTTCTCGTCCTGCCGCTGCTCGTCTATTTTCTGGCGCCCTGGTCGAAGCCTCGCCAGTGGCGCAACCTCGCGTGGCTCTTCCTGCCAGTGCTCGGCAGCGCGCTGTTCACGCTCTATCTGTGGGCGAAGTTCGGCGACCCGCAGATCTACACCAAGGCCCAGTTGTTCTGGAGCCGCCAGCTCGCCTGGCCCTGGTTCGCCTTCCAAGACGGCTATCACAACAACTTCATCTCGCTGTTCTACCGCGTCTACTTCCGCGGCGCCGCGCTGCTGGCGCTCGGCATGCTCGCTCTCGCCGCCGCCCTCCGTGTCCGCCTCGCCTGGGTCCCTCTCATGATCGTCTGGCCGCTGCTCTACACAAGCACCACGCTGCTTGACTCGCTGCCGCGTTACCTCGCCACAGTGGTTCCCTATTATCCGATCGCCGCCGCCGCCCTCACGCGCTGGCCCGTCTTCCGCTACCCGCTGCTGTTGTGGTCGGCCATGATGCTGATGCTGAGCGTTGCCCTGTTCGTAAACGGCTACTGGTTCGTCTAGCAGGCTGCTAGACTGGCCTGCGGAGGGTCTCACCGGCATGGCTTGGGTCTATCTTTTCACCGCGGGTCTGCTCGAATGCGCATGGGCCATCGGGCTGAAATACACCGGCGGCTTCACCCGCCTCTGGCCCTCAGTGTTCACCCTCGCCGCCATGGCCGCCAGTTTCGTCCTGCTTGCCCAGGCGATGAAAACCATTCCCGCCGGCGCCGCCTATGCCGTCTGGACCGGCATCGGCGCCGTCGGCGTCGCACTGCTTGGCATGGTCCTGTTCGACGAACCGCGCCACCTGGCCCGTCTGGTCTGCCTGTTGCTGATCGTCTGTGGCATCGGCGGACTTCGCCTGATCAGCGGACACTAAACCCCGCCCGCGAGCCGATATAGTAAGCGGTATGAATCGCCGCCAAATGCTCGCCGGCCTCGGCGCCGCTCCCCTCGTGAGCGCCGCCCCGTCAAAGCCCCGCAACGTCATCTTCATCCTCACCGACGACCATCGCTACGATGCCATGGGCTTCCTTAAAGCCCAGCCCTGGCTCCGCACCCCGGTGATGGACCGCATGGCCGCCGAAGGCGCCCACTTCAAGAACGCTTTCGTCACCACCGCCCTTTGCAGCCCTTCGCGCGCGTCGATCCTTACCGGCGTATACGCCCACCGCCACCGCGTTGTAGACAACAACACCGCCATCCCCAAGGGCACCACGTTCTTCCCGTCCCACCTCCAGAAGGCCGGCTACAGGACTGCATTCTTCGGCAAGTGGCACATGGGCGGAGAGTCGGACGATCCGCAGCCCGGCTTCGACGATTGGGTCAGTTTCCGAGGCCAGGGGACCTACCTCCCCAGCAAGAACGGCCTGAACGTCAACGGCAAACGCGTCCCGCAGAAGGGCTACATCACCGACGAGATGACCGATTACGCGCTCGACTGGCTCGGCCGCCAGTCCAGGGACCAGCCCTACTTCATGTACCTCTCGCACAAAGCCGTCCACGCCGAGTTCGAGCCTGCCCCGCGCCACAAAGGCATGTACAAGGACGCCAGATTCGTCTATCCGCCCACCATGGCCGCCACCGGCCCCATGGCCCAGCACCGCCCCAAATGGGTCCAGGACCAGCGCAACTCCTGGCACGGCGTCGAATACCCGTACCACTCCTCGCTCGACGTCGGCGAATATTACAAACGCTACGCCGAAACGCTCATGGGCGTCGACGAATCCATCGGCCGCGTCCTTGCCGCCCTCGACCAGCGCGGCCAGCTCGATTCAACGCTCGTCATCTACATGGGCGACAACGGCTTTGCCTTCGGCGAACACGGACTGATCGACAAGCGCACCGCATACGAAGAGTCCATGCGCGTCCCCATGCTCGCCCGCTGCCCCGAACTGTTCAAGGGCGGCCAGACGGTCAACGGCGTCGTGGCCGGTCTTGACATCATGCCCACGGTGCTCGCCGCCAGCGGCGTCCAGGCGCCGCAGGGCCTCGACGGCATGAACTTCCTCCCCCTCACCCAGGGCCAGACCGCCGGCTGGCGCAAGGAACTTCTCTACGAATACTATTGGGAACGCAACTTCCCCCAGACGCCGACTATCCACGCCCTTCGCGGCGATCGCTACAAATTCATCCGCTACCACGGCATCTGGGACATCGATGAACTCTACGACCTCCAGCAAGACCCTCTCGAATCGCGCAACCTGATCTTCTCGGAAAAGCACCAGCCCGTCATCCGCGACATGCGCGCACGGCTGTTCAAGGTGCTCGAGGAAACGGGCGGGATGTCGATGCCCCTGTGGCCCGACCGCGGCGGCCAGAACGGCCTCCGCAATCCCGATGCCTCCAAGGGCGCCGACTTCCCGCCCGAACTCGTCCGCCGTCCGAAGCCGTAGCTGCGCGGCCGGACCAGCTTTCCATCCGCGACCTTGTACCGTGCCATCGCCGCGAACGAGCGCCGCGAAGGCCCCGCCTTGATCCAGGCCTCCATCAATCACCGGAGCGCTTCGATCTCGCGTTCTATACGGACTTGTAAACCTACCGCCTCGCCGGCCCCCGCCGGGTCTCCCGCTCAGCCGCGCGGCGCCGCTTCGGCCTGCTTCCTCGCCAGCATGCTGACCACCGCCAGCGCCGCCACAATCAGGTTCGACGCCACCACCGGCATCGATTGGATGGCCAACCCATACCCGATCCACAGCATCGCCGCCAGCGCCTGCACTTTCCTCAGCGACGCCGGGTCGCGAAACGCATACGACAGCGCGAACGCAGCCGTCGCCGTCCAGCCCAGAGCATCAAGCCATGTGAAATTCATCGCGTCGCCTCAACTCTAAACCGCCGCCTGCTGCGACGCCCGCACTGGCGTGAACGTCAACGAATCGGTCCTCACCTTGTGCCAGTCCTGCAAGTCCAGTCCGTGCGATTCAAACAGCCCCCGGATCCGCCCTGCGTCCCATCCATGGATCTCTTCCAGCACCGGGATCAACACGCTCAGCGCGTTGTCGCTCAACACCGTCCTGCGCGCGATCTGCGTGATGAAACTGTTCTCCGAAACCGCGATCGTCAGTCCGTCGCGCCGGTTGATATGCAGCATCACGTGCACATCCGACGACCCGTCGCCGACATACACGATCCGGTCGTGCCGCACCTGCAAACGCTCCCTGATCTCCTCCAGCACCGCCACCTTGCCGTAGCCCGCCGAGACGCGCCTGATCGACTCGATCTCGCCCGTCACGGCATGGTAGTTGAAGCGCGTTCCGATGATGTGGTCCGGCTCAACGATGCCTTCCAGCGCCGACTGGATCACCTCTTCCGGCGCCGCCGAAATCACATAGAAGTCATACCGCGCGCCGTCCAGTCGCTCGATCATTTTCATCATCAGCGGGATGTTCCGCTTCAGCCGGATCCGCTTGCCAACCTCATGCAGATGGCCGCGCCTCACCCGCCTGTACTCAGGGTCATGCAGCAGTAGATACGCCAGTTCGCCGCCCTGCTGCACCAGGTGGATCTTTGCCAGGCCGGCCACTTTCTCCTCAAATCCCGACGTGCCCAGCAGCTCGCTCAGCACTATGCCCGAATCGTTGAAACTCAGCGTCTGGTCAAAATCACTTGCCAGAATAAATGTTTTATTGGGACCGCTCATGCCGATCGTGCCTCCTCTGTGAATTCAAAATCGATTGTCCTCTTCAGCCGTTTAGATCCGATGTCGGACGGGTGACGATTGCCTGCGGGACGGGGAAGGCTCGTTGCGTTGGATGCCGGCTTGGGCGGCGATGACGGGGAGAGGCGGCGGGGCCTGGAACCAAATGACGCTTCTATTCTACCAGTTCCTAAATCGTATAGTCCTCGACGAACACCCGCGCGTCCTTCACGCGTACAAACACCGCCTCGCCCGCCGCAATCCCGATCGCCTTGAACCGGTCATGCGCCATCTCCACCATGATCGCCTCGCCGCCTTCGGTGGCCACTTCAATCTTCGCCGCCGCCCCGGCCGTCTGCACGCGCGTCACCCGGCCCCGCACCGCCGGGCCGCTGCCCTCTTCGCGGCTCACTTCCAGGTCATGCGGACGCGCCCTCACCTGCGTCATCGCGCCGGTGTGCCCGCCCTCCATGCGCGCGTGGAACAGGTTCACGTTGCCCAGGAAGTCCATCACAAACGCCGTCTTCGGGTGGTGGAACACCTCTTCCGGCGTCCCCTCCTGCTCTACTTTTCCAGCCCGCATGACGACAATCCTGTCGGCCACTTCCAGCGCCTCTTCCTGGTCGTGCGTCACCAGCACGCTGGTCACCGGCATCTTGTCGTGCAGCCGCCTCAGCCACCGCCGCAGGTCCTGCCTCACCTTCGCATCCAGCGCTCCGAACGGTTCGTCCAACAGCAGGATGCGCGGCTCAATGGCCAGCGCCCGCGCCAGCGCCACTCTCTGCCTCTGCCCTCCCGAAAGCTGTGACGGATACCGCCCGGCGATGCTGTCGAGTTGAATCAGCGAAAGCAGTTCGGCCACCCGCGTCCGGATCCCGGCCTCGCCTGGCCGCTCCCGTTTCGGCTTCACCCGCAACCCGAAGGCGATGTTCTCAAACACCGTCATCGTCCGGAACAGCGCGTAATGCTGGAACACAAACCCGACATGGCGCGGCCCCGGCACGCTCAGATCCGCCTCCGCCCCATCGAAGCGGATCCGCGCCCCCGCGCGCGCATCCGGCGCATCAAGCCCGGCAATGATCCGCAGCAGCGTCGTCTTGCCCGACCCCGACGGCCCCAGCAGCGCCACCAGTTCGCCTTCCCGGATCTCCAGGCTCACATCGTCCAGCGCCGTGAAGCCGCCAAAGCTGCGGCTGATCCGTTCGAGTGAAATGTTCATTGCCCGTTGCCCCCTTCGCGCGCCCGCCGCAGCCGCCACTCCAGCGCGTTTTTCGCCCCGATCGTCGCCAGCGCGAACAGCGCCAGCAACGATGCCACGGCGAACGCGCCCACCGAGTTGTACTCGTTGTAAAGGATCTCCACATGCAGCGGCAGCGTGTTCGTCAGCCCGCGGATGTGGCCCGACACCACCGATACCGCGCCAAACTCTCCAATCGCCCGCGCGTTGGCCAGAATCAGCCCATAGACCAGCGCCAGCCGGATCCTCGGCAGCGTCACCAGCCGGAACGTCTGCCAGCCGTCCGCGCCCAGCACCACCGCGGCCTGTTCGTCGTCGCTGCCCTGTTCCTGCATCAGCGGGATCAACTCCCGCGCCACGAACGGGAAGGTGACGAAAAGAGTCGCCAGCACGATGCCCGGCGTGGCGAAGATCACCTCAATGCCCATCCCGCCCAACCATCCGCCCAGAGGCGTCCGTGAGCCGAGCAGGGCGACATAAATCAATCCCGCGATCACCGGGGAAACGGCGAACGGCAGGTCGATCAGGGTGATCAGCAGGCTCCGGCCCTTGAAGTCGAAGCGCGTCGCCGCCCACGCCGCCGCCAGTCCGAACACCGCGTTCAACGGCGCCGCAATCGCCGCCGCCGTCAATGTCAGCCGCAGCGCCGAAAGCGTGGCCGGATCGGTCACGTTGCGCCAGTAGGCGCCCGCGCCCTTGGCGAAGGCTTCAATGAAGACCGCCGCCAGCGGCGCCACCAGCATCACGCCCAGAAAGCCGAGCGCAATCGTGATCAGCAGATAGCGGACCCACGCCGCGTCCCCGCCCCTCATGCCGTGCTCCCGTGCCGCGACCCGCGCCGCCATTCAAAGTAGTTGATCGCCAGCAGCAGCGCGAACGATCCGGCCAGCATCACCGCCGCGATCGCCGACGCCGCCTTGTAGTCGAACTGTTCGAGCTTCGTCACAATCAGCAGCGCCGTGATCTCGGTCTTCATCGGACGGTTGCCGGCGATGAAAATGACTGACCCGTATTCGCCCAGCGCCCGCGCGAATGCCATCGTGAAGCCCGACGTCAGCGCCGGCATCAGCGCCGGCAGCAGAACCTTCGAGAACGTCTGCCACCGGCTCGCCCCCAGGCACCCGGCCGCCTGTTCAATCTCCGGATCCAGATCCTCAATCGCCGGCGCAACGGTTCTCACGACAAATGGCAACCCGATGAAGACCAGCGCCACCACGATGCCCAGTTCCGTATACGCCACCTTGACGCCCAACTTCGCCAGCGGCGCGCCAAACCACCCGCCCGGCGAATAGAGCGCCGTCAGCACGATGCCCGATACGGCTGTCGGCAGCGCGAACGGCAGATCCACAATCGCGTCCACCACCCGCCAGCCCGGAAACCTGTAACGCACCAGGCACCACGCCACGATGAACCCGAACACGGCGTTGATCAGCGCCGCCGCCAGCGACGCCAGCACCGTCACCTTGTAACTCGCCATCACCCTGGCGCTGAACGCCGCCCGCGTGAACTCCGCCCACGTCATCGAGAACACCCCCGAGGCCAGCGCCGCCAGCGGCAGCAGTACGATCAGGCTCAGGTACAGCGACGTATACCCCAGCGTCAGTCCAAACCCAGGCAGGATGCTGTACCGCTTCAACCTGATGGGCGCCATGGTCAGTTCGTTCCGCCGCCCGGCTGGTAGATCCGGTCAAACAGCGCCCCGTCGGCAAAATGCGCTTCATGCGCCCGCTGCCACCCGCCGGCCGCCTCCTCCACAGTGAACAGGTCCAGGGCAGGGAACCGCACCCCCGGCCCCGTCAGCGCCTCGCCCGACCTCGGCCGGAAGTGATGTTTCGCCGCCAGCCGCTGGCCCTTTTCCGTATAAAGAAACTTCAGATACGCCTCCGCCAGCGCCCTTGTCCCGCGTTTGTCCACCACCGCATCCACCACCGCCACCGGAGGTTCGGCCAGAATGCTCTCCTTCGGCGTCACGATCTCGCACATTTGCGGCCCGAAGTGCCCCAGTGCCATCCGCGCTTCGTTTTCCCAGGTCAGCAGCACGTCGCCGATGCCCCGCTGCACGAAGGTGGTCGTCGCCGCCCGCGCGCCCGAATCGAGCACCGGCACGCTTCCATAGAGTTTTGCCAGATAATCCCGCGCCGCCGCCTCATCGCCGCCCGCGCGTCTCAACGCCTGCCCCCAGGCCGCCAGGTAGTTCCACCTCGCCCCGCCCGACGTCTTCGGATTCGGCGTCACCACTTCAATGCCGGGCCTCACCAGGTCCGCCCAGTCCCGCATCCCCTTCGGATTGCCCGGTCTCACCATGAACACGATCGTGGACGTGTACGGCGCACTCCCCTCCGGAAGCCTCCCGCGCCAATCCGCCGCGATCAGCCCGCCGCGCCGCGCGATCGCGTCAATGTCGAACTCGAGCGCCAGGCTCACCACATCCGCCTGCATCCCGTCCATCACCGACCGCGCCTGCTTCCCGCTGCCCCCATGCGACTGCTCGATCTCGATCTTCTCACCCGTTTTTGCCTTCCATTCGCTCGCGAAGACCTCGTTCACCTCCTGGTAGAACTCCCGCGTCGGGTCGTAAGAGACGTTCCTCAACGTCCTCACCGGCTTGCCCCCGCACCCCCCAAGACACAGGGCAACGCCGCAGGCGATGAGCGTCGCCAGGTTGTCTCTTCGAGTATCTGCCATAACCCTATATAGAATAGGGACATTCAAATTGTTTGTCAACCTGGCACGCGGCCCGCCCGCCTCCTGGCGCTGGCGCTAGCGAAGAAATGGCTTGACTTCCACCCGCGAAGATGAAATATATAACCAATGGCCAAAAGGGGGCTTCAGTGAGCTTGGCTAGTCGTTTGTTCGAGGTTGCGTCCCCCCGCCCATGCGAATCCACGTGGAGTTCATTCAAGATGACATCACTTCGATCAGTACTCCCCTTGGTGATTCTTGCTGCTCTGTTCGCCTCCGGAGGCGTCTGGGCTCAGGTCACCACCGGCACGATTCTCGGCACGGTAACCGACGCCCAGGGCGCGGCCGTCGCCGGAGCCTCGGTCACCATCACGGAAGTCAGCAAGAACACGGTCGTCACCCGGAAAACCGACGAATCGGGCTCCTTCATCGCGCCGTTCCTCGTCCCCGGCATGTATAAGGTGACCGTCGAACAGCCCGGCTTCAAGAAATCCGAGCAGTCCAACATCTCACTCGCGGTCGACCAGCGCGCACGCGCCGACGTCCAACTCCAGGTCGGCAACGTCAGCGAGACAATTGAAGTGACCGCCGCCGCCCCTCTGGTGCAGAGTTCGAGCGCCGAGACCGGCCAGGTGATTGAGCAGCGGGCGGTCCAGGAACTGCCTCTCAACGGCCGCAACTTCGCCCAGTTGGTCTACCTGTCGCCCGGCGTCACACCGGGGCAGGCCGGAGAGAACCTGTCCGGCGCATCCACCTTCAACCCCCGCGCCGCGTCCAATTACAACCCGCTCGGCCAGCGCGCCAACGCCAACGGTTGGGTTCTGGACGGCATCGACAACAACGAATACACCTTCAACACCGTCATCGTTCAGCCGTCGCTTGAATCGGTCCGCGAATTCAAAGTCCTCACCGGCTCGTTCTCGTCCGAGTTCGGCCGCGGCGCCGGCGTCGTGTCGGTGTCCACTCGATCCGGTTCGAACGACCTGCACGGTTCGGCGTTCTGGTTCCACCGCAACATCGCTCTCGACGCCCGCGGCTACTTCCAGACACCGCAGGCGCTGCCCAAGAAGCTTCCTTTCCGCCGCCATCAGATGGGCGCGCAGATGAGCGGACCCATCATCAGGAACAAGATGTTCTTTTTCGCCGACTACGCCGGACAGCGCGAGGTCCGCGGCCTGGACTACCTCAACACCGTTCCCACGGCCGCTGTCCGCAGCGGCAACTTCAGCGACTTCCGCAATGTCGGCTCCGGCGCGTTGATCCAGGTCTGGAATCCATTCACCACGCGCGTCAATCCGGCCAACCCCGCGGGCTTCATCCGCGACCCCTTCCCGGACAACACCATCCCTGGTGCGTTGATCGGCCAGACGGCGCGCAACGTCGCCAGCGTCTACCCCACGCCGAACCTCACCGGCAACTTCAATAACTACCAGTCCGCGCCCATCCGCACCATCAAGGACAGCCAGTACACCGTCCGCATCGACAAACAGGTCTCGGAAAAGGACTCCATCTTCTTCCGCATGCAGCAACAGTGGTTCGATCTCGACGCCCCTCAGGGCCAGGCCAACTGCTGCCTGCCCACGCCCGCCGACGCCGCCGCGAAGTTCAAGCTCGGTCCCTGGGTCGCCGGCATCCAGAACACCCGCCTTCGCACTCACGGCGGCGCGTTCAACTGGAGCCGCGTCTGGAGTCCCACCCTGGTCGGCGAGTTCCGCACCGGCTGGGCGCGGACCAATCCCTCCACGTTCCACTCCGACTACGGCTTCCCGGCGGCCGATTCCCTCGGTATCAGAAACGTCAACCTCACCGACAACTCCACCGGCATCCCGACCATGAACATCGCCGATTTCACCGGCCTGAGCGGCGGCCCCGGCTTCCTGCCGGCGCGTCCCCGCCAGGTCAACTACCAGGTGGATTACAACTTCTACTGGACCAAGTCCAACCACAACCTGAAATTCGGTTACCACGTCGTTCGCCGCGATGTCTCCCCGTTCACCAACGCCGACACGCGCGGCGTCATGAACTTCAGCCGCGGCTTCGTGATGGATCCGGTCGCGCGCACCGGCGGCAGCGGTTTTGCCGCCATGCTGCTGGGCGTCGTTCAGAGCGGCAGCCGCGGCTTCCTGCTGGGCGTCCCCGGCCTCAAGGTCTGGGAGAACGCCTGGTTCTTCCAGGACGACTGGAAAGTCAACCGCCGGCTCACCCTCAACCTCGGCGTCCGCTACGAGATCTACTCGCCGGAAACCGAGAAATACGACCGCATGACCAGCTTCGATCTCACCAAGCTCAACTTCGCCTACGCCAATGAAGGCGGCTACAGCCGTACGCTGCGCAACACCGACCGCAACAATTTCGGCCCGCGCTTCGGATTCGCCTACGACGTGTTCGGCAACCAGAAGACCGTCCTGCGCGGCGGCTTCGGCATCAGCTTCTTCCCCGAACCCGTCTCGGCCTCGAGCATGCTCACCCAGGGTCCGCCTCACCTGTTCAGCGAAAGCTACAGCTACGGCGACTTCCTGACCGACTACTCCGGCGTCCAGCGCATCGAACAGCCCTTCGGCACGCTGATCCCGCTGAAGCCAACCTCGACCGCCGAAATCAACACCCGGCGTCCCACCGTGCGCGGCTATTCGTTCGACAATCCGACGCAGTACGCCGAAACCTGGAGCCTCACCCTCCAGCGCCAGCTCGGCGCCAACTGGATGGGCGAAATCGGCTACGTCGGCAGCCGCGGCATCAACCTCCTGTTCAACTACAACCACAACGAAGTCCGCCTCGGCGCGGGCAGCGTCGAGGACCGCCGGCCCTATCAGGCGCTGCGCAGCATCCCCAGCATCACCATCTTCGAGCCCATGAACATGAGCACCTTCCACGGCATGACGATGAAGCTCGACCGGCGCTTCGCGAATGGCTTCCAACTGCTTGGCGTTTACACCTTCGGCAAGGCCCTCGACTTCGGAGGTTCAGTCGCCTCCGGCGGCGGAGCCACAGGCGGACCGCAGACGGTGACATGTATCCGCTGCGGCCGCGGCCCAGCGGGCTTCGACGTCAAACACCGCGCCGTCATCAACGGACTCTACGATCTGCCCTGGGGCAAGGGCCGCAAATGGGTCTCGGACAACACCGTCGCCGATTACATCGTCGGCGGCTGGCAACTCGGCGGCATCATCACCGGCACCACCGGCCGCCCGTTCAACGTCGGCCTTCAGAACGGCGTCAACAACGGCGCCCCCAGTTGGCCCAACCGCATCGGCAACGGCAAACTCGACAGCGCCGATCCCTGGTACTGGTTCGACGCCACGGCCTTCGCCGCTCCGCCGGCGAATACCTATGGCAATGTCTCCCGCGGCGTACTCTACTCGCCCGGCGTCATCAACATCGACATGAGCGTCGTTAAAACGTTCAGAATCACCGAAAAGGTCGGCTTCAACGTGCGCTTTGAAGCCTTCAACCTCTTCAATACACCCTATTTCGGCTTCCCGAACGCGAACATCGGGTCGCCCACGGTGGGCCGCATCACTTCGCTGGTGGGCGACAACCGGTCACTGCAACTCTCGGGCCGCGTCAACTGGTAGCCGCGGGCAGAGTCTGACTCGACAGGCCGGGGGCGCCGCACAACGCCTCCGGCCTTTTCTATGGGGCCAGCGGACGCACACCGCCGGCGGTAATCGTCAGCACCTCGCCGCCATCTTTTCGCAGTCTGAGAAACCCGTCCGCCGTCAACCCCGCCGTCACGCCAACCGCCGGGCCGCCCGGCAGATCCACCACCACCCGCTTGTCCTCGGCATAGCTCGACATCGCCGTGAACAGCCGCAAAATGGCATCGACGCCCATCGTCTTGAGCGTCCGCGCATGAGCGTCAATCGACCCGGCGATCGCCCGCAACAGGAATTCGCGATCGAACTCGGTTCCCGTTTCAATCGCCAGCGACGTGGCAACCGGCCGCAGTTCGTCGGGGAAATCCGCCTGCGCCACGTTCAACCCGATCCCGGCCAGCACCGCCCCGCCTTCGAGTTGAGCCAGGATTCCTGCCAGTTTCCTGCCCTCCCTGAGCGACAGCACATCGTTCGGCCACCGCAGATCGACGGCGATTCCAGCGAACATCTGCAACGCATCGGCCACGGCCACGCCCAGCGCCAGCGTCACCACGGGCAACTCGGCCGGCGGCAGATCCGGCCGCAGGATCTGTGTGAAATACAGCCCCGTCCGCGGCGGTGAATGCCACACCCGCCCCAATCGACCCTGCCCGGCGGTCTGCTCGTGCGCCGCGACGACGGTCCCCGCCTCGGCCCCCTCGCGCGCCAACTCCGCCGCCCTCACCATCGTCGACCCGATGGAATCATGCCACTCAATCACGCGCCCGCTCATCGCCGCCTCCGCCCCGAAGCGCTCCGCCTGATGAAGGTGAGCGCGGCGCGCGGCGTCATCGCCTTCACCGTTGACTTGGCGAACCCGGCCGTATCGCGCGTCACAATCAGGTCGCAACCCGCCTCCAACGCCGCGCTCGCCGTCACCGCATCCTCGAAGTCGGGCCATCTCCAACTCGACGCTGCTGCCAGAACCGGCTGGTCCACCGTGGCAATCCGGCACATCGAAAGCAGATCGGATACGAGTTCATCGGCCGTCTCTCGGCCTGCCCGCTTCGCCATCATGTAGTAAATGGTCGTGACGCAGTGAGCCGACAAGTATCCCTCGACGATGTCGTCCTCGAACGCCACCCAAATCTGCCGGCTGTCCTGAACGTGCTCTGTCCGTTCCAGCAGAACGTCAAGGATGACGTTGGCGTCGGCAAGGACCTTCATTTAGAGTGCTTCTCGACCAGATACCGCTGGTAGTCTTCCGGATCCGCGCCCTTCAGACTGCCCTGCCACTTGTCCAGCAACGGCGTCGGCCGCTTCTCCTTCGGCTCCGCGGTGATCTCAAACACGTACGTCTCAAACAGCCGCGAAACCGACGTCTTCCGCCGCGCCGCATGGCGCTTGATGCGGGCGATCGCTTCGGGGCTGACGCTGAGCGTCAATTTCGTCATCATACGTATACTCCACTTCCAGTATACGTATCGGTGTCAAGCCCTGTTTATGCGAGCGTCAGACGGAAATTGATGTCCACTGACCGCGCCGAATGCGTGATCGCCCCGGCTGACAGAAAATCCGCCCCAGCCTCGGCGTAGGCGCGCGCGGTTTCCCGCGTGATACCGCCGGAAAGCTCCGTGGTCGCCCGTCCGGCGATGCGCTCGATCCACTTGCGGGCTTCATCGGGCGTCAGGTTGTCGAGCAGCAGACGCGTCGCGCCGAACTCCAGCGCTTCGTCCAACTCTTCCAGCGTCCGCACTTCAATCTCCGCCGGGATCGACTGCCCCGCAACAGCCTTGAGCGCCGCCCTCACCCCGCCGCAGGCCGAGATGTGGTTGTTCTTGATCAGAATCGCGTCATAGAGCCCCATGCGGTGGTTTGTTACGCCGCCACAGGCCGCGGCCATCTTCTCAAGCACCCGCAGCCCCGGCGTGGTCTTGCGCGTATCCAGCACCCGGCACTTCGTTCCCGCCACCTCGGCGGCAAACCGCGCGGCCAGCGTCGCCACCCCCGACAGCCGCTGCATGAAGTTCAACGAAACACGCTCGCAAGTCAGCAGCACACGCGCCGGACCCGTCACTCGCGCGATGGCGTCGCCCGGCGCTGCGTTGCCGCCGCTCGGGATCAGGATCTCAACGGATGAGACCGGTCCGCGCTCGGCGTGGATGAGAGGGAGGAGTTCGACGCCGGCAACCGTCATCGGCTCACGCGCGAAATAGGTCCCCGACGCCATGCGCCCAGCCGGCACGGTCAGATTCGTCGTGATGTCGCCCGCGCCGATATCCTCATCCAGCGCCCGCCTTACAGCCGCGATGACATCGGGATGCGAGGCGTCGAACTTCATTCGCCCAGCTCCGCCAATGCCGCGCGCTGCTGCGCCAGTTCCGACTCGTAGTTGGCCAGTTTCTCCTTGATGCCGTCGATCACGTGCGCCGGCGCTTTACTGACAAACGCCTCGCTCGAAAGTTGCCTCGTGCTGCTGCCGATCACCTTTTCCAGTTCGCCGATGCGCTTGGCCACGCGCTGCCGGATCGCCTCCACCTGTGTTCCGGAAAGAGTCAGCGTCACGGCGAATTCAACCGACGCCGAACTGGACCCGGCGGGTTTCGACGGCGGGTTGATCTCGAATCTTCCACCTGCGAGAGCGTCGAGGATGGCATTACCGGAGGCGGCGACGGCGGCGGCCCGCACCGAGGACGTCTCCACGCAGCCTTCCACCTTGGCATTGGGATCGATTTTGTTGTCGGCGCGCAAACCGCGGGCTCGCGTGACCATCTCCTGAAGCAGGGCGAAATCGGATGCAGCCTGCTCGTTCTCCACCGCCGCGCCGGCCTGCGGGAACGCCGCCATGCAGATCGACTCGGGGATCGCCGGCGAGGGCTTCACCAGCCGCTGCCAAAGCTCCTCAGTCAGGAACGGCATCACCGGATGCAGCAGGCGCAACGAGGTCTCAAACACCCGCAGCATGTTGGTCAGGTGCGCCCGCGCCGCCTCAGTGTCGCCCGAGTCAAGCGCTGTGTTGATGCGGAGTTTCTTGATCTCGACATACCAGTCGCAGAACTCGTCCCAGAGGAAGCCCCAGATCAGGTCGGCCACCTCGTGGTAGCGGTAGTTGTCCTGCGCTGCATTGACGCGCGCGGTGATGTCGTTGAGGCGATGGAAGATCCAGAGGTCCTCCATTGCCACTTCGCCGCCGGCCTTCGCAGGACTGGTGATCGCTGCCTCAACCGCGTCCATCTCCAGCGATTCGACCCCCACCTTCTCCATCTGCATGAAGATGAACCGCGCCGCGTTCCAGATCTTATTGGCGAAGGCGCGCGAGCTGACCATGCGCTCTTCGCTGAGAACGATGTCGGTGCCCGGCGCCGCGCCGCGCAGCAGCGAGAACCGCACGGCGTCGGTGCCGTACTGTTCGGTGACGATCAGCGGATCGATCGTATTGCCCTTGGTCTTTGACATCTTCTGGCGCTCGGCATCGCGCACCAGGCCGTGGATGTAGACCGTGCGGAACGGCACGTCGCCCATCATCTCCATGCCCAGCATGATCATGCGGGCGACCCAGAAGAACAGGATGTCGAAGCCGGTGATCAGCAGCGTGGTCGGATAATACGTCTTCAACTCCGGCGTCTGGTCCGGCCAGCCGAGCGTCGAAAACGGCCACAATCCGGAGCTGAACCAGGTATCCAGGACATCCGAATCCTGCCGGATCGATTTCGAATGGCAGTGCGCGCATTCCGAGGGATCCTGCCGCGCCACGGTGGCTTCGCCGCAGGTTTCACAGTGCCAGGCCGGGATGCGGTGGCCCCACCAGAGCTGGCGCGACACGCACCAGTCACGGATGTTGTACATCCACTCGTTATAGGTTTTGGTCCAGTTTTCGGGGACAAACTTGATGCGCCCGTCCTCGACGGCCTGGATGGCCGGTTCGGCCAGCGGCTGCATCCGGCAGAACCACTGCTTCGACACCAGCGGTTCGACCACAGCCTTGCAGCGCTGGCACTTGCCAACGCTGAGTTTGTGCGGCGCGGTCTTCTCAAGCAGTCCCTGCGCATCCAGATCGGCCAGCACCCGTTTACGCGCTTCGTAGCGATCCAGCCCGGCGTATGGGCCGGCGGCATCGGTCATCTCGGCGTTCAGGCCGATCACGGCCACATGCGGCAGGTTGTGCCGTTTGCCGACTTCGAAGTCGTTCGGATCGTGCGCCGGTGTGACCTTCACCACGCCGGTGCCGAACTCCGGATCGGCCAGTTCGTCGAGGATGATGGGGATTTCGCGCTGCATCAGCGGCAGTGTGACGGTGCGGCCGTGGAGGTCTGAATAGCGCTCATCCGACGGGTTGATGGCCACGGCCGTGTCGCCCAGCATGGTTTCGGGGCGCGTGGTGGCGACGGTCAGGAACCGGCCTTCGAGGCCCGAAACAGGGTACTTGATGTGCCACAGGTTGCCGTCGGTATCGTCGTGGACCACTTCGAGGTCCGACAGCGCCGTGTGACAGCTCGGGCACCAGTTCACCATGTACTCGCCGCGGTAGATCAGGCCCTTTTCATAGAGGCGGACAAAGGCTTCGCGGACGGCGCGCGACAGGCCCTCGTCGAGCGTGAAGCGGTTGCGCGACCAGTCGCAGGAGTCGCCGATGCGCTTCATTTGATTGAGGATCGTCGATCCGTACTGTTCCTTCCACTGCCAGACTCGGCGTTCGAACTCATCGCGGCCCAGGTCATGGCGGGTGATGTTCCCGGTTTGCTTGAGGTTGCGTTCCACCACCATTTGAGTGGCGATGCCGGCGTGGTCGGTGCCGGGCAGCCACAGCGTCTGGTCGCCCTTCATGCGGTGCCAGCGGGTGGTGACGTCGATCTCGGTGTGTTCGAGCATGTGCCCGATATGCAGGCTGCCGGTGACGTTGGGCGGCGGGATGACGAGGGAGAAAACCTCGCGGTCCGGGTCGCCGCTCGCGGGAGCGTGGAAGAAGCCGCGGTCGATCCAGAACTGCGCCCAGTGCGGCTCAAACCGCTGAGGCTCATAGACTTTCTCAAGCTGCATGGGGAAAACCCAGTTTATCATGGGACCGTTTAAGCTCCTCCAAATGGCCATGGAATGGACTAACGGGAGCGGCCCGGCCTGCCGATGAATTGATTGGGCCCGTATCATGCGATGCCAGCGTCCAGTTTTCGTGGCAATCTTGCTCCTGCTTGCTGCCGCAAGCAGCCAGGCCCAGGACTGCCCTGAAGCCGCGCGCGCGACGATGACCATCGCCGAGGTCCGCCAGGAGGCGGCCGGGCAGCGAAAAGGGAAGCCGGTGGTTGCCATCTGCGGACAGGTGACGCTGCGCCCTGGCGACCTGCCGGATGATCCGGGCAACTTCTACATTCAGGACTCGACGGGCGGCATCTCCATCCTCGCCGTCAAACCCGAGCGTTATAACTACGGGCAGTGGATCTCAGTGCGCGGGCGGATTACGTCGCTTTCCACCGATGAGCCGGAGGTCGAGGCGTCGGAACTGTCCTCGGCCGGGCCGGGCCGGATGCCGCCGCCGAAGCGGGTGAGCATGGCGGAGCTGTCCGTCGGCCGCCACGACGGCTTGCATGTTTCGGTTGTGGGGATGGTGGCTAAGTTGTCCGCCAGCGATGTCCGCGACGATGTCGTGCTTCAGGACGGAGACCAGAACGCCGAAGCCTATGCCCGGCGTCTCCGCGGCGCGCCGGTGGTGCTGCCCGAGGTGGCGCCGATCGGCAGTTGGGTCGAGGTCCGGGGCGTCGCCATGCCGTCCGCCTCCGCCGCCATGAGCCGATTGCGAATGCGCGGACCCCAGGACCTTCTCCTTCTCGCACGCCCGCCTTTTACCGCTACCCGCGCGGGGCGCATCGCCGCCGGCGTGTCGTTGATGGTTGTCCTGCTCGCCGCCGTCTGGATCTGGACCCTGCGCCGCAGCGTCCATTCAAAGACCTCGGAGATCCGAGGGCTGCTGACCCGCGCCGAAGAGGCGTCACGGCTCAAGTCCGAGTTCCTGGCCAACATCAGCCATGAGATCCGCACGCCTCTCCATGGCGTTATCGGTCTGCAGGAGATGGCGCTGCGCGAGAGCATGGACGACGGCATCCGGCGTTACCTTGAGATGTCGAACCAGGCCAGCCGGCACCTGCTCTCGCTGCTGAACGATGTGCTGGACTTGGCCGCCATCGAACGCGGGGCCATCCAGGTCGGTTGTGAGCCGATATCGCCCGCTGCCGTGATGCGCGATGCGGCCGGGATGTTTTCGGCGTCGGCCTCGGGCAAATCGTTCATGATCGAAGTCGAGGATCACGGGCTGCCCGGCCGGGTCATGGGCGACAGGATGCGGCTCACCCAGGTCCTGGCCAACCTGGTCAACAACGCGGTCAAATTCACGGATAGGGGCGAGGTGCGCGTGTCGGGCCGCGCCCGGCGCGAAGGCGCGTCCTGGCGGCTGACTTTTGAGGTTGCCGACACCGGCATCGGGATAGCCCCGGCCGATCAGAAGCGGATCTTCGAGGAGTTCCGGCAGGCCGATGGATCGATCCGCCGCCAGTATGGCGGCAGCGGCCTCGGATTGGCGCTGTCGGCGCGGCTGGTGGCGCTCATGGGGGGCGCCATATCGGTCGAAAGCGAGCAAGGCGCGGGGTCTACGTTCCGTTTCGATATCGTGTGCCCCGCCTGCGCCGGCGGCGAAGCCGTCCAGGCCCCGGCCGCCGGGGACCAAACGGCATCCAGGCGGCTGCACTTGCTGCTGGTCGAGGACAACCGGCTGAATCAGCTTGTCGCTTCGAAGCTGCTCGAGCGCGATGGGCACTCGGTCGATATCGCCGAAAATGGAATCGCCGCCCTGGCCGCCTTCTCGCGGTCCCGCTACGATGTCATCTTGATGGACATTCAGATGCCCGGCCTCGACGGCCTCTCAGCGGCCAGGGAGATCCGCAAGCGTGAAGAGGCAGGGGACCGGACGCCGATCCTGGCGCTGACCGCGCACAATGGCCGCGAGGACCACCTGTCCTGCACCGAAGCCGGCATGGACGGCTTTCTGTCCAAGCCGTTCAGCCGGGACCAGTTGCGCGATGCGTTGGCGTTGCTGCCTCGCGCCGGCGAGCCGCGGACGCCGGGTCCGGCGGCGGATCCGACGTTCGCGAATCGCTAACGAATTCCCTGCCGGCGGCCGATGATATAGGTGTGGGCCGCTGTCCGGTCCTACACTGACGCAGTTGGCGCGATGCTGAAGCACTTGCACTTCGCCTTGCTCCCCGCGCTCGTTCTCGCCCCCCCGGCCGGCGCCGCCGGAGACGCGGCGGACCGGGCGGCAGCCGAGCGCAACGTTCCGGCCGCGGCTGAGCCACTGGCCCTGCAGCCGGCCTGCACCTTCACGCTTTCGACCTCGGAGGTTCTCGCTCCGCGATCCGGTTCCCAGGGGACAATCCAGGTCGATACCCAGCCCGGATGCCTTTGGAGCGTTGCCTGGTCGCGGGACTGGTTTGTTGTCGAGCAGCCCGCATCGCTGTTCGGCGAAGGCTCCGGATCGGTTACATTCCGCGTGGAAGCCAACCCCGGCGCGGCCCGCACGACATCGATTGCCCTCGGGCCGGCCCTGGTACGGATCTCCCAGCCCGGCGTTTCTCCCGGGCCCGTCGCCGCTTTCAGGGATGTATGGGGCGGGGTGCGGCTGTCGCGCTACGGCTCCGACGCGCTGCTGAACGGCGGCGGCGCATTCGATTCCAACCCCGCCGCGGCCCTGTCGCCCAACGGCGACGTCTATCTCGCCTGCCGCGATCTGTGGAACGCGATCTGGGCGTCCGTGTACCGGACTTCGACAAAGAGCTGGGAGTCATGGCGCTTCGGCGGCGGGCTCACCGCCGGCCAGCCCTCGATCGCCGTGGCCGCCTCGGGCACGGCCTACATCGCCGTCCGCGATGCCTGGAACTCCTACTGGGTGCTCACCTACAACGGCTCGTCTTTCGGCGCCTGGATGCCGCTGCGGGGCGTCTTCGCGACCGATCCGGTGATCGCCGCCGCCGGCGACGGCTCGGTCTATGTGATCGGCAAGGACAACTGGAACGGGTTGTGGAGCGGCCGCATCTCGGCCGCCGGCGCATTTCAGGGGTGGCGTTTCGGCGGTGGCATCGTCAAGGGATCGCCGTCGGTGGCGGGCGGCGCGGACGGCTCGGCCTATGTCGCGGCGCGCGATCCGTGGGATGCGGTTTGGATCGCCCGCGTATCGGGCGAGACCTGGCTGAGCTGGTCCAACGGCGGCGGCATCCTTTCGCTGGATCCGCAGATCGCCTCCGGCTCGCCGGGGCGGGTCCATGCGGTGGTGCGCGACCCCTGGGGCGGCTGGTGGACGCGCGGCTTCACCGAGGGCTCCTCGCACGGCTGGCTGGCCTGGGCCTCCACCGGAGGGTCGCTGGTGAACGCCTCGCCCATGGCCACCGCGGGCGGCGTGTTCATCGCCGGACTCGACGCCGCGGGCGCCTTCTGGTGGCATGGCCAGGATGCCGGCGCCTGGACCCGCATGGGCTGGGCCGGCACCGCCGCGGGAACTCCGGCGGCCTCAAGATAGGCGCGTTTAATTTAATTCATCGTCCGCAAGACCCGATAAGTCCTTTGACGCGGGAGTTCGATTCCACCCCGGCCGAGTCCTGCTGGCTCGTCCGCCGCAAGGAGTTCCGCGAATCGCAAAACCAACACCGAGTGCAAGGAGAGAAACCATGAGATTGAATCGGATGAACGGCTTTTTGAAGTGCGCCGCCGCCGCCATCGCCATCACCGCCATCGGCGCGCCTCGGGCGCTGGCCCAAAGCCTCAACATCCCCACGCCCAGCGCCATGAGCCGCATCGCCAAAAAGGTTGCGCCCGCGTTTCCGCCGGCGGCCAGACAGCTCAACATCAGCGGCACACAAGACGTCGAGATCACGGTCGATGAGTCCGGCTCGGTCGTCGACGCCAAGGTGCTGAAGGGTAACGCAATCTTTAGCGCGTCCTCGCTCGCCGCCGTCAAACAGTGGAAGTTCACGCCGCTGCTCCATGACGGCGCCCCAAAGAGCTTCACCAGCGTGATCGTCTTCAGCTACTCGAAGTAGGCTCTCCCGGCGAGGCGTCCGTCCCCGTCGCCGGGCTGCGCATCCTGGCCCATGGAAGCCGGCCCTGACGTTGAGTCGCTAAGATGGTCCGGTGAGAGCGCTTATCGTCCTTGCCGTTACCGCGCTGGCGGCCTGCGGCCAGCAAGCTCCGTTCAGCGGCAAGGTCATTTCGGTCGTCGACGGCGACACGATCGAGGTCCTCGACGGGCGCACGACCCGCCGCATCCGCCTCCATGGCGTTGATACCCCCGAACAGGGGCAGGCGTTTGGCGGCCGCGCCCGCCGCAGGACCAGCGAACTGGTGATGGGCGCGGCCGTCACCGTACGGCCCAAAGGCGTCGATCAGTTCAGGCGCATTCTCGCCGATGTAGTCCTGGCTGACGGGCGCATCCTGAACGAAGTGCTGGTCAGCGAGGGGCTGGCCTGGTGGTTCCGCCGCTACGCCCCTCGCCACCGCCGCCTCGAAACTCTCGAGGAACAGGCCCGCGACGCCCGCAAAGGCCTCTGGGCCGAAGCCGAACCCACGCCTCCCTGGCTCTGGCGCCGCGCACGCAAACGCAAATAGCTCAGCCGGCCCGCAACCTCCTACAATGGCCTCGATGGCCATGAAATCCTACCGCAAAGAACTCTGGTTCAACGTCAACGCCCGCCGCGGCCTGGTCAACATCACCCCCGATGTCGGCGAATGCCTCCGCGAAAGCGGCATCCGCGAAGGCCTGTGCCTGGTCAACGCCATGCATATCACTGCCTCGGTCTTCATCAACGACGACGAATCCGGTCTCCACCATGACTACGACTCCTGGCTCGAAAAACTCGCGCCCCACGAACCCGTCTCCGCCTACCGCCACAACCGCACCGGCGAGGACAACGCCGACGCCCACATGAAGCGCCAGATCATGGGCCGCGAAGTCGTCGTCGCCGTCACCGAGGGCCGCCTCGATTTCGGTCCCTGGGAGCAGATCTTCTACGGCGAATTCGACGGCCGCCGCCGCAAACGCGTCCTGGTCAAAATCATCGGCGAGTAGCGGTATCGCTACAATTGATGGTGAGACCGAGAAAACCCCCAAATGCCCAGCCTTCTGGACCGCCTGAAACAAGGCATTCAAAAAACCCGCGCCGGTCTGGTGGACCGCGTCGAGGATGTCATCCACGGCAAGAAGGAGATCGACGCCGACCTCCTCGAAGAGCTTGAATACACCCTCATCGCCGCCGATGTCGGCGTCCGCACCGCCACCGATATCCTCGAAACCATCCGCCAGCGCGTCGCCCGCCATCTGGTCAACGACCCCTCTGAACTCCGCCAGCTCATCCAGGAACACCTGCTCGGCGTCCTGGAAGCCTCCGAACGGCCGCTCATGACGCCCGGCCAGCCGCCGCGCGTCGTCATGGTTGTCGGCGTCAACGGTTCCGGCAAGACGACCACCATCGGCAAACTCGCCCAGCGGCTCAAGGAGGACGGCGAGACCGTCCTGCTCTGCGCCGCCGACACATTCCGCGCCGCCGCCATCGAGCAACTCGAAGTCTGGGCCCAGCGCACCCAGACCGGCATCATCCGCCAGTCGCAAGGCTCGGACCCCAGCGCCGTCATCTTCGACGCCCTCCATGCCGCCAAGGCCCGCGGCGCGACCACGCTCATCGTCGATACCGCCGGCCGCCTGCACACCAAGGACAACCTGATGGCGGAGCTCGAAAAGATGCGCCGCACCACGGTCCGCGTCATCCCCGGCGCCCCGCACGAGGTCTGGCTCGTGCTTGACGCCACCACCGGCCAGAACGGTCTCGAACAGGCCCGCAAGTTCACCGAATCGGCCGGCGTCACCGGCTTGATCCTCACCAAGTTGGACGGCACGGCGAAGGGTGGTATCGTCGTTGCCATCGCCCGTGAACTGAATCTGCCGATCCGCTATATCGGCGTCGGCGAACAGGCCGCCGACCTGCTCGAGTTCGAGGCGGATAAGTTCATCACCTCCCTGTTCGAGAAGTAAGGGAGAAGAGACAGGAGTACCCATGCCCTCGGAACACCTTCGGCTGGCTGTCGGCCTCGCCCGCCAGGGCGCAGGACAAACTTCGCCCAACCCCTGCGTCGGCGCTGTCCTGGTTTCGAACGGCGAGATCGTTGGCCAGGGCTTTCACACCTACTCAGGCGTCAAACACGCCGAGATCATTGCCCTGGAACAGGCCGGCCCGCGCGCCCTGGGCGCCACTCTCTTCATCAACCTCGAACCCTGCTCCCACCAGGGCCGCACCGGTCCCTGCGCCGACGCACTGATCGCCGCCGGCATCGCCAAAATCGTCGCCATTACAGCCGACCCCAACCCCGAAGTCTCCGGCCGCGGCTTCGCCAAACTCCGCGCCGCCGGCATTGAAGTCGAAATCGACGCCGCCCTCGAAACCGAAGCCATCGATCTCAACCGCGCCTTCTTTCACTTCATGCGGACCGGCCGCCCCCTGGTGACGCTGAAGTCGGCTTTGACGCTCGACGGCAAGATCGCCGCCCCCGACGACAATTCCGGCTGGATCACCTCCGAACTCGCCCGCGCTCACGTCCAAACCATCCGCCACTCCCACGACGCCATCCTCACCGGCGTCGGCACCGTCCTTTCCGACAACCCGATGCTGAACGACCGCAGCGGCGGTGAGCGCTCGCGCCCGCTGTTGCGCATCATCGCCGACTCCATGCTGCGCACGCCGCTCGACCACCGCATCGTCCAGTCCTGCCAGGACGACCTCATCATCTTCTGCACCTCTGTCGCCCCCAAGGACCGCCGCGCCGCTCTCGAATCCCGCGGCGTCGAGGTCATCGCCGCCGACTCGCCCTCGGGCCGCGTCGACCTCCCTACAATCGTCAACACGCTCGCCCATCGCCGCTATCTCTCTCTGATGATCGAGGCCGGCAGCAAACTCAACTGGGCTGTGCTCGAAGCCGGCATCGTCGACCGCATCTTTTTCTATTACGCCATCAAGATCCTTGGCGGCCTGCAGTCGCTGCCCGTCGCCGGCGGCTCCGGCAAACGCACACGGATGGATGCCATCCATCTGCGCAACCTCACGCTCCACCGCATCACCGAAGACGAGTTCGCCGTCGAAGCCTGGGTCCCCAAGCCCTGACCACCCCCATGTTCACCGGCATCATCGAAGAGATCGGCATCATCGAGACCATCGAGCCCCGCCAGGCCGGCGCCCGGCTTCGCCTGCGCGCCCCGCTGGCCGCATCTGACCTGGCCGAAGGCGATTCGGTCTCGGTCAGCGGCGTCTGCCTCACCGCTGTCGAACTCAAACCCGCCTCGTTTGCCGCGGAGGTCTCGAACGAAACGCTGAAACGCAGCACGCTCGGCGCACTCCGCCCTGGCTCGGCAGTCAACATCGAGCGGGCCTTGAAACCCTCGTCGCGCATGGGCGGACACATCGTTCAGGGCCACGTCGACGGCGCCGGCTCCATTGAGTCCATCGACCAGACCGGCGGAGGCAACTGGTGGTTGATGGTCCGCGTCCCCGAGGAGCTTGATCCCTACTTCGTCTTCAAGGGCTCCATCGCCATCGACGGCATCAGCCTCACTCTGGCCCAGGTCGAGCCCGGCCGCGTCTCGGTGGCCGTCATCCCTCACACTTACGAAAACACGACGCTGAAGTCGCGCCGCCCCGGCGACGCGGTGAACATCGAAACCGACGTGCTGGCGAAATATGTCGAAAAGATGCTCCGCGCCTTCAGCATGAAGGGCGATCCCCTCACCGTCGAACGCCTCCGCGAACAGGGCTGGTAGCCACGGCGGCGCGCTCCGCAAGATTCTCCGGATAATCTGTCCCCCCGGCGCCCCGAATGTGGTACACATTTAATCCATAGGAGGACCTGCCGTGGAAGATGCAGCACCGTTTGCGTTGATGCTGATGCCGATTTTCTACATGGTGATCCTGGCGGTGGTCATCTTCCCGCACTGGAAGATGTTTCAGCGGGCGGGCTATAGCGGCGCCCTGTCGCTGCTGCTGATCCTGCCGATCATCAATATCATCGTTCTGTTCTGGTTCGGATTCAGTGACTGGCCCGCCCTGCGCGGCCGCCGGGGAGGCATGTGATGCGACCTGAAGACGCGGCCGGCGCAATCGGCGCGGTTGGCGGCCTGCTTGCCGGCGGGATCGTCGTCGTTCTATTGATCTTCCTTGTCATGGCGATTCTGCCGGTCATCGCCTACTGGAAGATCTTCGCCAAGACCGGCAACTCCGGGGCCATCGCCCTGTTGATGCTCATCCCCCTGGTCAATCTCATCGTCCTTTACTGGATGGCGCTGGGCGACTGGCCCGCCCTTCGCCAGGCCGGCGTCGCCCCAGGCGGTTACCCGCCGCCTGCGCCCTACCCGCCGCAGCCCGGCTACCAGCCGCAGGCTTATCCGCCGCCACCCCCGCCTTCCCAGTTCCAGCCGGACATGTCGAAGTTCCAGTCGCCGCAGTCACACTTTCAGCCGCCAGCACCGCCTCCGCAATTCGCGCCCCCTCCGGCATACCCGCCCCCGCCGCCGCGGGTCGCGCCTCCGGCAGCGGCCGCCATGTTCTGCGGCAACTGCGGAGCCAAACTGCCGGCCGGTTCGCAGTTCTGCACCAGTTGCGGCGGCCGGCTCGGCTGACCGCACCCGGCTACCTCAATCCGAGTTTCTTGCGCGCGAACGGCTTGGCGAAAGCCGCCGGCGGATTGTGCGCGGTTGTCGCGTAGGCCTGCTTGAAGTGCTCAAGGGCCTTCTCTTTTTCGCCCAACTGCTCCTGTGCAAGTCCGAGCAGACAGCGGATGAAGGGATCGTTCTGGTTGGCCTGCGACAAATGGAAGCGCGCCTTGTAGGGATCACCGGTGTACAGCGCAACGTAGCCGGCCAGGTATGGGAAAAAGATCGCCTGGGCCTTGGCCATCCCGGCGTTTGAATCCAGCACCGCCTTGGCTGCGGCGACATGTTTCTGGGCGACTTCCTTTTGCCCGCGCCGCGCCGCCAGCCGCGCCAACGCGTGTTCCAGCCGGAACGCCCACAGCGCCTTGCGCTCCGCCGGGATATTGGGCTCCTGCAGGCCGATCTCGGCGCCCGACTTGTACAGTTTCTCAGCCGTGTCGAACTCGCCGGCCTCGATGCACACCCGCGCCGCTTCGTTCAGCATCTCGCCCTGCTGGTAGAAATTCTTCTCGGCGATCCAGTGCTCGTTCACCAGCATCTCGTACTTCAACGTGTTCTTGCAGTCGTTGTCGAAGGCATAGGACATCGCCATGGCGCGCCGCGCCCCGGCCTTGGCCAGCGGCGCCGGCGCCGCCTCGATGGCTTTGGAGAAATACCCGCGCGCCTCCGACGTCTTGCCCATCAGGTCCAGCGTCACGCCGGCCCCGTTCAGCGCGGGCAGGGAATTGGGCGTCGTCTTCAGTTCCTGCTTGTATGCCGCCAGCGCTTCGTCGAGCTTGCCCTCGCGCATCAACCGCTGCGCCTGCCGCACGCCCTCTGTCTGCTGGCCCTGCTGCTTGGGCGGCTGCGCGGCCAGTAGGGCGATGGAAACAGCCGTAGCTACGAAGAATCGGATCATGGTCTCTCCCTCCGCGGAATATTGCCGCCATTATGGCACGATCGCCCGCACGCGAATGTCGCGGAACTCGACCGTCGCCTTGTCGGAGCGGAACTGGAGTCCGATGCGGCCGGCTTCAAGCAGTGCCTTCGGCAGTTGATCGAATTCGGCGGCCGGTGCTCCGTCGATCCAAACCTCTACGCGGGCATGGGTGCGCACGGCGGCGCTCAGTTCGAGATCGCCGGACACGCCAGGGGCATACAGGATAGAGTGTCCGTTTGATCCTTCAGCGCCCCCAGGTCTCGGCTTCGGGCATCTTCCACCCAGGCGCCCGCACGCCCAGGATTGCGCCGCTTGTGTGCGGCGTCGATTCGTTATGGAAGTCGTGCGTCAGCACCGGAGTGATACGGCCGTGCCGTCCGCGGCGTACGCATACTCCTGCTTTTCTCTCGGCCGGCGCCGGTGATACCATGGTGCCCGAATCAATGGCGATACCCCCGCGTCCCATGCGCGCCATTTCCATCAACGCCGCCGGCCGCGCTCTCCCGGTTCAGTCCGGCGAAGGCGACTGGATCCAGCCGCCCGGCGGCGAGCCGTTCGACATCCGCGCTGTGCTCAGGATACTGAAGCAACTGGACTGCCGCGGTCCCGTCGCTCTTCAGCGCTTCGGTATCCCCGGAGTCGCTCGCGGCCACCTGACACGCTCGATTGCGGCCTGGCGCAAACTGGCCGGCCGGGCGGGAATTTAGCCGGCCCCCGGCCGGCAAGGAGCTATCCAAATGATCGAACTCGGAATGCACACCGACAACTGGCGCCCACTGAGCGGCAGCTTCAGGGCCGCGGCTGAAACCGCGGTCAAGTACGGTCTCAAACACCTGGAATTCGCCGCCGTCCACGGCCAGTACTTCATCCAGGCCATGGGATACGAGCCGGGGATCTCGCTGCAATCCAACCCCCGCGCCTTGAAGCGCTACTGCGACGGCCTGGGCCTTTCCATCTCCCAGATCGACGGCTCCTTCCCCTTTATGGGACCGGAGGGCTCGGCCTTCGGCGTTCAATACGTGCAGCAGTCCATCCGCTTCGCCGCCGAGCTCAACTGCCCCATGGTCGATACCGTCGACGGCGCCTTCGAGATCGAGGGCTTCACCCGCGAAGAGATTTTCAGGATCACCTGCGATAACTACCGCCAGGTCCTCCCATGGGCCGAGGACTACAAGGTGATCATCAACGTCGAGCCCCACGGCCCATACACCACCGACGTCGAATTCATGGACCGGCTCTTCCGCCACTTCGATTCCGAGTACCTGCGTCTGAACTTCGACACCGGCAACACCTTCATTTCCGGCAAGGAGCCGCTCGAATATCTCAAGGCCCTCCGCCCCTACCTGACCCACTGCCACATCAAGGACGTCAGCGCGGGCCTGGCCGCGGCCGTGCGTGGCGAGGAGACCGGCATCGCGTGCAGCGAAGTCCCTATCGGCGGCGGCGTCAATGCCGCCAATATTCAGGACTGCCTGGCCTATCTGAAGGCGACCGGCTGGAGCGGGGCCATATCGATCGAGTGCTACGGCAGCGACGAGAACATCCGCAAGAGCGTCGAGTTCCTCCGCCCCCTGGTGGACTGACAGACCGTGGCGGAACTCCCGCTTGTCCGCGTTGCACTTTGCCGGCGGGCCGGGATGCGGGCAGCGGCGGCGAAAGAGATCCCCTCCATCGGAGAGGAGCCGCTGTCAGGCAGTTCCCCCGCCGCCGCCGCAACCCTTTGGGCGGCGACTCGTTTGCCGCGATAACTTCGTTGGCCGCCGTCGTGGATGGATAGTACACACCTCCTCCTCCCTCCTCGCTCTCGCCGCAAGCCATTTGGCTCGGGCGGCCGCGCGCGCCGTCCACCACGGACTGCCGGGGTTCTCCGTGCATCCGGGCCGTCTGCTTTTCACGGACCCGGCGGCACAAAGCCGGCCAGAAACCCCGCACCGCTCGATCTGATCTCCACCGCCTCGCCCGCGTCCAGCAACCATACGTCGCCCTGCCGCCACGCCGCGCCGCCAATGCTCCCCTCGCCCGACGGAAACACGATCCAGGCCGGCGCCGGATACGGCCCAGCGGCCGCCGGCTCGCCGGCTTCGTACGCCTCCAGCCGGAAGTAGGGACACTCGGCCAGCACCGGCCCGCCGCGCCGGATCTCGCCCGTCCAGGCCCGCAGGTCCGCGACTTCAAGACCGCGGTCCAGGTGGAGTTCACGCCCCCGTCCATAGTCGTAGAGACGGTAGGTGACGTCGCAGTCCTGCTGGATCTCGGCCACCACCAGCCCGGCGCCGATGGCGTGGATCGTTCCGGCGGGGATGAATACCGTGTCGCCGGCGCGCACTTCGATCCAGTTCAGCAGGTCTTCGATCGAACCGTCCAGCGCCGCGGCCCGGGCCTGCTCCGGCGTCAGGGCGGTGCGCAACCCGACACCCAGTTCAGCGCCTGGCTCGGCGTGAACAACGTGCCAGGCTTCGGTCTTGCCCGATGAATCATGGTGGAGCCTGGCATACGCATCGTCCGGATGAACCTGAACCGATAGCCGCCCGGTGGTGAAAACCCACTTCAGCAGCGGCAACCCGGGGCTTTGATACCAGGCCTCGCCGATCGGCGAATTCAGCCCATCAAGGCCGATCCACGGCCGGAGGCAGGTCATCCCCCAAACGCGTTCATGAAGGCTGGGCTGGAATCTGTGCATCAACCATAGAATGGAGGCTCCCTCAACCGGGAAGCAACCCCAGGCCGGCGGCGCGGGCACTGGCGCCGGAATCGGGTGGCCGGTTTGACCGTCAACTGCTTTATACTTGACCCACAGAGATGACTGATCCGGTCCAGGAACTGCTTGACCATTTCCAGCAGAGCGACGCCCGGTCATGGGTCACCCGCACGGGCCGCCGCTCCATCAGTTCCGCCCAGGCCGACCCGCTGCGCCGCGACCTGCTCACCACGCGCCTCAAACTCAGCCTGCCAGGGCCGCCAGACAACCTCTGGCAAGCCACCGACCTGATGGGCAAGATCGAGATCGACTCCGACGCCGACCTGCGCCTGCTGCACAGCCCCGCCGGCCCGGAGGTCAGCCTCGGCCTGTCAATGGGTTTCGAACAGATGCTGGCCCGCGCCATGGAACTCAACCTGGAGCGCCGGCTGGCCGAGATGGATCTGGGCGAAGCCTGCGAACGCGGCGATCTCAGAGCCTTCGCCAACGTCATCTTCGATCAGATCGGCGTCGAGCGGCAATGGGAGCTGTGCCACGGATTGGAGCCGAAATTCGGCGCCGAATGGGACGAGCACTTCTGCCTCATCTCAGCGTTGATCGAGGGCGACGACCTGCGCTTTGAACTGCCCATCGCGGGGTCGGCAACCCGGGTCGAGGTCCGGATACCGAAAGGTCTTACCCTCAGGCTCGGTCTGACCGCGCGGGGTTGGGCCTCGCTCAAGCGGATGCTGGGCGGCACAAAGGCCCGCCACATTGCCGGAGCGATGGCCCGCATCGCGGCTTCCAGCGGCGAGATGGCCGCTGGCTCCGCCGTGCCGCGCCCGCTCGCCGAGGCGGCGTTCACTTCCGGCGAAAGCGTACTGTTTTCCACCTTCACCCGCCTTGCGCCGTCCCAGGCCGAAATGTCGATGCTCGCCGGCAACCTGAGCGCCAGCCTCGCGCGCGACGCCGGCCTGCCGGGCGTCAATCCCGGCGGTGAAGCGCCGTTCGCGCAAGCCTACGTCCACGCAATCTACTTCGGCAGCCGGCTGGAGTCCGCCGCGGGATCGGTCCGCATGGCCCGGCGCGGACACCGGCGCGCGGAAAGCGATTCGGCGCGTTACGGCCAGTATGTCATCAGAGCTGTGCTTCAGAAGCTGTTCAATGGCGGGCGCACCGTGGCGGTAAGGACCAACGGCGTGCCTTTGTCCGCCAACGAGACGGCCCGCATCGGAGAGCGGCTGGCCAAGGCGATGGCGAGCAGCGCCAAGGCGGACTGAACGCGCCGCCGCCGGTTGCGCCGGCCGGATCCGGCCCCAGCCCGCAAGGCTCAGCGCAGCGGAGCGATTGAGATCAGCGACAACCCGCCCAGGAAAAGCGCCAGCATCAGGATGATGTAGACCCGAACCTTGCCTCCGGCGCCGGCATACTCCTTCCACACCAGCAAGCCCCACAACGCGCTCACCATTGTCGCTCCCTGGCCCAGGCCGTAGCTTACCGCCGGGCCGACGTTGACGCGCTCCGGCGCGCTGGCGGCGACGAAGTTGGCCACCGTGCCCGTCATCCAGATGATTCCCCCGGCAAGCCCAAGCAGGTGTTCGCGGGTCTTGCCCGAGAAGTAGTCGCGGAAGCTCACCGGGTCGCCCTCGACCGGCAGGTTCATGAAGAACAGGTTGTAGAGCGGAGTCGTCACCAGGACTCCGGCGGCGAAAATGAACGCGGCCGTGTACGGACCTAAGCCGATGTCGCCCCTCTTGCTCATCTCCACCAGCGGGTAGAACGTCCCCATCAGGATGCCGCAGCCCAGGCTGAGGAAGATGCCCTTCAGCGGCGACGCCTGCCTGGACTGCGGCTTGCCCACGACGCGCACGCCCGCCTGGCCCGCGGGCTGCTTCGCCTTCGCCTTCGCCGCGATATGGGCCGAGTGGGCCATTGCCGACAGGATGATGGCGAGAAGCACCAGGAATGAACCGCCGAACAGGAACCCCGGATCGCCCGCCGGCTTGATGATGTAGTTCAGAATCACACCCATGATCAGAGCCAGGCCGATGCCGATGGGGAAGGCGACGGCAAGCCCGGCAACCGCGATCGCCGCCACCAGCAGCATGTTGGCCAGATTGAACACCGCCCCTCCAGCCATGGCCAGCGCCATCTGACGCTTCGAGGCGATGCTCAGATTGTCCAGGAAGGTGAACGATGGGGTCGCCGAATCCACCACCACCGTGTCCGAGGATCCGAAGGTAAACGCCGCCACGGCCGCGGCCAGAATCAGCCCGAACGTGTAATCGAAGTAGTACAACTCGAACCGCCACTTCGGCGCGAGTTTCATCGTGTTCGCCCACGAGCCCCAACAGATCATCGTCAGGATCGTCAGGGCCATGGCCATGACATAAGTGGTTGGCAGCATCATATGTAAGTTCCCCTCGACCGCGGCGGACCGGACTCTGTACTATATAACAGCAAACCCTTCACATGGAGGCTACCGCAATGAAGGTCCACCGCGCAGCACTGTTTGCTATTTTGTTGGCCGCTCCCCTGATGGCGCAGCGCCCAAAATTCGATTTCGACACCACCACGCCCGAGGGCCGGTTGCTCCAACAGGCCGGCTCCGAAACCGGCGACGCCCCCAAGCAGGCGTTGTTCGAGGAGTTTGTCAAAACCTACCCCAAGCACGGCGGCACAGCCTGGGCCTACAGCCAGTTGCAGCCCATCTATCTCAAGAACCAGCAGTGGGACAAATCGATCGCCGCCGGCGCGGCGGCGCTGGAACTCGACCCGGCCAACTCGCTGGCCGCCTACAACGCCCTGCAAGGCTGCGAGAAAAAGGCCGACGTCGCCTGTATCAAGGACTGGTCGGCGCGAACCGTCGAAGCGGCGAAGAAGATGCTGTTGATCGCCAAGCCAGCCGATGAGGAGGAAGCCGAGGCGTGGGACCGCGAGATCGACTACGCCAAACAGGTGATCATCCGCTGCGAATACTCCCTCTACGCCATGGCCCTGCAAACCGCCGATCCGGCCGCCATCGTCGATCTCGGCTCCACGCTGTTCGAACGCCACCCCGAGAGCCAGTACATCCCCCAGGTCGCGGGCCGATACGTTGCCGCGCTCCAGCAGACTGGGCGGAAGGAGAAGGCCGTCGAAGCCGCCGAAAAGGCCGTTGCCATCGACAAGACCAACGAGGATATGCTGCTGGTGGCCGCCGACGGCAACCTGCAAAGCAAGATCGACCTTTCCAAGGTGATCCAGTATTGTGACCAGCTCATCGCCGCCATGCAGTCCAAACCCGCCCCTCAGGGCGCCGATCCGGCCGCCTGGGACAAGAAGAAAACCACCCTCACCGGCCTCGGCCATTGGATGAAGGGCATGGCCTATCAGGAGACGAAGAACTTCGAGGAGACCGACAAGTCGTTCCGCGAAGCACTGCCGTTCATCGCCGGCAACAACGACCTGCTGGCTCCGGCATACTTCTTTATCGGAGTTGCCAACCACAGCATGTCGCGCACCGCCAAGAACCCGAAACTGCGGGCTGAAGCCGCACGTTTCACCGAACTCTGCACAAAGATCGCCGGACCCTACCAGCAGTCCTGCGTGAAGAATCTGTCGGCCATCAAACTCGGAAAATGAACATCCTCGTCCCCAACCTTGGCTCCACTTCGCTGAAGTACCAGATCCTCGAAATGCCCGCCGAACGGTCCACCGCCAAGGGCCGCTACGAGCGCGTCTCGGACTACCGCTCCGCCATCGGCGAGATCAAGTCCGGCGGCGCCGCGATCGACGCCGTCGCCTTCAAGGCCGTCATCGCCGGTCCCGATTACCGCGGCACGTTCGTCGTCGACGGGAAATTGATGGCGGCAATGAAGCAGTACCTCGGCGTCGCCCCCGTCCACAACAAAATCTATATCGACGCCATCGAAGCCTTCGCCGAAACCATGCCCGGTACGCCCCTGGTGGCCGCCTTCGAACCTGAATTCCACCGCACCATGCCCCCATACGCCCAGGTCTACGGCGTCCCCGCCGATTGGCGCGACTCGCACGGCGTGCGCCGTTACGGTTATCACGGCGCGTCCCATGAATTCGTCTCCTGCCGCGTGCCTGAACTGCTCGGCGTACCCAAACAGGGCCTCCGTCTGATCTCCTGCCACCTCGGCGGCAGCAGCTCGCTCTGCGCCATCCGCGACGGCGTTTCGATCGACACCACGTTCGGCTTTTCCCCTCAGTCAGGCCTGGAAAACGCCACCCGCCATGGTGAACTCGACGCCTTCGCCGTGCTCTACATGATGGAGCGCAACGGCTGGTCCACTGACGAGGTCCGCGGCCAACTGGCCCGGCTCAGCGGCCTTGCGGGCCTGAGCGGCATCGCCGGCGGCGACGTCCGCGACATCACCGCCGCGGCCCAGGCCGGCTCGGCCGAGGCTCAACTGGCGCTCGACGTCTTCAGCTATCAGGTGAAAAAAACCATCGGCGCCTACACCGCCGCCATGGGCGGCCTCGACGCCATCGCCTTCACCGGCGGCATCGGCGAAAACTCGGCCGAACTGCGCGAAGCCTGCTGCCGCGGCCTGGAATTCCTCGGCGTCTCGATCGACCCCGCCCGCAACACGCAAGGCTCCGCCGACAGGATTGTGTCAAGTGACGATTCCCGCGTGAGGGTCCTCGCCGTGGCCACCAACGAGGAACTGGTTGTCGCGCGGCGCGCCTTCAAGGCGTTGACCCGCGGTTAGCAACCACGGCTGGATGCCGCCCGCACCAACCGACATGAGGTGATAGCTTGGCGGGATGAACAAGCCAATGTGATTCATCCTCGACGGCACCCAACCAGGCTGTTGCGGAGCGCGGAACTGCGCCCCCGTGACGCCCGTGTTTCGGTTTGGGAGGAGTCCAGGTGCGCAACGCTGTCTCTAAGCTATTGTAAGTAAATGAAAATGGGGGGCTGGCGGAGAGGCAGGGATTCGAACCCTGGGTAGAGGTTTAAGCCCCTACGACGGTTTAGCAAACCGCTGCTTTCGACCACTCAGCCACCTCTCCGCAGAGGTGTGGACGCGTCAATTGGAATTTTATCACACCGGCTAAACCCTGTCCGCAAACAGTCTTGCCTCAGTCGCCGCCACGTGGGGATGTCCTATTTACGCCAAAGGGAAACGTCCTGTTGACGGGGTCAGGCTCTGAGGGTTCAAGGTGGAGCCTTCTTGATGACGGCAGCGGGACCGCGACGATCGGCCTTCGATGGGCGGCTCCCGCCGGAGACCGGAGGAGCCGCCCACGAAGTACGCGGGAGAGCCGGCCACCCGGCGAACCGGGACTGGCCTGCTCCAGAGGAGGACGTCCAGGCCTTCAGCAACCGGCAGGATCATGCACTGCTCGCACTCTCCAGCCGCCGTTTCGCGGGGTGAATGCCTCAGTGGACCCGGATCTGAACCCGCCGGATTGCTTCAGCCAATGCCTTGCCACGCCCGGTTTGAGACTGGCCAAAGCCGCACGGTCAGGTCCGTCAAACGCCAACGTCACCGAAGTTCCTCGGCCCGGCGATTCCGGCCATCCTGAGCGTTTGCGCGCATTCAAGGCCGGCCTGCCAAGCTCAAACTACTTCCTCAGCTAGTCTATCGGTCATCCCGCCAGCACGCGGGAGTTGGGATTTTAACTGAGAATTGGGGTCAGGCTCTCACTCTAGGCAATCCACCCGGAAGGACCTATTCCGGCTCGATGGTGATCTCCGGCGCGCCCTTTGCCGTCACCCATTCAGTCACCACCGCGCCTGCCTGAAGAGCCATGAAGATGGCCGTCCCGATCGCCGCCGGCGCGATGTGCTCTTCGGGTCCGGATACCGAAAAGGCGAGGATGAACAGAAACAGCAGGCTGAGCAGGGCGAGTACTCCGCCATAGATGATCGTCCAGCGGTTTCCGAACCAGAGAAGCGCGGCGGAGCCGGCCAGGGCGGCCGAAACGCCTGCCGACGACAGCGCCGAGTCGTCCCAAAGCAGGACGAGAAAGACCGGAGCCGAAAGCAGGTGGATGATGGAAAGCGCCCGGGTCCACTTCATGGCGGTATTAACAGTACCACCGAAACAGGGCGGAATAAAGGCTAATCCGCACTCAGTTGATCGAGCCGGATCGAGGCGGCCGTCCGCACCTGGGCCTCGGCCGCCGGGTGGCTGGCGATGCGGCGAAGAACCAGGACTGCATCCGGAATCCTGCCTAGACGGAGGTGAAGCGAGGCGAGCCGAACCATGGCCTCCACGGCGACCGGATGAGCTTCCCCGGCCAGCACGGCGAGCCGCACACACGCATCTTCGGCCTTGCCCGCATGCTCCAGGCAGGCTGCGTACTCGAGTTCGGCTTCACGTTGCGGGATGCCGGGCTGGGGCAGCAGTTCGAACAACGCGCCGAGCGTGCTTGAAGCGTCCTCGAAATCCCCGGCGGCGCGCAGCAGACGGCCGAGGCGCCAAAGCATCAACGCCCTGCTCTCCGGCCAGGCCGCCGAGCCGCTCTCCGCCTGGCGGTAGCAGCCGATCGCTTCCATCCATCGTCCCAACTGCTCCAGGCATAGGCCGGACCGGACCATCGCCGCCGAACGCAAAAGCTCCGACGTGCGATTATACTCAATCGATTTTGCGTACAGGTCCAGGGCGAGCGCATACTCGGGCAGGGTCTCGGCCGCCAGACCGAGGTCGAACAACGCCCACATCCAGGCGTCAAATTCCACCTCGGTGGCCGGAGGCGCGACCGCGGGCAGACGCGTCTCCAGGATCTCTCTGACCAATCCGGCCGGCGCTCCCGCCACGGCCGACCTCAGTTCCAGGATTTCGAGCGCGTCACCCACCTGTTCTATAGTGCCGCCAGCGCGGAAAACTCTCAAGCGCCCGGCGCCGGAACACTGCCGGGGGCTCGCCGCGCTGCATTAAAATGGAAGATTGATGACATCGGAGGCAAACCTGCCGCGTCTATGGAATGTGCGGTTTGCGGCCGGCAATTGATTCCAGAAAGAGGTGATGATGCAGGCTGGCGATATCTTGCGGGCGTGGGCGATGATCCTCAAGGGCCAGAAGCCCACATTGTCGATCGAGATTACGAAAGAGTGTCCCCTGCGTTGTCCCGGATGCTATGCCTACGAGGATGAGCACCTGGGCACGGGGGTCAACCTCCGTCAATTGAGTGACTTCAAGGGCGACGATCTGGTCCGCCGCATCCTCAAGCTGGCAGACGAGCACCGTCCATTGCACCTTTCGCTGGTCGGCGGTGATCCGCTGGTCCGCTACCGGGAGGTCGAAACCGTCCTGCCTCAACTGCTCGCCCGCGGCATCCATGTCCAGTTGGTCACCAGCGCTTTCCGCCAGATGCCAGCCGTGTGGAAGACCTATAGCGGCTTTACCCTGTCGGTGTCGGTGGACGGTCTGCAACCCGAGCACGACGAACGGCGAAAGCCGGCCACCTACGAGCGCATCCTGAAAAACATCGCCAACCAGCGCGTCACCATCCACTGCACCATCACCGGCCAGATGATGAAACGGCCCGGCTACCTGGAAGAGTTCATCCAGTTCTGGAGCAAGGTGGACGCCGTCGAAAAGGTCTGGTTTTCGATGTTCACGCCCCAGCGCGGCGACGAAATGCCCGAAATCCTCTCGCCCGCCGAAAGGGCCGAGGCCATCGCTCAGATCCACTTCCTGCGCGAGCGCTATCCCAAAGTCGCCATGCCCAAGCGCCTGGTGGATCATTTCGCCAGTCCGCCGTCGAGTCCCAAGGACTGTATCTTTTCCCAGGTGACCGAGACCATCTCGGCCGACTTCCAGACCTCGATCACCCCCTGCCAGTTCGGCGGCGATCCCGATTGCGCCCAGTGCGGTTGCATGGCGTCGATGGCGCTGGCCGCCGTGGGGACTTATAAGGTTGGCGGCATCATCCCCGCCGGGGCCTTGTTCCGCGGATCGGTCAGGATCGGCGCCCGGCGCCGCGCCAACACCCGCGCGCTTGAAGCCTCGAATGAGAACCCGCTGCGAGTGATTCAGTAGCCATCCAGCCCGGCCGCCGCCCCGCGTACGCCGCTGGCGGCACTCGCTCCCCATGCGGCCTGCTAGCCTGTAGATTCAAGTGACAACAAGGCGAAGGATCCTCATCTACCTCGGCGCCATGCTGGCGGGCTCGGCCGTGCTGTATTTTCTGCTGGTGGCGCCGCGCCGGGCGCGCGACCCCCAGCGGCTGCTCACCTGCTTTCCCGCGGGCGGCCACCCGGCTCTCTATATTGACGTCCAGACATTGCGCGAAGCCGGAGTCCTGGATCAACTGGCTGGCGCGGCCGGAGTCGAGGAGCCCGACTACAAGGCGTTTGTCGCCGCGACCGGCTTCAATTACCGGCAGGATCTGGACGCCGTGGCGGTCTATTTCACCCCCGAGGCGCGGCTCATCGTCGCCCGCGGACGCTTCCACCGCGCCAAACTCGCCAGTTACGCCCGGAGCGGCGGAGGCAGGTGCGTTGGCCAACTCTGCACCGTCGAGGGCAGCGCGCGCGACCGCCAGATCTCCTGGACGCCACTGGACAACGATCTGCTCGGCATCGCCGTCGCCCCGGACCCACTGGCCGCGGCTCTGCTCGGCAAGGCGAGCAGGGCTTCCGAGCCGCTTCCGCCCGCCCCCGTCTGGCTCACCCTGCCGGGCGCCGCGCTCGAGGACCGCGACGGTCTGCCCGCCGGATTCAGCGCCCTGCTGTCATCGCTCAGCGGCGCCAGCCGGGCCACGTTCGCCGTCAACGGCGCCGGGCACGGATTCGAGATCCGGCTGGTGGCGCCCTTCGACGACCGCCTCAGAGCCGAGGCCTCCGTCAAACGGCTGAGAGAGGCCACCGAATCGCTCAAGACGTTGCTGGCGAGAACCGGAACCGCCGTGGAAAGCGGCAGCCTCGCCGAGTCGTTGACCCAGGGCGCCTTCATGGCCGACGGCACCCGTGTCCAGGGCAAATGGATGCTGGGACCGAAGGTGTTCACCGAAAGCGCCAGGTAATCTGGTCTCGCCGTTGCCGATTCCCTCAATTATGCCGCGCCTGGGCCGATAAGCCACTCACATGTGCTTCATGACATGGGAGCCAGCTTTCAGCGTCGGCGATGAGGAGCTGGACCGCCAGCACATGCGCCTGATCGGCCTGGTCAATAGCCTCCAGGACGCCAAGCTGGCCGGCGCCCCCAGGCCCGCGCTGGACAGAATCGCCTCCGACCTCTCCATGTACTCCCGTCTTCACTTCCGCAACGAAGAGAATCTGCTCAGGTTCCATTGCTACCCGGCAATCGACACCCACATCGAGGAACACGCCGTATTCACCACCCAAATGGATCACTTCATGGCGGATCTGAGGCGCGGACAGCAGGTGATCCCGGAATCGTTGCTTGGATTCATGAAGTCGTGGCTCGGCGCGCATCTCGCCGAAGCCGATGCCGGCTACGCCTTGTTTCTGACCTCCCGCCGCGCGGCCTGACTTACGGCTGGCTCCAGCGCGCGCCTCCATGCGGCCCATAATGGAGCCATGGCAATCATCGATCGCAGGACGGTCCTGCTGGCCCTGGCCTCAGCCGCGGCGCACGGCCAGAACGGCGGTGACTGGATCCCGCTTTTTGACGGAAAAACCCTGGACGGCTGGAAGCAGACCGATTTCTCCGATCATGGCACGGTCCGCGTCGACGGCGGCTCGATCATTCTTGGCCGCGGATACCTGACCGGAATCACCTGGAAAGGCGACTTCCCCAAGTCCGGCTATGAGATCCGCTTCGATGCCGTGCGCATGGACGGCTCCGACTTCTTTGCCGGCATCACCTTCCCCGTCGGCGGCTCCCATTGCACATGGATCAACGGCGGATGGGGCGGCACGATCGTCGGCCTGTCCAACCTCGACGGCTATGACGCATCGGAAAATGAAACCTCCACGCCCTACGATTTCGTGAAAGGCCGCTGGTACTCCTTCCGGCTGCTGGTGACCACGGAGTTCATCCAGGCCTGGATCGACAACTCGATGGTCGTCAACGCCGATATCAGGGGCCGGCGTGTCGACCTGCGCTTCGGCGAAATCGATCTCAACAAACCGCTCGGCTTCGCGGCATACTCGACGGCCGCCGGCCTGAGGAAGATCGAGTACCGCCTGGTTCCCGCCGCCGGCAAGTAACCCCCGAAGCACCCGGCGACGCCTCACGCTGTATAATGCCGACAGCGTTGGCTCGATCGGCCACATGTACTGATAAGGAGACACATATGAATCGGCGCTATTTTCTGATGGGTTCAGCCGCCGCAACCGCTACCCGAGTAGTGCAAGCCAGGCAGAGCCCGAATGACACCGTGCGAGTGGCCGTGGTCGGATGCGGGGGCCGCGGCAACAGCCACATGGGCGCTTGGACCAACATGCCCAACGTGCAACTGGCCGCCCTGGTCGATGTGGATGATTCGCATTCAGAGCGCTTCATCGGTTCGCTCCAGAAACGCGGCAAGCAGCCGGTCCCGGCCTTCCGCGATATCCGCAAGGTGCTCGACGACAAAAACATCGACGCCGTGTCCATTGCCAGCCCGAACCACTGGCATGCGCTTCAGACCATCTGGGCCTGCCAGGCCGGCAAGGACGTCTATGTCGAGAAGCCGGCGACGCACAACGTCTTCGAGTCCCGCCAGATCGTCGCCGCCGCGCGCAAATACAACCGGATAGTCCAGATGGGCAGCCAGAGCCGCTCATCCGCCGCATTGCAGGAAGCCGTCCAGCGCCTGAAGTCCGGCGAATTCGGCGAGATCTATCACGCCCGCGCGCTTTGCTTCAAGGCCCGCAACACGATCGGCAGGACGCCGCCGTCGCCCGTGCCGCCGGGCGTCGATTACGACATGTGGTGCGGACCGGCGCCGGTGCGTCCGTTCACCAAGAACCGCTTCCACTACAACTGGCACTGGTTCTGGGATACCGGCAACGGCGACCTCGGCAACCAGGGCATCCATGAAGTCGATATCGCCTATTGGGGCTCGGGCTGGAAGCATCCCACCAAGGTCACCGCCGCCGGCGGTAAATATATGTTCGACGACGACCAGGAGACGCCCAACACCATCCTGGCCTCGCTGGAATTCGTCGTCGACGGCAAGCCCAAGCTGATGACCTTCGACACCCGCCACTGGTACAGCAACCATGAAGCCGGTATCGGCGGCGAGAAGGCCGGCAACACCATCGGCAACATCTTCTACGGCTCGAAGGGCTACCTGGTCATCGACGGTTACAACAAGTACTACAGCTTCATGGACCGCGACGGCAAACCCGGCCCGGCCAACAACTCCCGCGACAACCACTTCGAGAACTTCATCAGCGGCGTCCGCAGCCGCAAGCGCGAAGACCTCACCGCCGAGATCGAGCAGGGCGCATGGAGCTGCGTGCTCATGCACCTGGCCAACGTCAGCTACCGCGTCGGCCGCACGCTGCACTGGGACGAAAAGACCTGGTCAGTGAAGAACGACGCCGAAGCCAACAAGCTGTTGACCAGGGAATACCGCGGCCAGTACGTTGTTCCGAAGAACGTCTAAGCCGCCGGCTCGACTGATTCAAAACTCCTCCACGGGGTGTCCCGCGCTTCTCGCGGGACGCCCCGTTCCCGCTTCACCCCGGCCGCGTCAAATCTTCAGCAACTGTGCCGCATTGGCCTGCACCTTGCGCACCGCCGCCGCGATATCCTCCATGTCCGAGCGTGACGCCAGCAGCGTGCTCTGCCCCATCCACATGCCCTCGCGGCACAGCCGGTCGTTGGCCGGGCACTGGTTGCGCCCGCGCCAGCGTTCGAGCTCCTGTTGCGTATAGATCGCGCGAAACGGGCGCGAATTGAGCGTGTTTTCAAGGAACCGGTCGCGGTTCAGCGGCCCGTAGCCCGCCGAAATCGGCGCCCCCTCGGCCCGCACGGCGCGCAGAAACCGGTCGCGCGTCAGCCCGCTGAACGCCTTGGCGTCATAGCGGAGCATATACAGGTGGTAGGCGTTGCGCGTGCAGCCCGCATGCATCCGCATGGGCGCGATGCCGGGGATGTCTTCGAGCAGCGAGGTCAACGCGGCGGCGTTCTCTTCGCGCCGCCGGGCCTGTTCGTCCAGCCGTTTGAGCTGATTCAGCAGGATCGCGGCCTGGAACTCGGCCAGCCGCAGGTTGATGCCGTTCGTACCCGCCGCATCATGCGGACCCTCGTCCGGCGCACGGTAATGCGAATGGAATCCATAGGCCCGCCGGTAGAGCTTTTCGTCCATGGTGACCGCCGCGCCGGCCTCGCCGCCGGGCAGGTTCTTGAACTTCTGGAAGCTGAAGCAGCCCAGGTGGCCGACGGTGGCCGCCTTGCGCCCGCGCCATTCCGACAGATGCGCCTGGCAGGCGTCCTCGACCACGGCGATGCCGCGGCGCTTCGAGATGTCCATGATGCGGTCCATGTCGGCGACATAGCCGCCGAGGTGGACGGGCATGATGCAGCGCGTTTGGGGGGTGATGAGGGCTTCGATCTTGGCGGCGTCGATGAGACCGGTTTCGGGGTCGGAGTCGGCAAAGACGGGCAGCGCGTAGTGCGCCAGAATCGAGTTGATCGTGGCGATGAACGTGTAGGGACCGACGATCACTTCGTCCTTCGGGCCTACATCGACGGCATGCAGCGAGGCCATCAGCGCGCCCGTGCCATTCGCGGTGGCGACGCAGTGCGCGCCGCCCATCCGCGCCGACCACGCCTTTTCAAACTCGCGAACGAACCGGCCCTCCTTGCGCCACCACTTGCAGGCGCGCAGGGCTTCCAACAGATCCGCTTCATCGGCGGGCGTGGTCTGAGGCCAGGACGGCCAGGCTTTGCTTGCACGCACCGGCGGGCCGCCGAGCAGGGCGGGTCTCGAGTCGGCGGCCCGTCCCGGCGGCTGTGACAATGCGAGCGCGGGACCCGCTCCAAGGAAGAATCGGCGATGCATACAGGGCGCCTCCAGTTCGTTTCGCTGCTGCCTGAACTATACACCAACGCGCGCGAACCAGACCCCCCTGAAGCAATCACCGTCAATCGGTCGCTTCCGCGGTACAATCTAAACCAAATAGTCCAATTTCAGAAACCGAGGGGACCATCCACCAATGAACAGTGACAGGCGGGAGTTCTTCCAGCGCGCGCTGGCTGCCGGCGCGCTTTATGGCAGCGCCCAGATGAAGGCGGCGCAGGCGGCCTCGCTGGGCATTCCGGGCCCCTGGCCGGGCCGCGTGGTCCAGGTCCACGACCCATCGAGCGTGGCTCAGTTCAAGCCCAACCGCGAGGCCATCCGGCGGATGCTGGCCAAGGGCATGATGGAGTTGACCGGCGCGCCCGACTCGCCCAGCGCCTGGCGGGCCATCTTCGATTCCGCCGACGTCGTCGGCCTCAAACTGAATCCCGTCGGCCGCCCGCACGTGATTTCGTCGCCCGAAATGGTCCAGGAGATCATCGCGGGCCTGGAATCGGCCGGCGTCAAACGCACCAACATCATCGCCTACGACCGTTACAAGCGCGAGTTCCTCCAGGCCGGCTTCGACAAGTGGCTGCCCGAGGGCGTCCGTTGGACCTACGGCACGGACCAGCCCCATCCTCTGCAACTCGACATGGATATGTACGACGCCAAGGAGTATGTCGAACTGCCGCTCGTCCTGCCCCGCGCCGATGCCGCAAACCCCCACCACCGCCGCAGCTACCTGGCCAAATTCATCACCCAGGACGTCACCAAGATGGTGAATCTCGCCCTGCTCAAACACCATCAATCCGCCGGCGTCACCGTGGCCTTGAAAAACCTCTCGCACGGCCTGGTGAACAACGTCAGCCGCAGCCATTCGACGCCGACCCTGAACACCTGCGGCACCTTCATCCCGTCAATCGTCGACCATCCGATCATCCGCAAAAAGTCGGTCATCAACATCCTCGACGGCCTCGTCGGCGGCTACCACGGCGGCCCCGGCGGCAAGATCGGCAAGTACATGTGGGAACACAAAACCATGTACTTCTCCACTGACCCCGTCGCCATGGACAAGATCGCCTGGAAGGCCATCGACGCCCAACGCGCCGCGTCCGGCATGAAGACCATCGCCGAGGGCAAGCCCGACCCGGATTCCACCTTCCTGAACATGCAGGTCGAGCACATCGAGATCGCCGGCGCGCTCGGCCTTGGCGTCTACCAGGACCAGAAGATCGACCTGCGCAAGTTCGACCTCGCCTAGCCGCCTGCCGGAGATTGGCTCCTCCGCGCGCCGATTTCTTCCGTGGTGAGCACGTGTTCCGTCACCTGGATGTCGTCAAGCATGCGGCCACGGCTCGCTGCCGTGGCTTTCAGCAGCGGAGGAGGCGGGTTTTCGCGCCCGCTGGGCCGCAAAGGCGCTTTCCAAGCGATTGCCGGCGCCCAACCGGAGCGAAACAGCTTGAGCAGGTTGTGCGTCAGACAGATCGATTTCCATTCGGCACGGACCGTGTCCATACCGCGAAAACTGAACCGCCGAAAACCGCGCAGCCCCAGGCCCCAGGCCCTCCCAATTTCGTGAGCTTGACAATCAGCGTACATTAACCCAAAATGGTTAAGGCAGAACTTGAGAGTTCAACCGCGGTTCGCCCAGCTAAGTACGGCGGACCGTCCCCACCTCTTAGGCATAACGGTTAGGCACACCGGACAACCGAGGAGGTTGAATGCTCGATCCCCACCAAAAGCAGACAGGAACGCGGTACACGGCGATTGCCGCATTGGTGATCGCCGCGGCGGTATTCAGTCCGGCGGTCCTGGCATTGACTCGTCCGTCTGGACAAGCTCCAATCGCGTTGGCGATCGCCTTCAGCGCGACGTGCCTGGCCGTGGCCTGGCTCGACTGGAGCAAGTACGCGCGGCTGACGATCCCTTCGATCGCGACAGCGCCATCCAGAGTGGAATAGGGACGTGATGTCGATGAAGACAGCCCTCGACGCGCGACCGGCCGGCAGCGGTCCGGCCAGCCAGCGCCGGCAAAGGCGCAGGTGGTAGCGGACATGCTTGTGGAGCGGCAGAAGATGCAGTTTGTTCTCGATGGCTTCAGTGAAGCCGGGGGATTCCGCGTCTTCACGTTCGAACGCGTCGCGGCAGACCGCAGCCGGACGCTGTTCACCGTCAAGACCGATGTCGCGATGACCCAGCGGTACGGCATCCGGTTGCAGGAACTGCCGCTGCTGTGTCGAGCCATCCTGGAGCAACATCACGAGGACGACACCAGCCGCGCGTTCACTTACACAGAGGAAGACATGTGCCGCCATGCGAATCGCGCCACGGCAAAGGCGGAAGAGGCGAAACAGAAAAGAGACCGCCGGCCGCCACCTGTGAAGGCCGCGCCCGCGTGGCGGTTCCCTTCACGTTAAGCGGCGCGGGCGGAAACGGCAACAGGCGGCAGCATCCGGAAATGTCAGACGGCAGAAACCAGAGGATGGATGAATTGCGCGTGGCCGCTCAATGCGGCCGCCGGGCCGGACGAGAGCCGGCTGCGAGCCGCCGCATCATGGCGGCCCCGGCTCACCCGCGCACCGGCGCGTCCCGCGCGGGAACCCACGATTTATGGACAGGCCAGCGGGCGACCGCGTCTTCGGACGGCGGCGTTCGCAATATTTTCGGCTGTCCCGCGGCAAAAGCTCACCGGAGCCGCGCAGCGGACGGCAATCCACAACTTCAAGGATAGGATTCAAATGGTTAACATTTTCGTTGGCAATCTCAGCTTTCAGACGACTCAGGACGAGTTGCAGGGAGCTTTCGCGGCATACGGCGCGGTCGAGCGCGTCAGTATCGTAACGGACCGGGACAGCGGGCAGCCGCGCGGCTTCGGGTTCGTGGAAATGTCGGAGCGCAGCGCGGCCGAGGCCGCGATCTCGCAACTGAACGGCAAGGATATGAACGGGCGCGCGTTGAACGTCAACGAAGCCCGTCCGAAGACCCAGGGCGGCGGTGGAGACAGAGGCGGCCGCGGCGGTTCGCGCTGGTAGTCGCCGGGATCTCCTGAGTCTCATCAGTTCGTGAATAGGGTGCGTTCCAGATGGAGCGCGCCCTATTTTTGTTTACCCGGCGAGGCGGGAGCCGATCTGGTGGTCCGCGCCACGTGGGCGAAAGGAATGGTCCGTGGACAGACCATCGGGACGAGCCGCCGGGAGGCATGTCCTGCTGCGCGGTCGACGGCCGGGCGGGAAGGCTCGAAGCTGTGGCGGGTCCCTGAAAGGTTCCCGAATGGAGCGTCATGGATGTCCCGGAAACAGGCGGCTCGATCGGAAATGGAGTGAGCGCGAGACCTGGGCGCGGGCAGGTTGGAGTTGAGCCTGACAACGTGATCCGCGACTGCATCGAGGGTCCGTTTCGAGCGCCTGAATCGATGAACAAGCCCAAGGCCACTTGGGTAGTGATTTGTTTTCCGCAGTTGGGCGGCGCGGGGGCCGGCGAAGGGGGTGTGTTCGCCCGGGTACAACACCTGGCGCCGCGCTACTTAACCAGATTACAAAGGCCGGCTTTCCACCCCCGTGAAGTACCGGTGTTGCTTGCCGTCCTTGATCCGCGTATTGCTGCGCGGAAACATGCTCAGTTGGAGAATGCCAGAGTCTTGCCGGCCTGGATAGAGGGCAGGTCTCCACTACAAGCGCTCGTGAAAATGTTTTGGTCACAGCGAAGGACTTACCTCTGCTGTCAGCCCGAATTTAGCGTGGAACTCACCACAACTGCGAAGGTTGAGTTAGCGTTGGGAAGGGGTTCAAGCAAGAACGGGGCAACAGGGACAGCCGGGACTGGATATCCGGTTTGCTTCGCCCAGGCGGCATCGCGAGAGCAGGAATGGGCGTTGGCTGGAAATTATCCTTGACAGAGCAGTATGAATAAAATAAGCTTAATCCACTCCTGCTCGGAGACGAGAGGGAGCGACGGCTTCCGGCTGCACAACGTTGTGCAGAGCCGGGTGGCGTGATCTGGGACTTCACGCCGCGACATTTGCGCTTACATGGGGCGCAGACAGGGTCTGTCCAGCCCGAAGGAGCAGTAAGAAGAGTTGCGGCGGAGGATGCACGCAACCATCTGGAGGAAATACATATGAGTCACAAGATAATGAACCGAGTCACGATGGCGGCACTGAGCCTTGGGATCGCGCTATCGAGCGCGTATGCGGCTCCGCCGGCCGAGATGATCCTGAACGGTGGATTTGAAACGGGCACCTTTGCCGGCTGGACCGTGGTGAACACGGGTTCAGGGGCGTGGACGATCAACAACGGCACGTTCGACCCCGTAGGGCCGGGCACGGCGCTGGCGCCGATCAGCGGGGGATTTGATGCGGTGTCCAATCAGCCCGGTCCAGGTTTTCACGCGCTACGGCAGACGGTTTCGATCCCGAGCGGCGTGTTTTCGGCCAAGCTCAGTTGGAATGACCGGGTCAGGAACTGGGCCACGATTTTCAGTGATCCGAATCAGGAGTGGCGGGTGGTGATTCGAGACACGGGTGGAGCGATCCTTCACGAAGTTCACTCGACCACTCCAGGCGACGCGCTGCAGCAGGTCGGGCCGAATGCCCGGTCTGGCGACCTGACGGCGTTCTTCCAAGCCAATGCGGGCCAGACGGTGGTTGTGAGCTTCGAGGAGCAGGACAACCTTCTCTACTTCAATGCGACGCTGGACGATGTCCAACTGCTGGTCTCCGTGCTGCCGACGACCAAGGATGAGTGCAAGGACGACGGCTGGAAGACGTTCCTGAACGTGAACACCGGCCAGCAGATTTTCAAGAACCAGGGAGACTGCGTCAGCTTCGTCGCCACGAAGGGCAAGAACCCACCGGCGTACAACTGAGCACAAGCCCGGTCTGAAAAGACCACGGAACCATTTTGGGCCCCGCCACGGCGGGGCTTCCTTTTGGTGTGCCGGGCATGTCCGACAGCTCGAAGGTGCAAGTCCTTTTCACAACCTGATGGAGGCGAAGTGATAGCGAAGCGCAAGGGCGTCGCCGCGGGGCGGGGTCTCAAGGAAGCGTGGGGCAAACCTGCGAGCCGATGGACAGGAACCGGATCCGAGGCATGCGGCGCCGGAGGAACCGGCCAGTGACAACGAAGCCCATATCCAGCCAGGGCACTGGTTGTGAATCCGGCGGTTGCGTGCGGAATGCGGCCGGGCTTACGCCGTTTGTTCGGGAATCGTGACCGCGGGCGGAGCGATCCAGCCTGACCGGGCGGCGGAAGTCAGCAGAGGGCGTAGTAGGCACGCAGGTGATGAAGGCCCGAACGGTCCCCGCAAGGGGTCAATGGGAGAGGCGAGTAGGCATCGCGACTCAGGAGCGGCAAGCGGATGCTGATGCTGATCCGGGCGTTTCTCACGCCGGGAGTGATGGAGGATGGGCTGGTGGGTCCGGTGGATGAGAGGACCCCGCGGGGCGGTCTTCTTTCGACTCTGCTGAGTGACATCATGCTCGACGAGTTCGACCGGGAGTTGGAGCGGCGCGGTATGCGGACGATAGCAACATCCACGATCGAAGCCGGGCGGCGGAGTGCGGAGACGCTTTCAGCCGAATTTCCGAACCCCCACCGGCCCCATTCCGTATACATGGAGGAACACGGAGGTTCAATGCAATTCCACGTGAAGCTGCTGGCGGTCCTGCATATCGTTTTCGCCTGCCTGGCAATTCTTGTCGGGCTCGGACTGTTCGTCATGTTCGGGGGCCTGGCGGCGATTGTCGCGGTGACTGAGAGCGGCTCGGACGCGTTCGCGGGCATGGCCGTGCTCGGCGCCATCGGCACGTTTCTGCTGGTGCTGCTGCTGGTGCTGTCGCTGCCCGGACTGATCTCCGGCGTCGGCCTGCTTTACATGAAACCCTGGGCGAGGATTCTCGGGCTGGTGGTCTCGGCGCTCAACCTGCTCAGCTTCCCCTTCGGGACGGCGCTGGGCATCTACGGGCTGTGGGTGCTGGTGAATCAGGAGACCGGCCGGCTGTTCGACCAACGCCCGGCGCCGGTCCGCGCCGCCTGAAAAAACGCTGAGACATCCGCTCTCCCGATCCAGCTATCGTGGATAGAGAGATTCCGGCTTGCGCAGCTTCGTTTCCATCCTCAAGTCGAACCGCAACTACCGCTACCTGTGGACGGGGCAGGCGGTCAGCGAGATTGGCGACCACTTCAACACCATTGCGGTGTTGAGCCTGTCGTTGCGCATCACCGGGTCGGGCTTCGGCGTCGGCATGGTGATGCTGTCGCGCATCATTCCGGCCATCTTCGCCGGACCCATCGCGGGCATTGTGCTGGACCGCATGGACCGGCGAAAAGTGATGTTGTGGAGCGACCTGTTCCGCTGCGCCATCGCCCTGGCCCACATCCTGCTGATGGTCTATCCCGAGGCGTGGCTGATGTACCTGCTCAGCGCGCTGTTGACGTTCGCATCGCCGTTTTTCACTGCGGGGCGATCGGCGATTCTGCCGCGCGTCGCCAGCAAGGAGGAACTGCACACGGCCAACGCCCTCACACAGACCACGGCCTGGCTGACGCTTTCGATCGGGACGATGTTCGGCGGCCTCTCGGCCATGCAGTTCGGCTTTGGCTGGGCGTTTGCGGCCAACGCCGCTTCCTTCCTGATCTCGGCCTGGGCGGTGTGGCGGATGAAAAGCCCCGACGGTCATTTCCGGCCCATCGGCGGCGCGCGCGTGCTCCAGCATCGATTCGCCGGCTGGAGCGAGTTCACCGGCGGATTACGCTATATGCGGACGCGGCCGTTGATTTTCTCCATCGGCATGGCCGGGGTGGGCTGGGCGACGGGCGGCGGAGCGGCCCAGATCCTGTTCACGCTTTTTGGCGAAGTTGTTTTCGAGCGCGGTCCGGCGGGCGTCGGGCTCATCTGGTCGTTCGCCGGAATCGGGCTGGTGATCGGCGGACTGACAGGCCACCGGATTGGCAACGGTTTGAGCTTTGTCGGCTACAAACGCCTGCTGGGCGTCACCTTTCTCATCCACGGACTTGCCTACACGGTCTTCGCCATGATGCCCACGATTTGGCTGGCGCTCATCTTCATCACGATGTCGAGAGCATGCGTGGGTCTCAACAACGTCCTGAACCGGACCATCCTGCTCACCCACGTTCCCGACGCCTTCCGGGGCCGAGTCTTCACCACCATCGACACCATGCTGAATGCCACCATGATGATCTCGCTTGGCATCGCCGCCTGGGCCACGGGCGTTTTCCCCATCCGCACCATCGGCATTGTCGCGGGCATCCTGAGTTCGACCACGGCCATCTATTGGGCCTGGGCCGAGGCCACCGGCAGACTGGTCCGGCCGCCGGCAAACGACATGGGCGAGGACATCGAGGAGCCTGAGCCGGTTACTTCCGCGTGAGGTCCTCGCCGATGGCGGCCAGCAGTTCGTCACGGCGCTGCTCGATATAGAAGTGCCCGCCGGAAAAGACGCGCTGGCCGAACCGTTCGGTGGTCAATTCGGCCCACCGCGCCGCGTGATCTTCGTTGATATTGGGGTCGGCCTCTCCACGGTAGGCGTAGACCGGGACGCTCAGCGGCGCACCCGGCGCATGGACGTAACGCCGGTAGAGCCGGGCGTCGGCCTCAAGCGCGGGCAGGGCGAGTTCCAACAATCGCGGATCATCGAGCACGTCTGGCGTGACGCCCTGGAGGCGTCTCAATTCGGCGATGAACTGCTCGCGCGGCGGGTCCGGCGGCGGCTGGTATCCGATGCGGAACACCGGCGCCCTGGCGGCGGAGGCGATGATCAGGCGCGGACCGCTCGCGCCCTTGTCGCGCAGCCGTCTGGCCACCTCGAACGCCATCACCGCGCCCATGCTGTGGCCGAACAACGAGAACGGCGCGCCGGCATGGCGGATGAACTCACCGGCGAGCGCCTCGACGGCGTCTTCCATCGATTCAATCGGCGGCTCCGGTAAGCGGTCCTCGCGCCCCGGCAGCCGGATCGCGATGACGTTCGCCACGCCCGCGAGCGCCTGCTTCCAGCCGAGGTAGGTGGAGGTTCCGCCGCCCGCCCAGGGGAAGCAGAACAACCGTTCGCCGGGGGCCTCGGGAGCGCCGGCGAACCAGCGGCTCGCCGGTTTCGCGGCGCCCTTCTTTTTCAGCATCAGCGCCAGCAACTTGCGGCGGCCGCCGCTCAGACCGTGCCCGGAGGCTTCGGGCGCGGGGCCGCGTTTCGGCTTGTCGAGCAGTGATTCGAGCAATTCCTCGAAGGGCAGGACGTTCAAGGTCCCGGCGTATTCAAGCGCCGCGCGGCGGGACTGAGCGGCAATGCCGTTCCAGTGCTCGCGGTCCGTGGTCAGGCGGTCCAGCACCGTGGCCCACGGCCCGGCATCCTGCTCCGGCGTCAGGGCCACCGGAACCATGCCGGATCCCACGGCCGGCCTGTAGCGGCGGATCAGATTCACCTTCAGCAGGTGCGGTACGCCGAGCATCGCTTCATGAATGCCGCCCACGTCGCTGGCCATCACCGGGATGCCGCGCGACATCGCTTCCAGCACGATCCGGCTGCGCGCCTCGGCCCACAGGCTGGGCACCAGGACCACGCGCGACTGCTTCAACAGATCGTCGATGTCGTCCACCGGATCCAGCAGCGTGATGTTCGGCCTCTGCCGCAACGCATCAAGATCATCGGCTTCGGCGCCCCAGGTGGGCACGGCGGCGAATTGGATATGCGGCATGCGATCGGCCAGGCCGAGCAGGATCGAAATTCCCTTCACCGCGCAAGGGTTCACCATCGTCACGTAGGGGTTGTCGAAACGGCCCAGCAGCGGGTAACCGGCCCGCGGTTCAAGCAGGGAGATGGGCAGATGGATGGCCGGGATGCCGGCCCACTGGCGGACGTATCCGGCGACGTAACGGCTGACGCCAACCACGCCGTCGGCCCGGCGGAGCATTTCCTTCTTGCGCTCGTTCACGCCCGAACTGTCCGGCCCGAACGGCACTGCGATGGTGGCGCGGACCAGATAGACAACCCTGGCCCCCGGCGCCTTTACCGCAAGGTCAAACAGCAACTGGCCGGGATCGTCCGTCGAGGTGACGATGATGTCGGGACCGAAATCATCGATGTGATGCTGGAACGCCGCCCGGAGTTCGGGCCGGCAGGCCAGCACGCGGACATCGGCTCCGCCGAGGCGGAATCGGACCTCACCCGCCTCGGCGCCGATTTCATACGCCTGGCCCCGGCGGTCCAGCTCGGCCAGATACCGCGCCTGCTCGGCGTCGCCGAAACGTTCGGTGCGGGTGAACACCCTCGCCTGATGGCCGCGGGCCGCGAGGGCTTCCATCAGCAGGCGGTTCGACTTGTCGCCGCCGCCGTGCGCCGGATAGTAAGTCGAGTTGTGCGCCAGCAGGATCCTCACGCGCCGCCGCGCCTCTCTTTCAGCCTCCTGCGCAGCAGTTCGATCTCCTTCGGGCCGAGCCGCTTCACCGCTTCACCGCGATGCGGTCCCGGCGCCTGGCCCAGGCCCAGCAGCATCTTCTCGAAATCCACGGCGTCCAGGCTCGAAACAAATTCCAGCGCCGCTGTTCTTGACGCCTCGGCCTCGCGCCAGTATTCGGTTTCGTCTTCGAGCAGCGTCCTGAGCGCTCTGGCCCAAGGCTCGATGTCCTGCTCGGGAACCACCGCCACCGGCATGTGCGTGTCGTCGAACTCGCGGAGCCACTGGCGGATCGGGTTGGCATCGACGACATAGCCCGTGCCGCGCTTGGCGTCCACCAGCCCGCCCGAAGTGCTCGCCAGCACCGGCAGCCCGCGCAGCATGGCTTCCATGGCGATCAACCCGAAGCCCTCGTACCACAGCGACGGCATCAGCAGCAGCCGCGCCTGGGCGAGCGCGTCCTCGATGTCGGGCACGGTCTCGACGATGCTGACGTTCGGCCTGGCGAGCATCGCGGCGCGGTCGGCCGCCGTCGTACCCCACCCGGCGAGTCCGGCGAACTCGACCCCTGGAAACCGCTCCGCCAGTGCGAGAAAGATCGAAATCCCCTTGGCCGCGCAGGGGTTCACCAGCAGGACAGAGCCTTCGCCGAACCGTCCCAGCTTCCGGTATGGCGGCGTCCCGTAGATCGGCGGGTGAATGACGTTGGCCGCCCGGCCGAGATGCGTTTCGACATAGCCGGCCATATGTTGGCCAATGACCACCACCGCCCGCGCCTTGCCGACAATCCCCGCCGCCGCCGGCTCCTGGTTCCAGCTTTCCGGTCCGAAGGGAAACCACTGCGGCGTATGCGCCAGATAGACCAGCCGGTCGCTGGCCGCGGCGGCCGCCTTGCGCAGCAGGATATGGCTCAGGTCCTCGCTGCTCACCAGCACGTGGTCCGGCGCGAATGCACGGATCTCGGATGCGAGTTCATCGGCGCGGAAAGAGAGGTTGCGCACGCCGCGCATCGAGATGCCGTCCATGACGGATTCGGCGTCGCCGTCCGCGGCCGACACCACCCTCACCGCATGGCCGGCGGCGGTCAGATGCCTCAGCCACGCCAGGTTGCTTCGCGTCGAACCGCCCTTGGGCGGATCGTAACTCGCATTCGAGGTCAGCAGAACCTTCATTCCAGCGCCTGCTGTTCGGACTCGGCCTGTTCAAGCAGCGCCTGAACCTCCTCGTCCGACATCCCTTCCAGCTTTCTTACCAGTTGCTCGTACTCGTCATCTCCGCCCAGCATGGCGGCATCGATCATGCCGGCCAGTCCGGAAAGCGTCAGCGTGGCCGAGTAGACATCATCCACCGAGAGTTCGACGCCGAACTCCTCCTTGATCCGCATCAGCAGCAGCACGGCCAGCAGCGAGTGGCCGCCAAGGTCGAAGAAATTGTCCGCCGCCGCCGGTTGCGGCCGCCGCAGCAGTTCCGCCCAGATCCTCGTTAGCCTGGCCTCGGTTTCCGTCGCCGGCGCGCCTTCGGCGGCGGTGGACGCGCCGCCGCTGAACTCCGAGCGCAGCGCATCCAGCACCTGCTTCGCCGTACCAAGCCCGGTCGCCAATGCGGCGTAGTCCGAGAACCGGCGGACCGGCGCCTGATGAGGCCCGCGCGCCGATTGCCCTGTCCCCGATGCCGCCGGCGACCATGTCAGCGACTGCAGGCCGGCCGCGTTGAACCGGTATTTCCTCGACCCGTTGACTGACTCCACCCGCCCGCCGGGAATCGAATCCAGAAACTGGCTCGCCGGCGCGTTGCGCGCGCTCGCCGTGTAGTCCACCGCCACGGTCTCCAGCCCCAGATCGAACGCCGCCCGTCCGGCGAACCGCATGATCTGATGCTCTACCCCGCGGCCCAGCACGCGGCAACTCAGCATGAAGCTGTCGATTCGCAATTCCGATTCCCGCCGCTCCATGACGAGCAGCGCCGTCACGCCGTACTCGCCAAAACGGTCGGCCACGGTCGCCGTGTAGACCTGCCACGCCGGATCGTCGATCAGGCGCTCGATGCCGGCCTCCGTCCGCCGGATCGTGGTCGTGTTGAACTGGTTGGTCCGCTGGGTCAACTGCGCCGCCCGCGGCAGGGTCTCGGGCCGCAGCGCCGTCACGTTCACCGCCAGGCCCAGCTTGGCGATGAAATCGTCGAGGCTGGCCGCGCTGCGCACTTCGCTCGCGAAATCCCGGCCCTTGGCGTATGATTCGCTGCGCTTGCGGTCCTCCTCGGTGATGACGGGATGGTCGAAGGCCCAGATTCTCTCCAGAAACGCCCTGGTCTGGGCGGGATCGGCCGGCAACGGGATGGTGAGGACCTCCGGCGCGGCGTCGGATACTTCGGCGCACTCCTTCGGGTTGTCGTCGATGAAAATGAAGCTGTCCAGGCCGAGGTTCAATTCGCCGGCCAGATCCGCCAGGTTGTCCTCCTTGGGCTGCCAGTTGATGCGCCATGCCGCGAAATGCTCCGGCCGCAGCGGGAACTCGGGGTGGGCGGCGAAGGTCTCCAGCACGTCGCGCTCGTTGTTCTTGCTCACCATCGTGAGCACCATGCCCGCATCGCGCTGCTTCAGCAGCAGTTCCTGCAGCCCCAGGTGCGCAAGGTCCAGCCTGACGTGTTCCGGACCATCCTCGCCGCAGATGCCGGCCCACAGCGTGTTGTCGCAATCCACCGCGATCGCTTTATAAGGCGGCCGCGTCAGCGCGTCCCAGTGCCTGACGGCGGCCGTCGCCAGGGCGGCGAAATACTCGTCGGTGTAGGGAATCCGTCCCAGGCGCTCGCCCTCTTCGTTGATTGCGGCGGAGACGGGGTAGGCCGCGTCCAGATCCTGCCAGCCGGTCACCGCCAGATTACGAATCCCTTCCAGCGCGGCCTTCAGTTTCGCCGCCTGCTCCTGGTGGAATGCCGCTCCCGGACCGGACTGGAAAGCGGCCGAAGGCGCGCAGACAACCAACAGCACTGGCGAGGCGAATCCCGGCGCGGCCGCCGCCAGCGCCTCGGCCAGGTGGTCGACATTCTCCCCGATCAGCCGCAGCGATCCCTCATCCAGCCGGCCGAACTGTCCCAGATCCTCGATCCGCGCCAGCATCAGGTTCAACCCCGAAGCGTTGGCGGCGAATTCTCCCGCCGGGTCGTGCAGCGTCTGCAAAAGCTGGTTGTACGGCGCGAATCGCACCTCGAAATCGCCTTTGAACCGCTTCGACCAGAATCTCAGCGCCGGGGCGGCCGGCTCGGCGGTGAACGTCGCGCCGACGGCGAAACGCACCGCCTTCGCAGCCTGCCGCCGGGATTCCTGAGTGGGTTGATCTTCGGTCACGTTTCTGATTGGGCCGCCGGACTGGGATGCCGCTTCGTACCCCGGCTGTATCCATTTCACCATATGACGAATCCACAATCGGACCTTCTATTCTGGTGGATTCTTCATCCGGTCAACCGGTGTACAGGAATTCGCCATCGGGGTTGTGGCGGAGGTATCTCCGGCGCGCCGCGGCACGGTTTGTGACGGCGTAACAGTAGACGCATCCATGCGGGCAGGTGTCGTATTCGCCGATGTCGCGCGACTGGTAACACGCACAGCCGGGCCTCACGCCTCGCAGACTCGCCCCAATCAGCCGCCCGGCCACTTCCGACAGTCTGATCGCATCGATGCACCGCGCCTCGCCGGCCACGCCTTCAATCAGCAGCTCCGGCTGCGTGCAGACCGTCAGCGCCATGCCGCGCGACAAAGCGATCGCCGACAGGTCAGCCAGCAGCGCCCGCTTCTCGCCGGCGTGGGGATCGTGCCAGGTGAACTTGAACAGCCGCGCCGCGGCGTCCATGTTGCGGCGGGTCTTCTTGTATTCCTGCAGGAAGCTGACCACCACCTCGCCGGTCGTGCCTTCCAGCATCCGCGCCAGGCGTTCGAAGTTCGCACGGTGGAAACCGGCGTCGGTGATCGACGACGTCACGATCGTGTCGTACCGCCACACCGCCGCCCGCGGACCAAACCGTCCGGCAATCCGTTTCATATGCTCCGCCGAATTCACCGGCGCGACCACCGCCCATTCCAGTTCCCGCCCGTAGCCGTTGATTGCGTATTGGACGGCAAACGCATAGCCGCGCCGGCGCACCTCATCCAGCGTGTCCAGAAACGGCCCGGCGTTCTTGGTCCAGAAGACGAAGCCGTCCACGTCCTCCGGCTTCAGGCCCACCTGATAGATCTGCCCGCCGTAGGGGTTGCGCATCTTGCAGTACCCGGCGTCGAGCCGGCGGCGGAACCACTCGCCGTAGAACGCCGGAATGTCGGTCTTGTAGCTCGCCGATACGATCATTGGCCCTCGGCGCGCAACGCCACGTTGGCCGTCGCCGCCTTGCCCTTGCCGTCGCGGGCGTAGACAAACAGACGGTAGTTGCCCGGCTCTTTCGGGATCACCACGTTCGAGCCTTCGATGGCGCCTTCAATCGGTTCGACCGCCGGTTCGCGGTCGCCGCCCGTATTCGGGTTGTCGCTGACGTCCTTGCGCAGATCCCAGGTGATGAACGGCAGGTCGCCGTCCGGATCGTCCGCCTGCACGGTGATCGGCAGCTTCTGGCCCGTCTTGACCCTCGCCCACCCGCGTCCCGATTCAATCGCCCCGCTCAGCTCGATCCGCCCGGTGCGCGGCGCACGGTTTGCCGGCGGCTTGCCCGACCAGCCCTCGGTCATCACGTCCACCGGGTTCAACTGCTCGCCCTCGGGCAGAAACAGCCCGTACCAGGTGTGCGTCTTCTCCTGCTTCTGCCCCCATAGAAACACATACGATCCCAGGCACGCCGGCTGGCCCTTGATGCCTGCCTGATAGGCCTTGGCGTAGAACCCGGCCTTCTCCGTGCTCGTGTCCTCGATGGGCAGTCCCCACGGCGTCTTGTCCACCTCCCAATGGCCTCGCGGGCCGAACTCGGTCACCATCCACGCCTTCTTCCAACCCTGTGCCTGGACCGCCTGCGGCAGCTTCAGCATGCCGCCATACGTGTTGATGCCCACGGCGTCCAGCGACGGGCAATGCTGGATCAGTTCAACCAGATTCGACCGCCCCACGCCGGCCAGCACCGTGATCACCGGATGCGACTTATCCTCCTGCTTGACGATCCTGGCCAGTTCCTCGATCTCCTTCCACAGCACGATGCGCGTTTGTTCGCCGGCCCGCAGTTCGCTTTCGTTGCCCAGCGCCCAGATCAGCACCGCCGGATGGTCCTTGTACGCGCGCACCAGCTCGCGTACCCGCTCTCGCTGTTTCCTGACCGCGGCGGCGTCTGAGTAGTCGAAGCCCTGGCGCGGCTTGCCCACCGGCAGGCCCACCATCACGCTCAGGCCCAGCGAGTGGGCTTTGTTCATGTCGGCGTCCGTGGGCGGGCTCCAACTGCGGACCGAATTCGCTTTCGCCGGCGGCAGCAGTTCCATTGACCGCATCCCGCCGGCGCCGTTGATGAAATACTTCTCGCCGTTGCGCAGCAACTGGAATCCGTTGCCCGCCGGCACTATCTTGACCTCCGCCCAACCCAGCGGCGAAAGCGTGAACAGCAGGATGAAGAGATGGCGCATGGTAATGTGACCTGCAGTAATGATATGACTGGAACGTCATGAAGTGGAGCCTGTCTCTCGCCCTCGCCGCCCTGGTCTTCTCCCCGGCCGCGTTTTCCGAACCCAGAACCCCGTCCGGGACCGTGAAGCTGTTCAATGGCAAGGACCTCTCCGGCTTCTATGTCTCGATGAAAGAGAACAAGCGCACCGACCCCAAAGGCGTGTTCACGGTGAAGAACGGCGCCATCCATGTGACAGGCGAGGAGTGGGGCGGCCTCACCACCGTCGATGAGTGGACCAACTACCATCTCGTCGTCGAATGGAAATGGGGCGGCAAAAACCTGCCCCCGCGCGCCGACCGCGCCCGCGATTCCGGCATTCTCGTCCACGGCACCGGCGAGGACGGCGCCGCCGGCAGCGGCTGGCTCGAATCCATCGAATACCAGATGATCGAAGGCGGCACCGGCGACATGATCCTGGTCCGCGGCAAGACCCGCCCCAGCGCCTCGGCCGAAATCGAGAAGGGCGCAAACAACGAGATCTACTGGAAAAAGGGCGGCGAAAAGGTGACCCGCGACGGCGGCCGCATCAACTGGTACGGCCGCGACCGCAACTGGCGGGACAAGCTCGGCTACCGCGGACCCGCCGATGTCGAAAAGCCGGTCGGAAAATGGAATAAGAGCGAGATCATCGCCCGCGGCGGCGCCTTGGAGTTCTACCTCAACGGCAAACTCGTCCTCGAGGCCACCGCGGTCCGGCCCACCGCCGGCAAGATTCAATTCCAGTCCGAAGCCGCCGAAGTCCTGTTCCGCAAGGTCGAGATGCGGCCTTTGAAGTAGACTTCTACCGGCGCTCGCTCGACGGCGGCACCAGTCCTTTCATGCGCATGTAGGTGGCCAGGTTGCCGTAGTGCTCGTAATCGTGGGCGATGTTGAGTTGAAGCGCACCCATCCGAGTCCGCTCGCGTCCGAAGAGCTTCACCGTTTCGGCGCCCGAGGCGTCGGTCAGCGCATCATAGACGGCGTCGCAATAGGCCGTGGACTCGGCGAGCGCGGCGATCAACTCGGCCTTCGTTGTCTTTGATTTCTCGACCCCCAGCATCTTCTGCTCGCCCTTGGCCGCGCCGCAGATCATGTATTGAGCGTCGGCGATATGTCCGATCAACTGGCCATAGCTGCGCACCTCGGGCGTGGGCTTGAAGGAATACTGATCTTCAGGCATCTTTTCGGCGGACTTGGCGACATAGCCCTTGATTTGAGTCCAGACCGATTTCAGGTCGGCGCTGATTGGATTTGCCGGGCCCTGGGCCAGCATCGGCAGAGCGAACAAAACGGCCGTGGCAAGACGTCTCATTGGGATGTCCCTCCTTTCGGGAATCATCCTTTTGTATCATCTTGCCACCGCCGCCGGCCACGGTTTTAGTCAGTGGCGGCGTAAACAAATCAATTTGGGTGGCCGGACTGTAAGCCGGTTCCTGTACCCCTTTTGGGGGCGGCAGTCATTCATCTCAGGCCCGCCATTGCTGACGGGCTCCAGCAGCCTACCCGGAAGTCGAGCGCGGCGGGCCGCCGCATCCTCCCCTATTTGGCCTTGCTCCGCGTGGGGTTTGCCCTGCCACACCGGTTGCCCGATGCGCGGTGCGCTCTTACCGCACCATTTCACCCTTACCTGCCACCCCGAAAGGCGGCCGGCGGTATATTTTCTGTGGCACTTTCCGTGAAGCCCGCTTTGAGCGAACCCCCCCGGCCGTTAGCCGGCACGCTGCCCTATGGAGACCGGACTTTCCTCGGCCCGCTGCACCCTCCCCTTTCGAGTCGGGCAAACACGGGCCGCGACTGCCCGTCCGGCCACCCTCTTCATTCTCGCACCTTTCTCCGATATACTCATAAGTTGATCTGAAGGTTGCAAAACCGGAGGTGTGTTTGAGATGAGGAGGATCAAATGACAAAGACCGCTTTCGGCGGATTCAGGATGTTGGCCATTCTGCTGGCGCTCGCCAGTTTGGTGTCCGGCCAGTTCCTGGTCAACAACGCATCAAAGGACGATTGGGAAGAGATCAACTTCGAGTTCAACTCGGCCGTTCTTACCGACGGCTTCCCCAGTCTTCTCCGGCTCGCCGGACTTCTCAATCAGAACCCCGCTTTTAAGGTCCGGCTCGACGGCCATACCGATTCCATCGGTGGCGAAAAGTATAACGAAAAGCTCTCCCAGCGCCGCTCCGAGGCCGTCAAGGCCTTCCTGTCGAAGTACGGCGCCCGCGAATCGCAAATCGAAATCGCGCCCCGCGGCAAGCGCCAGCCGCGCGTGGATAACTCCACCAGGGAAGGCCGCTGGATCAACCGCCGCGTGGCCATGACCGCCCTCGACGCCCAGGGCAAAATGATCGGCCCGGCGGGCAGCGTCGGCGAAACCATCAAGGCCATCGAGGCCAAGTGCCCCGATTACACCCAGACCCTCAACGACATCCTCCGCAAACTCGACAAACTCGACGACATCGCCAAAATGCTCGGCGACCTCAAGAACGACAACAACAGGCTCAAGGCTGAGGTCGACAACCTCAAGGGAACCGGCGCCGCCACCCAGGCCGCCGTCCAGGCCATGCCCAAGGCCGCCACGCCGCAGGAGGTTCAGCGCACCGTCGAGACCGAAATCCGCAAGGTCCAGGACGCCAACCCGCGCTTCTCCATCCTCGGCGTCAACCTCGGCGCCGATCAGGACCGCAAGGTCACCTTCCAGGGCCGCGGCCGTTACTTCGCCCCCTTCGGCGACAAGTACGCCTTCCAGGGCCAGGGCGAGTACTTTTACTTCCGTGACCGCCAGGAAGCCCAGGGCGACTTCGGTCTGGTCAACCGCTTCCACCAGCGCGCCCAGTTCGGCGCCTTCGCCAGCTTCAAACACGTCCGCCTGGAACAGTTCCAGCAGGGCGGCACCCTCGGCCAGGCCGCCTTCACCCTCGACTACATCTTCAGTCGCGGCCGCGTCGGCGTATTCGGCACCAAGGCCTTCATGAACGAGGCCGTCATGGGCCGCGCCGCCATCTCCCGCAATGTCTTCCTCGAAGCCTATCTGCGCACCGTCGACCAGGCCGGCGGCTCCGCCTCGGTCGTCCTCGGCCGCAATACCACCCTCGAAGGCAACCTCGGCATGCTGAACATGTATGGCGGCAACAACAAGCCGGGCGGCACCGTCCGCCTCATCCAGCCCATCAACAACAGGGTGGCTGTCAGCATCGAGGGCGGCTGGAACGAAACCCTCGTCGCCGTCAACAGGACCTACGGCCGTATCACCGGCGGCGTCCTGTTCGGCGACTACACCGGCGCAAAGGACATGTTCGCCTCCGACAAGCCCGTCGCGGTCGACGTCCCCAGGGTGCGCTACGAACTGCTCACCCGCCGCGTCCGCACCGGCAACGACGCCCCGATCGCCGATGCAGGTCCCGATCAACTCGGCGTCGCCGCCGGCGCCATCACCCTCGACGGCTCGGCTTCCTACGATCCCGACGGCGATTCGGTCACTTATCAGTGGGATCAGATCGCCGGCCCGTCGGTCAGCCTCACCGGCCGCACCGAGTCCAAGGCCACCTTCACCGGCGCCGAGGGCCAGACCTACAGCTTCCGCCTCACTGTCCGGGACTCGCTCGGCCTCGCCGCCCTCGCCCGCACCACGGTCAGCGTCCGCGAGACGCCTAAGGTTGCCGTCACCAAGTTCACCGCCACGCCGTCCCGCGTCAAGCCCGGCGAGCCGGTCACCCTCACATGGCAGGCCCAGAACGCCGATTCCGTTGAAATCTCCGGCATCGGCGGCGTCAACGCCTCCTCCGGCTCCGTCCAGGTCACTCCGGCCGTGACGACCACCTACACAATCACCGCCAGGAACAAGGCCGGCGAGGTGAAGGATACCGTCCAGGTCATCGTCGACCAGCCCACGGCCCGCGTCGTCCGCTTCACCGCCGCGCCTTCAACCATCAGGGCCGGCCAGTCCGCCAACCTCGTCTGGGAGACCGAGAATGCCAACCGCGTCACCATCTCCGGCATCGGCCAGGTGAACCCCACGGGCACCCTCTCCGTCTCGCCCAAGGAGACCACCACCTACGCCATCACCGTCTCCAACCAGACCGGTGAGACCAACTCCACCGTCACCGTCACCGTCGATCAGGGCACTGCGCCCACCATCGGCACGTTCACCTCGACTGTCGTCGAAATCGGTGAAGGCGAGGGTGCAACCCTGACCTGGTCGGTCGACGGCGCCGACAGCGTCGAGATCACCGATCTCGGCAAGGTGGCTCCCAGCGGCTCGACCGTCGTCCGGCCCACCGAGACCCGGACCTATACCCTCACCGCAACCAACAAGAACGGCGTCTCCACCGCCGGCGTCACCATCAAGGTAGCGCCCACGGCCCGAGTGCTCTCGTTCACCGCTTCGCCGTCGCAGTCGTTCAAGCCCGGCGATCCGGTCCGCCTGTCCTGGTCCACCTCCGGCGCGGTTGAAGTTTCGATCTCCGGCATCGGCGCCGTCACCCCGACCGGCCAGCTCGACGTCACCCCGCAGACCGACGCCATCTACACCCTCACCGCCCGCGGCGCCAAAAACACCGTCACCCAGTCCATCACCGTCAGGGTCAGCGGCCAGCGCCCGCCCAACGTGGTTCTCAATGTTGCGCCTTACTTCACCACGCAACTGTTCGACCACGTCTTTGACGCCTCCGGATCCACCGATCCCGACGGCGGCGCTCTCACCTATAAGTGGGAGTACCTCGGCGGCAATGCGCCTCGCAGCATCACCTTCGGCAGCCCCAACTCGGCCGCCACAACGGTGAAACTCTCACCCAACACCGGCGAATACCTCGTCCAGTTGACCGTCACCTCAAGCCGCGGCGTTTCGGTGACGAAACTCATCCGCGTCATGCTGGTCACCCCGGCGCCGTTCTAATCGGCAGCCAGCAAGCCCGGCAAACGGCCCCGCCCGCGAGCGATCGCCGGCGGGGCTTCTCTTTTTCCGGAGTGGCGCAAATTGGCCTGGATCAGGAGATGCGGGTCTGATATTCTCTGTTTGTAATGAGCAGTAATCTGTTGGTTGCCGGACTGTTGATGTCCACTCTCCAGGCCGGCGTGCTTCCTTTTGTCTCCCCCGGCTGGACCGTCCACGGCGAATGGCGCGCCGAGACGGAGGTCTCCTCCGATCACTGGAAACCGGGCGAGACGGTGGAGGTGCGCACCAGCCTCTTCTTCACCGCCGCCCACATCGCCAGCCTCGCCCAGGCCGGAGTCCAGGCCGATACCGTCATCGTCCTGGCCACCGCCGAACGCACCTTCGACGCCGAAGGGCGCATGCGCTGGGCCAACGACGAAAAGGCATCCACCCTTCTCACCCCCACCGGCCTCCCCATCGAAGGCGGCTTCCAGGGCGCCGTCACCAAACGCTACGGCTACGGCTTCCAGACCCCCTTCGACCAGCAGGCCACCATCAAACTCGCCTCCGTCAAACTCGAAAACGGCGTTTACACCGCCGCTTTCGTCCTCCGCCAGGCCCTGCCGGCCGATCTGCCGCCCGGCATTTACCGGGTCCGCATCGACTTCGGCTTCAAGGCCGGATCGAGGACGGTCGCCATCAGCGGCGAGAGCTTCGCCAGACGCGCCTTCCCCACAGGCCGGGCGAACGAGAATCACCTCTATTCGCCCATCATCCGCGCCAGCGGAACGCATGTTTCGGGCCGGGAAGTGGACGGCGCCTCTATCCAGCCCCGTGTCCCTTGGGTGCTGCTGAACGGGTACAACTCGAATGGCTACCGCGGCGTCGTCGCCGACGAGGACAAAGGCTGGTTCAATCTCTCCAGCCGGAACCTCATCCAGGACGACGTCATCCTCCCTCTGTTCGACGCCAACTCCCGCATCATCTCCTATTCGCTCGAACCCCAGATCCCCCCCGACTCCATCGAAGCCCGCTCCAACATCGGCTGGGCGCCAAATAAAGGCCAACTCACCATCGAGGTCACCCGCCCTGATGGCTCCGTGCAGAACCTCGGCTCCGCCCCGTTCACCGCCTTCACCGGACTCTGGCCCTCAACAAAGAAATCCGCCTTCACCGCCTGGAAGCCCTCCGCCTACGGCCTCCACACCGTCAAGGCCGCCGGCTGGTTTGAAGACGCCGCCGGCAACCGCTATGAAGGCGGCGGAACCTACCGCTTCTGGATCGCCAAACGCATGACCCTCGCCACCGCCACCTTCCAGGGCATGAGCTACCCCGTGGGCAACTTCTACGGCCGAGCCTTGGGTTTCGCTCCGGCCTTTCCCGCCGATGTCGAAGTCGTCGCCCGGCTTTATCCCAACTCCGACCCGTCGCGCGTCAAGGAGATCCGCTACTCCGGCAAGGCCACGCCAGGCGGCAGTTTCACGGCCGGCGAAGGGATGAAGCCGCTCGTGTTCGATGAACCCGGCGAATACGCCGCGCATGTGCTGGCCCGCTACCGCGATGAAAACGGCCACCACTGGGTCTGCTCCATGCGCCACGCCGGCGTCGTCTATCCCACTGACTCGCCCATCGAGGCCCGCGGCAAAAAGCTCTACATCGACAAGCAATACGTCGAGCGCGGCCACACCAAACGCGAAGGCCAGTATTTCCCCGACGGTACCTACTACCTCGACCACATCCACTTCCCCTACCGCTCCGGCGACGTCCTTCAGATCGCCAGCGACGGCGAAGGCGCCAACAAGATCATCCACACTCTCATGTGGGAGCACAAAAACTCCGAAACCTACGACACCCGCTTCCAGGGTTTCGGACGCACCAACCTCCAACTCGTCACCTCCAACGGCTACTCGCCCCACCTGTTCCCCGAATACATCACCGATTGGGCTTATTTCTATTCCGCCGGCCCGCGCCCTGGCTTCATGGGCCGTTTCATCGTCGGCGAGGACAACGTACGCGCGCCTTATTGGTCGCTCTCACCCAACAGTTTCGGCGGCCAGATCGCCGCTTCGCCCAACGGCGACCTGCCGGGCGACATCTACCGCCTCATCGGCGGCGTCGTCGTCCGCAAGCAGGGCCAGCAGCCGCTCTATGCCGGCTATCTCGCCAGTGCGTTCATGCTCGAAAAGGGCGCCCACAACAACCGCGTCACCGGCCCCGGCGAGGAGGACCTCATCGGCCCCCACCGCCAGCGCGCCCGCTTCTATCTCGTCGGGCCCCGCCCCGGCCTCGTCTTCACCACCGGATCCACTTTCGCCGCCGCCGCCCAGATCGATCCCATCGTGCCCGCCGATGTCACCGTCACCCTCACCTATCCCGACGGCCGCAAGGTCTCCACCACCGGACGCGGCGACCAGTTCGGCGGCTTCTCCGCCCCAGGCCGTTTCGTCTTCGACCAGCCCGGCGTCTACCGCTACACGATGGATGGCGAGTGGCAAGGCTTCAAGGGCGGCGTTCCCGGCCTGCCCGCCCAGGGCGGCGACCTCTATGTCATCGAGAGCAACAAGCCCGCCGGCGCCGCTGAAATCCAACTCGACATCCCCGAGGATTCCAACATGGATCCCGTCGCCGGCGTCCGCATCACCGGCTCCTCCACCGCCTCCCGCGTCTACGTCGCCGCCGTCATCCCCGGCGCCGTCATCGATCATCAGTGGCTCGAAGTCTCCGGCGGCAAGTTCGCTTACACCCTCAATCCAAAGGCGATCGAAGCCCGGACCCAGACCTACGACACCGCCCACCGCGTCACCGGCGCCCCCACCATCGGCGACGTCATCCACCTGACGTTTTTCTCCAGGGAGGAAGGCCCGCTCGGCGCCTGGCACTCCTACCGCCGCGTCATCGTCCGCGGCACGAAGCTGTTGAACATCAGGTAGCCGCCGCCGGCGGTCTCTCCGGAGGTTCGCTACAGCGACAGCCGCAGGATCTCAACCAGCGTCTCCACAGGCAGCGCCACCGGGTTCGCCTTCATGCTCAACGCCTGCGCGGCCTTCGCCGCGATCGCCTCGAAATCCTCTTCCCGCGCCCCCCACGCCCTCAACCCCGGCACCCCCGACCGCCTCACCAGTTCCCCCGCATCCACCCACCCGTCAATCAACCCATACCGCCACCGCGCCGCATGGCCCCCCGGCAGCGCCGCCCTGTTGGCTGCCATCACATGAGGCAGCATCGCCGCGCACACCGCCCCATGCGGCGCGCCATACATCGCCCCTACCGGCGCCGCCAGCCCATGCACCGCGCCCAAGCCCGCATTGGCCAGGCAGATGCCGCTCAGCAGGCTCGCCCAGCTCATCATCGCCCTCGCCTCGGCGTCGGCGCCATCCCTGAACAACCTCGGCAGCGCCTCCGCCGCCAGGCGAATCCCCTCGGCGCCCAGCGCGTCGGTCATCGCATTCGCCCGGCTGCTGACAAACGGTTCGATCAACTGCGTCAGCGCGTCCAACCCGGTCGCCGCCGTTACGTCCGCCGGTGCGGTTAACGTCAGGTCCGGATCGATCAGAGCGATCGCCGGGACCATCGACTGGTGCCGGATGCTGGCCTTCACCTTCTTCGTTTCGTCCTGCAACACCGCGTTCCGCGTCGCCTCGCTCCCCGTCCCCGCCGTCGTCGGAATCGCCACCATCGGCAGTGCGGGGCAGGGAATCGCCTCCCCCTTGCCCACCACCTCGATGTAATCCATCACGTCGCCCGCATTCACCGCCAGCGCCGCCACCGCCTTGCCCAAATCCAGCGCGCTGCCTCCGCCGCAGGCCGCCACCACATCGCAACCGGCCTGCTTCGCCGCCGCCGCCGCCCGCCGCGCCTGTTCAATCGTCGGCTCGCCGTTCACCCTGCAAACCGCCGCCGGCGCCGCCGCCCTCTCGATCCACTCAAACCGTTCCGCCACCCTTCCCGTCACCAGAAACACGCGCCCGCCCAGACTCCGCACCGCACCCGCCGCTTCGGCCGCCACTCCGCGCCCGAACACAATCCTCTGGTTTGTGGTGATGTCGAAACGCACCGCTCGTCCCGCCCTTTTCTACCAGCCGGCGTCTTCAGGAAACACGTTCGCGTATTTCACGCTCGTCCGCGGCGCGGCCATCATGTCCGCCACCGTGTCCCGCCACTTCGCGTAATGCGCCGTCTCCTTGTGCGCCGCCGGCGCTTCCGCCGTCCTATACGCCTCCACCAGCACGAATCGCGTCGCCTCGCCGGCCTGCTGGACGACGTCGAATCGCGCGATGCCCGCCTCCTCGACGCTCGCGCGCGCATTCTCCTCCGTGGCCGCCTTGAAGGCTTCAACGCACTCCGGCTTCACCTGTACGTGGACATGGACGATCAACATGGCTTTCCCGCCTATTATGCTTGAAATGGATGAACTGCTGGAAACTCACTATCGAATACGACGGCTCGCGCTACTCGGGCTGGGCTGAACAGTCCAACGCGCGCACCGTCATGGGCGAACTCCGCAAGGCCGTCGAGATCTTTCTCGGCGCCCGCGCCGAAATCGGTGGCGCCGGCCGCACCGACGCCGGAGTCCACGCCGGCGCCCAGGTCGCCCACGTCAAAGCCGCCGTCAAGCGCCGCATTGCGCCCGAACAGTTCCTTCGCATCGTCAACGAGGAACTGCCCTACGACATCGCCGTGCTCTCCATCCAGGAGGCTCCCGCCCGCTTCCACGCCCGCCATGACGCCTTGGCGCGCCGCTACGTCTACCAGATATCCACCCGCAAGTGCGCCTTCTCGAAGAAATACGTCTGGTGGGTCAAGGCCCCGCTCGACTTGAACGCCATGTCCGAGGCCGCCGCCCTCGCCGCCGGCCGCCACAACTTCGTCCGCTTCCGCGCCAGGGACGATGCCCGCCCCGACGAATCCACCACCGTCGTCGTCCATCGCTCCGAAATCGTCGTCCAGGATTCGCTCGTCCTCTACCGCATCGAGGCCTCGCACTTCCTCTGGCGCATGGTCCGCCGCCTCGCCGGTTGCATCGTCAAAGTGGGTCTCGGCGAACTCACGGTCGAACAGTTCGGCCAGTTGATCGCCAACCGCGGCCCGGCGCACGACGTCGCCGCCTGGACCGCCCCGGCGGCCGGCCTCTTCCTCGAATCGGTGACGTACCCCGATTAGTCCGGAATGCCCGCCATCCAGTAGCCCGGCCGCGTCGTCACCTTCAGCCCCGGCTTCTTCACCTCCACCCGGATCTTGTGGAAGCCGCCTTCGAGCTTGTTGTTCGGCACATAGCTCAGCACATACTGGCTGCGGATCTCGGCGCCAATGCGTGAAATCGCCCGCTCCAGGTCGCGCTGCGTCAGGAAACTGTATTCGCGCCCGCCGGTGAAGTCGGTGAACAACTCCGCCGGGTTGCGGATGAACAGCCCCTTCACCCCGCGGAACATCTCCACAAACGCCGGAATCGCGTCGCCCCCATAGCCCTGCGCCCCGGTCACCTGGTTCTGTGATGTCGGGTCCATCGGCGCCACGCCTACCCTCGGACGCGCCCCCGGCGGCAGATGGTCCGGTCGCGGAGCCTCGGGCCGCTCGGTCAGCCGCGTCACGATCCGGCTGATGTTCAGCGTGTACACCTCGATATTGTGCATCTGCAGGTTCGTCGCCACCTCGCGCGGCCTGGATTCGCTGGACCGGTCCAGCGTCTCCGAAATCAACAGGATCACCTTCCGCCGGTCTTTCTTGTGCCGCAGCATATACGTGGCCTCGTTCACCATGTCCACCACGCGGTTGTTCTGCCCGCCCGGCTTCAACTTGTCCAGCGCCGCGTCGATCTTGTCCAGGTCCCGCGTGAAGTCCTGCAACACCTCCACCCGGTGGTCGAAACTCATCACCGCCGCTTCGCCGTCGTGGCCCACCAGCAGATCCGCGATCACCGGACCCGTCTTCTTGATCATCGGCAGGATCTTCTCCACATTCGCCGACCGCTGAATCCCGATCACGAAACTCAACGGCAGAATCGTCACGTCGCGGTTCACCTGCTGAGGCTTGTCGTTGTCGAAAAGGAGGAAATCCTGCGGCATCAGCCCGTTCACCGTCTCGCCCCGGCGGTCCACCACCGTCGTCGGCACCAGCACCACCTGCACGGCGCCCCGGAACGTCGGCGTCATGTCCTGTTCTTCCTCCATCGCCGGCGGCGCCGGCTTCGGCGCGGCGGGCGGCGTCACCACCGGCGGCGGGATCACCGGACCGGCCGGCTTCTTCGCCTGTGGCACGGCCATCGGAATCGCCGGCGACTGCGCCACCGCGTACGTCAGCACCGCAAACACGGCCACAATCGCCAGTTGGACGAAGTATCTCATTGGGATTCGCTTCTCTACTCCAGTCTAATGGACGCGTCCAGCCCTACGCCGGTTGCCCCGCTTCCGGATGTCCCGTGCGCCCCGCCGCCAGGTCCACAATGTGCGGGATCAACTCGATCACCGCCTCCAGTGACTCAATCGCCCCCTTCGGCGACCCCGGCAGGTTCACAATCAATACCCGCCCCGCCAATCCCGCCACCGCCCTCGACAACACCGCCCGCGGCGTCTTCTCCCGCCCCGCCATCCGCATCGTCTCTCCCAGCCCCGGAATCTCTTTTTCGATCACCGCCCGCGTCGCCTCCGGCGTCACGTCGCGCGGCGCCACGCCCGTGCCCCCCGTCGTCAAAATCACATCCACCTCGCCCGATGCCGCCTGCCCCGCCAGCGCTTCCCGAATCGCCTCCACTTCATCCGGCAGCACCCCCGCCGCCGCCACCCTCCACCCCAATCCCTCCACCCGCCTCCGCACCGCCGGACCCGACACATCCTCCCGCTCGCCCCTGAACGAACTGTCCGAAACCGTCAGCACAGCCGCCCGGATCATCCCTTCCGCCCTGCCTTCCCGGCCTCTCCCCGCCGCCATTCCCCGCTCTTGCCCCCCGTCTTCTCCATCAGGCACACACTCTCGATCACGATCCCCTTATCCAGCGCCTTCGTCATGTCGTACACTGTCAGCGCCGCTACCGCCACCGCCGTCAGCGCCTCCATCTCCACGCCCGTCTGGCCCGTCGTCGCCACCGTCGCCGTAATCTCCACGCCGTCTTTCCCCACCGCCACGCCCACATCCACATGCGTCAGCGCCAGCGGATGGCACATCGGAATCAGATCGTGCGTCCGCTTCGCCGCCATGATGCCCGCCACCCGCGCCACCTCCAACGGATCGCCCTTCGGATTCTCCGGCAACGCCTTCAGCACGGCCTTTGACAACCTCACAAACGCCCGCGCCTTCGCCGTCCGCCGAGTCTCCGTTTTCTCCGACACGTCCACCATCGCCGCCCGTCCGGCCTCGTCGTAGTGCGACAGTTTCTTGCTCTTCATCCGGCTTACCTCCGCAACAGCACACTGATCCGCTCGCCCCGCCTGTACTCCGGCCTCTCCGGATCGGCCACCATCAGGCAGTTTGCCCGCGCCTGCGCCGCAATATCCCCCGAACCCGCCCACTTCACCGGCGTAATCCCGCCCTCGCTTAGCACCGCCGGTAGAAACCGCGTCAACCCCGCCCGGTGCCTGAAATCCACCGCCAGCGCCGCCTCCGCCAGATCCAGCTCCGCCTCTCCCATCCCCCCGATCAACTCCACCGCCGCCCGCGCGAACACCTCGAAACACACCATCGTCGACGCCGGATTCCCCGGCAGCCCGAAAAAGAACTTCCCCCTCGCCCGCCCGAACACCAGCGGCTGACCCGGCTGTATCAGCACCCTGTCAAAATAAAACTCCGCTCCCACCCACTCCAGCGCCTGCTCGACGAAATCATACCTGCCCGCCGACACCCCGCCCGACAGCAGCAGCAAGTCCGCCTCCAACCCCCGCTCAATCAGCGCCGCCGTGGCATCCAACTCATCCGGTGCAACAGGCAGAATCTCCGGCTCGCCCCCGGCCAGCCGCACCTGCGCCGCCAGCGAATGCGAATTCGAATTCCGGATCTGGTGCGCCGCCGGTTCCACCCCATCGGCCACAATCTCATCCCCTGTCGCAACGATCGCCACCCTCGGCCGCCTGTAGACCGTCGCCTCCCTCATTCCCACCGACGCCATCAGCGCCACCCCCGCATACCCCACCCTCACCCCCGCCCGCATCAGCACATCCCCCGCCCTGCACTCCGCCCCCCGCGGCGAAATATGGTCGCCCGCCTGATACGCCCGGTCCACCGTCACCCGCCCGCCTTCGCTCGCCGTGTGTTCCACCATCACCACGCAGTCGGCGCCCTTCGGCACGGGCGCGCCCGTCATAGTCTCCACCGCCTCGCCCGCACCCACCTCGCCCGGATAAACCTGCCCCGCCCTCACCTCGCCAACGATCCTCAGCGGACCCGGCAAATCCTCCGCCCGCACGGCAAACCCGTCCCTCACGCTGCGGTCAAACGGCGGATAATCCCTGTCCGCCCGGATCTCACAGGCCAGCACCCTCCCCAGCGCATCGCCCGGCGCGACCGTCTCCACTTCAGGCGCCCGCCGCCCGGCGAGCACCCGCTCAACAACCATCCCTCTTGCTTGTTCAAACGGTAACGCCGTCACGCCGCCATTCTAGCAAGCCAGCCCCGAACCGGGCCGGCTTTGCGTCCATGTTAAGTTGAAAGAAGACAGCGCCCCTGGGCCATCCACCCTATCGCTCACCCCATATGTCGGTCTTCCCATACGCCTAGGAAAAACCCGCCGGAATCCTCGCCGAGGACGCCCACGTCGCCTCCCGCCACCTCCACCCCCCCATCCATCCGCATCATCGACGCCGCCGCACCCGCGGAACCCGGCCTCAACCCGCCTTGATCCGCTTCCGGATCTTCCCCGCATCCTTCGCCTCCGGATCCGCCTCCAGATACTTCTTCCAAGCCTCCACCGCCGCCTTCTCGTCCTTCAACTTCTCCCTCGACACCGCCAGCTTCCGCCACGCCTCCGCCAGCCCCGGATTCCATTTCAGCGCCTCCTCATACCGCCCTGCCGCCGCCTTATGCGCCCCCTTCCTGGCGTAGAAATCCCCCGTCTTCAACTCCTTCTCCGCCTGCAGCGGATTGAAGGCATACTCCTTGTCCACCGTCACGCCCGCGTCTTCTTCCTTCAACTGCCCCGGATCCGGCGGCTGCTGAGCCAACGCCCACACCCCCGTCATCATGCCCGCGAAAACAACGATGCTGCTGACCCGGCGTGCCACAATTCAAGTATAAGTCCCAGTCAATCCCATGGACCTCCGCCAACGAGCCTCGCTGTTGCCCCCCTCCCCCGGCGTCTATCTCTATAAGGATGCCGCCGGCACGGTCCTCTACGTCGGCAAGGCCAAAAACCTCCGCAACCGCGTCCGCGGCTACTTCTCCGACGAACGCCTCGCCGAGCGCAAAACCTCTTCCCTCATCTCCGCCGCCTCCGCCATCGACTACATCCTCGTCGACAACGAGAAAGAGGCCCTCGCCCTCGAAAACAACCTCATCAAGCAGTACAAGCCCCGCTACAACGTCCTGCTCCGCGACGACAAAACCTACCCCTACATCAAGATCACCAACGAAACCTGGCCCCGCGTCTACGTCACCCGCCGCGTCCGCAAGGACGGCGCCTCCTACTTCGGACCCTACTTCCCCGGCAACCTCGCCCACCGCCTCGTCCGCCTCATCCACCGGTCGTTCAAAATCCCCTCCTGCAAGGTCGATTTCTCCCGCACCCACTCCCACCCCTGCCTCGAATTCCACATCAACCGCTGCCTCGGACCCTGCGTCGCCGGGCTCACCACCCCCGCCGCCTATCAATCCGCCGTCCACGACCTCCGCCTCTTCCTCGAAGGCCGCCACCGCGATCTCGCCGCCGATCTCCGCCGCCGCATGGCCGAATCCTCCGAACTCATGGAGTTCGAACGCGCCGCCGCCCTCCGCGACCTCCTCCGCACCGTCGAAGAGGTCGAAGAGAAGCAGAAAATGGCCTCGGCCTCCAGCGACGACACCGACATCTTTTCCTTCCACGCCGAGCCTCCCCTGGTCGCCGTCAACCTCTTCCATCTCCGCAACGGCAAAATCGTCGACCGCCGTGAAATCTTCTGGGAAGACCTCGATGAATTCTCGCCCGGCGAGTTCTTCACCACTCTGCTCATGCAACTCTACGGCGCCGGCCAGCCCATCCCCTCCACCATCCACGTCCCCGTCGAACTCGAAGACCAGGACTCGCTCGCCGAACTGCTCTCCGAGAAGCGCAACCGCCGCGTCGAGATCCACACCCCCCAGCGCGGCCAGAAACGCGCCCTGCTCGCCCTCGTTGGCTCCAACGCCCGCCACTCTTTCGAGCAGCGCTTCCGCGTCCTGAAACCCTCTTCCAAGGCCGTCGCCGAATCGCTCGCCGCCGCCCTCCAGATGGACGACCCGCCCACCCGCATCGAGTGTTTCGACATCTCCCACACCCAGGGCACCGACCAGGTCGCCAGCATGGTCGTCTGGGAGAACGGCCGCATGAAGAAATCCGGCTACCGCAAGTTCATCATCAAGACGGTCGCCGGCAACAACGACTTCGCCTCGATGCACGAAGTCGTCACCCGCCGTTACAGCCGCCTCCAGTCCGAGGCCGCGTCCATGCCCTCGCTCGTGCTGATCGACGGCGGCCTCGGCCAGCTCCATTCCGCCGCCGCGGCCCTGGAATCGCTCGGCATCCTGAACCAGCCGCTGGCATCCATCGCCAAGCGGGAAGAGATCCTCTACGTCAACGGTTTCGAGGACGAACCGGTGATCCTCGACCACACTTCGCCTGTCCTCCACCTCGTCCAGATGATCCGCGACGAAGCCCACCGCTTCGCCGTCACCTTCCACCGCACCCGCCGCAACGCACGCACACTGACCTCCGAACTCCTCGAAATCCCCGGCATCGGACCCAGATCGATGGAAAAGCTCCTGAAACACTTCGGCAGCCTCAGCCAGGTCAAGCAGGCCTCCGCCGAAGACCTCGCCCGCATCGTCGGACCCGCCGCCGCCGCCCGCCTCCTCGAATCCTTCTCCGCCCGGTAGGACAGGCCTCCCGGCCTGTCTGCCGCGAACGAGCCGCACCCCCGCCGGTACCTTTTTAGTGGCGCAGGCTCCGGCCGGCCGTCTCGACAATCGTGTCGAGACATCTTCGTCCCCCGCGCCACCGTAGCGT
>PNKE01000081.1 GCA_013822245.1 Candidatus Solibacter sp.
TGCATTTTCCGCTCCGGATCGCCGGCCGCGTTGACGCGCGACCCGGAAGTAAGAAGGGTCTATCTCGGCGAAGGATTCGAACTGCCGGTCTGACCGGGCGGGCTTACAAGCTCAGCGTCAGATGGAAGTAGACGTTCAACCAGCGGTCCTTGGTCTTCGCGGCGGGGATGATGCCCACGCTGAGGCCGTCGGTGGTCCCTTTGTACATCTTGGTTGTAACTCCGAGGCGCAGGCGCTGTGAGGACGTAACGGCGACATTGGCTCCGGTGAGGGCGTAGTAGCCGAAGCCGTCGCGGGCGTTGCAGACGGGGCAATCGACGCGGAAGAAATCGCTGGGCTGGCGGAGGCCTTCGCTGTAGCGCATGTAGGCGCCGCCGCCGCCGCCGAAGATCTCGGCCTTGCCGTCGGCCAGGGGGAGAACGACGCGGCCGCCGACGGGGATGTAGTGCTGGAAGTCGCGGATGCGGATGGAGCCGAAGGCGGGGCTGTCATAGAAGTCGTTCACACGCGCGGCGTTGTAGGCGCCGTCGTAGCCCAGGTCGATCTGGAAGAACGAGACGGGGCGGTAGCCGTAACCCAGAGTCCAGGAGAACGCGTTCTGGTAGTAATTGTTCAACTCGTCACGGGGGATCGCCGCGCCGAGGCCGGCCGTGATGTGGTGTTTCTGGTAGGACTGGGCCAGGGCCGGGCAAAACACTGAGGCGGCGGCGAGAAAAGCGATGTAGAGGCGCATATGGTTCGCCCCGAAAGACGCGCGGACGGCTAGGTCCGTTTCCTTGTTGGGTTATAATTCGAGACACTGAGGGCTCCCATGCATCCACTCTCCAGATGGATTCGATCAGCCGGTGCGGCTGTGTTGTGCTTGACATATGTTTACTCCGGGGCGCCCGCCTCGGCCCAGCAAGTGGAACCGCCGGAGACTGCGCTGGAGCAGCAGGAGGCGGACGCCTCGGGACAAAACTGTTCCTACCGGAACGACCCGCAGGGCGTCGAATTGCAGGCCTACCGGGCAAGGCAGGACGCCTATGAGAGGGTGGTCCGATTCTCGAAGGGCGCGCGCCAGGCCGCACGGAGCGTCTCGCCCGATTCCATCCCGCGCGTCAATTTCGTCGACGAACATATCTTCGACCGCCTCAAGACCGAAGGCGTGGCCTCGGCCGCCCTGGCGAGCGATGAGACCTTCCTGCGGAGAGTGATGCTCGACCTGACAGGCAGAATCCCCACGGTAAAGGAGATCCGCGAATTCGCCGCCGACACCTCGGCCGGCAAACGCAGCGGTCTGATCGACCGCCTGCTGAACAGCCCGGAGTTCAACGACAAGTGGACGATGTGGCTGGGCGACCTGCTGGGTAACGCGCAGGTGAACTCGAACCGGAACCTCCAGTTCCGCGGCCGCAATGCGTTCCATTTCTGGATGAAGGAGGCCATCGAGCAGCGCGTGAGTTTCCGCGACATCGCCTATGGCGCCATTGTCGGCGCCGGCCGGAACTACGACCAGAGCGCCGGCGGGACCAACTTCATGGTCCGCTCGTTCCACACGATGGGTCCGGCGCAGGACACATATGACATGATGCTGGTGCGCACGGCCACGGCTTTTCTGGGCATGAGCCACTACGACTGTATCCTGTGCCACGACGGCCGCCGCCACCTGGACACAATCAGCCTCTGGGGCGCCGCGGCCAAACGGGCCGACGCGCAGAAGATGGCATCGCACTTCTCGCGCACGACGATGACTGCTTACAAAACGTCGGACACGACCGAGTACTACTACCTGAGCTTCCTGGTGGATGACGTCCGCAACGGTTCCTACGGCCTGAACACTTCATCGGGCAACCGGCCCAACCGTACGCCCGCCACCGTGGATGGGGTGACGACGGCCAGCTACACGCCCGCCTACCGGAACGGCAAGGTTCCGGCCGCGGGCAGGACCTGGCGGGAGAGTTTCCACGCCGCCATGGCCGAGGACGAACTGTTTGCCGTCAACTTCGCCAACCGCCTGTGGAAGGCGATGTTCGGCCTGGGGTTGGTCGATCCCGTGGACACGCTCGATCCGGCGCGTCTCGACCCGAAAAACCCGCCACCTGCGCCCTGGGAGTTGCAGGCATCGCACCCGCAACTGCTCGCCGATCTCGCCCACGTGGCCCGCGGCCAGGATTTCAGCCTCCGCGAATTTCTGCGCGTCCTGGCCGAGTCGTCGGCCTATCAACTGGATTCGGCCTATGACGGGGCGTGGGACATCACCAAGGCCAGTCTGTTCGCCCGCCATATCCCGCGCCGCATCGAGGGCGAGGAGTTCCACGACGCGCTCATGGCCGCCACTCAAACGCTGCCCGCCAACCGCGGCTATACCGTGGAGGGCTGGGGAGACATGCGCGTCGCGAAAGCGGTCCAACTGCCCGAACCGGTTGAACCGCGCTCCAACCGCGCCGTGGCCCAAGTCATGGACACCTTCAGCCGCGGCAATCGCGACACAGTGCCGAGATCACAGAGCGGCTCGATTCTGCTTCAGTTGAATGTCATGAACAACGCTTTGATCACCGAGCGAATCAGACAGACAGGCGGCTCGGCATCGCCGTTCATCACCGGGCTGACAAGGAACGAGAACAACGGCCAGGTGGTCGAAGAGCTGTTCCTGGCTTTCCTGTCGCGGCCGCCGAGCGAGTATGAGCGCGGCGTGGCGATGAAGCAGCTTACAGGAAAGTCTGGCGCCGCCAGAAACACGGCGATCGAGGATCTCGCCTGGAGTCTGGTCAACAAGATCGACTTTATCTACAGCTACTGAAGGGCAAACGGGAGAAGCGATATGAAACGAGACCGATTCGGCGGCGACATGCGCCAAGTGGCCGGAACGCATTTCTGGAAGCGCCCCGCGCTGGACCGCCGCGTCTTCTTCCGGCACCTCGGGGCGGCCGTCACAGGCAGCTATTTCCTGCCCGCGCTGGCGCCGGCGGCCAACGCCGCGGCGATGCCGGCCAAAGCCAAGAACGTTGTTTTCATCCTCATGGCCGGCGGACCCAGCCACGTGGACACGTTCGACCTGAAGGAAGGGTCCTGGACGCCTTCCGCCTTCGAGCCAACCGGGTACAACGGAGTCCGCTGGCCGCGCGGATTGATGCCGAAGATCTCAGAGAACATGGAGTCGGTGGCCCTGCTGCGCTCGGCCAAAGCCTGGGCGGTGGTCCACGGCATCTGCCAGACCTGGGTGCAGATCGGGCGCAATCCGCTGGCAGGCACATCGAAGATCGCCCCGCACATCGGCAGCGTCGTCTCGCGCGAACTGCGGCCATCGAGCACGGACACCACACTGCCCGCCTTCCTCGCCCTCAACGCCAACGATGCCCCAGGGCAAGGCTATCTGGAAGCCGAACACGCGCCCTTCAAGGTCTCGCCTGGCGGGGCCGGGCTCGGCAACACCGCGCCGCCCGCGTATCTGGGCCAGGCGGGCTTCGACCGCCGCTACAACATGCTGCTCGAACTCGACGCGGAAACCCGCACCTCGGGCGCGCTCGGGCCGGCGGGCGACGAAATGGCCCAGTTCAACCTGTCGGCCCGCACGCTGATGTTCAATAGCCGGGTGGATCAGGCGTTCACCTTCGGCGCCGATGAACGCGCCCGCTACGGCAACACGACCCTGGGCAACGCCTGCATCACGGCCAGAAACCTGCTGCGGGCCAATATGGGAACCCGTTTCATCCAGATCACCACCGGCGGCTGGGATAACCACTCGGGCATCTACACGGGCATGCTGAACGCCACCAGCGCCGCCTCGGGCGGACGGCGGTTCGACGAAGCCGTCGGCAACCTGATGAGCGACCTCAAGGCCGACGGATCGTTGAACGAAACGCTGATTGTCGCCATGGGCGAGTTCGGCAGGACCGTGGGCGCGCTGAACAGCCAGTCGGGCCGCGACCATTTCCCTGGCATGTCGGTGTTGCTCGCCGGCGGCGGTATCAAGGGGCCGCGGGCGATCGGCGCCACCGATGGTGAGGGTCGCGCCATCACCGAGACAGGTTGGAGCGCCAACCGGCCCATCTACCCCGAAGACGTCGAAGCCACCATCTATGCCGCGCTTGGAATCGACTGGACCAAGTCCTATCGCGACGACCCGCTCGGCCGCGGCTTTTACCTGCTGCCCAACAACCAGGGACTGGAGTTCAAGCCGGTCCTCGAAGTCTGGGGGTAGACCACTCCGCCGACGGTAGAAATAGATCCGCCCCGGTTCGCCTCATCCTCAAAGGCGGCCGGGGCGAAACTGTTTTCGGGAGAGGTCTCCCGGCCTACGAGCGCTTGTTCTTGCGGTAGTGCATCAGCGCGCCGAAAAAAGCGCCCAGCCCGCCGAAGGCGATCCACGCCGCGCCGCGAGCCTCGGACGCCCCGAGCACGAAATAGTGCTTCGGGCTGATGAAGTAGCCATAGACCAGAAGGATGAAAACAACCAGCGTCCAGACCAGCAGCAGCGGACGCATCCCCTTCAGCAGCGCCAGCAGCGCAGCCAGAATGCCGGTCAAACCAATCGCCAGCAGGATATACAGGGCCGTCTTGCCCTGCGCGAACGGGATCTGCGACAGGCGGAAGTTCGGTGATCCCGAGATCAGCAGCACGGCGGCAATGCCGGCGGTGAACAACCCGAAAAGCCCGGAGTAGATGTAGGACCAATAACGAAGCAGCAGGGCGAAGATCTTCACTCGGAACCTCCACGGCCGCCGAGCATGGGCGGCAACGCACTATTCTATCAGCCAAATCAGTTCCGTTGGGCTGCTTGCTCGGCGGAGATTTGGGGCCGAAGCTGGCGGTGATATGCTGTCAGCGGAAACATCGGCCATGCCCGCCAATCTTGGACCGGACTATCTGGCGGCGGAGCAGGAGTTCCGCCGCGCCGAAACGCAGAGCGAGAAGATCGCCGCGCTCGAACGCATGTGGGCCACGCTGCCCAAACACAAGGGCACCGAGAAGCTGCAGGCGGAACTGAAGCGGAAACTGTCGCAGGCGCGCAAGGAGTCCCAGAAGAAGGGCGCCACTCACTCAGTACCGTTCTATTACATCCCCAAGGAGGGCGCAGGCCAGGTGGCGCTGGCCGGCCCGCCAAACGCCGGCAAGTCGAGTCTGCTCGCCGCTCTGACGCACGCCCACCCGGAGGTCGCCGAATACCCCTTCACCACGCGCCTGCCCCTGCCCGGCATGATGGCGTTCGAGAACGTCCAGATCCAACTGATCGACCTGCCGCCCGTCGCCGACGAGTTCACCGAAGCCTGGCTGCCGCAGGTGTTCCGGAACGCGGACCGGTCGCTGATGGTGATCGACGCCAACGATCCGCATTCGCTCGACGAGATCGAATACATCGAGTCCAAACTCGACCAGTGGCGGGTCACCCGGCCCGAGTTGATGATCGCCAACAAATGTGAACTGCGGGGCGAACGCGAAAGCATCGACGCGCTGCGCGAACTCTACGGCGACAGGTACCGGGTGATGGCCGTGTCGGCCGGGACCGGCGAAGGTCTGGATGCGTTGCGCCGGGCGCTGTTCGATCTGCTGGAGCTGGTGCGCGTCTACACCAAGTCGCCGGGCAAGGAGCCGGAGTTGAATGCTCCGTACGTGCTGAAGCGGGGCGAGACGGTGCTTGATGCCGCACGTCACGTCCACCGGGACTTCGCCAAGCACCTGAAGTTCGCCCGGCGCTTCCGCAAAGGCGGCAGGGAGTTCATGATGGTGGACCGCCACCACCCGGTCCAGGACGAGGACATCCTCGAATTCCATATCTGAACCGCGGGCGCCCGTTTGGTTTCGCGCGCCAGTGGGCGTATGGTGGGTTCATGCTCACGGATCCGGCCGAGATCCGGCGACTCGCCCGGCAACACGAGGCCGAGGACCTCGAGTTCCGCCGCTATGTCCACGGCCGGCACATCTCTGACCATCCGTTGCGCGAGCGCGCCGCCGCCCTGCTCCAGACGTTCGACTGCAAGTCCTGCGGCAACTGTTGCCGCCAGACGCGCGTGCCGGTGAGCGCGGACGGGATTGCCGCCATCGCCGCCTTCCTGGGGATGGACGCAGGCAAGGTGAGGCAGTTGTACACTGAACGCGGCGACGATTCCTCGGAGACGCTGCTCAGGCAGCAAGACGATGCCTGCGTCTTTCTCGATGCCGGCCTCTGCATGGTCTACGCGGCCAGGCCGGAGGCATGCAGGCAGTTTCCCGCCATCGCGCTTCATGCGGACCTGCTTGGAAACCGCATGCCGTCGGTCTGCCGCCAGGCGGCAATCTGCCCCGTCGTCTTCCAGGCCCTTGAGGAGTTCAAACATCTCACCGGCTTCCACCCCAAGGCGCGCCACGGGGTGGAGGTATCCTGAAGAGCCGGGCACGGTAGAGACGGTTTCCAATCCCATGCGGATCTATGTACTTGTGGGTTTGCCCGGATCGGGCAAGTCAACCTGGCTCGCGCGCCATGGCAAGCCGTCGCTTTCCTCGGACGCCATCCGCGCCCTCATCACCGGCGACGAGGCGAACCAGGACCACAACCGTCTTGTTTTCAGGCTGTTGAGATCCCTGGTGCTGGCCCGTCTCTCGGCCGGGCGCCTTGAAACCTGGGTCGACTCCACCGCCCTCACCCGCCGCGAGCGCCGCAATTGGATCCGTCTGGCCGAACTGCACGGCTGCCGGGTCGAGGCGGTGTTTTTCGATACGCCCGTCCAGGTCTGCCTCGCCCGCAACGCGGCGCGGGACAGGATTGTGCCGCCGGCGGCCATGCAGCAGATGGCGGGCCGGCTGACGCCGCCAACCCTGGATGAGGGCTTCGACCGGATCACCGTCATCCGCCCACCGGCGGTTTCGTAACAATCCTGTTTCACTGGGCGATAAGGTCAGGTATGGAAGGCTATCTTGCCCGCCAGGCCGTCTATGATCGGAACCTGCAAGTGGCAGCGTATGAACTCCTCTATCGCGGAGATCCCAACGCCCTCACCGCCGCACAATCCGATTCGGCCGCCAGCGAGGATGTCCTGACGAACGGCTTCTTCACCATCGGCTGGAAGGTGCTGGCCGGCGGCAAGCCGGCGCTGTGGAACGTCACCCAGGATCTTCTGCTCTCCGACCGCATCCTGTTGCTGCCGAACGACAAGGTCTACATCGAAGTGCTCGAAACCACCATCCCCACAATCGAGGTTCTGGCCCGGTGCCGGGAGTTGAAGGCCCTCGGCTACAAACTTGTCCTCGACGACTACACCGGGGAACCGCGGCATGCTCCGCTGCTCGAATTCTGCGATTGGGTGAAGGTGGACTGGATGGGCGCGCCACACGAAGCCAAGCTTGCCGTTCCCAAACGCGGCCGGTGGAAGTGCCTGGCCGAAAAGCTGGAAAACGAAGAGGAGTTCAACGCCGCCCAGATCATGGGCTATGACTACTTCCAGGGCTACTTCCTGGAGCGCCCCAAGCTGATGTCCGGAAAACGTCTTCCGGCGGCGCAGTTGGAGCGCTTGAAACTGCTCAGTGAACTGGCGCGGACAGACCCCGACCTCAAGGTGATTGAAGCTGCCGTCAGCCGCGATCTGGACCTCTCCTTCAAGCTGATGACGTGGGTGAATTCGGCCGCCTCGGGCCGCCGGGCGCCCGCCGCCACTATCAGGGAAGCGTTGCTCTGGATGGGGCTCGACCAGACGCGCCGCTTCGTCGGCATGTTCGCAGCATCCGGCATCGCCGGCCGAAGGAACGGCGAACTCCTTCAAAAAGCCCTGATCCGCGCCCGCATGAGCGACCTTCTCGCCGGCGCCGCCGGAGCCGAGGAGGAACGGCCGCTCGCCTTCCTTGGGGGTCTTTTCTCCATGCTCGAAGCTTTGCTGGGCAAGCCGATGGAGGAGATCTGCGACGAAATGGCCCTGCCGGGCGAGGCGCGTGCGCTGCTCGTCCAGAGCCGCTGCCCCTGCGACAGAGTCGCCGGGAGATGCCTCAGTGTCGCCACGGCTTGGCAGCAGGGCGACACCGCTGCAACCCTGAACTGCAAAGCATGCGCTCCGCTTGCAACGCCCCAGATCGCGGCGCTCTATCTCGAGTCCGTCCGCTGGGTTCAAACAGGCCTGGAGACGTAACCCGCGCGCCCGTTGTGCGGGCTTATTCCCGGAAGTAGCGTCTTTGCGCGGCGTACCACAGCGCCGCCGGCAGGATGCCGATCACCCCGGTCCCGAACGCCACCGCTCTGACGCTGACGCCCGCGTCAACCATCACGGCGGCGGCGAAACTGACCACGCTCATGACGAGGAATAATCCGGCGTAGTCGGCCGAGAACACTCGCCCGCGGTAGCGGTCCTCGGTCATCCCGTGCAGCATGGTCGTCGAATAGACCCAGCACAGCGATGTTCCCGTATGACCGAGGATCACGAACAGGCAGGCGGTCCACAGTGAAGCCGATCCGCTCAGCGCCATATAGCCAGCGGCAACGATAAGGAACCCCCAGAAGATGCCTCTTCTCATCCGGTCCGGCTGATTCCTGGCCAGGTAACCGCTGAGCAGCGATCCGATCAGCGCGCCAATACCGCGTGCGCCGAACAGCAGGCTCATCGAGAGCGTCCCCGATTCTTTCCAAACGAACAGCCGCTCGCCGAAGACAGGGAGGATCACCCAATGCGCGCCCAGCAGCCCCATGCCCGCCTTCACCAGCAGCGTCGACCACATGCGCGGCTCCCGCTTGACGTACTTGAAGCCCTCGACGGTCGGTTTGAAGTCGAAGAGATCTCGCAGCCGGACCGGCGGCAGTCGCCGGGTATGCGTCTCATTCACCTTCATCGCCCACAGCAGCGCCGCCGAAACGACGAAGCTCGCGGCGTTGATCACGAAGACCGCCTCGCGGCCGAACTTCCAGGCGATCAGCCCGCCGATGCCCGATCCGATGGCGAGGTTGATGGACCAGGTCATCGACGACAGCGCGTTGGCAAGCACGATCTGGTCCTTGCCATTTGCCACGTTCGGGATCAGCGCCGTCCGCCCCGGCTCGAACAGCGCCCACATGGTGGTTTCGGTGAACAGCAGGATCCAGATCAACCACACCATCGAGGGCGAGTTCACCGCCAGCATCGCCAGCACGACAAAGACGCGGGCGATGTCGGCGAAGATCATGACGCTGCGTCGGCGCAGACGGTCATTGATGACGCCGGCCATCGGAGCCATGAACACCTGCGGCAGCAGTTGCAGCACCACGGCCAGGCCGACGCTGCGCGCCTGCCCTGTGAGTTCGAGCAGCAGCGAATAGATGGCTACGGCGTAGAACCAGTCGCCGAGTTCGGAGACGATCTGCGCGAACCAAAGCAGGCGGAAGTCGCGGTTGTCGCGCAGCAGGCGGCCGTATGCGGACAGCGAATAGGTCGATTGCCCGCCCGCGGCCATATCCGGTTACCCGACGTAGACGCCCATGCGTTGCTTGACCAAACGAACGGTGGCTTCGGCGATGGGCATGACGCGCTCGGCGCTTTCGCGCAGCACGCTTCTGAGATACGCGGGATCAGCCGTGATCTCGGCGTAGCGGGCCTGCAAGGGTTCGAGGCCAGCGACCACCGCCTCGGCCACCTGTTTCTTCAGGTCGCCGTAGCGCATGCCGGCGAAGTGCGCTTTCATCTGATCGCCGGTCCAGCCGGAAAACGCCTGGTGGATGGTGAGCAGGTTGGCGACGCCCGGGCCCATGTCGCCGTAGTCGACGCCGGGCAGCGAATCCGTCGTCGCCCGCATGATCTTCTTGCGGATCACCGATGGCGGATCGAGCAGCGAGATGGCGTGGCCCGGCCCTTCCGTCGATTTCGACATCTTCTTCGTTGGATCGTCCAACCCCATGATGCGCGCGCCAACGGAGGGCAGCTTCGTGGCCGGCATGACGAACGTGTCGCCGTAAAGCGCGTTGAAGCGTTGGGCGATGTCGCGCGTCAACTCCAGATGCTGTGACTGGTCATCGCCCACCGGCACAACGTTGGCCTGATAGATGAGAATGTCGGCGGCCATCAGCACCGGGTACTGCAAAAGCCCGCCGCCGATGGATTCCTGTTTGGCCGACTTGTCCTTATACTGCGTCATGCGTTCCAGCCAGCCCACCGGCGTGGTGCAGGTGAGCAGCCAGGTGAGCTCGGCGTGGCCTGGCACAAGCGACTGCACAACCACCGGCGACTGCTTCGGATCGATGCCCGCGGCGAGGAAAATCGCCGCCGTCTGTTCGATCTTCTTCAGCAGTTCAGCCGGCTCCTGATAGAGCGTGATGGCGTGCAGATCGACAATGAGAAAGATGCTCTCACAGTCGGGCTGCATCTGGACCCAGTGCTTCAATGCGCCCAGATAATTGCCGATGTGTAGAGAGCCGGTGGGCTGGATGCCCGACAAGACACGTGGTTTCATGCGAAAACTGTTAGTGGAAGGGTAATCTTCATCCTAAGTGATCGACACACCTGACAACAATCCCGACACCACGCCCAAGCCCGGCGCGGCATCTGAAGCGACCGTGGAGAAGTGGGTCTATGGAGGCGCCGGCCTGGTCCGCCTGGACGGGCAGGTGGCGTTCGTGCCCTTTGTCCTGCCGGGCGAGAGGGTCCGGCTCGGCCAGCCCAGGAAGCGCGCCTCCATCCTCGAGGCCCAGGCCGAGGAGCGGCTCGAATCTTCGCCGGACCGCATCGAGCCGGCCTGCCCCGTCTTCGAGCGTTGCGGCGGCTGCCACTACCAGCACGCCTCCTACGAATATCAACTGGCGCGTAAAGTCGAGATCCTTGAAGAGACCTTCCGCCGCGTCGGCCGCTTCGAGCCACCCGCCGCCATTGAAACTATCTCCGCAGACCCTTGGAACTACCGCAACCGCAACCAGTTCCGCATCGACCGGGCCCGCATCGGCTATCTCTCCGCCGGCTCACACAAACTGGTGGAAATCGAGCACTGCCCCATCTCCTCGCCGGCCATCAATGACGCCCTGCGCGTCATCCGCAAAAAGCTGCACGACCCCCACTGGCCCCGCTTCCTCCGCTCAATCGAACTGTTCACAAACGGCCGCGACGTCCTCATCAACGCCCTCGAAACCGAAGGCGGCCGCTTCCTCGCCAAAGGGTTCTTCGAGTGGCTGGCACAGCATGTGCCCGGCGCCGATACGGGCGCGCTCGAATACGAAGTCAACGGCTTTGGCTACCGCGTCAGCCACGGCGCTTTCTTCCAGGTGAACCGCCATCTCGCCGGCGATCTGGTGAATGCCGCCCTGGGAGAGGCAGCCGGCTCGTCCGCCCTGGACCTCTATGCCGGCGTCGGGCTGTTCACCATCCCGCTTGCCAGGCGGTTCGAAAAGGTGGCCTCGGTGGAGAGCCACGGCGCCGCCGTGCGCGACATGGAGCATAACGCCGGCAAGGCGGGCCTCTCGATCGCGGTCCACCGGGCGCAGGCCGAGCAGCATCTGGAGCGGCTGAAATCCACGCCGGACTTCGTCCTGGCTGACCCGCCGCGCAGCGGATTGGGCAAACTTGTCACCGGCCATCTGCTGCGCCTCGCGCCGCCAAGGATCCACATCGTCAGTTGCGATCCGTCGACGCTGGCGCGCGATGTCGCCGTGCTCATGCAGGGCGGCTACCGGCTGGAGAAGGCGACCCTCGTCGACATGTTCCCGCAGACCTACCACATCGAAACAGTCGTGGAGTTGTCCAGGCCGTAACCGGTCAGCTTCTCTTCAGCTTCCGCCACGCCACTTCAGCAAGGTTCAGCAGAAGCGCCAGCGCCAGCAACCCCGGCCACAACCGCAGCGACGACGGCACGGACCGCCCGTTGGTCGAAAACACATCGTCCGGCCTCGGATTAAAGATCCCGCCCGTGAACTCGGCGATCTGCCGCAGCAGCCGCGGATTATTGCCGTAGGCCGACAACTCCATCTCCGGGATATAGACCCCCGTCTCCGGGAATGCAGCCGACTCGGCCAGCGGGCGCAGCCGGAACAACCCCTGCCGCGCACCAATCGGAGCCACGGCGCGATAGTATCCCTGCCCGGCCCGCTCCACCGTCACCGGCCTCTGATACCCGCCCGGACCCAGCAGGTAAAGCGTCGGCGGCTCCGCCGGCGCCTGGAGATGCGGCGCCAGGCGGTACTCGGCAACGAGCGTGCCGTTCACCGAATCGTGTGTCAGCGTCGCTTCGCCGCTTTGCGCGTGCGGCAGCAGGTCCCGCAGCACGTTGGCCCAGAACCTGTCGAAGCCATTCCACCCGATCCACCCCTCGGCCCACCGCGCCTTGGCGTCGGAGGTGAACACCGCCGCCCGGCCCAGCCCGTACTGCCATCTCACCAGCAGCGGATCGTCCTTGCGCTCCTCGCCTGGGACGGCCAGCAGCGTATCGGCGTCTTTCTTGGCATCGAACCTGACATAGCCCTTCAACGCCGGCGCCGTTTCCAGCGCCACATCGCGGAAGACCTCGGCCTTCTGGATCACCTTCAACTCGAGCGTCTTTTCAACAGTCGTCGACCCCGTATGCTCCATCACGTCCTTCAGCAGAATCTGCTCCAGGCTTGATGGATCGGTGAGGAAATACGACTTGCCCTTCGCCGCAACGGCCACTTTCTCGAGATACGTCCTGTTGACGTCCTGGCCCAACCCGACCGTGGAAATCGTCACCCGCCTCTCGGCCGCGTCCTTGGCCACGGTGAGCGAATCGCCTTCCTCGGAGATGCCGTCGGTCAGCAGCACGATGTGTTTGTACGCTCCCGTCGCCGTCGACATGCGCCTATACGCCTCGGTCAGCGCCGGCGCTATCTGCGTGCCGCCGTCCGGCGTGATGCCGGCGATCAGGCGCTTGATCATGTTCTTGTCTTCGGCCCGGCGCAGCGGCACGGCCCACTGATGCGAGTTGTCGAAAATCAGTATGCCGACATAATCGATCGGCCTCAGATTCTCCACCACGCCGATCGCCGCCAACCGCGCAAGCTCCATCTTGCGCCCTTCCATCGACGACGACTTGTCGACAATCAGGATCACGGAAGTGCCTTCAGGCGACTTCGGCGGCGCCACCGTCGCCGGCATCGCCAGATCCAGCGGATCCGCCGGACGCCCCTTCTTATCGACGTAAATGTTGTGTTCGCCGCCGATCACCAGCACGCCGCCGCCGCGCTGGATAAATCGCTCCAGCCCGATCCTGGTCGGCATCGGCAGCGATTCAAGGTCGTAGTTGTTGAAGATGGCGAGCTGATAGTCTTCGAGAACCGCCCGCCGCATGTCGGCCCCCGGCACAACGTCGAACTGCGCCGCGTTGAGCACGCCCATCAAGTGCTTCTCCATGCCCGGCTGATCCTGCGACATGTAAAGGACCCGCGGCCGCCGCAGCGACAGCGCCTGTTCAAAGCGCAACTCGCCCAGTTCGCCCGCGCGCAGAATGCCCGTCACGCTGATGGCGCCCGGCGTGACGACCGATCCCGTGGCCCGCAGCGAGTTCGTCCCTTCAGTCAGGTCAATCGGACTTTGGCCAATGCTCTTGCCCTCGGCGAGAATCTCGATGGTCGCATTCGCCGCCGCCGGGCTTTCCACTGTGATCTCGATCGGAATCCTCTCGCCCGTGAACGCCACCGCCGGCATCCGCAGCGATGTCAGTTTCAACTTCGGCTCCGGCCTTCCGGGCAGCACCACCGTGTCCACGGGAATGCCCAACTGCCGCGCCTGATAGGCCGCGCGTGCCGCCGACCCAAGCGTTTCGCGTCCGTCGCTCACCAACACCATCCGCGGCACCAACCCCGACGGCAGCACCGTCATCGCTTCTGTCAGCGCGCCTTCGATGTTCGTCGCCCGCCCCGCCTCGCCGGTGGACTGCGCCAGAGATGAACCGTCCGGCAGCACCCCGGCCGGCGGATTCAAATGCCGCGCAAACGGCATGATCCGCACTTCGTGCCGCCCGCTGCTTGACTGGATCGAACGCGCCACCGCGCTCGCCTGGACAAGGTCGTTGCCCTCCACGCTCGACGATGTGTCCACCAGAACATTCACCGCCATCTTTGTTTCGTTCACCGGAATCGACGGCTCCATCAGCGCCGCCAGCGCGGCCAGCACCGCCGCCGCTTTCAGCGCCGCCATCACGCGCCGCTCCCGCCCGGCGCGCGCGCGCTTGCGGCCGTAGATCCACCACTCGATCAACAGCAGCGCCGCCCCTGCCAGCGCAAACCACGGCCACAGATCCCTCGGTACCGCCGCCGACGCCTGCCTCGGACCCGCGCCCGTTTTCACGCCCGCGCCCGGCGTCCATTTCGACCTTCCGGCGTCGGGGAGCGAAAGCGACAGCGTCCGCTCGGCCGACCCTGCAATCACGCGCACCGTATCAGTGCCGGCCGTGAAGAATCGTACGGCCCGCCCGTCGACCGTAAACGGCAACGCGTCGCCGCTGCTGTTCAACACCCTCACCCGCTCGGTATCGGTCAACTCGTCCAGTTCGATCGAAATCGCCCCCGGCGCCCCGGCCAGCACCTCACGCCGCAGGTAGATCTCCGGCGCATACCATTCGAGCAGATGCGCCATCAGCAGCGGCGCCGAGAGTTCGTACTTCAACGCAGGCCGCCCAGGATGGTAGCCAAGCACGGCTTGCTTCACGTCGCCGGGCCGGGCCGCCATCAACACACGGCCGCCGGCCTCCGAGATCATCAGATCGCCTTCAGCGGGATCCAGCAGCAAGCCCGAATCAAGCTTCAAGTCGCGTGAGCGAAGCCCGGCGCCGAGCGGGTGGCGCGTGTTCCAACCGGTCAGCACAACCGGCTCGGTGAAACGCCTCGCCGGAATCGGGCTCGACGGCGGCGGCGGCTCGATCCACAGCGCCGGCTTCGATGGCGGCGACGGCGGCGCAAACCGGTCAATGACGACCAGGTCCGCGTCAGCATCGGCCCGGTATTGCGACGGGGTGAGAAACCGCGCTTCATTGCGCGAATCCGCGGCCAGCAACGGCCTCAACAGTTCCGGCTCATCTGAGTAGACGGCGATGCGCAACGCCGGCTGGGCGGGCAATTCAAGCACAGCCCGGTCGTCCTGGGGAAAAGAGTCCCTGACGCCCAGCCGCGCCTCCACCCACGCCCCGGCCCTGGTCGCCAGCGTGAACGCCGCTGTCGCCTCGGCCCCTGGAGCAAGGTCCAGCATCCGCGTGCCCGCCACCGCACCGCCCATCGCCAGCACCACCGGCACCGCCCGCCTCGAAGGCGAATCGTTGCGCGCCGTGACATAAGCCTTCCAGCCTGAACCGCCTTCATCACGCGACACCCAGAATCGCACCAACCCCGCATTCTGCCGCACCTCTGGCAATGGCAGAACTCTCACGTTCGGCGGCGCGGCGATGGTCTCCGGCCTCGCTTCGCTCACCCGCCCCGCCCCCGCATACACAATCTCGCCCGGCCGTGTGGACTGCAAACGCAGCGCCTGCACCGCCAGTCCGAATGCCTGCTCAAGATCCAGCGCGCCAGCCCCCGGCGCCGCCGCCCGGATCGCCTGCCTTACCTTCTCCCTGTTCGATTCAAACGGCGTCTTCGGAGACGCCAGAGGGCCCGCTTCCACCACCATCACACGGTCTTCATCCGGCAGCGTCGCCAGCCACTCCAGCGACGCCTTCTCAGCCTCCCCCTCCAGCGGCCCTTGCGCCGACCGCGCGGCCATCCACGCCGAGGTGTCGATCAGCAGAACATGGTCGCGCCCCGTCGATTCCGGCGACCCCCATCTCGGCTGCGATACCGCCAGCAGCAGGCACGCCAACGCCAGCAACTGCATCAGCAGCGACCAGGGTTCGTCGATCCGCCTCCGCCGTTTCCGCTCCGCGGCCCGCTTGGCGGCCTGCCAGAATCGCATCGTCGACACCACCACCTGCCTGCGCGAGAAGCTGAGCAGGTACAGCGCCACCGTCAACCCGGCCGCGGCGGCGAACAGCGCGCCGAGTTCAAGGAGAGTCAGGTTGGCGAAGAACACTTAGCCGCCCCTCCTTGCCGCCGTGGCGGCGGACCAGTCAAGCGCGGTGAAAAGAGCATCCTCGAGAGCCAGCGATGTCGCAAAGCCGGCGTAGCGCCCGCCATTGCGGAACGCCAGGTTAGCCACGCGCTCGCAGTAGACGTCGAACTCGGCGATGTATGCCCGGCGCGCCTCCTCGCTCAGACTCAACTCAAGTTCGGTATCGCTCTCCGCATCCTTCAGCCGCAGGTCGCCATCGGCCCCGGGATCGCGGTCGAAATCCGTCCAAAGCTGCATCAGCAGCAGTTCGTGTCCAAAGTCGGCCATGTATTGAAGCGGCTGCAGCACGTCCTGTTCATCGAGGAAGTCCGAGATCACCACGGCCAGGCCCGGCTTCGGATACTTGTTGATGAACAGTCTGGCGACCTCGAGCATCGACGCCGGACCCTTGGGCTGCAGATCGCCCAGAAAATCGGCGACCGGTCCGAACCGGTGCCGCCCGCCGCTGGCGATCATCGTGTCATCCAGCCGGTCGTGGAACGGCTGGATCACGATCGTGTCGTGCCTCACCAGCCCCACATAGACCAGCGCCGCGCCCAACCGCCGTGCGTAATCGAACTTGCTCATCTGACCCGACGGCACGCCCGCCGTCATCGACGCGCTGGCGTCCATCAGCAGCCGGATCGGCGTCCTCGGCTCCACCTCGAACATCTTGAGGAACAACTTCTCGAGCCGCATGTAGGCGCGCCAGTTCACCGCCCGTAAGTCGTCGCCCTGATGGAAGTGGCGGTGGTCGAGAAACTCCTGCCCCGGCCCCGAATACCGCGACGGATTGTGACCGCCCACAAGGCCCCTGAACGACTTCTGCCAGCGGATGGTCAGCCGTTCGAGCTTTTCCAGCAGGGACCGTTCTATGACCGGCGCGGGCATCGATTCGCCGTCCGGCTCAGCCGCGCGCCGCCGCGGCCGCCGCCGCGCCAATGATCTCTTTCAGCAGCGAGTCCGGCGTCTGCTCGTCGGCGTGCGCGTCGAAGTTCAGGATGATCCTGTGCCGCAGCACCGACGCCGCCACGCCCCGCACGTCGTCCACCGAAAGATGCGCCCGGCCCTTCATGAACGCCGCCACCCGGCCGCACTCCACCAGCGCCTGCGCCCCGCGCGGCGACGATCCATAGCGGATGTACTTGTTCGCCAGCGCGTGGGCGTTCGCCGTCCCCGGCTGTGTCGCCATCACCAGGCTCACCGCGAAATCCAGCACATGCGGCGCCACCAGCACGCCCCGGCACAGGTCGCGAATCGCCAGGATCTTCTCCCTGTCGATGATCGTCTGAAGCGCCGGCTCCTCAAACTGAATCGTCCGCTCGACGATCGTGTTCAGTTCCTCCCTCGACGGATATTCCACCAGGATCTTCATCAGGAAACGGTCCAGTTGCGCCTCGGGCAGCGGATACGTGCCCTCCATCTCGATGGGGTTCTGCGTCGCCATCACCAGGAATGGACGTTCCAACTCGTGCGTCGTCGTGCCCGATGTCACCGTCCGCTCCTGCATCGCCTCCAGCAGCGCCGACTGCGTCTTCGGCGTCGCCCGGTTGATCTCGTCCGCCAGTACCAGGTGCGAAAAGATCGGGCCCGGCTGGAAGCGCAGCACCTTATGCCCTCCGTCCGAGGTCTCCATCACCATCGACCCGACGATGTCGGCCGGCATCAGATCCGGCGTGAACTGGATTCGCGAGTAGCGCAGGTGCAGCACCCGCGACAGCGTCCGCAGAAGCGTTGTCTTGCCCAGACCCGGTACGCCTTCGAGCAGAACATGTCCGCCCGACAGCATACAGATCAGCACGCCGTCGATCACCTCCTGCTGTCCTACGATCACACGGCCGATCTCGTTGCGAACGGCGTCGAGGCAGCCGACTGCCTCATCCATGGAGAGTTTGCCCTGCACGCTATTTATTGTAGGGCAAGCCGCGCGATCTGATAGGTCAGTCTCCGGACGATGCGAACTCCATGTGGCCTGGCTCCACGCCCTGCCGCGCACACCATTCCAGATACAGTGACGCGTAGCTCAGCGTGATGTAGTCCGCCGCCGTGAATCCCATCGCCGCCGCGCAACGGTCAATCCACTCCGGTTCGCCTTCCAATTCGATGAAGTTGCCCACCGGCGTCTCGTCCACCACCGCCATCCCGCCGTCCCTCTCATACTCCGCCCGGTACTTCTCATACCGGAACACAACCTCATACCCCAACCGCACCAGTATCGCCCGCATCGCGGCCGCATCCTCCACCCGCGTCTCGATCTCCTCGCGCACCTTGTGCGGACCCGCTTCCGGCGGCCCCTTGTACGTCAGAATCCTCTCTTCGCCGTACTCCCGCAACCGCAGCAGTTTCCGCTCCCCTCGCAGCGCGAGCGCGTCCGTGTCGAACACTTCGTTGCGTTCAAACGTCCGTGGCGTCCGCTCCCGAAAACCGCACCCCAACAGCATGGTGCGGGCCTCTCGGGCAGGCCCGCACCTCAGCTTGATCTCGGTCTCCTTACCCGGCTTACCGGCCGACAGCGCCGCCGCCCCCTTCCGTCTTCTTGATCACGTTCATCGCCGTGCCCAGGAACGAGGCCACGTCGGCCAGATTCGTTGGCACGATCAGAGTATTGCCCGCCTTGGCCAGCTTGCCGAACTCGGTGATGTAGGCCTCCGCCACCCGCAACTGCACGGCTTCGAATCCACCCTTGTCGTGAATCGCCGCCGCCACTTTCCTCAACCCTTCAGCCGTCGCCGTCGCCACCGCCAGAATCGCCGATGCTTCGCCCTCGGCCTGGTTGATCTGCAACTGCCGGTTGGCTTCGGATTCCTTGATCACCTTCTGCTTGTCGCCTTCGGCGTTGTTGATCGCCGCCTCGCGCGACGCCTCCGAGTTCAGAATCGTGGCCCGCTTTTCGCGCTCCGCCCGCATCTGCTTCTCCATCGCTGCCAGGATGTCGTGCGGCGGAGCGATCGTCTTGATCTCGTATCGCAACACTTTCACGCCCCAGGGTTCGCTGGCCTTGTCCAGTTCGCTCACCACCTGGGCGTTGATATTGGTTCTCTCTTCAAACGTCCGGTCCAGGTCGATCTTGCCCACTTCGCTACGCAGCGTCGTCTGCGCGAGTTGGCGGATGGCGAACTGATAGTCTGAGATCCCGTACGACGCCCGCTCCGGGTTCAGCACTTTCAGATAGAGGATTCCGTCGACCGCCACCTGAACGTTATCCCGGGTAATACAGACCTGTTCGGGGATATCCACGGCCTGTTCCTTCAGTGAGTGCCTGTAGCGGATCAGATCAACAAAGGGCGTCAGGATGTGGAATCCTGCCTGTAATGTCCCGGCGTACTTGCCCAACCGCTCGATCACATAGGCGTTCTGCTGTGGCACCACCACCGCCGTCTTGGCGACGATGATGAGCACCAGCAACAGAAAAAAGCCAACCGCGAAAAGTGCTCCGAGTTCCATTTCCGTTCCTTTCTAAACCAATCCCCTGGCCAGCCTACTTCGCGCGCACCGTGAGCGTGAGACCAGTCACTTTGTCCACGACGCAGGCGGCCCCCTTCGCCAGCGCCGCCTCGCCGGCGTTCACCGCGTTCCACGACGTGCCGCGCAACTCCACCTTGCCCGTCGCGCCGGCCGCGATCTCCTCAATCGCCTTGCCCTCTTCGCCCGTGATTTCGTCCGCGGCGATGTTCGGAGTCAACTGCTTGAACCGTTTCTGCAGGGGCTTGCGGAAGAACATCAGTCCCGTCACCGACAGCACCGCATACAGCATCAACTCGTAGGAAAGCGCCATCTCCAGGCCTAGCGCCTTCAGTAATCCCACCACCACCGCCGCCGCTCCGAAAAAGATGATAAAAAATCCGCCTGGCGTCAGTACTTCGCCAAGCAACAACACCATCCCCAACACCACCCACATCCACCAGGGCACATATATTGCAATCACGCCAGCGTACCTCCGTCCACTGGATCATACCGCAAGCCGCGTCCGGAAACTCGCTGCCATCGGCGCCTTATCGCGCCGCATCCCTCATTCGACACTCCCCGGGATTGCGGTAGTGCGTCTCCGGCAACTCGCGCAGACGCGCCGCGGCCCACTCCGCCGTGATGTCTCGCTGCGGCATCGCCAGCATCTCGTAGCCGACCAGAAACTTCCTCACCACCGCCGACCGCAGCAGCGGCGGATAGAAATGGCCATGCAGATGCCACCCCTCGCCGCCCTTCGCCGGCCTCTGGTGAAATCCAAACGAATACGGAAACGGCGCCCGGAACAGGTTGTCGTATCGCGTCGTCACTGTCTTCAAAATCGCCGCCAGCGAGTCCCGCTCGCCGCCGCTCAAATCGTCGATACCCGCCACCGCCCGCCGGCTCACGATCATCACCTCATACGGCCACACCGCCCAGAACGGAACCAGCGCCGCAAACCCCTCGTTCACCGCCGCCACCCTCTCGCCCTTTTCAAGTTCCCGTTCCAGATAATCCGAAAGCAGCGTCCGCCCATGGGCGTGGAAATACTCGGCCTGCGCCGCGTCTTCCTTCGCCACTTCGTTTGGAACAACCGACGACGCCCAGATCTGGCAATGCGGATGCGGGTTGCTGCATCCCATCATCTCGCCGCGGTTCTCGAAGATCTGCACATACCCGATCCCCGGCGTCGAATTCAACTCCGCCGTCTGTTCCGCCCAGCAATCCACCACCGGCCGGATCTCGGCCACGCTCATCTCGGCCAGCGTCAGATCATGCCGCGGCGAAAAGCAGATCACCCGGCAGATTCCCGTCACCGGCTCCATCTGGAAGAAAGGATCCGCCGCCGCGGCGCCCGCCGCCGTCTCTCCCGGCAACAGCGCCGCGAAGCCGTTCGGAAAGACGAACGTCGACGTGTACTCCGGGTTCTCCTCGCCCCCCGCCCTGCTGTTGCCCGGACACAGGTAACACCCCGGATCATACGCCGGCCTCGCATTCGCGGGCGTTTCTTCCACCTGCCCCTGCCACGGCCTCCTGGTCCGGTGCGGCGACACCAGCACCCACTCGCGCGTCAGCGGGTTGTACCGCCTGTGCGGATGCTCCTTCGGATCGAACATCACGAGCCCGCGCTTACCGTATCTGCGAACCCGCCATCGGCGTCAGCAGCGTCGTGCTGATGTTGGACACCACTTCGCCGTCGCTCAGCCCCGGCGTCGCAGCCATCTTCTTCCATTCCGGACTGCCGCCAAACGCCCGCCAGTTCGCCTCGCGCGCGCTCAGCGAATCGTGCGCCACCATGTAGGTCAGGTTCGGCATCTTCGGCCCCACAATCGTCTCGCCGAACAACACCGGCGCCAGGCCGTACTTGCGGAACAGGTCGATCTCGCCGTTTTCGAACATGCCGATCTTCTTCGCCAGGGACACCGGCGTGTTCGATTCATAGCACCGCAGCTCGAACAGCCGCGCGCCGTCCTTCTTCGCCGGAATCTCGATCGCCGGAAATCCCTTGAACGCCCGCAGGAGTTGCACTTCCATGCGCTGATATGGGATGCCCGGCCCGGCCAGAAACGCCTCGGTCGCCGTGCGGAACCCCTCGTCGGCCATCAGTTTCGCATACGTCTGGTCGAAGGCGGCCAGCGAGGCGTGGCTCAGCACGCCCAGAATAAACGGCGTGTCCTCTCCGATCGACGCATTGAACAATCCCAGCGGCCCTGCTCCCACGCGCGCCATCGCCGGCGCCACCGTTCTCGACAGCCATTCGCTCAACCGCGCCCGTTGATTATCTGTCGTGTTGCGGCAGCGGAAGTAACGGAATTCAAGGATCGCGGGCGTCGCCGCGCCTGCCTGCGCCGCGGCGGATGCGGCAAACGCGGTACCGGTGAGGCCGGAACTGGCTAGAAACGATCTGCGTTGCATAATGCGCCGATTCTATCGCAATGCAAAGGCGGCGACAGCAGGCGCGGCCCCAAACCGCCGGTCTCGCGATCGAAACTCCTCCAGCATCCGGCCCAGTTCTCCGTTCGAAAAGTCCGGCCACGCCGTCGCCGTGAAGAACAACTCCGCATACGCGCTCTCCCACAGCAGGAAATCGCTCAACCGCTTCTCGCCGCCCGTCCGGATCAGCACGTCCACATCCGGCGCCCCCCCGAGCAGCGCCGTAACCTCTTCCCGCGTCGACGCTCCATCCCGCGCCGCCGCCAGCAGCGCATCCCGCGACGAGTAATCAATCGCCACCCGCAAGTGCAGCGTTCCGCCGCCCGCCGTCGCCGCCTCCGTCGCTTCGAGCATCCTCACCAGCCGGCTGTCCAGCCTGTCCCGCCGCCCGATCGCGCTGAACCGCACCCCCTTCTCTACCAGCGCCCTCGTCTCGCGCTCAAGAAACTCCCCCAGCAACATGAACAGCCCCGTCACCTCTTCCACCGGCCGCTTCCAGTTGTCCGACGAAAACGCATACAGCGTCAGCGTCCCAATCCCCATCGCCGGCGCCTCTTCAATCACCCGCCTCACCGTCGCCGCACCCGCCCTGTGCCCGGCTATCCTCGGCATCCGCCGCGCCGTCGCCCAGCGCCCGTTGCCGTCCATGATGATCGCCACATGCAGTCCCATCTCCGTTCACGCCTTCCCGCGCATCGCTTTCACGAGCGCTTCCATATGGTCCAGATACTTCCCAAACGCCTTCCGCCCCTCATCCGTCAAACTGAATTCCGTCTTCGGCACCCGCCCTTCAAACCTCTTGACACACCCCACATACCCCGCATCCTCCAACTTCCGCGAATGCACGCTCAGGTTGCCGTCCGAAACCCCCAGAATCTCTTTCAGCTCCCCAAACGCCAGCGGCGACGATGCCGCCAGCGCGCTCACGATCCCCAATCGCGTCTTCTCGTGGATCAGCCGCTCCAACTCCGGCAGGTCTTTCCTGACAGGTTCCAGCCCGCGTTCCGGCGTCTTCTTCCTCAAGGCCTCAGCCACCGTGCCTCCTGTAGATCAGCCAGCCGAACACCATGTGCAGCCCGCCGAACCCAGCGCCCAGATAAAGGTCCCGTCCCGCCTGCGGCCCGATCAGCGGTCCCAGCCCCAACATCATGAACGCCGCCCCCATCGCCGGCACGATCCGCACCGAAAACACACCTCCCGCAATCACCGCCACCCCATAAAGCAACAACCATACCGACGCCAGCACATCCAACTGCCCGGCATGGAACAGCGGCCACGTCAGTACCGCCCCGGCGAGCAGCGCCGGCGGGAAGCTCGCCATGAACTTCCTCGACGCCCCCGCCGACAACGGCAACCCCTCCCGCCTCGCCTTGCTCACCATCGCCGCCGCCCCAATCGCAAACGCCAGCGCCATCTCCGCCGCCCACACCGCAAGCCACCCCTCGGCGCTCTGCCGCCCGTGCGCCAGCCACGCCGCCCCCATCGCCGTCAACCCCATCAGAATGCCCCCGGCCCCGGGCACGGCCGTAAACGACCCGGCCCGCTCCATCGTGCTTCGAATGTAGTCGATCTGCCCCAGCGCATGCTCGTGGATAGGAACAGGCTCCCGCGGACGCGTTTGAAGTGACTTGACTGTGCCCACATGGGCATTACACCCTCAAAGTGGGTGCGTCGTCAAGTACTTTGTTCTGTAAAGGCTCTACTTTTGATCTTCAGGCAGCACCGCATAGCCCTCCGGCGGCGGATACAGCCCCCGGAAATACCGCAGCCGCTTCCTGATCAGGTTGCTCGCCAGTTGCCGCGGACCCGGATCCACGTCAATGTCGCAACAGATCCCATGCAGATACAGCGTCAGCGTGTCGGTAAAGCTCTGCTTTACGTACGCCGTGAACCGCTTCGGCATCTTCGCCGCCGCCGCGTCCCCGCCGTTCAACTCCAGTTTCAGCCGCCACGACTCTTCGTCCACTTCCCCATGCGCCCCGGTCTTGATCTCGCCCCTCAGCAACTCCACATAGTCAACCGGAATCCCCTCGCCCGCCACGATCTCCGAAATCGCCCGGTAGAACCGGTAGTGGTAATCGGCCACCTCCGTGTCGGTCACCGCGAATGCCAACAGCGTATCCGGCGTCGGCACCAGCGCCGCCGCCAGCGACGACGCATCCTCTTCCGGCTTCTCGGTCGCCACCAGCACGTCGCGGCGCTTCCTGCCCTGCGGCTTGCCGTCGTGCTTCAGATACGGCACCAACAGAATCTGAATCGGCGGCAGCATCGAGGCCAGCTTCGGCGGCAACGCCGCCACCGGCTCGTCCAGATACTCTTTCAACTCGTCCGGCCCAAGCGAGACGGCCGCGCAGAAGTAGGTGAAGCGGCTGCCGAGCGGGACCATTTCGTTCTTGAATCGGTCGGCGAACTGTCGCACGGTGAGCCGCTGGAGGGGATTCGGCAATGACATGACACACTTAAAGCACCCGGACCGCGGCCCGGGTGCCGCTTTCAGTCTATCAGACCGACCGCCAAACACCGATAAACTGAGTACGAGTGCCCACGCGCATCCTGATCTCGGCCGGCGAATCCTCCGGCGACCGCTACGCCGCCGCCCTCGCCCACGCCCTCCGCGCTCTCCTCGGTGACGTCGAACTGTTCGGCTGCGCCGGCCAGCAGATGACAGCCGCCGGCGTCCGGCCCGTTGTCGACATGGCCAGCCTCGCCGTCGCCGGTATCGTCGAGGTCCTCCGCCACATCCCCCGCATCTATGGCGAATACCGCAAACTCATCGCCGAGGCCGAGCGCCTCCGTCCCGCCGCCGCCATCCTCACCGATAGCCCGGACTTCCATCTCCGCGTCGCCAGCCGCCTCCACCGCCTCGGCATCCCGGTCTTTTACCTCGTCGCCCCCCAGGCCTGGGCCTGGCGCGAGGGCCGCGTCAAACAGCTCCAGCGAAACGTGAAAGAGCTGTACTGCATCTTTCCTTTTGAAGAGAAGTTCTTCCGCCAGAGGGGCGTGGAGGCTTTTTACATCGGCCATCCGCTCTCGCGGCTGGTCCGCCCATCCTTGACTCGCAGGGACTTCTTCGCCAAACACGGTATCCCGGAGGACCGCCCGTTGATCACTCTCTGCCCAGGCAGCCGCACAAGCGAAGCCGGCCGCCACCTGCCCGCCCTGGCCGATGCCATCTCGCGCATCCGCACGGCCCGCGAGTGCACATTCCTCCTTGCCACCCCCGAAGACACCGCCCGCCGCTTCGGACCCGATTATTTCACCCCGTTCCTTCAATCCACCGGCGCCAGGCTGATCTCCGGCGAAACCTGGGACGCGCTCGCCCACGCCGGCGTCGCCCTGCCGGCCAGCGGCACCGTCACCATCGAAACCGCCCTGCTCGGCACCCCCATGGTCACTTACTACAAGGTCACCCAGGCCACCTGGATCCTCGGCCGTCCCCTGGTCAACGTCCCCTTCTATTCCATGGTCAACCTGGTCGCCCAATCCCCCGTCGTACCTGAATTGATACAGAACGACATGACCGGTGAGCGCATCGCCGCCGAAACCGCCACCCTGCTCGATTCACCCCAATCCCGCCAGCGCATGATCGACTCGCTCGCCCGCGTGTCGGCCTCGCTTGCCACCGCCCACGACCCGATTGATTGCGCTGCCGCCCGCATTGCTGCATCTATAAAAGGGAAGCGATAAGCCATGAAGTTCAGAACGCCCGTCCTCACCGTGCTCGTCGCCGCCGCGGCCCTGCTCCCTTCCCATGCCCAGGACCGCCGCACCGGCATCGACGTCGTCTCCTACAAGATCACCCTCAAACCCGTCCTCCAGAGCCAGGCCATCGAAGCCGCCGCCGAGGTCACCTTCATCCCCCTCGCCGACCGCATCCTGTCGGCCACCTTCGAACTCCACAACGCCCTCAACATCACCCGCGTCACCGACGCCGAGGGCAACTCCCTCCAGAACTCCCGCGGCTACGAGAACTTCTCCGTCCGCGTCAACTTCGCTCAGCCCCTCGCCGTCAGCCAGCCCGTCACCATCCGCTTCGAATACGGCGGCCGGCTCACTGGCGACGAGGACTCCCCCATCTACGGCATCCGCTTCGCCGCCATTCAGTCCGATCACGCCTGGCTGCTCTACCCCGGCCGCTGGTTCCCCGTCTCCGGCTATACCGCTGACCGTTACACCATGGAGTTGAACGTCGAAACGCCCCAGGGCTTCAAGGCCATCTCCAGCGGCGTCGAACTCCAGCAAGGTCCCGCCACCCGCTTCATGACCAACCAGCCCGGCTTCCCCGGCAGCCTCGCCATCGTACCCGCCGGCTCGAAGCCCGTCGCCGCCCACGGCGTCACCACCACCTTCTACTTCCGCGGCGAAGCCCAGTCTCAAGCCCAGCCCTGGGGCGAAGAGACCTCCAAGGTGATCACTCATCTCACCTCCATCTTCGGCACCCCCCAGCAGGCCAACATGACCATCGTTGAAACCGGACGCGGCGCACCGGCGGGCTACTCAGCCCCCGGCGTCTTGTTTGTTTCGACTTCGGCCGCCTCCCGCGAACCCTCCCAGCGCCTGCTCGCCAACCAGATCACCCGCCAGTGGTACGGCAACCTCGTCTCGCCCGCCAACCGCAACCATATCTGGATCGCCAACGGCATGGCCAAGTACGCCGAAATTCTCTACCAGGAACACCTCAACGGCGCCCAGGTCATGGAAGGTGAAATCCGCGACCTCTACGTCGATGCCATGACCGTCACCGAAGCGCCCGTCCTCCAGTCCGCCCGCTATGAGGACTACTCGCCCGAATTCTTCGCCGTCACCGGAAGCAAAGGCGCCTCCACCCTCCACATGCTCCGCGGCATCCTCGGCGACGACGGCTTCTCCAAACTCGTCCGCGCCATCCCAAACCAGTTCGCCAACAAGGAAATCTCCACCGACGACTTCCGCAAGGCGGCCGAACAGATCGCCGGCCAGAACCTCCAGGGCTTCTTCATCCAGTGGCTCGAATCCACCGGCGCCCCCGAGTTCAAAACCGAATACACCATCTACCGCACACAGAAAGGCTTCCGCGTCCGCGGCAAGATCACCCAGGACCTCGACACCTTCCGCATGCCCGTCGATCTGCGCATCGAGACCGAAGGCAACCCCGAGGAAAGGCGTGTCGAAGTCGTCGGCCCCCAGACCGAATTCGCCCTCGAAACCTTCGGCAAGCCCAGGCGCATCATCGTCGACCCCAACTCACGCGTCCTCCGCATGAGCCCCCAGATGCGCGTCTCCGTGGCCATCCGGCGCGGCGAGCAGTTCGCCGAACTAGGCAACTACAACGAGGCCCTAAAGGAATACCAGAAGGCTCTCGAAGCCAACCGCAACAGCTCGCTCGCCCACTACCGCATCGCCGAGGTATTCTTCCTCCAGGGCAACTACCAGTCCGCCGTCAACGAATTCCGCGAAGCCCAGAACGGCGACCTCGACCCCAAATGGACTCTCGTCTGGAGCCACATCAACATGGGCAAGGTCTTCGATGTCACCCAGCAGCGCGAACGCGCCATGAACGAATACACCCAGGCCATCCGCACCAAGGACAACACCCAGGGCGCCCAGGAAGAGGCCGCCCGCTACATGAAGGACCCCTACCAGCGCCCGCCTCAGCAATAGGCCGCGAGCGCAGCGAGCGGGTCTCTCCTCTCCATAACCGCGAACGAAGAGCGCGGGCTCCCCCTCTACCGCGTCCGCAAGTCCGCGTCCACGTCCGTGCGCAGCTCCCTGAAAAACCGCGCCTTCATATTCCCCAGCCACCGCTCGTCATAGCGCTTCGCCAGATCGATCGTCGTCACCGCTACTGTCCCGTCCACCTCGCTCCGCGCCAGCGTCTCGCCCACCGGGTCATAGATCATCGCCGGAAAATCGTACCCCGACGTCGCCATGAACACATGATTCTCCTCGGCCCGCGCCCGTGCCAGCGTCTCTTTCCCGCCCCAGATCGGCATCAGGATCAGTTCCGCCCCGTTGGTCGCCAACCCCCGCGCCGGATCTGCGAAGAACACGTCATAGCAGATCATCATCCCCACCTTGCCGAAGTCGGTCGTATACACCGGATACTCGTCGCCCGGCGTAATCCCCGCCTCCATCTCCTCCCTCGGGATGTACACCTTCCGGTACTTGCCCGCATACCTCCCCTGCCGGTCGATCAGCACGGCTGTATTAAAAACGGTCCCCCCGTCGCGCTCATAGATCCCCGCCACCACCCACGCCTTCTTCTCCCGCGCCAGCGCCCCCAGCCTCTCCGTCGTCGGCCCCGGTATCGCCTCCGACACCTCGGCGTACTTCTTCGTCGTCCCCACCACAGTGATCCCTTCCGGCAGGAGAATGACATCGGTCCCCTCCGGCGCCGACCGCCGCGACAACTCGATGAACTTGGCCACAGGATCCTCGCCTTTCGGCCTCAACCGGATCGCTGCCACTTTCACATTGCGCTGGCTCGGCGCCGCGATCGCGTTCAGCGCCACTTGATCCCACGCCACCCGCCCCTTCGGCGCCTTCCAGATCCACAACTGCACCTCGACACCCGCCGCATTCTCCGGAGCCGGCGCCTCGATCGTCAGCCGCGTATGCTCGCCCTCTTGTTTGATCTGATACCCATACTCCGGCTGCCCGGCGCGCCGCCCGTTCGCATCCCGCCAGTCCAGCCGCGCAAACAACTGCGACGGCTCATGCGTAAACCCCTTGGCCAGATACCGCGCCTCCAGCCTGTACCAACCGCCCGGCTTTACCTGCGTTTCCGTCATCACCCAGCCCCCGCAGACGCCAGGGATGCCCCCGCCCTCGACAACCAGCGCCCCGCCCGCCCGGCTCACCTTCGGGGCGATCTCATCACGCGGCGACCAGAGCTTCCACCGCGGATCCTGATCCAGCGGCGCAGACAAGGCCATCGAGGAGAGCACAAAGAACGCAGCGAATCTCATGTGCCCTTCATACCGCATTTCCGCCTCGCGGTACAGAGCATTCGAAAGCTAACCCGGAAACCGGGCGCGCGGCAGGCGTCCGGCAAGCCTGCACCTCGCCCTGTCCTCAGCCCGTTGGCATGATGGTTGAACACTGTGAAGCGCCCACCGTGGAACCTCATCGCTCCCGCCGCTGTTCTGACAGCGGGCAACGGCATCACCGCCATCCTCGCCGCGGCGATCCTTGACATGCTGATTGTGCGCCCGGCGCCGGGAACTCCGGGCTCGGGATCCATCAACACCCTGTTGCCCGGCCTCACCTACGCCTGCGCCACCGTTATGAAGGTCTGCCTGGTCGCCGGTATGCTAGCCACCATCGCCAGCCTGTGCGTGTGGACTTGCCGGCGCCGACAGCCATTCACCGCAGTCCCCGTCCCGCGATGGGCCATCGCCTCGGTCGCGCTCGCGCCTGTGTCCACCCTATCGGGAGCCCTCGCCGCCGTGATCTTCCAGCGCCTGATCCTCACCGCCGCCCCCGTCACGATTGCTCAGTTCCAACAGATCGCGCCGGCGCCGGTGTTCACCATGATCGCAGTGCTCGCCGCCGGGGCGATTGCGGCGGTGCGCTCACTGATGCTCCGCGAGAAGCCCCCGGCCATCGCCACGCTGGGCCTTGCCGTGAACGCGATCCTGATCGCATTGTTCCTGTACATGCGCTTCCACGCGCCCGGCTTCGATCAGGACACCTGGGCGCCCAGAGCCTTTTAGTGCCCCTCGGCCTCCAACATCCGCTCCGCCTCAATCGCCGCCCTGCACCCCGCCCCGGCGGCCGTGATCGCCTGCCGGTACACCCGGTCTTCCACGTCCCCGGCATGGAAAACGCCCGAAATGTTCGTCCTCGCCCCGCCGTGGCTCACGATAAACCCTTCCGCGTCCAAATCCAACTGCCCCACGAACGGCTGCGTATTCGGCACATGCCCAATGGCCAGGAAGAACCCGTCCACGTCCTGCCGCCAACTCTCGCCCGTCTTCTTGTTCTTCAACTGCACACCCGTCACCACGCCCTGCTCCACGTCGAAGATGTCTTCGACAATCGTGTTCAACATCCACTTGATCTTCGGATTCGCCTGCGCACGTTCCAGCATGATCTTCGACGCGCGGAACTCCTCGCGCCGGTGAATGATCGTCACCTCCTCGCCAAACCGCGTCAGGAAGTTCGCCTCTTCCATCGCCGAGTCTCCGCCGCCGATCACCATGATCTTCTTGCCGCGGTAGAAGAACCCGTCGCACGTCGCGCACGAGCTTACCCCATGCCCGATCAGCTTCTGTTCGTTCGGCAGCCCCAGCCACCGCGCCGACGCCCCAGACGCCACGATCAGCGCCCTGCATTCCAGCCACTCGCCCTCAACCCTCAGCCGGAACGGCCGCTTCGACAGATCCGCCTCATCCACCTTGCCGCTTACATACTCCGCGCCGAACCGCACCGCCTGCTGCTTCATGTTCTCCACAAGCTGCGGGCCCATGATGCCTTCCGGAAACCCTGGGAAATTCTCCACCTCGGTGGTCAGCGACAATTGCCCGCCCGGTTCGTGCCCGCCGATCACCAACGGCTTCAGCCCGGCTCTCGCCGTATAAATCGCCGCCGTGTTGCCGGCGCATCCGGATCCGATGATGATGACGCTATGCATGGACTCGCTCACCTCAAACCCCATGCTAGCAGGACGTTCAGGAAAGCAGTTGATTCGTGATAAACGCGCAGATATACGCCAGTCCGCTCATGTAAGCGAACTGGATCGCCGGCCACTTCCACCCGCCCGTCTCCCGCCTCACCACTGCCAGCGTCGACATGCACTGCATCGCGAAGGCGAAAAACACCAGCAGCGCCACCGCGCCGCCGAACGTCAAATCCGACTGCAGCGCCTTCTGCAACCCCGCCGCGTCGGTCTCGCCCTCCATGCCGTAGATCGTCCCCAGCGTGCCTACGATCACCTCGCGCGCCGCCAGCGACGTCACCAGCCCGATCCCGATCTTCCAGTTGAACCCCAGCGGCTCGATCACCGGCTCGATCGCCCGCCCCAGCGTCCCCGCCAGGCTCTGTTCGATCGGCGGCGCCTTGCCGTCCTGCATCGGGATGCTCGCCAGCACCCAAAGCACGATGGTCACCGCCAGAATCACCGTCCCGGCACGCTTCAGAAACGCCATCCCGCGCTCATACAGCCTCAATCCCACTGACCGCAACGTCGGCATCCGGTACGGCGGCATCTCCAGCACAAACGGTGTCCGCTCGCTCTCCAGAATCGACGACTTCAACATCTTCGCCGTCACGAACGCCGCCAGAAATCCCAATAAATACAGTCCCAGCAGCGCCGCCGCCCTCGACCCCAGCAGCGGTCCCACAAACTGCTTTTCCGGAATAAACGCCGCAATGATCAGCGTGTACACCGGCAGCCGCGCCGAACACGTCATGAACGGTGCGATCAGGATCGTGGCGATGCGGTCCCGCTTGCTCTCAATCGTCCGCGTCGCCATGATCGCCGGCACCGCGCACGCATACGCCGACAACAGAGGGATGAACGATTTGCCCTGCAAGCCCGCCCTCGCCATCGTCCTGTCCGCGATCAGCGCCGCCCGCGCCAGGTACCCCGAATCCTCAAGCAACGCGATGAACAGGAACAGCAGCAGGATCTGCGGCAGAAACACCACCACCGCCCCCACCCCGCTCCAGATCCCGTCCACGGCCAGCGACTTCACCCACCCCTCGCCCAGCCATCCCCCAATCGCCCCGCCCGTCACCGACACCAGCGCTTCAATCCCGTCCATCATCGGCCGCGCACCCGTGAAGATCGTCTGAAACACCAGCAGCACCACCAGCACGAACACCGCCGGCCCGGCCACCGGATGCAGGAACAGCCCATCCAGCCTTCGCGTCCACACCTGGGGCGCCGGATGCGCGTACTTCGCGTCCGAGGCCATCCGCCGCGCCCACTGTCTGCACGCCGGCACGTCCTGCAACACCGGCAACTCCACCGGCCTCGGCACACCAAGCCCCCCGGTCAGAAACCGCCTCACCGCATCAAGCCCCTCGCCCCGCACCGCGCTGATCAGCGCCACCGGCGCGCCCAACTGCGCCGCCAGCAACTCCACGTTCACCTGGCCTCCGCGAGACTTCAAGTCGTCGGCCATGTTCAGCAGGATCAGCGTCGGCAATCCCAGCGATAGGATCGGCGCGGCCAGCGACAGGTGCCTGTTCAGGTTCGTCGAATCCAACACCAGCAGGATCGCGTCCGGCTTCTCCAGCCCTTCCATCCTGCCCTGCAAGACATCATGCGATACCCGCTCGTCCTCCGACCGCGGATTCATGCTGTAGACGCCCGGCAGATCCACCAGGTCCACTTCGTGATGCCCCGCCATGTGCGCCTTACCCACGCGGTGCTCCACCGTTACGCCGGGGAAATTCGCCACCTTCTGCCGCAGCCCGGTGAGCCGGTTGAACAGGGTGGACTTGCCCGAATTCGGCGGCCCGATGATGGCAACCAGCTTGTGTCTGGCCACCTGCACGGCGTCAGCCGCGCCCGGGCCCTGCTGCGACACACTCATACCGCCTAAATTTCCTTGACGCGACGCACGAATATGCAACTGCTCGTCTCGCGGCGCAACGCGATCTCGCCCCCATCCACGCGAAACACCCTCGGATCACCCCCAGGCGCCGACCGCCCTACCGACACATGGTGCCCCGGCACGAACCCCAATTCCATCAGCCTTCCCGCGAGGTCGGCCGCAAGCTCGATCCTCTCCACCACCGCTTCGCCGTTCTCTGCCAGATCGGCAAGCGTCAGCAGCGTCCCGCCAGCCTCCTCTTTATTGACAATCAGTTGCATTTTTCTCACTTCCAGTATCCGCCCCCCCTCCCGCGCAAGTCAATCGCCGCACCCCCGGTTCCGGCTCCTCCAGCCCCTCGTGCTACAATTCCTCCCGTGCAGGCAGAGAGCCTCAGCCGTTCGTACACCCGCGATCAGGTCCTGCGCCTCTTGGGCGTCACTGAGAGTGTCCTCGTGCGCTGGGAGGAGCACGGCTTCGTCGCCCAGGCCCGCGAATACGGCTTCCGCGAACTCGTCGCCCTCCGCACTTTGCGCGAACTCCGCCGCAACCGCATCCGCGTCGAACGTATCCGGCTCATCCTCGCCGCCCTGCGCTCCCGCCTCCGGGATGTCGACGATCCCCTCGCCGATCTCAAGATTTTCACCGACGGCCGTAAGGTCACCGTCCAGGTAGGCGGCGGCAAAATGGAACCCATCTCCGGCCAGCTCCTGTTCGATTTCGACCGCGCCGAAATCCGCCGCATGCTCGAATTCCCCGCCTCCCGCCCCGCCCAAACCCAGGCCCGCGAGCAGGCCTCCCGCGCCCTTGAGGCCGAGTCCTGGTTCGAAAAGGGCGTCAACGCCGAGCAGTCAGGACTCGCTGTCGAAACCGCCGTCGAGGCTTACCGCAAAGCCATCGAAATCGACCCCGATCAGGCCTTCGCCCTCGTCAACCTCGGCACCATCCATTACAACCAGCACGACTATCCCAAGGCCGAGGACTGCTACCGCCGCGCCCTCCGCGCCCGCCCCGATTACGCCCTGGCCCACTTCAACCTCGGCAACCTCTACGACGAAACCGGCCACTGGCACAAAGCCCTCGAACAGTACCTCGCCGCCCTCGCCGCCCAGCCCGGTTACTCCGACGCCCACTACAACATCGCCCTGCTCCATCAAACCCACGGCGAACCCCTCAAAGCCGTCCGCCACTGGCGCGCCTACCTCAAAGCAGACCCGCACGGCCACTGGGCCGCCATCGCCCGCCGCGAACTCACCCGCCTCCGCGACGCCGCCGTCGTCCAAGGCTCCCGTTAGCCCCCGCATTGTATCCTGGTGTTTTGGAGGTACTTCCCACTTGAGCCAAATCGGCATGGCCTTCCGTTCCTTCTTCGCCATCCTCGGCGGCAACTTGCCCCAGGATGTCGCCGCCCACTTTGGCTACTCCAAGCCGCCCCGCAAGTCCCCCGACGCCCCCAAGCCCCAGGACGTGAAACCCTCCGACGGCGCACTCCAACTCCTCGGCATCCTCCAGCGCGACGCCCGCCTGCTCGACTTCCTCATGGAGGACATCGCCCCTCTCTCCGACGGCCAGATCGGCGCCGCCGTCCGCGACATCCACGCCCAGTCCCGCGAAGCCCTCACCAAATACGTCAAACTCGCCCCCGTCATCGACGGCGTCGAAGGCGCCTTCACCAAGCCCGAATCCGCCGGCGACATCGCCCGCTCCCCCGGCGCCATCAAGTTCATCGGCAACCTCCCGGCCCAGGGCAAACCTTCCGGCGGCACCCTGCGCCACAAAGGCTGGCGCGCCGACAGCGTCTCTCTGCCCTCCATCAGCTCGAAACAGCCGGTCTCCATCCTCGCCCCGGCTGAACTGGAAGTCGAATAAACCCGCCGCGGCGCCATCCCGCCCCGGACCCACCACCCCATGAAGCTCGGAATCGACCTCGGCACCACCAATTCGGCCCTCGCCTTCATCAACCCCCTCGAAGCCGAGGACTCAGCCTTCCCTCCCGTCCACGTCCTCGACATCCCCCAGCCCGTCTCGGCTGCCTCCGTCGAACCCCGCCGCACCCTGCCCTCGTTCTTCTACCTCGAAGGCGATGGCTACGTCGGCGAATTCGCCCGTGAACAGGGCGCCCTGGTCCCTACCAAGCTCGTCCACTCAGCCAAGAGCTGGCTCTCGAACGCCGAAGTCGACCGCCGCGCCAGAATCCTGCCCTGGGACGCCCAGGAGCAGGGCCGCATCATGTCGCCCGTCGAGGCCTCGGCCCGCTATCTGGCCCATCTCCGCCAGGCGTGGGAATCCTCCGGCCGCCCGGCCATGGCCGAACAGGACGTCGTCCTCACCGTCCCCGCCTCCTTCGACGAAGAGGCCCGCGAACTCACCGTCGAAGCCGCCGCCGAGGCCGGCTTCCCCAAGGTTACCCTCCTCGAAGAGCCCGCCGCCGCGTTTTACTCCTGGATCGCCAACCACCTCGCTCAGTCCCAGAAGCGCCTCTTCGACGGCATGACCGTCCTGGTCTGCGACGTCGGCGGCGGAACCAGTGACTTTACCCTCATCCGCGTCTCCCGCAAGGACGACCGCGTCGAGTTCACCCGCACCGCCGTCGGCAGGCATCTGCTCCTCGGCGGCGACAATCTGGACCTCACCTTAAGCTGGCTCGTCGAGTCCAAGCTCAACGCCAAACTCTCGCTCCGCCAGCGCAGCGCCCTTCGCCGCCAGTGCAGCGCCGCCAAGGAGCGCCTGCTCACCGGCGCCGCTGAATCCGCCGATATCACCATCCTCGGCGCCGGATCCTCGCTCATCGGCGGCACTCTGAAAACCTCCATCCTCCGCGCGGAAGCCCTTGAACTCGCTTTGGAAGGCTTCCTGCCCGCCTGCGGCCTCCACGAAAAGCCCGCCGACGAAGACCGCAGCCTCTTCCGCGAAACCGGCCTGCCCTACGTCTCCGACCCCGCCATCACCCGCCATCTCGCCGCCTTCCTCACCTCCTCCCACGCCCCCACGCCCGACGCCATCCTGTTCAACGGCGGCTTCTTCATCCCCGAAATCCTCCGCCACCGCGTCGCCGATGCCGTCGAATCCTGGTATGGCAGGCGACCCCTCGTCTTCGAAAACAACGACTTAGACCTCGCCGTCGCCGTCGGCGCCGCCTACTATTCCCACGTCAAATCCGGCGGATCCGGCGTCCTGGTCCGCGGCGGCCTGCCCCGCTCTTACTTCCTCGGCATCGACGGCGCCCAGGATACAATCCGCACCGTCTGCCTCGTCCCCCGCGGCGCCGAAGAGGGCTCAACCCAGACCCTCGACCTCGAAAACCTTGAACTCATCGCCAATAAAGCCGTCTCCTTCCGCCTCTACAGTTCGCTGATCCGTTCCGACGACCAGGTCGGCGATGTCGTGGAATTCGGCACTTCTGATGAAATTCACCACCACGCGCCGCTGGAATCCGTGATCCGCTTCGGACGCAAGGCCGAAGAGCGCAACGTGCCAGTTCGTTTGGGCGCGCACCTCACCGAAGTCGGCACCCTCGAAATCTGGGCCGAATCCAAGGTGAGCGAACACCGCTGGCGGCTCCAGTTTGAACTCCGCAAACCCGTCCTCGCCGAGCAGGCCAAACGATCCAAGCCCGTCGCCGTCGTCAGTGCGCCGGCCGTCGAAGAGGCCGAAAAGCTCATCCGCGCCGTCTTCGAGCACGGCAGTCTCGCTCCCGAGGATCTCCCGTCCCGCCTCGAACAGGCCCTCGCCCTCGGCCGCAACTCCTGGCCCCTGGAGACCATCCGGCGCCTCGGCGACCTCTTCCTCGACCTTGCCGAGGGCCGAAAACGCAGCCCCGCCCACGAAGTTCGCTGGCTCAACCTCGCCGGACTCTGCCTCCGCCCCGGTTTCGGCTACCCCGGCGACGACTACCGCATCGAACTCGCCCGCCGTGTATGGGCACAGGGCCTGACCTTTGCCTCCCGGGTCGAATGCGAATCTCAGTGGTGGATCTTCTGGGGGCGTGTCGCCGGCGGTCTCAACAAGAACCAACAGGCCGATCTGTTCCAGCGCCTCGCCGCCACCCTTCTGCCGCGCGGCAAAGCCCCGCGCGTCAATTCCAGTCTGCTGCGTGAAATGTGGCGCTGCGCCGCATCGCTCGAAGCCCTGCCCGCCGGCACCCGCACCGACCTCGGCGGCGCCCTGGTCAAACGCATCCGCAACAACGACGCCACCCCCAGCGAGTTCTGGTGCCTCGCCCGCATCGGCGCCCGCAAACTCTTCCACGGGCCCAATAACCAGGTCCTGCCGCCGTCCACCGCCGTCCGTTGGACTGAAGCCATCGCCCGTACCCCCGGTTCCGAGGAGGCCATCGCCCGCATCGGCCAGGTCACCGGCGACTCCACCCGCGACCTCCCCCCCGCCACCCAGGACCTCGTCCGCCGCACCCTGGCCGATCACCCGTCTCTGCTGAACATCTTCAACGGCTCGTCCCACGACGACCTCGATTCCATGGGCCGCGTCTTCGGCGAACAACTGCCCTCCGGGCTTATCCTCCGCAGTGAGTGAACTCGACCTCATCCGCGCCATCCGCCGCTGGTCATCGAACGACCTCATCGGCGACGACTGCGCCATCCTTGCCCCGCCCCGCGGCCGCCAGCTCTTGGTCACCACCGACATGCTCGTCGATGGCGTCCACTTCTCGCTGGCCACCCACTCGGCCTACGACTGCGGTTGGAAGGCCCTGGCCCGCGGCTTGAGCGACATCGCTGCCATGGGTGGCGACCCGCACTGGTGCTTCGTCTCGCTCGCCCTCACCCCCGCCACTGACCGTAGATGGCTCACCGCGTTCTATCGCGGCCTCGGCGCCCTCGCCAAACGCCACAACGTCTTGCTCGCCGGCGGCGACCTCACCCGCTCCGATCGCCTCTCGGCCGACATCTGCGTCATTGGCTCGACGCCCAAAGGCCGTGCCCTCACCCGCTCCGGCGCCCAGGCGGGCGACGTCCTTTACGTCACCGGCACGCTCGGCGCCATGGCTGCGTCAGGCTATACTTTGCGCCCTCAACCCCGTCTCGACTCGGGCCTTGAACTGCGCCGCCTCCGCGCCACGGCCTGTATGGATATAAGCGACGGACTCGCCCTCGATCTCCACCGCCTCGCCCTGGCCTCCGGCCTCTCGGCGTCGCTTGACGAGATCCCTGTCGCCCCAGGCGCATCAGTGGAACAGGCCCTCGGCGGCGGCGAGGACTACGAACTTCTCTTCTCCCTGCCGCCCGGCAAACGCCCGCCCCGGTCCGCAATCCGAATCGGCTCGCTTTCCGGGGGTAAACCGGGCAAAATCCGGCTGCATGGACGCACTTTGAGCGTGCGGGGGTGGGATCCGTTCGCCCACATCGATCGCCGCCATCGCGTATGATGGCCTGATTGGACCTGTCCCATTTCACTCCGAAGTCCCGCGGGCGGGCCTCCGGCGCCGGCCTCGCGGCTCACCTGTTCGTTTGGACTGCAATCGCCTGTGTCTCTCTGTTGAACCTCGGCGTCTCCATCAGAGCCGATGATGTTTGGAGCCTGAAGACGGCCTCTTTGCCGCTCCCGGAACTTCTGGCCGCCATCCGCGCCGACGTCCATCCGCCGCTCTATTTCCTTCTGCTCAAACCCTGGATCACTTCGTTTGGAACCACGGAGTCCGCCTCCCGCCTCCTCTCCGTGCTCTTCCATTTTGGAGCCTGCGTCCTGATGTACGCGCTCGGCCGCAGGATGGCCGGGCGGGGCATGGGCCTGCTGTGCGCGGCGATTTATGCCTTCGCGCCGCTCGCTGTTCTCAGCGCCGAACTCGTCCGCATGTACTCGCTTGCCGGACTCCTCTCCGCCGCTGCCGTGCTGCTGTGGAATGCCGCCGCCACCGGACCCGCGCCCCGCCGGACATGGGCGGCCCTGATCACCGTAATCGTCCTCGGCAGCTTCACGCACATCTGGTTTCTCTGTCTCGCGGCGGCCCTTTGCGCCGCTTCACTGATCCACTTTCCGCGGCGCGCCATCCCGGTGATCGGCGCGATCTCCGCCGCCATGCTGCCGTTCGCCTTCTTGTGGCTGCCCGCACTGCTCGCGCAGGTGGGCCGGTCCGGCGACTCCGCGGCCTGGCTCAAGCCGCCATCGCTCCCGATGCTCGGCGAGATGCTGTTCCTGCATCTCGGCGTCATTCCTGTCTTCCTTCTCTTCTTCATCTCCGCCCGGTTCCGCCGGCGGCAGCCTCTGTCGGCGGCGCCTTGGTGGGCAGTGACCGTCTATGCGGCCACCCTTTTGCCGCCGCTGCTGATCTCCTTCCATATTCCGTTCTTCTACCCTCGATTCACAGTCGTCGCGCTGCCTGCTCTGGCCGTGGTCATCGCCGCCCTGCTCTCCCGCGTCGAACCGCCGGCGCTGGCCGCTTCGATCGCTGGGGCGGCGCTCTTGCTGTTCGGCGGGTCAAGGCTAAGCGCCCCTGCTTGCGAGGCGCGCACCGCGGCCCAGGCTCTTCAGACGCATGTCTCCAGTGGTGATGTGGTCGTCTATGGCAGTCTCAGCCGCCCGGCGGTGGATTTCTATCTTGACCGTCTCGCCCCGCGCCGGACCTGGCGCGAACAATCATTTCCGGTCATCATCGACGCCCACCCAGGCTACGAAGGTTCTCACCTCCGGGCTGACGATCTCGATCCCCTGCGCGCCGAAGCGGCCGCCACCGCCTCCGGTTTCACGCAATCCGGCGCCCGGCGCGTCTTCTACCTCGCAGGCTACCGCCGCCACATCGACACGATACTCACCGAGGCCCTGAACCGGCAGTTCGGCCCGCCGTCAACGTTGATCGCCTGCGGCAAGGGCGACTATTTCAGGGAGATCCTCGTTTTCGAACGGCGGCACGGACAGTTGACACCCTCACCGGACCCCCCTCGGCCTTAGCCGGCCGGTTTGTCGCCGACGGCCAGCAGGGTTTGGAAATGCGGGGCCTGTTCCTCGCGGTGGACGACTTCGCTTTGAACCTTGGTGAAGCCGGCGTCGCGGAGAAAGCCGACCAGTTCAACTTCGCTGAAGCCGAGCCAGTGGTCGGCATAGAGTTCGCGGGCCTCTTCCAGGTGGTGTTTCAGCAGGTCGAGTACGGCAATCCGGCCGCCGGGGCGCAGGATGCGGTAGGCCTCGCGCACAGCGCGCTCGGGATGCGGAGCGTGATGGAGCGACTGGCTGAAGAACGCCAGATCCACCGTCTCGTCTTCCACCGGCAGAGCTTCCATGTCGCCTTGACGGTATTCGATGTTGGTGAGGCCGTGCTCGCGGGCCAGTTGCGAGCCGTATTCGACCATCTTCCCGGAGTTGTCGACGGCAATGACCCTGGCCGCGCGCTGGGCGAGCAGTTGCGAGAACGTGCCCTCGCCAGCGCCCAGATCGGCGACAACCAGAGGCGGCATCAACCGCAGCAGCGCCTCTGCCAGGCCCTTCCAGGAACGGCCAGGCACGTATTGGCGGCCGAACTTGCCGGCGAGTTCGTCGAAGTAAGCCCTGACCTTGTCCCGGCGCTTCTCCAGCACGAGACGGAGAGCTTCGACGTCCTGGGCGGCATCCGGGATCTCCAATGCGGCACGGCGGGCGAGGGAGAGGATCTCGGTGAAACCGCCGTTGTGGGGATCTCCGGCTATGGGCGATCTCGACCCGCTTTCTGCGTTCGCGGTTGATGTGCCCGGCGAGGCGGGCGGGCGGAGAGCGTCGGGCAGGCGGTAGAGGACCGACTTGCCGGTGCGGCGGTCTTCGACCAGGCCCGCCTGGCGCATCTGCGACAGGTGGGTGGAGATGCTGCTTTGGCCGGTGGAGAGGATCTCCTGCAGTTCCGCCACCGAGAGTTCGTCGCTTTCGAGCAGGAGCAGGATGCGCAAACGGGTGGGGTCAGACAGGAGCTTGATCGTTTTTAAGATTGACTGCATCGGTGCACCACCAGTATGATATCAATGTATCGTGATAGGTTGATAGTTTGATTACGCCCTTCACTCTGGAAACTACTTTAAGGATCACCGATGAGCACTACGTTGAACGCTACCACGCTTGCTTATAAGGTGGCAGACATCTCGCTGGCCGCCTGGGGCCGCAAGGAGATTGTCGTCGCCGAAGCCGAAATGCCGGGCCTGATGTCGATCCGGCGCAAATACGCCACCGAGAAGCCGCTGGCCGGCGTCCGCGTCACCGGATCGCTGCACATGACCATCCAGACGGCCGTGCTCATTGAGACGCTGGCCGATCTGGGCGCGGAAGTGCGCTGGGCGAGCTGCAACATTTTCTCTACCCAGGACCACGCCGCCGCGGCGATCGCCGTCACCGGCGTGCCTGTGTTCGCCTGGAAGGGCGAGACGCTGGAAGAGTACTGGTGGTGCACGTATCAGGCGGTTTCGCACGCTGGCGGGAAGGGTCCGGAGCTTGTGGTGGACGACGGCGGCGATGTGACGCTGCTGATCCACAAGGGCTATGAACTCGAGAACGGCGACGGCTGGGTGAATACACCTTCGGAGTCGCACGAAGAGAAGGTGATCAAAGACCTTTTGAAGCAGGTTTACGCCGAGAACCCGACGCGCTGGCACGACATCGTGAAGGCGTGGCGCGGCGTGTCGGAAGAGACCACCACCGGCGTGCACCGCCTCTACAAGATGCACCAGCAGGGCAAGTTGCTCGTCCCGGCCATCAATGTGAACGATTCGGTGACGAAGTCGAAGTTCGACAACCTGTATGGCTGCCGGGAATCGCTTTCTGACGGCATCAAGCGGGCGACGGACGTGATGGTGGCCGGCAAGGTGGCCGTGGTTTGCGGATACGGCGATGTGGGCAAGGGGTCGGCGCATTCGCTGCGCGGATTCGGCGCGCGGGTCATCGTCACCGAGATCGATCCGATCAACGCCCTGCAGGCGGCGATGGAAGGTTTTGAGGTGACCACCATCGAAGACACCCTCGGCCGCGGCGACATTTATGTGACCACGACGGGCAACTGTGACGTGATCACACTGGACCACATGCTCAACATGAAGGACCAGGCGATTGTCTGCAACATCGGGCATTTCGACAACGAGATCCAGGTGGACCGGCTGAACAACGCCCCCGGCGTCGTCAAGGAGAACATCAAGCCGCAGGTGGACAAGTACATTCTGCCGGACGGCCGGGCGATCTTCATGCTGGCCGAAGGGCGGCTGGTGAATCTGGGTTGCGCGACGGGCCATCCGAGCTTCGTGATGTCGAACAGCTTCTCAAACCAGACGCTGGCGCAGTTGGACCTCTGGAAGAACAAAGACGTCTACGCTGTGGGCGTCTATACGCTGCCGAAGAAGTTGGACGAAGAGGTCGCCCGGCTGCACCTGGAAAAGATCGGCGTGAAGCTGACGACGCTGACCGGGAAGCAGGCCGAGTATCTGGGCGTGCCGGTCGAGGGTCCGTACAAGCCCGAGCATTATCGCTACTAGATTTCGTTTACTCCTCCTTGATGGCCGCTCCTCCGGGGGCGGCCTTTTTCGTTGGGTCGCGGTTACTGGCTGGCGCGGTGGCCGGACCAGCGCTCGAAGAGGAAGCCGAGGATGTTCATGGCGACACTCATTCCGATCAACACCGAAACCGCCGCGCGATATCTCTGGCCGGGTTGTTTGAACGGCCAGGCGAGCATGCCGGTGAAAAAGGAGATAGGTTCGACGGCCACGGGCGGACCGCCGCGGCTGGCGCGGGCGTGATGGAAGTGCAGCGCGCCGCGCCCGTAGGTGAAGTGCTGGCGGAGGAATCCTCGCAGAGTGAGGTGGTGGGAGTGGTGGACAACTGCGTCATGGACGTACTCCATGCCGAAGCCTGCCTCGGCCCAGCGGTCGCAGAAGTCGCGGTCTTCGCCGCCGGCCAGCCGGAAGCGGGAGTCAAAGCCGCCGACCTGGCGGTAGAGGGCGGCATCCATGGCGAAGTTGCAACTGGTGAAGAACCTATTCGAGCTGCCCGTGCGGGCGTAGTAGTCGTACAGATAGCCGATCAGAGTCTGGCTGGCCTCTGAGCAGATGTTGCAGGTGAGGACGTTCACCGTACGTCCGCCGGCCATGGCCTGGGGATTGGCTTTGAAGACAAGGGCAAAGCGTTCGAGCCAGTCCGGGGCGGGTTCACAGTCGTCGTCGGTGAGGGCGACGAAGCGGCCGCGGGCCTCGGCTACGCCGGCGTTGCGGGCCTGACCTGGGCCGTTGCCATCGCGGCGCAGGCAGCGAAGATTCATATGGTCCGAATACTCGCCGATCCAGGCGGCGTACGGCTCGCGGCTGCCGTCGTCGACGACGATGACCTCGTAAGCTTCGCGGGGGGTATCGAGACGGGCGAGCGCGTCAAGGCAGCGGCGGAGTTGGACGGGGCGGTTGCGCGAGGGGATGACGACGGAGAACTCCGGCGCCGGTGCATCCGCATGTTCGACGGTCAAAGGCCGGAGCCTCCGTCGGTAGCGGAAGGCGCAAGCGGAGTGGGCTGGTTGGTTTGGACGGACGATTCCGCGGCCAGTGCCATGGCGAGCGCCCGGCGACCGTCTTCGAGGGTGCAGATGGGGGGCGCGCCGGTTCGAACTGATTCGGCGAAGCTGCGCCAGCAGGCGGCGAAGGTGGATTGAAAGGCTCCGCCGTTGCCGGCATCGTGGATAAGGCCGGGCAGGGCGAGCAACGATTTGGCGCCGCGCTTCACGCGATCGGCGATGGCTCCGGGGTAGGCGTTGGCGGGGTAGAACTGGAGACCGTCGAAACAGTAGAGCGAGATGAGGAGGCGGCCGCGTTCGCCGAAGATCTCGACCTGACTGTTGGGTCCGGTAAGGAAGCTGAAAACGCCCGAGGCGAGAACTCCGCCGTCGAGGCGGGCCGAGATGACGGCGGTTTCGTCCTCGTAGACCTCCGAGGGCATGTTGATGGAGCGGATTTCGGTGACTTCGCGGCCGGTGAGGTAACGCCAGAGATCGTAATGGTGGACGCCTTCGTTGAAGCTGACGCCGCCGCCGAGATTAAGCTTACGGTGCCAGCCGGGTGCGTCGTGTCCGTCGCGGTTGTGGGTGTAGACGCTGTGGATGGCCTTGATGCGGCCCAGCGCGCCGGAGGCGATGATCGTCCTGGCCTGGATGATGAGGCGGTGCCAGCGGAGGTTGAAACAGACTTGGGCTGTCTTGCCGGAGCGGTTGCGGGCCTCGATGAGGCTGTCGCCTTCTTGGAGCGTCAGGGCGAGAGGCTTTTCGATAAAGAGGTGCTTGCCGGAGTCGAGCACCGCGCATCCGGTTTCGGCGTGTGCGCCCGTATGGGTGAGGACGGCGACGGCGTCGAGGTCTGTACGGGCGGTGAGTTCGCGGTGGCCGCTATGGGTTTCGACGCCGCCGAACAGGCCCGCTATGTGGGCGGCGCGTTCGGCGACGGGGTCGGCGACACAGCGGACCTCGAACTCAGGCAGGCGTTGGAGCGCCGGATGATGGCGTTCCCAGGCGACTTTGCCGCATCCGATGATACCCAACCGGATGGCTCGTGACATGGCCGTGCCTAGGCCCCAATCCGGGCGGGCCGCGCGTTGGCGCCGGCGATGAGGCCGGGGTATTCGGAATCGGGGGCGAGTTGGCGGGACTCGATGCTGCAATCCGACGTCGGCCGGTCGGCGTAAGGGCAGGCGCGGCAGAAGCTGAGCTTTTCGTGTTCGTCGCGGATGAGGCGGCGCACCTCGGCGGCGCGCTTGCTGAACCAGATCTCCCGGAAGTTGGTCTTGCCGTCCATGACGCCGAAGCGGTGCCTGGCGTTGTGGTCGATCTCGCAGGAGACAACACTGCCGTCTGCGTGTAAGGCGGGGAACCAGAAGGGCATGGTGCAGATAAAGCCCGGACGGTGCTGGCGCTTGCCCTCCTTATATTGATATGGCTGGAGGACTTCGTTCAAGGGGACGAAGTTGCTCTGGATGGCGTCGACGTTCTCGATGTCGTGGAGGCCGATGGAGCGCAGGGTGAGCAGTTCGAAGTCATTGTCGCGGGCGAACTGTTCGATATGGTCCACTTCGTGCTCGTTGTGGCGCATGACGATGTAGCGGAGTTGAAGCACGGGATACTTAGCCTTCCGCCTTCGCTTCATTTCGGCGAGTTTGCGGACGCCGTCGAGGATGGGTTCGAGTTTGGCGCCGATGCGGTATTTCGAGTTGGTCTCGTCGGTCAGCCCGTCGATGGCGACGATGAGGGTCATGGGCGGATGTGCGAGAAGCGCCTCGCGGACCTTTTCGTGCCTGAGTGGCATGCCGTTGGTGGACAGCAGCGTCGCCACGTTGTGGCGGGAGGCGATCTCCAACATGCGGTTCAGTTGCGGATGCAGCAGGGGTTCACCCCAACCCCAAAGGGTGGCTGTGAGCAGGTAGGGCGCGGTTTCCTCCCAGATCTGCTCAAACAGCGCCGGATCCATGGCCTTGGCTTCGCGATCGAGTTCGTCGACACCGGTTGGGCAGACCGGGCACTTGAGATTGCAGAAGCTGGTGAACTCGAACTGCATGTGCAGCGGCATGTTCAGCGGATGAATCTGGCGGCGGAGCATATGGGTGCCGGCCAGCATCAGGTTGACGCGCCTGCGGATGGACATATTCCTGACGGATATGGGCATCCGGTCGTAGACGAAATCGTAATGGCCTTTCAGCAGCACATCCGCGAGAAGTCGCGGACTGCGGGCCAGGCCGCTCCTCCGTTCATGGTCCCTCATTGGTCGTATGGTAGCAGGAACAGCGCGCCGGTTTCTGGCACTCGAACGGAAAGGGCCGCCTCGGAAGGCGGCCCTGGGGGAGGATGGAACGATTCGTGGCGGGCGCTTGCGCCTGGTTTTCAGCCGACGCGCGAATCGGACTTCAGGGCGGCAGCCTTGTCGGTAGCCTCCCAGGTGAAGCCGTTGCCGGTGCGGCCGAAGTGGCCGAAAGCGGCTGTGGCCTGGTAGATCGGCCGGCGGAGGTTGAGGTGCTCGATAATGCCCTTGGGGGTGAGCGGGAAATTGGCCCGGACCAGTTCGACAAGACGTTCTTCATCGAGCAGGCCGGTGCCGAAGGTGTTCACCAGGACCGAAACCGGCTCGGCGACGCCGATGGCGTAGGCGAGTTGGACTTCGCAACGGCTGGCGAGGCCGGCGGCCACGATATTCTTGGCGATATAGCGGGCCATGTAGCAGGCCGAGCGGTCGACCTTTGTGGGGTCCTTGCCGGAGAATGCGCCGCCGCCATGACGGCCCATGCCGCCGTAGGTGTCTACGATGATCTTGCGGCCGGTGAGGCCGGTGTCGCCGTGGGGTCCGCCGATGACGAAGCGGCCGGTGGGGTTGATGTGGAACTTGGTGTTCGAGTCGACCATGGAGGCGGGGACGATGGGGTCGATGATGCCGGTCCTGAGCTGGGCGCGGAGGTCTTCGGTGGAGATGGTGTCGTGGTGCTGAGTGGAGACCACGACGGCGTCGATGCGCGCGGGCTTGCCGTTGACGTATTCGACGCTGACCTGGGACTTGCCGTCGGGACGCAGGAAGTTGAGTTCTTTGTTGCGGCGGGCGTCGGAGAGCTTCTTGGTGAGCTGGTGGGCGAGCATGATGGGCATGGGCATCAACTCGGGCGTTTCGTCGCAGGCATATCCGAACATCATGCCCTGGTCACCGGCGCCGCCGGTATCGACGCCCATGGCGATGTCGGGCGACTGGGACTGGATGGCATTCAGGACGCCGCAGGTTTTGCAGTCGAAGCCAAAGGAAGCGTCGTTGTAACCGATGTCGTCGACGACAGCACGAACCAGGTCGGGGACGTTGACGTAGGTCTTGGTGGTGATTTCGCCGCCAACGACAACGAGGCCGGTGGTGATGAAGGTCTCGCAGGCCACCCGGCCCGTGGGGTCGTCGCTCAGGACGGCATCGAGCACCGCATCCGAGATCTGATCGGAGATTTTGTCGGGATGGCCTTCCGTGACCGATTCCGACGTGAAAATGTGTTTGCTGACGTCAGGCAATGCGTACCTCCAGGCTCATGGGCCAGTGCTGGCTAATCGTAACCTCACCCTGACGGTTCGTCGTCACGCGGACCATCAAGATGTCATGGTGGATCGGCGGCGATATGGAAAGCGTCCAGGCAGGGCGTACCAAGTTTAGTTTATCTTGTGGCGGGGTTGGGGGTCAACGCGGGCGGGCGTGCGCGGGGAGAATCGGGCGGTGAACTGCGATTAGCGGCTGTTGAATGGACGTCAGCAAGGCAGGCCGCCGCCCTGGATGGGGCCAGGGCGGCGTGCTGAGCCGGCGCGGAGTGGGAGTTACTTGTGAACGCCGACTTTGATGGTGCGGGGTTTGGCGATTTCCTTCTTCGGCATGGTGATGGCGAGGACACCGTTTTCGTAGCCGGCGGCGACCTTTTCGAGGTCGACCGTTTCGGGCAGGACGAAGGCGCGGTGGAAGGAGCCATAGAAGCGCTCCTGCCGGTGGTAGCCGCCCTTGTTCTCTTCGGTCGAATAGGCGCGGGAGCCGCTGATGGAGAGGGTCCCGTTTTCGACTTCGATGTTGATGTCCTCGAGTTTCACGCCCGGGACGTCGGCTTTGAGCACCAGTTCGTTATCGGTTTCGGCGATGTCGACCGCCGGGGTCCAGGGACGCGTCCCTGCCGGTTCGGCAAACAGCCGGTTCATCATGTCCTCGAACGCCGCCGCGGCGGGGATGTCGGACAGGAAAGGGGAGTTGGTACGACGAGTGGTAAGTAGCATCATTGTGTAACCTCCATAAGTGAGTCTAGCACGATCACTCTTCAACTATACAATGTGCGCCTACTGGTGTCAAGTCTATCTCGTTAGAACTTACTTCTGGCTCAAAGGAAAACGCGCCGAACCCCTCTTGAGGGCGCGGCGCGTTTGGGTGCTTGCGGTGAAACTTTGTCTACTGGATGGCTATGTTGGACTCGTTGGACCAGATCCAGTTGCCGGGCGTCTGTTCGATGGCGCAGGCCACCAGGACTCTCGAACCGGACGGGGCGTCCTGCGGGACCACGAATACGATCTCGTAGATGCCGATCAGGTTCTCGGCCAATTTGGCTTCAACCACCTGGGCGGACTTGCCGGTTTCAAGGCCCACCAGGATGGGCAGAGCGATCTTCTGATCCGGGTCGCCGACGCGGTTGGTGGAGGTGGGCGGTGAAGTCTGGCCCATGCCGATCACGTACATCCGGACCTCTTCGCCCTTCCTGGCGCGGTTGGTGGAGGTGATAACGCTGCCGTCCGGGCGGACGGCGATGGCCGACTTGCTGGAGCCCTCGAATATCTCCTCGAGGATGCCGGGCATAAGTGGCCGGACGGGAATGTTGGCGACGGTGGTGCTGCCGCCGCCATAGGAGGCGATGGCGCTGGCCGCGGAGCCGGCAAGCTCAAACGGCGCCTGGACCAATGCCCATTCCGTACCGCTGGTGTTGCCGATGGCCATGATGGGAGCCAAGGCGCGGCCGCCGGTCCAGACGAATTCGACGGTGAAGCCCATCATGTTGGTTGGCAGCGTTGCCCTGAGCATATTTGCCCAGAATTCGCCGCTGACGGCCGTGGCGATGCCCTGACCACTGATTTTCACCAGTGCGCCGGGGGCGATGGCGGCTTCGCCTGTGGAGTAGTTCCGGAACGACGACGCCGTCAACGATGGACCCGGCATGCGGGTGGACAGGCTGAAGGCGATGGCCGGGAAGTTGGGGATGGTGGCCGTGATCACCAGGGGCCCCGCCGTGGGTCCGGAGGTGACCACGACGGAGGCGGTTCCGTTGGCGGCGGTAAGCACCGTGGATCCGCTCATGGTGGCGACGCCGGAGGAAACGGCGAAAGTCACAGCCACGTTGGCCAGGGGTTGGCCCAGGGTGTCGTTGACGCGGACGACGAGCGCGTTGGGAAACGCCGCGCCGGCGACGATGCCGGACTGGTTGTCGCCGGAGACCTTGAGGAAGCCTCCGATGAGCGAGTCGACGGTGACCTTGAAGATGGCCGACTTGCCGCCGACGGTGGCCTTGACGTCGTAGGTTCCGGGATTGGGACCGAGCGTGACCTGCGTGGCGGCCCGGCCAGTGCTGGTGGTCGCCGTCTGGGAGTTAGTCAGCGTAACGGCGCCGGGGGGTATCACTTCCCAGTTGACAGGCAGGCCGATGAGCGCGTTGCCGAAGCCGTCCGAGACCTCGATGGTGAGCGGGATGGGTAGAGCCGCGCCGGGCTTGCCCGTCTGGTTGTTGCCGAGGGCAATGACTGGGGTGGCGGGGTCGCCGGGCGTGACGGTGAGGATAAAGTCGTTGCCGCTGAACAGGCCGTAGCCGCCGCCGACTTCCACGATGAAGGTGGTGACGCCGGCCTTGCCGGTGACGATGAGGTCGCAGGTTGCCTTGCCGTCTTCCTTGGTGAGGACAGTGTCGCCTTCACAGTAAGCCACCGGACCGGTGGCCGGATTCTGATTTGTGGTTTTCACACTCAGGCCGACATTGGGAATGGGTGAGTTGACCACCACGCCGGCGCCGCCGATGGCAAAGACGCTGATGCGAACCCCGCCCGGAAGCTTTGTTCCGAGTTTGGCGGTGATGGTGGGATTGGAATAGGCCGGCGCTTCCAGGACCGCGGCGGGGGCGAGAGGCTGACCGGCGAAGAAGGGAACATAGCCGGTGCCGACGAAGTTGGCCGTGCCGATGCCGGGCACGGTGGCGGTGATGTTATAGGTGGCGTACGCCGTGCCGAAAACGGGCTCCAGGATGCCGACGTAGCCCATTTGAGCCTGGCCGTTCTCGTCAGTCATCATGGTGTTGTTGCTGGTGAGAAGGACGCCTGACTGGGCGGACCAGATGACTTCCTTGCCAACCTCGGGGGTCCCATCCGACTTGAGGACCCGAATCACCAGCGGCTTGGCGAGGCCCCAGCCGACCGGGACCAACTGGCCGTCGCCGCTCACCTTCTTAATGCGCGCCGACTGCGGTTGCTGGCCGCCGCCGCCGCCGGTGATCTCCACTTTGGAGGTGAGGCTGATCTGCGTCGACCCCGAAGTCGCGATGACGGTGAAATCGCCGGCCGAGGGAGGCGAGATGGCTGTCGTCAGCGCCAGACCGTCAAGGTTGGAATAAGCTTCGGTGATGGACAGACCGACACCCAGGGTGGCGGCCTGGAAGCGCACTAGCGTGTTGAAAACCGGGCGCCCTTCCGCGTCAACCACGCGAACCGCATAGGGTTTCAGCGGCGCGCTTGGCCCGGCGAGTTGGCCGGCGTTATAGGCCTGGATGCCGACAGCGGCGCCGGAACCTGCACGTTTGCCGAACTGAACGGGGCCGAAGGGAGCCTCGACGGTGAGCGGGTTGAAGCCGGTATCGAGGTTGAGCCGGGTCAACTGGTTGCCGAGCGTGACGTAATAGAGTTTCCTGGCGTTGGGAAATTCGTCGCTGACCTTCGCCCCTGTTGCCCCGACAAGTTTGCCGACCCAGGCGAAGTTGGTTTCGGCGACCTGGACGGCGGGGTAGTTGATTGTGTAGTACCGGCCTTCGGCGCCGAAATAGGCCATCACCTGCGAGTTAGGCTGGAAGTGGAAACTGGTTGGCTTGGCGATGTTGCCGTCGATAAGCACGGGGACCGAGTTCAGAACGCCGATCGAACCGGGCTCGCTCGATTCGCTACTGCCCGCGATGCTGCGGTCAAAAATGAGGATCGAGCTATTGGAAATGAAGTTCGCGGCGAACGCGTAGCGGCCATCCGGCGAGAAATGGAGCTTTCCTGGAGAGCCGAAGAATCGCGACCGGGCGATGCGCTGAAACGGAGGCGACGGAGAAAACTCGTAGAGGTTGTACAGACCGGTGGCATAGATTTCGCCGGTTGGAGCGACGCTGATCGCGTTCATTGCGCCGAACATCTCCTCCTGCCTGGCGACCGCGCCGGTATGCAGTTCGATGACGGTGATGCGTTCGCCGCCGATGCTGAGGACGAATGCATAGCGGCTGTCCTGGGTGATCGCCATATCCACCGGCGTTCCGCTGCCGAAGTTGAGAAGTGCGATCTTGCCGAAGCCGGGGATGACCTCGGTGAGGAGGTCGATGAGGAAGAGTTTTCCAGGGTTTGCCCCGCCGAAGACGACGAGTTGGCGGCCATCCGGGGATACCTGGCCGTGCGATGCGCCGAGGCCGTCCAGTTGGATTGTACGGGGAACGCCGGAGACCTGGCCGTTGACGATGTTGACGATCGTGACGGGTTGAGAGGCGCTCGACGAAAGGAAGATGGCCTTGGCCCCGTCCGGGCTGACCAGGACCTGATGGGTGCTGGCCGGAACGGGCAGAGTTCCGCCAGGCGCCAGCGCGTCCGAGAAGACGCGAGCGGCGCCGCTCTGCTGGTTGGGCGGAAGAACAAAGACATTGCCCGCCATGACGGGCAGGGCAAAGTTCGCGAAGAAAGCAAGGAGTATGGGCAGAACCCCACGATGATGCATGTTCACCTCAATTGACAATTGTGGCAGGGCAGGTGGGAACGCGGCGGGAACCACTGTCAGCTTAACACAAGGGGGAGGGCCTACACAACAGAAAAACGGAGCGGGCCGAGGCCCGCTCCGTTTCGTTTGCCTTGCAAGAAGGCGGTTTGACTACTGGTTGAGCGATTCGCTCTTCACGCCGGTCCGGGTGACCGGCGGGGTCAGCGTGATCACGTTGACACCGCTGACCGTTGCCCAGCTGCCGGACCAGGTGCCGAGCGGCTGGTCGAGGATCAGAGCCACGTAGCCCTGCGCCCATTCCTTCACGCCAGGGTCGCTGATGAAGGCGTAGCCGTGGGCGTACTGGAAGTTGCAGCGGGCGATGACGTAGCCGATGAAGCCGGCGGCCGACTTAACGGTGCCAGCCGTGCCGCCGACGATGCCGCCGCCATTGGACAGGGTCCAGGAGACGGTCTTGCCGGGGGCGACAACGGCGGTGGTGTCCATCGCCGGAGCGTTGAGCCCGTAGTAGTACAGGCTGCAAATGCCCTGCTGGTCGGGGGTGCCGTAGGGATCGTCGGTGGTGTTGGCGATCGCGAAGCCCGTGTCAAAGCCAGCAGCGTTCGCCGCGTACGGGAACAGGATGTTGGTCTGGCAGGGGTTGATCGTGAACGTCACAGCCGAGGTCGGATCGTTCTTAAAGCGCGGCACGCCAGCGGTCGTGGATGTCGCCTGAACGCCGACGGTCGAAACCGGCCCGTAGTTGCCGGTCACGGTGGCCGGGTTGTTCGGATCGGTCAGGCCGGGCAGCGGGTTGGACGAGTAGGTCACGGAGACGGTGAAGGTCAGCCTGCTGATCGCGCCAGGATTTGACGAGACCACTTCCCAGACCGCCATACCGGAGCCGATCGCGTTGGCCGAGGCCACCACGGTGGTGGTACCGGCGGTAACGCCGACGTAGCTGACGGTCCCGAGGTAGCCATTGGTGTCGTGGGTGGACACGATGTTGGCGATGTCGCCGTCACTGTTGGAGGCTCCGTTGCTCACATCCAACCTCACATTGGCCGGGATGTTGGAGAAGCGGGCAATCAGGCGCGTACCCTGCGTTGCATGGCCGGCGCCGACGTGGATGTTATTGTTCGACCACATCGATTCGGTGTTGTAGATCACGCCGGGCACCCACTGCATGTTGGGCGGCGTGGCGTTGTTGGGGTTATTGTTCCTGAAAGCGGTACCGAAATTCTCGGAGAAGTTCAGGCTCCAGGAATAGGTGTTGGGTTCGCACTGGTTGTAGTTGCCGCCGCCAGCGGTGAACGTCATGCCCTTCACGATGTAGCCAACGTTCAGGAAGTTGTTGTTCAGCGGCAGGGCGCCGGTGCCCGAGATGGTGATGTACATGATCACGCTGGAGGGAACCAGTGTGTTCTGGATGAAGGCCTGGGAAGCGTTGGCGCGAACGTTCGTGATGCGAAGAACGCGGTTGCCGCTGGTGCCAGGAGGATCCACGGGGACGCCAAGCCAGACAACCGAGTTATCGGTGGACCGGAGGGCCTGGAACACGTTGGTCTTGTCCGTGGAGCCGCCGATGTAGCTGCCGGTGCCGATGTTGTTCACAGCGTTACGGGTGCAGTTGCCGGGCGCCGGGCAGAGCGTCTGAACACGGTTGGTGTCCGACGGGGTGCCACTGATGGCGTTCGGCTCATCGATGAGCAGCATGGCCTCGGAGGCGCCGGTCACCGGGGAGGTGAACAGACGCGACGTCAGCGTGGTGTTGGCGCTCAGGTAGATCTGGATGTTAACGGTCGGGATCGCGACGCCGACCGCGGTGGGCTGGCCGCCCGTGCAGGTGATGACCACCTGGCCAACTTCTTCAGCCAAGCCTTCGGCGCGCAGCAGCGGCGGGGTGCCGGCAGTTGCGGTGCACGAAAGCGGATTAATCGTCTGCGCGCTGGCAAGCCCGGCGGTGAAGGCCAGGACAACCAGGAGCAGCGTCATTTTACGAAAATCAAGCATTTCCTTCTCCTTGTGAAGATGCGGATTCGAATTGATGAAGGGACTCGTGAACCTGAGCCTCAAGCAGAAGTGAGTGCGGAATCGCGGATGCGGCCGCAAGGCGGGTCTGGCAGGGCGAGAGTGCCTTGCGTCTTCCCGGCTGGTGGCTCTGGATGCTCCGGATTCTCATTTCGATCTTTTGAGTTCGATCTCTATCTTCTCTGCGCCCGCGGGATTTGCGCCAGCCTGAAGGCCGTACCAGCCGGACTCATTCAGGACATTCTTATCACTATCGCCACCCCTCCGTCAAGCATTGTTTGCTTTCCGGTTGCTGGTCGCGAGGCGGGCACTAAACCCCTACTCTGCGTATTTAACCATGCGGCCCTTCTCGGAGTCAAGGATTCGCGTGTCCGTTTCCACGCCCGATCCCTGTCGGCCTGCCGCGCACATCGGCTACGGGCAAGCCCCGGAGCTATGGCGCAGCAGCCGCGCCTACCGGCTCCTACTTATTAATATCGGCATGCCGGTGGCGGTTCTGTAGCCGAAAAGTGGGCGTCTATTCCTGCATGAGGCGCTGGAGGCGGCGCATTTTGGATTTCAGTTCGTCGCTGGCCTCGGCGACATCGCTGGTGTCGTAGATGACGCGGGGGGTGATGAAGATGACGAGTTCGGTGCGCGAGAGGTTGGAGGATTTGCCGCCGAATGCGGCGCCTACGATGGGCAGGCGGTGGAGGAAGGGGACGCCTGAGGACGAGTCGCCGCGGGTTTCGCTGATGATGCCGCCGATGGCGATCATGTCGCCGTCCTCGACGGTGACCTGGGTGGAGATGGTGCGCTGGCTGAACGAGGGCGACTGAATGGCGCCGGTGCCCGGGGCCTGTGGGGCGCTGACCTCCTGATTGACTTCGAGGGTGACGACGCCACTGGGGTTGACGCGCGGGGTGATGCTGAGGGTGACGCCGGTTTTACGGTTTGAGATGGTGTTGGCGAACAGCGAGGATCCGCTGGCCTGGACGCCGGTGACGGCCTGGGACTGGAGCACCGGGACCTCGATGCCGACGTTGATGGAGGCGGGCACGCTGTCGGTGGCGATGATGGAGGGGGCGGAGATGACGCGGGTGCGGTCGCGGACCTCGCCGGTGCTGAGAGCGGCGAACAGGGCGCGGCTCTGGCCGATGAGGGCGCCGAAGGTGAGATTGACGCCGGTGTTGGTCAACTGGCCGAGCAACTGGCGCGAACCGGCGGCGGTGGCGGCCTTGTCCCTGAGGTAGGCCGAGACGCCGTAGCTGAGGGCGCCGGAGAGGGAGACTTCGTAGATCTTGGTCTCGATGAGGACCTGGCGCGGAGGGACGTCGAGCTGGCGGAGGAGTTTGTGGATGCTGGCATACTCCTCGCCGGTGGCGAGGATGAGCAGCGAGTTATCCATCATGTTGGGGACGACGCGCGGCCCCATCATGCCCATGCCCATGCCGCCCATCATGGCGTTGGCGCCGAGGAACTGGCCGGTCATGTTGGCGCCCATGCCGGCGGACGCGGCGCCCATCTGAGCGGCGGCGCCGGTCTGGCCGGCCACGCCCGCGGCGCCTGGGCGCTGGCCGGGTCCGGTCATGCCGCCCGCCATGCCGGCGGGCGAGTATCCGCCGATGCCCATTGGGTTGCCCATCATGGCGCCCCCGCCCATGGGATTCATGCCGTAACCGCCCATGCCCATGCCATAGCCGCCCATGCCCATGCCTCCCATGCCGCCCATCATGCCGCCCATGCCGCCCATCATGCCGCCCATGCCGCCCATGCCCCACATCTGTGAAAACAGGGACATGATGGACATGGAGAGCGTTTCGGCGCGGCCGTACTTGACGCGGTAGACATAGGTATCGGTCTTGCCGGAAGGGTTGTCGACGCGGACGTCGAGTTTCTTGATCCACTCCTCGACCTGGGCGAAGACGCCGGGGTTGGGGGCGACGGCGATGAGGACATTGATGCGGTCGACGGGGACGAAACGGATGGACTGGAGATCCTTGCCCATGGAGATGGATTTGAGGAGTCCTTCGAGTTCGTTTGCGAGTTCGCTTGGCCGGCCGTTGGCAACGTCGAAGAGCTTGACGCGCTGTTTGGCCAGGACGTCGCTGTCGAAAAGGGAGACGAGTTCCATGGTGCGCTTCATGCTGCGGCGGCTGTCGAGGAGGAGCAGGAGGTTGGCGGGGGTATAGCTCCAGATGCGGCCTTCGGGTCCGAGGAACTCCTTGATCAGTTTGGAGAGTTCCTCGGCGTCGGCGTACTTGAGGAAGACGAGGTTGAGCATGGCGCGGTCGTCCTCGGGGATGGACTTTTCGTCGAGTTGGGGCTGGAGGGGCATGTTGGCCAGGTCGGCCAGCGGCACAATGCGGTGGACGCCGCCGGTCTGGACCATGGCGGCGCCGTTGATGCGCAGGATGGTGTCGAGCAGTTCGCGTGGGTTGATGTCCTTGATCTCGCCATAGGTGTTCAGGGTGACGCCGCCCTGGACCTTGGCGTCGAGGATGTAGTTAATCTTCAACTGGCGGGCGAGGGCGTCGATGACCTCGGCGAGGCTGACGTTCTGGAGGCTGAGTCCGCCGAATGTGGCGGCTGGGGGCAGTTGGGGGGCGGCGGCGGGCGCCTGGGCCGCCGGAGCAGTCTGTTGGGCTTCGGGCTTGGCGGGCTCGGCGGGTTGAACGCGCTGGCCGAAGCCTGGGGGCAGGGCCTGCTGGCGGGCAGATGCTCCTGGCGCGAGTGCGAGGACGAGGGTGAGGGCGATCCAGGCCTGCGCGGAAAGGGGACGGGAGGGTGAGGGGGTGGTCATGTCGCTGCGATCCTGTTACTTCCGGGCGGCGGGGGCGGCGCTGTCGAAGGCCGACAGGGCGGCCAGTTCGCCGGCGCTCAACTCGGCCCGTTTTCTGGTCCACTTGCTCTTGCCGAAGGGCGTGTCGCGCTCGAAGGTGACGACGCCGTCCTTGACCGAGGAGACGCGGATTGCGGGCGCGGCGGCCTTGTCGCCGGAGCGGGCCTGTTCAGCGGCTCCGGGCGTGGCCTTCTCCTCCATGCGGTTGAAGCCGAACGGGGTTTGCACATAGAGCCAGGTCTTGCCGCTGGAGTCAGTGTGGCGCCAGGTGTTGTCGCCGGCCGGGACGGCGGCGGCGGGAATGCCGGCCGGGGGCTTGGGGGCGGGCTTCGGCGGCTCGGAGGCCGCCAGAGCGAAGGTCATGCACAACGTGATCAATAAGTGTTTCATTTCAGCGAACCTTTTCCCAGTAGCAGGACTTGCCGAACGGCGTGGCGGCGAGGACCTTTCTGAATCCATTCACGACGGCGCCCTCGGGGCTGGTGTCGCCGGCCTGGCACATGCGGCGGTCGGAGCCGGCCGACTCGCCCGGGCCGGAGATCTGCTGCGAGCCGATAGAGGTGGCCGAGGTTGCGGGTTTTGGAGGTTGCGGGCCGCTGGAGGGGGTAGTGGCGGACCGTGGGGGCTGTGGCGTGACCGGTTGAGTGTCCTTCAACTGGGCATAGGAGGCAGGCACGCGCTTGCCGTCCCACTCGAAGACGAGGCCGGTGGGCTCGATGGCGAGGAGTTTGAAGTCGCCGATCTGCTGTCCGGCGCGGTAGCTGCGCTGTCCGGCGCCGCGCGAGCCGGCGAGAACCACCTTGGGGCCGTCGCCAAGGTTGATCATGCCGTAGTAAAGCGGCAGGGCAGGCATGGGCTTGGGGGCTTCGACCTCGACGATGACGGTAGGGTTGCGGTCGCGGCTGAACATGAGTTGCTGGGCGACTTCGAGGTAGCTCATGGCCATGACCTGTTTGGGTGGCTCGGGAATGAGGACCACGGGAGGATCGCCGGCGGCGGCGGGCCGGGCGAAGAACTGCGCCGAGGCGCGTTCCTGCTCCAGCCAGACGACGCGCATGCGCCAGCAGGCGGCCCCGATGAGGACGACGAGGAGGAGGTTCAATGCCAGCAGGCGGCGGGTCATCGCTCGTCCTCCATCTTCGGAAGGAGCTTGCCGGGCACCAGCGCCGAGATGATGACGCGGGCGGGCACGGTCTTCTGTTTGGGATTCGCCGTTTCAAATGAGACCGCGACGGTGCCGAGCGCCTCGGGTTGGCTGCCGAGGTCGGAGAGCAGGTTCAGAGTTTGTTCGATGCCGCAGTCGAGGGCGACCTGGACGCTGACTTCGCCGTATTCGGCGTTGATGCGCCGCGGTTGGCGCAGTTCACTGGCCCTGAGGTCGACGGGCGGGGTTTGCGCCTTGAGCACGCGGCGCACGATTTGCAGGATCTGGGCCTGGGCCTGGGCCGCGGTTTCGGCCTGGATGACGCCCTTCTCCCTGCCGGCCAGTGCCGCGGCGACCTGCTTCATGACCTTTTCGCGGGGATCGAGAGAACGTTCGATCTGGCGAAGCCGCTGCACGCGGCGTTCGAGTTGGGGGATGCTGGCCGCTTCGACGATGGCGCCGGCTCCGTCCTCGGGCCAGAAACGGTAGGCGAGGAACAGTGCCGCGGCTGCGAGAAGCAGCGTGAGGGCGCGGCGGTCGCGTTCGGTGAGGCCGTTCATCGCGCTGCCTCCCTCTTGGTGCGCAGGCGGAATGACTCGCCCGACTGGCCGCGGTTGAGCGGCATGGTGAACTCGGTGTCGTGGAACAGGGGGGATTCGTCGAACTTCTTGAGCAGCGACTCGGCCTGATCGGCCTCACCGGCCACCGACACGGTTGCACCATCGATGACCAGTTGCTGCACAAAAGCCGGGGGCGGCAGCAGGCGGTTGACTTCCTTGAGCGCGTCGAGATCGGCCTGGGAGCGTTTGCGGAAACTGTCGATGAGATGGATTCTCTGGGCCATCCCGGCCGTTTGGCGGTCGGCGGCGTCGAGGCGTTTTGCCGCCGGTTCGAGCCTGGTGATTTCGGCCTGGAGCCGCTCCATATGGCGGCGTTCGAGAATGCGGCCCTCGACGGCCATGCCGATGAGCGCGGCGGCCAGGAGCACGCAGAGCGCCAGGGTTGGGACGTAGAGGGCCTTGGAGGTGCCGCGGCGCAAGGCGGCGGGCAGCAGGTTGAGAGGTTCGCCGAGGTGGAGCGATGCGGCGGCGAGGGCCGCGGCATACGCCGGGGCGCGCAGTGACCGGGCCTGGCCGGAGAGGTCGGCCTGCGCGGGGGCGGTTCCGGTGACCGGCAGCAGATGGAAGAGGTCGACGACCTCCTCGGGGAGATCGATGCGCATCTCGGCCGCGCTGAGCGCGATGGCGCGGTCAGCGGCAGTGTCGAACTTAGCCGAGAACAGCGGCTTGGCCTCGCTTTCACCATAGACTTCGACCGCCGAGGTCAGCCCGGCGGCCAGGCCTGGCAGGGCGAGGCGAGGCAGGCCGGGCGAAGCCGTATAGATTCGGGATGCCCGGTACACGGCGCCGGCGAGGAGGGTGAAGCCGGCAAGTTTGACGCCGGCCTCGGTGAACATGGCCGTGTAGGAGTCAATTGTCTCCTGGCGCGCCAGGGCGACGGCGCAGAAGGGCGAGCCGGCGAGGCGCTGGAAATCAATGGCGAAGCCCTCGTCGTCGCCCCAGGGGTGCAGCGTATCGGCTTGCAGGCGAATGGCGGCGGCGGCGTCCTCATCGGTCAAGCCGGGCAGCGGCACCAACCGCAGCAGCACCTCTTCGCGGGGCAGCAGTGCGACGGTCGCCAGGGGCAAGGCCTCATGGGCGGCGAGGAACTTCTGCAATTCGCCGCCCCAGTCGGCCGCGGGGCGTTCACGAAAGGACTGGATGACGGTTTCGGCAATCAGCGAGACCCCGGCGGGGCGGACACGGACGACGACGGCGCGCATGTCGCGGGCGCCGAGTTCGAGGCCTGTTCCGGAACCGAAACAGATGGCCCGCCGCAGCAGGGGATGACTTAGCGCGGCCATACGTCGAACAGCATCCTTTCAGCTACCGCGTCGTCGTTGCGCCTCAAGATCGAAAAGCCCTCCTCGTAGATCTTCTGGTTGACGATCACGGTCATGGTGGCGCCGCGGCGGGTTTCCGCCAGCGAGCCGTCCTGCAGGCGGGCGCGGGCGGTGGCGCGCAGCGTGTAGATGGAATCGCCGCCAATCCGGAAACGGCCGAAGCTCGCACCGAACGCCGTGCCGAGCAGGCCCAGTTGCGGCTCGCGGATGGGACCCATGCGGCGCAGCGAAAGCGTCATCTGGACCGCGGCGGCGGGGGCGCCGGCGGCGAGCATGGTTTCGGGTTCGACGGTGTTCAGATCCAGCGCTCCGCCGGAACTATAGACCGAGAGGCAGTCCTTGAGGCCGGCGCGCGGGACGAGCGTGCCGTCGGGCATGCGCTGGTAGCTGCCGTGGAAGAGCTCGGGTGTGATTCCGCGTACCGACAAAAGGTCCTCGATCTGTTCAATTGACGCATGGGGTGCGCGGAAAGACGGAAGCATGGCCAGATAAAACCGGTCGAACTCGGTTGAGGTGCCGGCGGAGCCGCGCCAGTCGAGGATGCCGGCGGTGACGGTCTGGGCCATCATCGGCGGCAGGCCCATGGCGAGAAGGAGGCGGTTCAAATCCCCGGGCTCGGCGGTGTTGACGTTGAGCCTGGAGGATTCCGGAATCATCTCGACCGCGGCGTCGCCCTCGGGGAATTGCATCAGCAGCAGCGGAATCCCTGGGCGCCAGTATTGGACCATGCCGTTGGGCATTTCCTGGCCCGGGCCGTAGAGCATGTAGTTCAGGGCGCGGTCCAGGGCGCCGGCGGCGAGGTAGCGGGCTTTGAGCCCTTCGACCGCATTGCCCGCGCGGCCGACCTCCCCGCGGACCATGGCGGCGACCGAGAATGCTATCGCAGCCAGGCCGACCGAGAGCCAGAGCACGGCGAGCAGCGCACCGCCCGTTTGCCGCTCAGGCCGGCTAGTAGGCATACTGATCTCCTGGCGGCTTGGTGACACCGAGGCGGGCGGTGACGCCGACGGGTTGAGCCGACGCCGAAGAAGCGGGTCCAGGTAGGATTTCAACGCGCACGGCCCAGGGCCAGGCGTCGTCGCGGCCCCAACGCGGCAGCCAGGCATTGGCTGGCTCGGCGAGCCGCGAGCGTTCCTGATAGGCGAAGACAGTGGCGCCGATCCTGTCGGCGAGGACGAAGGTGGAGGGCAGCGGCTGGGGCGCTTGGAGGACCATGGGGGGCATGGGTCCGGGGACGGGCGGGGGTCCGCAGAACGGCGCCGCGCCGACGGCCCCGCGCCAGGGAATTTCGTTCATCAGCAGCCTGACGCCCTGGCCGCGCTCGCCGGGCGCGGCCCAGAGTTCAACGATCTGAGGCGTACCCCGCATGCCGCCTTCGAGCGAGTAACGGGTGACGAAGCGCATCATATTCATTTCGCCCGCGAACAGTGCCCTGGGGCCGCCGGGCGCGCCGCCGGAGGCGATGCAGTTGGCGCGCAGCGGCAGGAGGGAGTTGAGCTGGAGTTCGAGGATGCGTTGAGCTCCGAGGGCGCGGCGGGAATCGGTGACACGCCGCTGAACGCCTTCCAGCGCGCCGAGTCCGACGCGGATCGAATGCAGCATGCCGACGCTGAGCAGGCTCACCAGCGCCACGGCGATGAGAAGCTCGATCAGCGTCATGCCGCGGCGGTTCATCGCATGGCTCCCATGCCCGGACCGAACAGTTGAATGTCGGCATCCGTGGCCACGGCCGGACGGTAAGCGGCGATGTCGAGCGTGCGGCGCTGGCCGCCCTGCATCCACCAGACCTGGAGGGCGATGCGTTCGAGGATCCGAGTACCGGGGGCGGGCTGCGCGCCCGGCGCGCCCTGGCCCTCGAAAGGCGTCACGACGGCGCGCCATCCACAGCGCCGGCCTTCCATGCGTTCGCGTGGAAACAGCCCGTCGATGGGCATGCCCTTGGGCAGCGGGCGGACGAGCATGAGTTCGTCCATCTGGCGGCGGGCGAGCATTGCGGCGCGGTCGTAGTCGCTGAGTTTGGAGGCGTTAAGCAGCGAGGTGCGGAGATTGGCCATGAGTCCGGCGACGGCGATGCCCATGATGGCCGTGGCGATAAGGACTTCAAGCAGGGTGAAGCCGCGAGATCCCCGGCGGGGAGTTGCCGCCGTTCGCATCACCGCGCCGCGCCTTCCGCTACGGTGACGTTGGGCGCGCCGGTGATGGGATCAAGCTGAACCATGCGGCGGTTGCCTTTACGGTTTTCGATGACGATGGTGAGGCGTGGAAACGACGCGCCTGGCAACAGCAGGTAGCTTTTCGAGTGGGTTTCCTCGCCGGGCGTTTCGGGCAGGACGGCGGCGATGCGGATGCCGTCCGGCAGAGCCATCTCCTTCTCGCCGCCGGCTTTGAGGCCGCGAAAAGCGATGATGCCGTGGTGCTTGTCGAAGGTGATTTCGACTGGCTCCTGGCGGCGGTCGGAGCGGCCGACTGCCTGGTAGAGAAACGCCGCCACTTCGTCGCCCGCCGAGCGGAGACGGATGGAGTCCATGCCGGCGCTGGCCGTTGGGTAGGTCAAGCCGGCCAGCAGGGCGATGATGGCGACGACCATCAGCAGTTCCATCAACGTGACGCCGCGCTGGAGGGGCCTGCGTGCCATAGCCGATCCTTACTGGGACTTCCAACTGACGATGTCGGCGTTGATGCCTTCGCCGCCGGGCTGGCCGTCGGCGCCGAGGCAGACGATTTCGGGCTCATCGCCCTGGTCGCTCGGGTACTTGTAGGCATAGGGCCGGCCCCAGGGATCGACGGGGATCTCCTGCGGCAGATAGGGGCCCTGCCAGTTGTTGACGTTGCCGGGCTTCTGGCGCAATGCCTGCAACCCCATTTCAGTGGCCGGGTAGACGCCAGTGTCGAGCTTGTAAGTGCCCAGCGCGGTCATGAAGGCGTTGATCTGCGCGCGGGCGGCGGTGACGCGCGCCGTGTCAGTCCTGTTCAACAGCCGCGGCGCCACCAGCGACGCAAACAGCGCGATGATAGCCAGCACCACCAGCATCTCGATCAGCGTGATGCCGCGAGCGCCTCTTCTTTCGTATCGGCGTGTGTTCCTCATAGTCCGACCTTTCCTTAAACCGCCACCTCGTTGATCGACGTGATGGCCAGCAGCATGCTTAGAATCAGCGCGCCCACGGCGACGCCCAACAATAGGATAATCAGCGGCTCGAACAGCGAGGTGAAGCGCTTGATGGCGGCGCGGGTTTCGCCATCGTAGATCTCAGCCGCGCGCATGAACATGGCGTCCAGCCGGCCGGTCTCTTCGCCGATCGACAGCAGGTGGGCCAGTAGCGGAGGGAATGCGCCGGCCTTTGAGATGGGTACGGACAAGCCTTCACCGCGCTTGACGCCCTGGGCCACCATTTCGAGAGTCCCGCTCATTTTCTGGTTGGACATGATGGCGCGCGAGATGCCAAGGCTCTGGACGAGGGGCACGCCGTTGGCCACCAGCGTCCCCATGGCGCGAGCAAACTGCGAGGTCTGGGCCTTCCTGAGCGCGTCTCCCAGAACCGGGATGCGCAACGTCAAGGTGTGCCACCAGAGCTTGCCCGCCGGGGTGACGATGTACTGACGGAATCCGGCGAGACCAAGCACAAGCGTGCCGAGCGCATAGACGCCATAGGTGCGTACGATGTTGCTGACTTCCAGCAGGATCAGCGTGGGCGTCGGGATCTTCATCCTCGAATCGGCGAACACTGCCGCGAAGCGCGGCACGACGTAATAGAGCATCAGCACAATGGTGGCCACGCCAACCAGCGACAGCAGAGCCGGATAGACCATCGAACTGACGATGTAGCCCTTCAACTCATCGCGGGTCTTCTCGTATTCGCTCAGCCGCTCGAAGATGGCGCCAAGCGAACCCGATGCCTCGCCCGCCCGGACCATGTTGACGTAGAACTCGGGAAAATATTCGGGCTTGGTGCCCAGCGCGTCGGCCAGCGACTTGCCGCCCTTGATCGTCCGCAGGACATCGCTCACCACGGCCTTGAACTCGGCGCGCGTGGTGAGTTCGGTGGTGATCGACAGGGCTCGGTCCAGGGGTACGCCGGAGTTGAGCAGCGTGGAGAGTTCCTGGGTGAAGAACAGCACGTCTTTGCGTTTGCCGAAGTTGAACTTCGGCAGTTTCAACTCACTCTTGCCCTGGGCCTGGAGGCCGACGTAGACGGGCGTGAGGCCCTGTTTGCGCAGCTCGGCGATCACTTTCTTCTCGCTCTCGCCGTGGAGCGAGCCGGTCCGGACCCGCCCGTCCTGGCCCACCGCCTTGAACTGATACGTCGTCGCCACGCTAGAATTCCTGGGTCACGCGGAGCACCTCGTCCGCTGTTGTCACGCCCGCGGCCACCTTCATCCAGCCGTCTTCTCGCAGGGTTCTCATGCCTGCCCCGCGCGCTTCCCTTGTCAGGTCGGAGGCGTCGGCATTGGCCATCACCATCTTGCGCAGCTTGTCGTTCATCTCCATCATCTCGAAGATGCCGATGCGGCCCTTGTAGCCGGTGCCGAAACACTTTTCGCAGCCGGCGCCCTTGAACGTGGGGACGGTATCGCCGTCGGGCGTGATGCGATCGCCGGCGCCAGTCTTGCAGAACGGGCAGATGACGCGCACGAGGCGCTGGGCGAGCACGGCGACCACGGACGAGCAGATGAGATAGTTTTCCACGCCCATGTCGGTCATGCGCGTAATGGCGCTGGGGGCGTCGTTGGTATGCAGCGTCGAGTAGACGAAGTGGCCGGTCAGGGCCGAACGGATTGCCACTTCGGCGGTTTCGTAATCGCGGATCTCGCCCACCATGATGACGTCCGGGTCCTGGCGGACGATGTGGCGGAGGCCGGTGGCGAAGGTCAGCCCGATCTGCGTGTTGACGTGGATCTGGTTGATGCCGTCCATCTGGTACTCGACCGGGTCCTCAATCGTGATGATCTTCTTGTCGGATTGATTGATGCGCTTCAGCGCCGAGTAGAGCGTGGTCGATTTGCCTGAACCGGTGGGTCCGGTGACCAGGAAGATGCCGTGCGGCAGCGCCGTGAAATGCTCCATGCGGTTGAGCATGTGCTCGTCGAAGCCAAGATTGCGGAGGTCATAGAAGTCGCCCGCCGAGCGGTCGAGCAGGCGCATGACGACGCTTTCGCCGTAAAGCGTCGGCAGCGTCGAGACGCGCAGATCCACCTCGCGGCCGATGGTCTTGATCTTGATGCGGCCATCCTGCGGCAGGCGCCGCTCGGCGATGTTCAACTTCGCCATCAGTTTCACGCGGCTGATGATGGCGGCCTTCATCTCGCGCGGCGGCGGGTCCTGGTCCTGCAACACGCCATCCACGCGGAAGCGGACTCGGAACTCCTTCTCGTAAGGCTCGATATGGATGTCGCTGGCGCGCTTCTCGACGGCCTGGCCGATCATGACATTGACCAGCCGGATGACGGGCGCCTCGCTGGCCATGTCGCGCAGATGTTCGAGATCGGCGGCGGTCTCTTCGCCGTCACGGCCTTCAACAAGGCTCTCCTCTTCTTTCAGTTCGGTGTAATGGCGGTCCAGCGCGTCGGCGATCTCCTGCTCTGGCGCGATCTCGACCTTGATCTGGAGACCCGTCGAAGCGCGCACGGCCATCTGCGTTTCGAAATCGAGCGGATCGGCCATGGCCAGGACAAGCGTGGAACCCTCTACACGCATCGGCAGGGCTTTGGCTTGACGCAGGAAGCGCGGTGCGAGACGCTCGGTTTCAGGCGTCATCTGAGGCGGGGCATCCATCGCCGCCACGGCCACGCCGAGTTGTTCGGAGAGCGCCGACAATATGTCTCGTTGCGAGACAAAGCCGAGGTCAGTGAGGATGCGGCCCAGTTTGTCGCCGCGTTCACGCTGCAAATCCAGCGCGCGATCCAACTCGTCCTGCGCCAATTGACCGCGCGTCATGAGGATTTCGCCGAGCCGCATCGCAGGTTACTCTTCCCGCACCGTGATGGTCTTTTCAAGCGTCTGCGCCGGTGCGCGATTCGTCGCCACATCCAGCAGCGCGCCCTTTTCGGCCTGCATCGTGATGACGCGCGGCATCCGCCCGCGATCTTCCCACTTGGTGTAGAACATGACGAAGCCCAGCACCACCTGCTCATTCTTCGGCAGGCGGTCGAGCGTCGATGCCGCATCCACCATCATCTGCCGCATCATCGCCCGCACTTGCGGCATTCGCTGTTCCTTCGCCGCGCGGATCTGCGCGATCTGCTCCTTCGACATCACCGGCCGGAACGGCGAGATGCCCGGCGTCACCAGCGGGCTGAACTCGGCCGTAAACACCACGCCAACCCCGTCAAGGTAAATCCCTCGCGGCAGGCCCAGCACGTCGGCGGGCGATTCGACGTTGAACCTCAGCATCTTGTCGTACATGCTGCGCTCGACCGCCGCCATCTCCTCGCGCGAGGGCGCAAGCGTCTCGCCCCAGGCGAGCGATGTGATCGCGAGCAGGACGATGGTGATCGCTTTCATATCAGGTTAGTTCCCCTCGTAGCGCGCGGCGCTCAAATACCGGGTGGTGATCCGCCGTTCCATCAACTCGAACGCCGCACGGATCTCCTGGATGTCCGACTTGCGGCGTTCGTCGAGTTCGGCCCGCATCTTTTCCATCCCGCTGCGCTCCAGTCCGTCCAGCCGCGTCCTAATTTCCGCCATCGCCGGCTTCAGTTCCGCCGCCTGGCGGTTCACACTCTCGGCCGCCACCCTTTCCACCGCCGCCGGCAACCGCCGGGCCAGTTCCTGTTCGACTCGCGCGTCGATCCCCTCGCCGCCAGTGGGCCGCGCCATCATTCCGTGCGCCAGGATCGCCACCGACAACATCGCCGCCGACGCAAAACCCAGCCGCGGACCCGACGCCCACAGCCGCGCCCACCAGCTCGGCTCGACCACCGGATCGCTCACAAACGCGATCCGCCGCGGCGGTTCCACCTTCGGCAGCCGTTTGAGCGCCGTGACGGTCAACTTCAGCCCGGCCACCTCTTCGCGGCACCCGGCGCACTCTTTCAGGTGCGCTTTATGGCGGCTCGCCTCGCCGCCCGCGTGCTCGCCGAGCACATACGCCTTCCAGTCAAACCGTTCGCAGCTCATTGCCACTCCCCTTTTTCCACATCCCCGCTTGCCGTAGCCCCTTTGGCCAGCGGCGCCAATATTGCCTTCAGCGTCTCCAGACCCGTATAGACCCGCGACTTGATCGTGGAGGCGGGGCATTCAAGGATCTCGGCGATTTCATCGAACTTGAAACCCTCATACACCTTCAACACCACCGCCTCCTTTTGATCCGGCGGGAGCCGGTCCAACGCAGATTCCACGGCCAGCGTCACCTCCACGGGGGCCATTCTGGGCGACAGGTTGGGCTTGAGATCCAACTCCTCGATCCCTGTCTCCGGGCGCCGTTTGCGGAAGTGGCTGATCGCCTCGTTGTGCGCGATCCTGTAAAGCCACGGCCCGAACCGCCCCGCATCGTCGAGCCGCTGCAGGTTCTGGTACGCCTTCAAAAACGCGTCCTGGCTCAGGTCCATGGCATCGTCCACCGAGCCCGTGATCCGCAACAGATAGTTGTAGACCCGGACCTCCCATCGGGACACAAGTGTGTTGTACGCATCCACGCTCCCTTTGCGAGCGCGGATGACCAGGTCCCGGTCTTCTACCTCACGAAAGATCAACTCCAGGTCTCCCCGGTTATTGTCCCGTGCATTGCATCTGATTCCAAGACGCACGCCACGGAAAAAAAGACGAGTCCGAAGTCTAGATCGGCGGACAGGTGGCGAGGTATGGTTAACGCCGTTTAATAAGGAGCATCGTATTCTGCCGATACGTCATATACTGGGGAGGGTACAGGTATGCTCTGGTTTGACTATGACGAAACGAAGTTCGCGCAGGCTGCTGTCTACCTGACGACACGTTGTCGCGAGATGACGAAGATGAAGCTCTTCAAGCTTCTCTATTTTGCGGACAAGCAGCACCTGTGTGAGTATGGGCGTCCCATTGTTGGTGGGCACTACGTTGCGATGGAGCATGGACCGGTCCATTCCCAGGGGTACGATGCAGTCAAAGATTTGACTCGACCCGTTCATGAAGCCCTTGCTGTGCGCGGCTCCGTCATTGCTGTCCGAAGCCATCTTGGCGTAGATGCCTTGTCCGAGACCGACGTGGAAGTGTTGGACGATGTCATCGCACGGCTAGGCGGATGTACCGCGAAAGAACTCCGCGACCTTTCTCACGAGGAAAAGCCCTGGGCCAGCAGGGAGCGAAACGCAGAGATGCTGTTCGAAGAGATGATGGTAGGGGCTGATCCATCCATCGTTGAACTCGTGCATTCGGATCAGGAGATCAGAGACCTCGCCAATGCCTTGTCCCTCTCAGAAGAGCAGATCTACTCTTGACATTGGCTCCGTCTTCCTTCACTTCGGCTTCGATGGGCACACTCAAGTAAAGGACCGCTACTTCGTTGTCGTAGCCTCTGAGTCCTGCTCGTTTTTGTGTTTTACGGCCTCGACGCAGGCCTACTTGACCGCCAACCCGAAATTCCGGACGGAAGTAACTCCAGCTATTCGAGCCAGAGACGAGTGCTTCCCCAAGGACTGCGTCATCGACTGCAGAAACCTGATTCCCTTCGATGATGTTCTGCTCTCAAGTTACCTTACTAGCGGTCGCGTCAAGCCAGTAGGAGCCCTGTCGCTGGCAGGGGTGGCGGCAATCCTTAAGACAGTCCAGGCATCCAGAATTCTGGCGCTGAAGGACAAGCGAATAGTGGCGGAGGCTTTGCGTGCAATCCTCTCGCCCAGCATCGAAGCCGGACCAGCAGTGCCTCGCCCGGACCGCACGACGGGATCGGCCTAGTCAGCGACCGCCACGCATGTCCGAAGATCGGCTGGGGTATCCTCTGCTTTCACCTGAACAGCCTCGGCACGAAGTCGTTCAGATGCCGCCGCCAGGAGTGCCATTCGTGGGCGGTCCCTTCGGAGACGAAGTTGACGTGCCGGATGCCGCGCTTGGTCAGGAGTTCGTCGGAGGTCTTCAACGCATCCATCAGGCGGGTTTCGGTGGAGCCGGCACCGGTCCAGAGCAGGTGGACGCGTTTGTTGAAAGCCGCCGCGTCCTTCAGCACGCCGTTGTAAGCCGTGTCGAGGTCGCCGTTTACCGTCGCGCCGCTGAACAGTCCGATCCAGGAGAACTTGTCGAGGTTGCGCAGCGTGATCTGGAGCGTCTGCATGCTGCCCATTGAGAGTCCGGCCATGGCCCGCTGATCGCGGCCGGTAAGCGTTCGGAAGGTCTGGTCGATGGACGGGATCAGGTCTTCGATGATGACGGCCTCAAACGTGGACGCGGCCAGCACGCCGGGCTGGCGCGGCGCTGGGCGCGCACCCGGTTGCGGCGGACGCTCGCCGGGCCGGTAGGCGTAGCCCTTGTCCATCACCACGATGAGCGGCACGGCCTTCTTCTCGGCCAGCAGGTTGTCGATGATGAAGTTCGCCCGGCCCTGCTTGGTCCAGCCGGTTTCATCCTCGCCGGCGCCGTGCTGGAGGTAGAGGACGGGGTAGCGTGTGCGCGGATTCGCATCGTAGCCGGGCGGCGTGTAGACCATCGCCCGGCGCCACTCGCCGGTGGTCTTCGACAGGTACCAGTGCATGCGCACCTGGCCGTGCGGGACCGGTTTCGGGAAGTAGAAATCCTCGCCGGCCAGCGGGAGTTCGATGCCCGTGGTCGGGCGGGCCCAGCCGAAGTAGGTGTCGCTCGACGGATCGTTCACCTGCAGGCCGTCCACCAGGAACCAGTAGTAATGAAACCCCGGCGCGGGTGGCGGGATGGTCGCCATCCATGCGCCATCGCCGCCCTTGGCCATGTCCACAGGCTGGGCCGTCACGGCTCCGGCCAGTTGCACCTTGGCGGCATTGGGCGCGGCCAGGCGGAACGTCACCCGGCCGTCGGCATGGACGCGCGGGTATTCGGCATTCATGAGGTTCGAAATGGCGGGCTTGGACGAGGGGTCGGGCTGGGCGATGAGAGGCGCGGCCAGCATCAGGGCGAGCAGGAACGGGGTGCGGCGCATAGATGAAGCTGTATCACATTCGCGGACTGGCGTCGCCGGGCGAACGTTGATCCCGTTACCATAGTCCTTTGGACACCTCATATCCAGACTCGGTCCGCTATCTCTACGCCCTCGGCAACGAGTTCAAGACCATCAAGTTCGGCCTCGAACGCATCCGCACGCTGCTCACCGCCCTCGCCCTGCCGCAGCGCGCGTTTTCGACCATCCATGTCGCCGGCACCAACGGCAAAGGCTCGACGTGCGCCATGATCGAATCCGCCCTGCGCGCCTCGGGCCTCAGTACCGGCATCTACACGTCGCCGCACCTGGTCGAGCCCACCGAGCGCATCCGCATCAACGGCGCACAGGTTTCGGCCGGCGAATTCTCCGCGGCGTTCAATGAGGTCCATGCCGTGTCGAACCGCCTCATCACTGACGGCCTGATCGACATGCACCCGACCTATTTCGAGACCATCACGGCGATGGCGTATCTGCTGTTCCGCCAGCATGGCGTCGAACGCGTCGTCCTCGAAACCGGCATGGGCGGCCGCCTGGACGCGACCAACGTGGTGGATCCCCTGCTGTCCGTCATCACCCCGATCGACTTCGACCACGAACGCTTTCTCGGCGACACCATCCCGAAGATCGCCCGCGAAAAGGCCGGAATCATCAAGCCCGAGCGCCCGGTGGTGTTTTCGCGGCAGCGCCCGGAAGCCCAGGCCGTTCTGGAACGCGCCGCCATCGAGAATCAATCCGAAGTCGTCCGCGCCGCCGACTGGGTGGCCCAGGACCTCCACCTCGACGCCTACGGCAGCCGCTTCACCGCCCAGGGCCCGGCCTCGATTCCCATCGACTGCCCGCTGATCGGCGCGCACCAGGTCGAAAACGCCCTGACAGCCATCGCCGCCCTGCATCACCTTGGCGTCCCCGGATCGGCCATCCGCCAGGGCATCGCCGCCACGCGCTGGCCCGGACGCCTCGAACACGTCTCGTCGTCGCCCGACATCTTCCTCGACGGCGCGCACAACCCCGCCGGCGCACAGGCCCTGGCCGACTACATCCGCGAATTCCACCACCACCGCCGCATCTGGATCATCTTCGGCGCCATGAGCGACAAGGACCTCTCGGTCATCGCTCCGCTGCTGTTCCCGCTGGCGTCGGAACTGATCCTGACCGGCGTCCATCAGGCGCGCGCCTTCACGCCAGAACAGATCCGCGACCTCTCGGGAGCCACCCACGCCCGTCTCGCGCCCTATATTCATGACGCCCTCGCCATGGTCCGCGAAACCTCGCCCGGCGACGTCGTTTTCATCACCGGATCGCTCTATCTGGTGGGCGAAGCACGGCCGTTGCTTGTGACAGAATCATAGGTTCGTCCCCTCGCATGACGTTGAGTTACCTCATCGGCGTTCTGTACCGCGCCCCCGGCATCATCCTCGCCACCATCGTCTACGGGTCCATCAGTCTGCTGTGCGCGCCGTTCGACAACGGCGGGCGAAAGCAGTTGAAGGTGGCGCGGGCCTGGGCGCGGATGCTGCTGAGGATCGCCGGTGCGCGGGTGACGGCAGTGGGGGCCGAAAACGTCGACCCGAACGTCGCCTACGTCATCTGCCCGAATCACGTCAGCTACATGGACACACCCGTCCTGCTCAGCTATGTCCCGGCCAATTTCCGTTTCCTCGCCCGCAAGGAACTCTTCCAGATCCCCTTCCTCGGCGGCCACCTGAAACGCTCAGGCAACATCAGCGTGCCGCTCGAAGACCCGCGCGGATCGTTGAAAGTTCTCTCGCACGCCGGCCACGCGATGAAGCAGAACGGACTGTCGCTGCTCATCTTTCCTGAAGGCGGCCGCTCGGTCAGCGGCGAGTTGGAACCGTTCAAGGACGGCGCGGCCTACCTGGCCATCAAGGGCGAAGTGCCGATCCTGCCCGTCACCATCATCGGCATCAAGGACGTGTTGCCGATGCACTCGCACCACGTCCGCCCCGGCCGCGTCACCATCCGCATCGGCAAGCCGATCGAGACCACGGGCATGCGGTCGCATGACCGCACCGCCCTCACCCAACGCCTCTGCGACGAAATCTCCGCCATGCAGCGCCTCGGCCACGCCTGACCGACTGAGCCCCGGCTTCAGGTCCAAGACACCGATTGTCCTCTGGCGCGTGGGGTTTACACTATTCAAGTGCAGTTCCCGCCATTCGACAGGATCACCGCAGAACCCGACGTGTGCGGCGGTAAGCCCTGTGTGCGCGGGATGAGGATCTCCGTCCGCAGGGTCCTTGAACTGCTGGCGGAGTATCCGGATCGCACCGAACTTCTGCGCGAGTATCCGTATCTCGAAGACGAGGATCTGGATCAGGCTCTTCGCTTTGCCGCGGCAACGGTTGACGACGGCGCCCCTACCGCCGGCAGCCGCATTGCCGCCAGCCTGCGCGAGGCGGTGGAGTGGTCGGAAGGCGTCCAGGCAGGCGCCCGTGTTACGAAGGTGGATGTGCCCGTTGTGGACGTGGATGACGCCCTGAAGCCAGGCTCCCAGGCCGGCCCTTCCCATACCTGATCCGCGCCGCGCCCGCTATACTCAACCCATGCGCGGGCTACTTCTCCTGGGACTCTGCCTTTCCTTTGTTCGGCCAGCCGGCCCCTCAGCGTGCGGGCTCGTCCGACCCCGGACTCGACATCCGTGAATACACCCCCAAGTCGTCGCTCGTCGTCCCGGCCCACCCGAAGACGCGCGCCAAGTATCCCTTCATCGACGCCCACAACCATCAGCGCTTCCCCATGCCCGCCGACCGCTCAAAGCAGTTGCTCGCCGGCATGGACTCGCTCATTCTCCAGATCATGGTGAACCTCAGCGGCGGCCATGGCGAGCGGCTCAAAGCCGCCGTCGATTTCGCCCGCGCAACGGCGCCGCCGGGTTGAAACTGTTCAAGAACTTCGGCATGGACATCAAGGACTCCAGGGGCCAGCGCATGCCCGTCGACGACGCCCGCTTCGACGCCGTCTTTGAGACCTCCGCCCGGCTGAAGATCCCGGTCCTGGTCCACGCCGCCGATCCGAAGCAGTTCTGGGAGCCGGCGGACAAGACCAACGGGCGGTGTTCGAAATCGACTTGATGGGAGGGGACGTAGCGGGACGGGGGGTCGACCTGGAGCTTGTCGTAGCAGGCGAACCGGTGGAACTTGGGACCCTTCGTCAGTGCGGTGACGGGCGGCCGGGCGCACTGGCCGCGGGCCGCCTTGCCTGCGAGCAAAGCGGCCTGGATGGATCTACGCGTGACCATGCGGCCGGTGTATTGAATTCCTACGGCCGGATGCGCGCCGGGATGGTGGGCAGGTTGGCGATATCGAGGCCGAGGGCGACGCCGAAGCGGGCGAACTGTTCCATGCCGGAGAAGTCCCAGTCCTCGTAGTATTCGTCGGTGGGCTGGTGGTAGTTGCCCTTCATGCGTTCCTGGACTTTGTTGAGTGCCTCGGGCAGGGGCGAGGGGCGGGAGCCCATGTTGACGGAGAAGGCCGGGACGCCGGCCTTGGCAAAGGGGAAGTGGTCACTCCGGAAGTAGCCGCCGGCGCCGGGGTTGGCTTCGGGGTCGATGGCGAGTTGGTGGCGGGCTGCGGCGGCCTGGACGACGCCGTAGAACGAGGTGCGGTCGGCGCCGGTCATGACGGTGGACTTGGCGCGGCCGAGGGGGGCGTAGGAGTCGAAGTTGAGGTTGGCGGCGAGTTTGGATACGGGGATTGGCGGGTGTTCTGCGAAGTAGGCGGAGCCGAGCAGTCCGCTTTCCTCGGCGGTGACGGCGGCGAAGATGGCGGAGCGGCGGGGTTTGGGCTCCATGGAGGCCCAGGCGCGGGCCATTTCGATGAGCATGGCGACGCCGGTGGCGTTGTCGAGGGCGCCGTTGTAGATGGAGTCGCCGTTGACGGGATCGCCGACGCCGAGATGGTCCCAATGGGCGGTGAAGACGACGGCTTCGGAAGAGAGTTGGGGATCGGAGCCGTCGACACGGCCGACGATGTTATAGGTTTCGACGTCGGCGACCTTGTTGGAGAGGTCGAGTTTGAGGCGGCCCTGGAGGGGGAAAGGCTTGAAGCCCTTGGTGTCAGCGCGTTTGAGGAGGCCGGTGACGTTTTCGCCGGAGAGGGCGAGGAGCTTTTCACCGGCGGATTGGGTGATCCAGCCGGCGAAGGCGAGGGCATGTGCGCCGGCGGCGCGGGCGACCTGGGGTTGGGGGCGTCCGTTGGCCTTGACGACCTGATAGCCGTAGGTGGCCGTGGCGTCGGTATGGATGATGAGAACGGCGGCGGCGCCGCGGCGGGTGGCTTCCTCGTACTTGTAGGTCCAGCGGCCGTAGTAGGTCAGCGCGTTGGCGCCGAAGAAGTTGGGGTCGGTTGAGGGCGGCTCGTTGGTGAACAGGACGACGGCTTTGCCTTTGACGTCGATGCCGGCGTAGTCGTCCCAGCCGAATTCAGGGGCGGTGATGCCGTGGCCGGCGAAGACGAGTTCAGCGTCGACGGGGATGCGGGTCTGCTGGGCCTGGGAGTGGCCGACGAAGTCGTCGAGCCAGTTGAGGTCGATTTTCCGGACGCCCTCGGTGATGGTCATGACGGGCGAGCCCTGCATGGTGATGAGTTTGAGGGGGACGCGCTGGAGGAAACTGCCGCCCTGGGCGCCGGGTTTGAGTCCGGCGGCGGCGAACTGGGATTCGATGTAGCCGGTGGCGAGCGCGCCGCCGCGCTGGCCGACGCCGCGGCCTTCGAGCAGGTCTGAGGAGAGGAATTTGACGTGGGGGCGGATGCGTTCGCCCTGGATGGCCGAGATCTGGGCCGTGGCCGCGGCGCAGAGCAGCAGCGAGATGGCGATCAACTTCATTGTGCGGACTCCTTTTTCATGGCCAGCCGCGTGGCGAAGCGGTTGACGTCGATGATGAACCTCTCGTGGACGCCCTCGCCGATTTTCTCCTTTTCGTCATGGGCCTCGACGTGGAAGGTGACGCGGTTGCCGTCAATGGCGGTGACGCGTGCGGTGACGGTGACGCTCATGCCGATGGGTGTGGCGGCGAGATGGCGGATGTTGACCACGGTGCCGACGCAGTCCCAGCCTTCGGGGAGGAAGGGTTTGATGGCGTCACGGGCGGTGAGTTCCATGTAGGCGATCATGTGGGGCGTTGAAAGCACGCGGACGTTTTCAACGCCGATGAAGTTGGCGGTCTCTTCCGGGGTGACCAGGATGCCGCGGGAGGCGCTGGTCCCCAGGGGGATGGTGTCCATGTCATTATGGTAACGTGCGGTTGGCGGTACCTTTACAGCCGGAAGCTGCATCTACCGAAGTAGAGTCTATTCACCGGAGCGTTTGAAGAGTTTGCGCCGACTGCTGATCACCGTCCTGTTGCTATCGTTTACCCTTTCCGCGAATGTCTCTGAGGCGAGGGTGACGGTTGACGCATCGTCTCTGATGGCGGGCGCCGACAACGAGAGAGAGAGGCAGGGCGACCAGATTCTGGCCAAATACATGGCCGCATCGGGCCGGGGCATGGCGCGGGGGTTTTCGTCGGTGGCGCGGTTTGTGGGGCGGCTGCCGAGGATGAAGAAGTCGGCCAGCCTGGCGGCGAAGCGGCATATCGACGCCGGGGGCGCGGTGGAGTACACCGACGTGCTGGTGCGTTCGGGCGACTCGACGGTCCAGAAGGACGTGATCGCGCGGTTCATGAACGGCGAGGTGGAATCGACGATGCCGGACCTGTCGAAGGACAAGGACCGCAAGGCGGTGGCCATCACGCCTTTGAACTACAAGTTCAAGTACAAGGGCTTGCAGGAGATCGCCGGACGCCAGGTGCACGTGTATGAAGTGAATCCGCGCAAGAAGCGGGTGGGGCTGTTCAAGGGCGAGATCTGGATTGACTCAGACACGGGGCTGACGGTGCGCGAGGCGGGCCGGTTTGTGAAAAGCCCGTCAATCTTTTTGAAGAAGGTCGAATTCGAACGCCAGTACGCGATTGTGGACGGCGTGTCGGTGCCGAAGTCGCTTTCGTCGCAGATCCAGACGCGGTTCTGGGGGATAGCGGAGCTGGAAATTGAGTATACCGACGTGACCTGGGATCCGGAACTGCACTTCGCCGGATCTTCCGCTTTTTAGCAGCCGCCTGTTTCCCGGTTCTACACTGGGATTTGCCTCGCAAACACATTCTGGCCGTTGTGGCGTTCGTCCTGTTCCTGCGGTTGCCGTTTCTGGACCAGGCGGTGCAGGGCGACGACTACTATTACCTGGCTGCTGCACAGCACGCGCAGATCGATCCGCCGCACCCGCATCATGCGCGCTATGTGTTTCTCGGCGAGGTGATCGACATGCGCGGCCACCCGCACCCGCCCGGCAACGCCTGGGTGCTGGCCGCGTTGCTGGCGCTGGCGGGCGATGTCCGGGAGCCGGTCTTCCATGGCGCATACATCGGGTTTTCGTTGATCGCGGCGTTGTCGATGCTATGGCTGGCTCACAGGTTCGCGCCGCGGCGGGCGCTGGAGGCGACGCTGCTGTTTTGCGCCGTGCCGGCGTTTGTGGTGAATGGAACATCGCTGGAGGCGGATCTGCCGCTGCTGGCGTTCTGGATGCTGAGCATCGTGTTGGTGATGAAGGCGGCCGAAGATCGGCGATTTGCCGTGCCGGCGGCGCTGGCGATGGCGGCGTGCGCGGTGATGGCGTATCAGAGCGTGCTGTTGATTCCGTTGATGGGGTACTGGATGTGGCGGGAAGGCCGTTTGCGATGGTGGCCCCTGCTGCTGGTTCCCGCAGTGACGCTGGCCGGATACCAGGTGTTCGAGCGGATCTCGTCAGGGGATCTGCCCGCGCAGGTGCTGGCAGGACATTTCCAGACCTACGGCTTGCAGCGGCTGGAGATGAAGCTGAAAAACGCCATCGCGCTCACGGGCCATCTGGTGGTGATGCTGTCGCCGCTGGCGGTGTGGGCGCTGTTGCGGCGGAGACATGGGTTTTTGACGGTCTGGGTGGCGATGTTTTTTGCCGCGGCGCTGGTACTTTTCTTCGCCGGTTCGGCGCGATATCTGCTGCCGCTGGCCGCACCGCTGGCGATTCTGCTGGTGCTGCACTTCGAGCAGCGGCCGGCGCTGATCCGGGCGGCATTCGTCTGGAGCCTGTCGATCGGCCTTGGGTTGGCGTGGGTGAACTATCAGCACTGGGACGCCTACCGGGCGGCGATCCGCGAGGCGCGGCTGCCGTTGCCGGACGGGTCGACGCGGCGGCTGTGGGTGAACGGCGAATGGGGACTGCGCTTCTATGCGGAAGCCGCTGGGGCGGCGCCGGTGGTGCGGGGCGAGACATTGCGGCCGGGGGATTTGCTGATCACCTCGGATCTGATGTCGGCTGTTGGGTTCACGACGGGCGGGGGCTTGAAAGTGGAGCAGGCGGAGGTGCTGGTTGAGCCGGCGCTGCCGATGCGGCTGATCGGGCTGGGGTCGCGGTCGGGGTATTCGTCGGTGGGATTCGGGTTGTGGCCGTTTGACATCAGCCGCGAGCCGGTGGACCGGATTACGATTTCGTCGATCGTCGAGCGCAAGCCCGAATCGTCGTGGATCGACATGAAACTTGCTTCGGCCGACGCGCAGATCGTCTCGGGCGTCTATCAGGTGGAGAACGGGCAGTGGCGTTGGTCGTCGCAGCGGGCGGTGCTGTTGCTGAAGCCGCCGGCGGGCGCGGCGCCGGTGCGGGTGAACCTGTACTTGCCGGAGGCCGCGCCGGGGAGGCATGTGACGGTGACGCTGAATGGCGAGGTCGTCGACAGCCGGACGCTTTCGGGTCCAGGCATTCATGAGATCGTCACCGCGCCGAGGGCGGTTTCCACGGAGACGGCGACGCTGGCCATCACGATTGACCGCGGGTTCACGCCGCCGGGCGACAGCAGGCAGCTTGGGTTTATCCTGACTGGCGCCGGATTCCAACCCTGAGGGCGGCCTCGGCAACCGCGGCCGGCGATGCGTCAAATGGCAGGGTGATGACCGGGGCGCGGCCGCGTGGCGCCCAGACGAGCGGGTCTGTCGGTCCGAACATGGCGATGACGGGCGCGCCCACGGCGGCGGCGAGATGTGACGGGCCTGAATCGTTGCCGATATGGACGGCAGCTCCGGCCAGGAACGAGGCGAGACCGGCGAGGCGGGGGAAGCGGTGAGCGCCGTCGAGGGGTTCATCGGGTCCGGCGCACCATTTCACGTCGATGCGGGCGGCGAGCAGGCGGGCGGTTTCGTGGAAATTCTCCAGCGGCCAATTCTTCCTGGGGCTGCCGGAGAAGGGGTGGATTACGGCATAGCTGCCATCGACGGGCGTGACGGGGATGCGGGGGACGGCTCCCGGCGCGGCGCCCGCCTGGTCGAGATAGAAGTCGGCTGCATGGACGGGGCAACCGCCGCCGGGCAACGCGGGGAAGAACCTCGCAGGGACGCCTGGCCGGGCCAGGGCATCGCGGAACTCCGCACGGGCGGTCCCGTACCAGGAGACGATTTCGCCGAACGATTTGAGGCGGGCGAGCAGCGGTTCGGGGACTGCCGCGCCGGGCAGTTCGAGCAGGTCAAGTCCGGAGCCTTCGATGGCGCGCGCCGGGGCGAGGTGGGCGGCGAGATCGCGGTTGGATCCGGCGCACCAGATTTCGCCGCCGCCTTCGAGCAGGTGTTCAGCCGCGGGCAGCCAGACGATGAAGTCGCCCATGGCGCCGGGACGGATGAGCAGGCGGCGCACTTATTCGAGCAGCAGGGGCAGCCGGACGTCGATGGTCCTGGGCGGGAAGCACATCTTGTCGTTGCAGGCCTGGTAGCGGAGTTTGCCGGTGAGCGACGACGGGCCGGGCTGCGAGATGGCCGAGCGCTTGAACTTCGTCACGATCTCAAACTCTCCGCCGACCACGGACATCGGTTGTTCGGCGAACTCGTACTTTTCCATGGCCGGTTTCGGATACACGGTCTCGGCGGCCTCGACGGCGCCGGGCATCCAGGTGATCTTCAGCGGGATGAGGAACGATTCGAGAGGGGCGTTGGAGTTGGCATGGCAGCCTGCGGGCAGGGAGAGCTTCAGCCGCTGCTCGGTCACGCCCTTGCGGGCCACCCGCAGCTTGGCGGGTTCGGTCAACGTCAGTGTGCATTGCTGGGCCGCGGCGGGCAGGGCCAGCAGCGCCAGGCTAGCGAAGAAGCTGAGCGATTTCATCCGCGTAATCCTTCTTTGACACGAGGCCGATGTGCGTGGAGGCGATCCTGCCCTGGCGGTCGATCATGAACGTAGTCGGCAAGGCCTCCACGCCGCCGTACTTCTGGGCGACCTCTTCGGTGGCCACCATCACGCGGTAATTGACCTGCTTGTCCTGGATGTATGGTTTCACGATCTGCCAACCCTCTTCGTCCATTGACACGCCCAGGACGGCGAAGCCCTTATCCTTATATGTCTTTTCGAACTCGACAAACCACGGGATCTCGAGCTTGCAGGGTCCGCACCAGGTGGCCCAGAAATTGAGCAGCACCACCTTGCCCTTGTAATCGGAGAGCTTCACTTTCCGGCCGTCGGCGTCGGTCAATTCGAAGTCCGGCGCGACGTTGCGTTTGGCGCTGGGTTTCAGGTCGGCTCCGGCGGCGGTGCCGGCCGGAGCGTTGTTGCAGCCGGCCAAAGCGAATGCCAGGGCCGCGGTCAACGTGATGAGAACAGGTGATTTCATTGAATACGATTCCGATCTTCCGTCAAGGGCGCTCCTCCGGTTAGATGCGCCAGCAACCATTCCAGTGACTCCTCAATTGCCGGAAAAACCTCTCCCTGCGCCCCACCCATCGCGCGCCGGGCGTCACGTCCTGGTCACCGGCCTCGCCGGTGACGATCCAGGCGCCGGTGTCGCAGAAGCTCTCCGAGACATAGTCGCGCCAGCGGCGGGTGTTCAACAACGCGTCATCGCCCTGCAACCGCCTGCGCCGCCATTCCGACGACCAGCCCAACTCACCTCGTGTACGTTCAGCGGCCAGCAACCGGCCCCACGCCCGTCGCTGGCCGTTGTTCATCCGCAACCAGACGAAGTGGAACAGTTCGTGGGCGACGATCCGGGTGAGTTCGCCGCCGGAGGCTGCGAGCCCGGCGTCGAGCACCACTTCGCGCCGGCGCGTCCATGACGCGGCATGAACTTCGATGCCACCGCCCTGTCCGGTCCCCAACCGGCCCCGCTTCACCCTCAATCCTGCGGCGAACCGCCACTGGACAGGCAGGCCATCGAAGCCGTTCAACCGGGCCAGCACCCGCTCTAGCGCTGCGCGGGGACCGTCTCGGTCATGTACTTCATGTCCTTGATCTCGACCTTGACCGTCTTCCTGATCTCCGCCATCCATGCCTCGAACCGCTCCTTCTGCATCGCGTTGTAGACTTCGCTCCGGATCTGCATGTAGTCGGACTCGACAAACCGCTCGAGCCGGAAGATATAGAAGCCGTTGGGCTGGCGTAGCGGATCGGTGACCTCGCCCGGCTTCAACCCGAACACCGCCGCCTTCACCGCCGGCGGCAGGCTCTCGTCGCCGGGCTTGATGGCCGGAAACTCTCCATCCCGGGACTTCGAATCGGCGTCCTCGCTGTACTTCTTTACCAGATCGACGAACGGTTCGCCCGCCCGCGCACGCTTCACCAGTTCTTCAGCCATCTTCCTGGCTTCGGCTTCAGGCTTGCCGGCCGCGCCCGATGCGGCGAAACCGAGGAATATCATGCGGGTTTGGGCCTGTGAATACTCGGCCTTGTGCGCGGCGTAGTATTTTTTTTCCTCTTCCGGGCTGATCACCTCGCCGCGCTGGCTTTCGCTCAGCATGGCGGTGGCCAGCGTCATCATGCGGCTGTAAGCAATACGGGATTTGAACGGCTCGCTTTCGGCCATCTTCTTCTCGTCGGCCAGTTGCTCCAACCGTAGCGTCAGGGCGTATTGGTCGAGAAAAGCCTGTCTGTTGGCGTAGAAGTTCGCCATGATCGGTCCGCCGAGCGACCGGACCAGGGTCTCGATCTCGGACTTGCGGTAGTCGCGGCCATTCATGTTCACAACGATCGGATCGTCGGCAGGCTGGGCGGCCGCGGCCTGTGCGAACGCGGCGATACTCGTCAGGGCCAATAACGTCAATGTTTTCATGGTCTTCATCTCAAATGGTAGCATGGCGGCATGGCCGCCCTTCTGCTCGATATTTCTGTCTGGTCGGCCGATCTGGCCAACCTGGAATCCGAACTTCGCCGTCTTGAAACGGTTGCCGATTCCTTTCACTTCGACGCCTGCGACGGCCACTTCGTCCCATCCTTATTGTTCTTTCCCGACCTGATCGCCCGCCTGCGCCCGGTCACGTCAAGGGAGTTCCATCTTCACCTGATGGCCACCCGGCCCATGGACCTGCTTCCGGCCTTCCTCGACGCCGGCGTCAACCGCGTCACGTTGCCGCTGGAAGCCGGCAAGCGCGTCTCCCTCGCCCTGGATTACCTCATCGAACGCGGCATCAAGACCGGCGTTTCCATCGATCTCGAAACTCCGCCCATTCAGGTAAAGGACCACGCCCCCCGGATCAGCCGCGTCCTCCATATGGGGACCCAAATGGGCATCAAGGGCTGCGATCTGGACCCGCGCGCCTGCGGAAGGATTGAGGAATTGCGGCGACTGTTCCCCTCGCTGGAAGTCTTCGCCGACGGCGGCATCCGTGAACATACGGTCCCGCTGCTGCGGCGGGCGGGCGCGCATGGGATTGTTGCCGGTTCGCTCGTCTGCGCCGCGCCCGACGTTGCCGCCCGCGCCGTGTGGCTCAAGTCGTTGTAACTACAGGGCCAGCAGTCCGGCGAAGACCATGTCCTTGGGTTTGAACTTGGTCTCGATTGTCATAGGGCCCATCTTCACCACCACCTTCACTTCCTTTTCGTCCTGGGTGATGGGATCGGTCTTCTTGAAGAAGAGCTGGTAGGCCGGGCCCCGAACTCCCGGCATCAACCGGACGCCATCGGGCCGCAGCGGCTCTTTGTCCTTGCGGATGAGGGCTGCCGACCTCGCCATCCGGTCCTGGAGACGATCGACGTCATCCTGGGTCAATTGAATCTGGTCGCCCTGCTGGCCCGGTTGTCCGGGGCCAGGGCGGCCCATTTGCATGCGCATCCCTTCCACTGTGATGACATAATAGCCGGCCGCCTTGTCGGCGAGTTCCTTCGGGAAGGGGTTGGCGACATCGAGTTTGGCATAGGCCTCGCGAACCGGCGTGGCCGAATCCCACCTGACATGGACATTGGGAATCAGCGCGCCGGCTCCGGCTCCGGCTCCGCCCATTCCGCCACCGCCACCGCCTGCATCGCCGCCCATGCCCGCGCCGGGACCGCCGCCGGCATCCGCGCCAGCGCCTGCGCCAGCGCCGCCGCTACGGCCGCCTCTGCCGCCTCGTCCGCCTGACGGCATGCCGCCGCCCATCATGCCCTCCATCCTGGGCGACGCCTCGTGGGCCCAGGGCGAGCTTCGGGTCATCTTCCGGGCCTCTTTTTCAGTCCAATCCGCCGGGCTTTTCTCCTTCCAGAAGTCGCCGGCCGAAAGCAGCGCCGGCAAAGCCAGAACAAGCAGTGCGGTTTTCATACGCAGATACTAACAAAGACGCCCGGCCATGGGAACACCTGAACCGGATTACCGGCTCCGGTTTACGGATGGCTCTTGTTACCGGCCGCTCCACCGGGTCCAGGCTTCGAGGAAGTCCTTTCCCCGGTAGCGAAGCGTACGCGGGCCGATGCGTTCGACGCCCTCGCCGGGCACGGCGTCGGGACTTGGCGTGCTGCGCGTGGTGAGTTCCATCTCGATGGTGACGGGGCCGTCCACCCTATATGGTTTGATACGCGCCAACTTCCTCCATGCCGCCTCGGCCTGCTTTTCGATCAGGGCCTGGGCGCCGGCGGCGCTCATCGATTCGCAGGAGTAATAGGAGAGGCCCTCCTTGACGATGGCCACCTCGGCCTCCGGCACGATGGCGTGAAGGTCCTCGGCCGCCGCCCGGTCGCCGCTCAGGAAGATGACGGGCACGTTGAAGGCGCCGGCCAGAGCGGCGCGGGTCTCGATCTCGCCCACCTCGGCGCCGTTCATCGTGAGTTTCTGGATGCCCAGCGACGAATAGCTGTGCGCCATGACGGCCCGTTCGCGGTTGGCGCGGGCGTGCTGGCCGACGAAGGCGATGGCGGCGAAGCGTCCGCTGTCGAGCAGCATCTTCGGGCCGGGCGAACCGGTGATGAGGCGGGCGTCGTCGTGGATGGTCTGGGCGGAGAGGGTCCAACTGCCGCCATGGCCGTCCCAGACCACCACCTGCGGAGCGCCCGCTTTCAGGAATCCTCGCACGGCGGCGTTGATCTCACCGGTGAGCAACCGCTGCATCTCGGCGTTGCCCTGTTCCACCTGCTGCTGGCGGCAGACGCCGGCCACTCCTTCGGCGTCGGTAATGATGAGGATGGCGTTCCGCGGTTGGGCGAATGCGCAGATCGAAAAAAGTGCAGCGATAAATAGTCTCATGTATTCAAATCTACTCCTTTTCATAGATGGCGGCTGGCCGGCGCTGAAGGGCGCCCGGCAGCCAAGCCCTGATTGAGTCCGGACCCGGTTCGGGTAGCCGGAGCCGGCCCCGGAGGTTTCTCTGACAACGTGTGTATATGAAGTTTCATAGACAATACTATCGTTAGATAGCTACAAGCCGGACTGGACTTGAGGATAGAATCGATGCAGATAACCAGGGTCTCGCCATCTCCACGCCAAGATGCCCTAGGAAGCGGCGAATAGACCGCTTCCGGCACAGTGACCGGGCGTGGGCGGGGGGCCCACCAGATCATCAGTCCAAGACAGACCACTCCAAGGTGGAGGAATGAATGAATAGAACTACGAGAATCGCGGCTACGTTGCTCGCGATGATGTGCCTTCTGGCAGTCTCCGCGTTCGCCCAGTCCGACAACTCCAGCATCTCTGGAATCGTGAAGGACCCGAGCGGCGCGGTGGTTGCAGGTGCAAGCGTAACAGTTACCAACGAAGGAACCGGTTTCGAGCGTAAGACCACGACGAACGAATCCGGCTTCTACACCGTCACTAACATCCAGCCCGGTTTCTACACTATCGTCGTCGAAACCGCTGGCTTCAAGAAGTTTGAGAGGACCCGCAACCGTCTGGAAGCGGCGATCCCGATTCAGGTGAACGTTGACCTGAGCGTGGGCCAGGTGTCGGAATCGATCACGGTCGAAGCCAGCGCCGCGCAGCTCAACACCGAAACCGCCACCGTCGGCAAGACGGTTGAGCAGCAGCAGATCCAGAATCTCGCCCTGAACGGCCGCAACCCGCTGTTCCTGGCGATGTTGAAGCCGGGCGTCCGCCGCGGTTCGCCGATGACGGGCTTCAGCTACGGCCTGGATTCGGGCGGCTTCACGATCAACGGCGGCCGTTCGCAGGATTCGCTGATCACGTTCGATGGCGCGGTCGGCATCCGCACGCGCGCCAACGGCACGTCGGTCGGCACGGCCGATCTCGACACAGTCCAGGAAGTCCAGGTTCTGACCGCCAACTACTCGGCCGAATACGGCCGGTCGGGCGGCGGCCAGATCCGCATGGTCACCAAGTCCGGCGGCAAGGAGTTCCACGGCTCGCTGTACGAGTACCTGCGCAACAACGTGCTCGACGCCAACAGTTGGGACCGCAACCGGTTTGCCACCACGAACTTCGTGGCGCCGGCCAAGTTCAACCAGTTCGGCTACGTCGTCAGCGGCCCGGTCATGATTCCGAAGGTCTTCAATGAGAACCGCGAGAAGCTGTTCTTCCTGTGGAGCCAGGAGTACGTCCGCAACCGGTTTGAGAGCACGCTGCAGGGCCGCGTCCCCTCGATGGCGATGCGCACGGGCAACTTCAGCGAGTTGCAGGGACCCAACATCTACTACGGCAGCCCTCGCGATATCAGAGACCCCGACACCGGCACACCGTTTGCCGGCAACATTATCCCGTCGAACCGGCTGAGCCCGAACGGACTCGCCTTCCTGAGGGCTTATTACGAGCCTAATGGCACCTTCGGCACGAACAACTGGCTGAAGGTCCGTCCAGGCTGGCAGAACCAGCGCAAGGACCAGTTCAACCTCGATTACAACCCGACCTTGAACCAGTTCATCAAGTGGCGTTTATCCAACTACAACTGGACCGCCCTGGACACCAGCCGCGGCTACGCCGACTACGCGATTACGGATTGGTCGCGTCCGAACCGGACAGCCAGCCTGTCGCACACCTGGACGCTGAGCCCCACCATGATCAACGAATTCATGGTGACCGGTTCGGTGGACCGCGTCTACATCGGCATCGACCGCGAAGGCGAGCGCTACCTGCGTTCGCGTCCGGGTATCAACTACCCCTACATCTTCCCCGACCGCAAGGAGATCTACGACAAACTGCCGACCATCGAAATCCCCAGCCTGGGCACCATCGACGGCGGTCCGTATCCGGCCCAGTCGACCGGCCCGATCTACCAGGTGTCGAACAACTTCACCAAGATCATGGGCAACCACACCTTCAAGTTCGGCGGCGTCTTCGAGCGGTCCGGCCAGAACGACTTCGACCAGATCAACGTGTCGGGCGTTCCAGGCGGCACCAACAACCAGAACGGCCGCTTCATCTTTAACGATGTGCGTCCGGGCGGCGTCGCCGGCACGGGCACGGGCGTGGCCAACGCGGCCATGGGCCTGTTCTCGACCTACGCCGAAATCGGCCCGCGCGCCTACACCCCGTACCGCAGCCACATGTTCGAGTTCTTCGCCCAGGATTCCTGGCGCGTCAACTCGAAGCTGAAGCTCGAACTCGGCTTCCGCGGCACCTGGATGAACGGCTACCAGAAGTCGCTCTGGGGCAACATCGCCGTGTTCCGTCCCGACAAGTACGACCCCGCCAAGGGCGCCATTCTTGACCGCGCCACCGGCAACGTCATCTCGGGCGACCGCTACAACGGCGTCGTGATCCCCGGCAAGTCGTTCCCCGACGCCGGCAAGGGCCGCGTCCCGGCCATCGATTCAGGCGAATTCAACCGCCTGCTTTCCGGCGGCAGCGCCTACCCGGCGCCGAACCAGTTCGACGTCATGCCGCGCGTGGGCCTGGCCTATTCGATCAGCGGCAAGGACGTGGTCCGGCTCGGCGGCGGCGGCTTCGTGTCGCGCCCCGGCGTCTATGACAGCGTCTTCCTTGGCGGCAATCCGCCGTGGCAGCCGATGGTTTCGGTGACCAACGGCGTGGCCGACAACCCCGGCGCGGGTCCGAGGGTTGCGTTCCCGCAGTTCTTCATGACCATCGACCCCGTCTATCGGGTTCCGCGCTCCTACAACTGGAATGCTACCTATCAGCGCCAGCTCACGGGCGACACGACGGTCGAAGTGGGCTACATCGGCACCACCGGCATGTTCCTGTCGCGTGAGCGCGACCTGAACCAGTTGATGACCGGCACCACGTTCCGGCCCGAGAACCAGGGCGCGAACGTGAACTTCCTGCGTCCGTACCGCGGCTTCGCGAACATCCCGATGCTCGAGCACTCCGGCCGCAGCGAGTACAACGCGCTGCAGGTGGAAGTGAACCGCCGCTTCTCCAGGGGCCTGAGCTATGGCGTTGCCTATACCTTTGGCAAGACCATGGACAACAACTCCGGGCCGCGCGACGGCTTCATCGACGTTTACAACCAGCAGTTGAACTGGGGCAAGTCGGGCAACGATGTCCGCCACGTCCTGATCTCCAACTATGTTTGGGAGCTGCCGTTCTTCAATAACTCCGGTTCCAAGGCCGTCAGGGCGGTCGCCGGCGGCTGGCAGATATCGGGCGTGATCCAGTTCCAGTCCGGCGCGCCGATTTCGATCGGCAACGGCGACGACTACCTCGGTATCGGTTCGTCGAACGGCAAGACCTGGAACCTGAACGGCGAAACCGACCGTCCGCAGCAGTTTGCCAACCGCAATGCGGCAGGCAACTTCTTGGGCATCGGCAATTTCTGGTTCAACCCGACGCCGGGCGGCAGCGCCTGGGCGACCCGGCCTGCCAACGGCACGCTGCCGAACCAGAACCGCAACTCGATCGCGTTCAACAACGTCGGCTTCCAGAACTGGAACCTGGCGACTTTCAAGAGCTTCAAGTTCACCGAAAGCCAGTTCCTCCAGTTCCGCGCCGAGTTCTTCAACCTCCCGAACCACCCGAACTGGAATGGCGTCGATACCAACCCGACCAACCAGACCTTCGGCATGGTCACCGGCAAGAGCAGCCAGCGCAACATCCAGTTGAGCCTCCGCTACACGTTCTAGCCGAAAGTCAATCGTTCAAACCGCCGGGCCGGGGGGCGACCTCCGGCCCGGTTCCTATTTGGCGGCCAGTGGCCTGCGCCGGCGGGCGGTCTTCCGAGGCCGTATGCGCATCCCCGAGGCGCCCGCCGCTACCAGCCCCTGGCCTTCGTTTTCACGCGGCACAGATACATGTCGGCGGTGATGTAGAGCGTCGATCCGTCGTCGCCGAACGCGACATTGGCCGTGGCTTCGCCGGTCTCGATGCGGCCCAGGAGCTTGCCCTGCGGCGTCATCACGTGGATGCCGCCGGGACCGGTGGCCCAGATGTTGCCGTCGCGGTCGACTTTCATTCCGTCGGGGCCGCCGCGGAGTTTGAGCGGCGTGGCGTCGGCGAAGATGCGGCCCGGACCGGCGTTGCCGTCGGCGAGCACGGGAAACGCCATCCAGATTGCCTTTGACCCCTCGGAGTTGGCGACATAGAGCGTCTTTTCGTCGGGCGACAGCGCGATACCGTTGGGGCGGGGCAGGTCTTTATAAAGAAGAGTGACGGAGCCGTCGCGGGCGCTCCAGCGGAAGACGCCGCAGAAGTCGAGTTCGCGGCGCGGGTCCTTTGCGCCCTGCGGCAGGCCGTAGATGGGATCGGTGAAATAGACGTCGCCGGAGGAGTGGACGACAAGATCGTTCGGCGAATTGAGCCGTTTGCCCTGGTAGCCGCCGGCCAGGGTGACTTTGCCGCCGTCCATGTCCATGCGTGCGATGCGGCGGTCGCCGTGTTCGCAGAGCAGGAGCCGGCCTTGTTTGTCAAACGCAAGGCCGTTCGAGCCCGGTTCGCGGCCATAGACGGCGGCGCCCGTATAGCCCGATGGCTTCAGGAACAGTTCGATGCCCTTCTCGGGAGTCCAGGCGTAGATGGAGTTGCGCGGGATGTCGGAGAACAGCAGCCGTTTGCCGGCGGCATCCCAGACCGGCCCTTCCGACCAGTCGAAGCCAGAGGCCAGGACTTCGATCTTCGCGTCCGGCGCGATCAGGGCGTCCAGCGCCGGATCCAGGCGGTGGATGGTTCCGATGGCGGGGTAGGACCGCGGCGGCTGTGCGGCGGCCAGAGCGGTAAGTGCGAGGAGGAGGATTGCGGGTCTCATGCGGTGTTATTGTATGCCCAATGACTACCCGCCGTGAGTTCCTCTCCGCTCCCGCCCTGCTGGCCGCCTCCGCGAAGCGGCCGCCGAACGTCATCCTGATCATCACCGACGACCAGGGCTATGGCGACCTGTCCCTTCACGGCAATCCTGTCCTGCGCACGCCGAACATCGACTCCATCGGCCGCGAGGGCGTGCGATTTACTCAATTCCGCGTCAGCCCCGTCTGCGCGCCCACCCGCGCCAGCCTGATGACCGGCCGCTGGAACTACCGCACCGGCGTCACCGACACTTATTTGGGCCGCGCCCTGATGCGGCCGGAGGAGGTGACCCTGGCCGAATGCCTGCGCGGCGCCGGTTACCGCACAGGGATCTTCGGCAAGTGGCACCTCGGCGACAACGCGCCGCTGCGCGCCACGGATCAGGGCTTCGAAGAGGCGCTCACCCTTCGCGGCGGCGGACTCGGCCAGCCGTCCTCCCCTCCTGGAACCGGCTACTTCGACCCGCCGCTGGAACTGAACAATCGCGCCACGGCCGGAAAAGGCTACTGCACCGACATCTTCTTCGATCACGCCCTGGGGTTTATCGAAAAGAACCGAACGCGCCCGTTCTTCTGCTACCTGTCAACGAACGCCCCGCACACCCCGCTCGAGATCGGCGGCGAGTGGGTTGAGCCTTACCGCGGCAAGGGCCTGGACGCGGCCACCGAGAAGATCTACGGCATGATCTCGAATCTCGACTCGAATACCGGCCGCCTGCTGGCCCACCTGCGGAAACTCGGCATCGACCGCGACACCATGCTCGTCTTCATGACCGACAACGGCGCGCAGCAGCGCCGCTTCAACGCCGGACTCAGAAGCCTGAAGGGAACTGTCTACGACGGAGGCATCCGCGTCCCCTGTTTCCTGCGCCACCCCGGCGTGGCCGTGCCCAGGGAGGTGGACCTGGCGGCGGCGCATGTCGACCTGATGCCGACGATTCTCGACGCCTGCGGGGTGGCCGCGCCGGAGGGCCGGAAGATCGACGGGCGGTCGCTGATGCCGTGGGTGGCGGGGTCAAAGGAGAAGATGGCCGAACGGACGCAGGTTTTCCAGTGGCGCCGCGGCGACGAGCCTGAAGCCTGGAAGAACTGCGCCGTGGTCCGCGGCGACTGGAAGTTGGTGAATGGGGCTGAACTGTACAATGTCCGCCAGGACCCTGGCGAGGCGCGCGATCTGGCGAAATCCGAGCCGGAAGCCGTGGCGCGGTTGAGGAAAGAGTACGAGGAGTGGTTCAAGGATGTCGGCAGCGCGGGCTATGCGCCGCCGCGGATCTGGGTGGGGTCGGAGATCGAAAACCCGGTGTTGCTCACCCGTCAGGACTGGCGCGGACCCAAGGCCACCTGGGACGCGACGGGCCTGGGCCACTATGAGGTGGATATCCGCCGCAAAGGCCGTTACCGGGTGACCCTCAAGTTCCCGGCGGTGAAAGAGGCGGCGAAGGCCGTTTTCGACGCAGGCTTCACCCAAATGGGTGAAGAGGTCAGAGTTGGATCGGTGGAGTGCACCCAGGAAACTACATTTGATCGAGTTGGCCCGGCCCGGTTCGAGGGACGCCTGGAGGCGGGCGGCCGCACCTGGGGGGCCCATTACATTGAGATCAGAAGACTTGGCTGAGCCGGCCGCCGCGCCGAAAAGTGTTGGCAGGTTCCAGGAAATCTGGTATTCTGCGGGTGTATTTGGCTGGTGATAGCTTGTTGAGACAGAGTTCGACCTTCGCTGGTGATTCCTACCTACCCCGTTGATCTCTTCCCATCATGGCGTATTCCATTCAGATACGGGTTTGACGCCCATTGCCGGGCAAGTCCCGGCAGGCTAGAAGTCCGGCCGCGGAGAAGATCCAAGGCGGGATACGAGGAGAGTTAGTTTGAAGAATATCTTTGTAGGCAACCTGAGCTTTAGCACGACGGAAGACTCCGTTCGTTCGTATTTTGAACCCTACGGCACGATAGACCGTGTCAGCATCATCACGGATCGGGATACCGGGCGCAGCCGCGGATTCGCATTCGTGGAGATGCCGAACGACGAAGAGGCTGAGCGCGCAATCCAGGCCCTGAACGGGCAGGAACTCGGCGGGCGCAGACTCAATATCAACGAGGCGCGGCCGCGCGAAGAACGTGGCGGCGGCGGTTACGGTGGCGGTGGTGGCGGCGGCCGTCAAGGCGGCGGCGGCTATGGCCGGCGTGAGAACCGCTGGTAGGAATCAACGGCCCTAAACAATCCGAAACAATCAGACGGGGACTTCCGGCTTGAACGCCAGAGTCCCCGTTTGGCGTCTTCCGGCGCGGTTTCACAGCGCGCTGTCGAGTGCCCGCCTCACCGCGGCGGTGGGGTTGTCGATCTCGGCGGCCGAGCGCGGCGTGATCGTCGGCAGTGCGCCGTGTTCCTCGTGGATGCGGGCGCGGAGGTCTTCATTGGCGTCGCGGCCGCCGAGGCCGGAATAGCCGAACTGGCGGGTGAGGCGGCCGAACAGGAAGTCGTTCAGAGGGCAGCCGCCTGTGCGGTCGAGCCCGTTGACGCTCTGCTGCGCGCTGCGGAACAGATGCACCTGTGCGAAGGACATGCCCTGGAAGATGATTTCGTTCAAGCCTTCGGCGCCCACCTGCAATCCGCCGCCCAACTCGCCCACCTGCCGGATCAACTTCTTCGCGCCCTCCGACGATGTGGTGTTTTCGACCAGGCAGTTGTGCAGGTTGCCGGTGACCAGAGCGACATCGATGAAGACCTCCTTGAGCGACGATTTCTTCGCCGCCGCCAGGATGCGTTCGCAGAGCGTCGAGCGCCAGGCGGACAGGCCGGGGTGGATCTTGACCATCACCTTATGGCTGCGGTGACTCAAGCGGCTGGCGTTTGATTCCGGCACGCCGATCGCCTGACGGTTCACCCAGCTCCAACCCTGGAGGCGCTTGTTTTCGATGTCGCGGTAGCTGAAATCGCGCAGCGAATTGTAGGCCGGGTGGTTGGGATCCACCTCGAAGCTGTTGAAGTGGGGCATGACGCGGAAGCCCAGTTCCTGCGCGCGGGCGAGGAAGCGCAGAGCGTTGCCGCTGGGTTCATAGGCGGGGTAGTTTTCGTCGTAGGCGTCGGTGCGCCAGTTGGAAAAGTGGATGAGGACGCGCTTCGGGTTGGCGCGTTTGGCGATGGCTTCGAGGATGGCGATGTCGCCGGGGCACCAGGAGATGGCCATGCCGAGTTGGCGGACCCATTCAGGCCGGCGCTGCTGTTCGCGGTCGAGCGAGTAGGCGCGCCAGAGCCAGTCGCGATAGCGGGCGGCGGGGGTTTTCCAGTCGCCCTGATAGACGTTGACGCGCCAGGCGATGCCGCCGGCGGCGAGGTTGTCGTCCATCGGACCGTAGCCCTCGGTGTCGAACGCGGCCAGGAACGGATCGGCGGCGCTGCCGACGTGGAGGGCCTTGTAGCGGTATTGGTCGTCCTCGGCGTGGACCCAGAAGCCGCCGCCGGAGGACTGGAAGATCGCCAGGCCGGCTTCCCAGCCTTGTGGCCAGACCCAGTGGCTGTTGCGGATCAGCGAGTCGTCGATGGCCATGGAGACGCCCTGGTAGAGCGGGGCGACGAGTTTAGTCTCCAGCTTCAATCCCTTCACCAGCCAGCGGCAGGAGCGCACGCCGGGGCGGGAAGAGTAGGCCGAAGGTTCGACGATGAGGTCGCCGGTTTCGGGATCGGCGGAGACGGCGATGACGCCGTCGCCGTTCCAGTTGTGGAAGATGACTTCGGCGCGGGTGTCCGACACCTGGCGCGACTCGACCTGTCCGAAGCGTTGCTCGCCCACGTCGACCGCCTCGCCCTGGCGGTAAATCAACTGCAATGCGTCCGACTTCTTCTGGTCGAACGCGGCGATCTGTTCCTCGCCGGTGGCCTTGCTCTTCAGCGACGTGAGGAAGCCCTTTTCCATCACGGCCGTGAGCGTGGACGTCTCGATGCGGACGATGCCGCCGGCTTCGGCCGTGACTCGCGCGGCCCTCGCGGGCGAGGCCTGCACGGATGCGGCGGCTGAGGCGACGGCGGGTGCGCCGGCCGCCACGGCGGCGCTGCCGACGAATCCGCGGCGTGAAAGTTGGCGGTTTCGAGTTGTGGACATCGGAATTCCCCCCGCCGTGTATCTTATGCCAGGCGCGGGCATGAGTGGGGGCGGCTTTGCCCAGGCATCGAGGGCGGCTTATCCTGGGAGTTCCCCATGGCAAACATCCATCCTGTCCGCGCGCTGCGATACACGGAGAAGGCCGGCCCGATTTCCGAACTGGCAACGCTGCCCTATGACGTGATTCCGGCGGCGCTGGAATCCGATTACAAAGCCCGCTCGCCCTACAGTTTCGCCCACGTGATTCTGCCTCGGGGCGATTACGCCGGCGCGAAGGCGCGGCTCGATGGCTGGGTTGAGGCGGGTATCGTGGCCCGCGATTCGGACGCGGCCATTTATGTCTACGAACAGACGTTCCCCGCACCCGGCAGCGGCGAAACTCTGGTGCGCCGCGGTTTCGTCGCGCTCGGCGATACCGAGGAGTACGGCGAAACCGTCTATCGCCATGAGAGGACGATTTCGGGTCCGAAGGAAGACCGCTTCCGCCTGCTGGAAGCGACGCGCGTGCAGTTTGACTCCATCTTCATGCTCTTTCCGGACGAGACCGGCGCGGTGGAGGCGCGGCTGGAGAGCACCTGCGCCGGTACTCCGGAGCTCGAATACGCGGATCACGAGAAGACCACGCACCGGCTGTGGCGGATCGTGGACGCGGGCTGGATCGCGGCGCTTCAGTCCGAAATGGCGAACGAGAAACTGCTGATCGCCGATGGCCACCACCGTTACGAAACGGCTCTGCGCATGGGCCAGGCGAAGACGCTGATGACGTTCGTTTCGATGCGGTCGAAGGGTCTGAGGTCGTTCGCCACGCACCGGCTGGTGCACGGCATTGAGGGTTTCGACGCGGAGGCGATGCTGGCGAAGCTGCCGGACGTGGCGGCGGGGCTGGAGTTGACGTCGCCGGAGGGCCATGTGCGGATCGGGATTGCGGTGGCGGGCGGCGAGTATCATGCCGATATACCGGCGGGGCCGGACGAGTTGAACGTGTCGGTCTTGCAGGACAAGGTGCTGGCGCCGGTGCTGGGGCTGACGCCGGAGAAGGTGGCGGCCGGCGGTCATTTGACCTATGTGAAGCAGTTGCCCGCCGCGCTGGAAGAGGTGCGCGCGGGCCGCGAGCAGGCGGCGTTCCTACTGGAAGACCTGCCGGTGGAAGGGGTGGCGCGGGTGTCGTTCGCAGGCCAGGTGCTGCCGCAGAAATCCACGTTCTTCTACCCGAAGCTGGGCTCGGGCCTGGTAATGTACCCGCTCGACTAAACGGCCTGCAGGCCTCGGATCACCGTTTCGACGTATTCGCGGGCGCGGCGGGCCAGGGCATCGACGCCTTCGGGCGCCGCGGGCCGGGGCAGGAGCGGCTCGAAGATGTTTTCGAACGTAAGCGGGATGGTGAGGCCGGTGCGCATGACGGGCATGAAGAGCTTGTAGTGGTCGATTTCGCCGAAGCCAGGGCCGCAGTCCTGGTCCTTGGGCGTGTTGCGGTGGTCCTTGATGTTGAAGGCGCGGATGTGGGGCCAGCAGGTCTGGATGTCGGCGATGGGGTCGTGGTTTTCGTAGTCAAGGACGTTGCCGGCGTCGTAGCAGATCTTCACCGATTCATGGGCCACTTCGTTGACGATGCGGGCGCAATCGGCGCCGGTGGCCGTGTTGCCGCCATGCTGCTTGATGACGACCATGACCCCGGATTTCTTCGCGTGCGGAGCCATCTTCTTCAGGTTGCCGACGAAGGTTCCGTATTCGCCGGGGCTGGTCTTGCCGAACGTCAGCAGGAACGGGATCCTCGCCGCCGCGGCCTGGTCGATGCGGCGCAGGTGGGCGTCGAGCGCGTTGGGGGCCTCCAGGTTGACGGTGGAGAACATCATCACCGGTTCCAGGCCCATGTTCCGGCAGCGTGCGCCGAGCCGGGCCGATTCCGCCGCCTGCGCCTCGACGGCGATCACGGGGCGCGGTCCTGACGATTCGCGGTGCGTGACGCCCCAGGCGACGTGATCGTAGCCGGCGGACTTGATGCCCGTCAGTGCGCGTTCGAGCGGAAACGCCGAATAGGGCAGGGTCATGCAGGCCATGGTGAACTTCGTCTGCGCTGTCCGGGCCTGCGCGGCGGCGGGCAACAGCGATGAGGCGAGAAGTGTGCGGCGTGTGATCATGGGGGGCTTAGTTCCGGCATCAGCGTATCAGATTGCCGGTATTGACAAGCATGATGCTCACAAACGTTGCATCATGATGGGCGCACCACGCCGACCATCGACGGCGTCATGCGCCCGCTCGAACAGGATGCGCGGCAATCCGGCCTCGCGACGCCCGTTCAAAGTGAAAGCCCGGCCTTTGGGCTGGCCCCCGGGCCTCAGCTACAACAACACCGGGAAGAACTTCGGGACGGCGCCGGGACTGATGTAGCCCGTGATGCGGCTCCCGGCAGGCAAGGACGCAACGGTACGGGCCATCCCTGGGGCCTTCCGCACCCAAAACGGAGTTGCACTGAAATGCCTTTAAGCGAACAGCCTCGGCGCTAGAACGGGTAGAGGACGCTCGATTCGGGCTCTCCCGCGCCGGCCCCGACCGTGGCGTGTTCGCCCTCGGCCGAGTGTTTGCGGTAGTAAAGACCGGTCTCGCCGAGGTACACCTCGTATTCGGCGCCCTGCTCGAGGTTGCCCGTGATGAGCATATCCGACAGCGGATCCTCGATATACTTCTGCAAGGCGCGGCGTAGCGGCCGCGCGCCGTAACTGCGGTCGGAGCAGGTCTTTTCAAGGACGTAGCGCGCGGCGTCATCAGCCAAACGAACCTTCACCTGCTTGGCGACCAGGTTGATATTGATCTGATCCACCATCATCTGGATGATCTTGATCAGGTCCTCCTCGACAAGCGAAGTGAACAGGATCACCTCGTCCAGGCGGTTGAGGAATTCGGGGTTGAACGCCTTCTTCACCTCGGCCTGCACCATCTCCTCGACCTTGGCCGGGATGCCCGAGGCTTTTTGCGCGGCGAAGCCCATGCCGCCCTTCTTGTCGAGGAAGCGCGCCCCCAGGTTCGACGTCATGATGATGATTGTGTTCTTGAAATCGACCGTATTGCCGAGCCCGTCGGTCAACTGGCCGTCCTCGAACACCTGCAGCAGGATGTTGTAGACATCCGGGTGCGCCTTCTCGATCTCGTCGAGCAGGATGATGGAATAGGGCGACCGCTTCACCCGCTCGGTCAACTGCCCGCCCTCTTCGTAGCCGACATAGCCGGGCGGCGAACCGATCAGTTTGGACACCGAGTGCTTCTCCATGAACTCGGACATGTCAAATCGAATCAACGACTTCTCTGTGCCGAAAAGGAATTCCGCCAGCGCCCGCGCCACTTCGGTCTTGCCGACGCCGGTCGGGCCCAGGAACAGGAAGCTGCCCGCCGGCCGCTTGGGCGACTTCAACCCCGCGCGCGAACGGCGGATGGCGCGGGCCAGCGCCGAGATCGCCTTCTCCTGGCTGACGACACGCTTGTGCAACTCCTCTTCGATGCGGATCAGCTTGGCCACTTCCTCTTCCCGGATGGCCGTCATCGGTACGCCGGTCCAGCGGGCGACCACGTCCTCGATATCGTCCTTCGAAACCACGCCGGTCGAGGACTCGTCGAGATTAAATTTCTCGCGCAACTGCCGCAGCGTCTCGCGCTCCTTGCGCTCTTCGTCGGAATAGAAGCGCGCCTTCTCGAACTGATGGTTGGCGATGGCCGTTTCCATTCGGTGGACGATGAATTTGATCCGCTTCTGCACGTCGGCGATCTCGGGCGGCAGAGTGGTTTGGCGCAACTTCACCCGCGCGCCGGCTTCGTCGATCAGGTCGATCGCCTTGTCGGGCAGGTAACGGTCGGGAATGAAACGCGACGAAGCGAACACGGAGGTTTCAATCGCCTCGTCGGTATAGGCGACGGCGTGGAACTTCTCGTAGCGCTCCTTGATGCCGAACAGGATCTTGCAGGCGTCGGCTTCGTTTGGCGGAACCACCTTGACGGCCTGGAAGCGGCGTTCCAGCGACCGGTCCTTCTCAATCGACTTGCGGAACTCGCCCGGCGTCGTGGCGCCGATGCACTGGACCTCGCCGCGCGAAAGCGCCGGCTTCAGGATGTTGGCCGCGTCGAGCGACCCTTCGGCCGACCCGGCGCCGACCAGCGTGTGAAGTTCGTCAATGAAGATGATGGCGTTCTGATTCTCCATCAGTTCCTTCATGATCGTCTTCAGCCGCTCTTCGAACTGGCCGCGGTACTTGGTGCCGGCGACGATCAGCGACAGGTCGAGCGCCAGGATGCGCTTGTCGGCCAGGAAGCTGGGCACGTCGCCGTCGGCGATCTTCTGCGCCAGACCCTCGACAATGGCCGTCTTGCCCACGCCCGGTTCGCCGATCAGCACCGGGTTGTTCTTGGTCCGGCGGCAGAGGATCTGGATGACGCGCTCCACCTCATAGTCGCGGCCGATCAGCGGATCGAGGTGGCCTTCAGCGGCCGATTGCGTCAGGTCGCGGCTGAACTCGCCGAGCAGTGAGCTTTCCTTGGGCTTGGTCGCGGCCGTACGTTCTGACGTGGTCCTGGAGATCTCCTCGCGGACGCTGGCCAGCCTCAGGCCGCGTTCGTGCAGGATTTCGGCGGCGAAGCACTTCTCTTCCCGCAGCAGGCCGAGCAGCAGGTGCTCGGTGCCGATGTGTTTATGAGTGAGGCGCTCGGCCTCCTCGGCGGCATAGGCCAGCACGCGCTTGCACTCGTGGCTCAGCGGCAGGTCGACTGAAGTGGAGCCCTTCTCGCGCGCCGCCGTCTGCGCCTCGATCTGCTTGCGGATCGATTCGATATTGGCCTGCGAGCGCAGGAACCTGTTGGCCAGCGCCTTGTCCTCCCGCAGCAGGCCCAGCAGAAGGTGCTCGGTTTCGATGTAAGGCGAACCGAACTGGCTGGCCTCGTAGCGGGCAAAGAAGATGACCCGCCGGGCCTTTTCCGTATATCGTTCAAACATCTGCTTCTCGCGCCTCTCTTCTTCCCCACGCCGGGCGACTCGGCCGGCATGACTTGACATCCCCTCAACGGACTCAACATTGAAACCGGGCTTGCCCGCCGGACTGACCGGGTCCGGCCGCCTGTTTCGACCGTGCCGCGGCAGGCGCGGTCTCACTTGCCTCAGCGTGCGCCTCAATACGAGCGCGCGTGACCTCAAACTGAAGAAGCGCGGCTGTTCAGCGCGGCTTCTCTTCATTCCCCGCGCGCTCGTGCAGCGCGCCTTCCTTTAATTCTAAGATGCGCGGCGCCCTGGCTGCGAACGCGGGATTGTGCGTGACGTAGATGGAAGTAAGCGAAAAGTCCTGATGCATCTGTTCAAGGAGCTCGATCACCTTCATCCCCGTGCGTTCGTCCAGATTGCCCGTGGGCTCGTCGGCCAGCAGCAGCGACGGCCTCCCGACCAGCGCCCTGGCCAGCACGGCCCGTTGCTGTTCGCCGCCGGAAAGCTCGCCGGCGCGATGGCGGCCGCGGCCCGCGAGACCCACTTTTTCAAGTTGCGCCGCCGCGGCATCGGCGGCCTCGGCTCGCGCCACGCCCCGGATCAGCAGCGGCATCATGACGTTTTCCAGCGCCGTGAACTCCGGCAGCAGCGTGTTCATCTGCCACACGAAACCGGCTTCCCGATTGCGCCACTCGGCGATTTCGTCCGCCTTGCGGCCCAGCATCGGCTGGCCGCGGAAGTAGATCTGGCCCGACGACGGCGCATCGAGCAGTCCCAGCAGATGCAGCAAAGTCGATTTGCCCGCGCCCGACGAGCCGATCAGCGCCACGCGGTCGCCCTGGTTGATCGTCAGATCGACGCCCGTGAAGACGGTAAGCGGATTGTCGCCCGGACGGTAGGTCTTGGTGAGCGATTCGGCCCTGAGGATCGGCACTTCCACTAACTTCATTATCGGCGAAGCGATCGCAATGTTGAGGCCCGGCGCGCCGGATCAGCACCGCCGGAAAGGGGAAGGGCCCCGGCTCCCGAAGGAAACAGGGCCCTGGATAACCGCCTTCTGAAAAAGGTTAGAAGGTAAACCGGGCGCCGAGCTGGATCATCCTGGCGTTCTGGCCCACCGAGGTGTACTGGCCGAAATCGGCCGCGGTGATGGTGCGGCTGACTTCCTGGAACGACGTGTTGTTGAAAATGTTGTAGAACTCCGCACGGATCTGGAACTTGATCGTTTCAGACATATTGAAGTTCTTGTAGATGTTCCAGTCGAAGTTACGTTCGCCGTTGAGGCGAAGGACGTTGCGGCCCATGGTGCCGAAGTTGCCCAGCAGGGGCTGGGTGAGACCGAGGCTCTGGGCGTAGGCCGAGTAGTTCTGCACCAGGCCCGAGGTCAGGCCCTGCGGCGAACCGGCCGAGCCGGACGGGCGCGGATCGAAGTTCACCGTTCCGGCGACATTCGGCCGCACCTGGCCGCCGCCACCGATCATGGTGATGGGGGACAGGCCGCGGCGCGCGCCGGCGTCGAGGGTGACCGGGAATCCTGTGCGGAACGAGGTGATGCCCGTGAAGCCCCAGTTGCCGGCCACGTTCTTCATGAACCAGCTCGAGGAACCGCGGAACCACTGCGGTTCCCACACGTGGCTCAGGACGAACCGGTGGCGCAGGTCGAACTGCGCGGCGGCGCGGTTGTCGCGGTTATTGCGCGGATCCTGCTGGGCCGACGAGTCGTTGATCAGCACGCCCAACACGTCCGAGCCGTCGTCGATCGTCTTCGACCAGGTCCAGTTGGCGTTCAGCATCAAGGTATCGCCGATGCGCTTCTGGCCCTCGACCTGGAGGGAGTGGAAGTTGGAGTCGGCCGAGTTGTCCACATAGACGATGCCGTTGTAGCGTCCGTCGATGCGGTTGCTGCGGCGGGCGATGTTGCCGTTCTGCAGGCCGAAGGCCGACTGCCACTGGGACAGCCGCGCCGTCTCATCCGCCTCGCTCGTGGCCGGGGCCGGCGGCGCGGCGATGAAGTTGATATCGCGCGACCGGAGCAGGAAATTGCCCTTCGTGCCGACGTAGCTGGCTTTCCAGACGACTCCAAGCTGTTCGCGCTGGACGCCCAGGTTCCACTGGTGAACCAGCGAGTTATTGAGCCCCTGGTCGATGGCCGGGGAGATGGCGCCGAAGTTCAGCGTGGTCTGCGAGAACTGGCCGGCGGTCGACTTTGTGGAAGTCTGAATCGCCGCTGTGCCGGCCAGGATCCGCTGGAGGCTGTTGTCGCCGGTGAAGTTGGCCTGACCGCTCAACACGCCGGTCACGATGAACGGCGGCAGGAAGCGCTGATTGGTGATCGGGTTCAGGAAGATGAAGTCATACGACATGCCATATCCGCCGCGGACCACGGTACGGCCGGTGCCGCCGGGGTTCCAGGCGAAACCGAAGCGGGGCGCCCAGTTCGTGTTGCTCTGGAACGAGGGCTTGCCGGTTTCGAGCAGGCCCAGCGGACCGGGACCGGCGCCGGCAAAGTTGCCGGTATTGTTCAGATTCAGGTTCGAGATCGTGCCGTTGAGTTCCGTCGGCCCGCCGGCGAACTCCATGCGGACGCCGACGTTCAGGGTGAGCGTGCGGCTGATCTTCCAGTCGTCCTGGGCGAAGGCGAAGAAGTTCTCCACCCGGTTGTTGCGCACCGAGTTGCCGAAGCGCTGCTGGAGCACGGCCGGGGTGCCGCGCTGGAAGTCGGCGAAGTTGGCGAACTGCATCAGGGGGCGGAACAACGCGTCGAAGACGCTATCGGCCTTCAGGTAGTAGTACTCGCCGCCGAACTTCAGGTAGTGACGGCCGGCCGCGACGCTGAAGTTGTTGTTGATCTGGTATGTCCGCTGCTCGCGGCCCTGAGGGAGGCCTTCCCAAACGCCGAAACTGTTCACCGAGGCGTCGGCGAATGTGATGCGCGGTCCAAGCGGATGCGGCGTGTCGATGGGGAATCCGGCGTCGCTCTGGCCGTAGCCGAAGCGGAACTCGTTCACCATCGTGTTGCCGATCAGCCGGGTGTAGGCCGTGGTGGACTGGCGTGGACGGCCCGCGCTGGTGGCGCCGAAGCCGGGCAGGTTCGAGCCGATGAAGGTCAGCCCGTCGGACGACGTGACGCTGTCGGAGTCGCTGTAGCGGAACCAGAGGCTGTCGCGGCTGGTGATATTGGCGTCGACGCGGAATGCATAGGACCAGAAGTTGGTCGTGTTGGCGGTCGAGGTCTGGATCTGCCCGGTGGGCGACGTCGGCACCTTGTATTGATCGAAGAGCGCCTTCGCGGTGGGGTCGGTGATTCCGGCCGCCTGCTCGGGGGTGGGCACGCGCGCGATGCGAGTGGCGCCGGCGCCGCGCAGTTTCACCGCCTGATAATCGGAGAACCAGAACACCTTGTTGCGCAGGTCGACCAGTTTCGGAATGTGGACGGGACCGCCGAGAGCCCAGCCGTACTCGTTCCTGCGGATGATGTTGGTCTTGCCTGAACGGTCGAAGAAGGGACGGGCGTTCAGCTTGTCGTTGCGGAAAAACTCGAAGACCTCGCCGTGCAGGTCATTGGTGCCGTTCTTTGTGATGTAGAGCACCTGGGCGCTCGAGTTGCGTCCGTATTCGGCGCTGAAGTTGTTGGGTATCCGTCCTGTGAACCCATCTTCCCGGTCGTGAGAACCGAGCGCAAACTGAGTGCATGAGATCGGCGCGGCAGCAGGCAGAGATGGCGGCGAGGCGTGAGGGGTGGACACGGATTGTGG
>PNKE01000060.1 GCA_013822245.1 Candidatus Solibacter sp.
GGGGGCGGGCGGGCTAATGAATTCCGGATCAGGGTCTCATGTTCATGGGGTAGAGGAAACGGACGATTCGGAGTCAAGTACCACGTGCGCACGGATTGGCTTGGCTGATGCGTCAAGAAAATAGCGTCCACCCACTACTGAATCGCCAACCGGAGCTGTTTTTCGAGCGGCTCGGCGATCTCGTTGGTAGACGCAGCCATAGGCAGGGCGGTCAGCCAGAGTTGAAGGGTTTTGCTCCCAACAGCGAGGTCCGCCTTCTGGAACAGGCGTTCTCGCTCCTTCAGCGACAGCCAGTTCTTCAGCAGGCAGGGATAAGCCAGGCAGGCGACCACCTTCGGTGTCTTGGCCAGACCTGCATAGGCAAGCACCTGGTGGATATCGGCGCGGTGGGCATCTTTGATGCTCTCGGCGGACTGGGCCCATGAGTGCTGTTGGAGTTCTTCCCAGTGGCGTTTGTACTTCGCATCGACAATCAGCGTTGTCGATTCCCACTCGACCCAAAGGTCGGGGATCAGCGATGTTTGAGTAGCCTGATGAGGGGGGTCCCATCGAAGAGGGACCACCGTCTCTCTATTGCGGCCAGTCGCAACCCGCCCGCCAGTCCGCTGAGCTACGACTCGGATCACGGTCTCGACCCACGCCTCAAAGAACTGGTCCATCCGCATCTTCCACGGTATCCCAGCGAGGTCACTCACACCGGCCAATCCTCTTTCGTCAACCGTCCATTCGATGGCTTGCAGCCCATCCGTGAAGGGCGCTGCTCGCATGGGACGTTGCAGCCAACCTCCGAGCATCGCGGCGGAGGGCATGGCGGGAGGGACCATGATGACGCGTCTCAGTATTCGTTCACCAAACTCGATAAGCCGGTGAACGAATGCGCCGTGTTCTTTTTGTGTTTCCAGCGCACGCAACTGCCGCTCAGCGGCGTAGCGTACTGCTCCTTTCAGCAATCGATCGTCGCGCAAGTCGGGAAATGAGCAAGGCACCGAGAGCGGGTTCGCTCTCGACAGACCTCTTGTCGCGTAGGCCGTCCAGTCCACCCTCCCACGTGGTGCGTGGAGGACTTCCCTCGCCTCTTCAAACCGGCGGTCGAGTGAGTCAAGTAACGCATCGAGCCGAGACAAGATCATGTACGACAGGACCCAAACGGGCACCCGACGTTCAGACCTCCGCAGCAGCGGCAGTGCGAGTGGAGTCGGGGCAATGCGCCAGCCCATCTCGGCAAGCATCGGTCCAATTCCGCTCCAAGCGAACCGCGGCTGCACGACAAGTCCGTAGTCGGGTCGGGCCGTTGTCGGGGAGCACAGCGCAATCGCCCCGACCGAATCGCCCGACTGCAAGGTCAGGTAGACGTCTCGGCCATCGTATTCCTGTGAAATCTGGACATCCAGTCCGCTCGCCAGGGCGCGATTCTGGCTTATGAACTGCTCTGATAGTCGCGCCGCAAGTCCAGAGGGGTCGCGCATGCCATCGACCCCGAAGAACTTGACCGCGGAGTGCCGTTCGATGGAGTGGTCTTGGATCTCGAGGCAGATCTCGTTTGAGCGCCGCAGTTGATTCAACGGTGCAGTTGATCGAGACCGTTTTGGGCGGTGCACTTTCACAGGCTTCGGATCTTCTGTAGGAATGCCCGGATCGGCTCGCCGAAGCCAGCAACATAGCCTTGGGCCAAGTACTCCTCCAGCAGCGGTGCCAGGCTCACACCAAGGCTTTCGCCCGTTTTCTGCTCGTCTTGTTCCAGGTAGTAGGAATGTCCTGGAACAAGAGCAAAGGAATCTTCAGTTGCGTGTTCCACGAAGATAGATGTCAATTCCCTGAACATTGTCTGAGCCGACTGGCACGCGTGTTGTTCGACCACGCTCATGCGTGGCCACAGCGAGACAAAGCTAAACCGTCTGCGTACGGCCACATCCAGAATTGCGATGCTGCGGTCGGCGCTATTCATAGTGCCGAGGATTTGTAGATTGGGAGGGAGAAAGAAAACCCGATGGAATGGCGCGCCAAAGTCGTATGGGAGTTCAATGCGCCTGTCAGATCCATCATTCGGCTCAAGCAGGAAGATGGCTTCGCCGAGGATCTTGCCCAAATCCGCTCGGTTGATCTCATCGATGTGGAGCAGGTAGTTGTGGTCAGGGTCGGCCAGAGCTTGGGCGGCAGCAAGCATCAAGGCCCCCGGCGTGGGTTCGAAGCGCAGCCCCAGGTCGCCACCTGTGGTGACAGGCGCCAGTCCTCCGATAAAGGTCTCGTAGGTCGTATTGGGGTGGAATTGAATACTCCGTCCACGTCCTGCGTATTGCTCCCGGAGAAGTTGCGTGGCCATCCTCGTCTTGCCGGTGCCAGGGGGGCCCTGAATGATGACGTAGCGCTTTCTCTCAAGGAGTTCTGAGACTTGCTGGAGTTCCACGCCGGGCATCAGATGCTCGAACCAACTCGCGCGGGTCTTATCATAGCTTTCCAAACAGGTGCTGATCGGACGGTGTCCCCGCTCCTCGAACATGAGGTCCAGAAAGGCTGTCAGTGCAGCCTCGGTTGCGGCCTGATCGCCGTTGGGCCGAAACATCGCATACATCTCTTTGCCGTACTTCTCATAGACGCCCTTGTACTCCGGCCAGGTGTGCCTGATCATGTCCGGAATCGTCAGGTCGGTGCGTGTCGGATCTTGTTTCGCCCAAGCCAGCAGCTCGCCTACTCCGAACTCGCGATTCAGCCAGCGACAAATGGCTTGAGCCTTTCGAGCGTGTCCTGGTCGCCCGAGGATGGCCTCGTCTGGGCTGAGGCCGCCGGTCCCAACAACCAACCCGAAGAGACAGGGGGCTTCCGGTACGGGAAAGATAACGAACGAGAGTCCGCTGTATGCACCTGATGTGGGATTTGATGGATGGATGAAGGCCGCGAACGGCACGTTTGATTCCGCGCTCATCTTGGGCGCGCGCAGGGCCACCGTCTTCTCAGCAGGTTTGGGGTACCTGCCGCCGGGGCTTCCAAAGAGCGCGGCAAAAGCGCGTTCGTTGATTTCAGGCCAATTATCGAGTTGTGGTGTCTGGATGACTTCGAGAAGCGGGGCGATGCTCATATGGCAGTGATCCTAACTGAAATCCCATGGATTCCTCTTGTTTTCGCCCCAGTTTAGCTCGAATCAATCGCAGACGTCGCTCACTCCACCGCTCCCACCCGTGTGCCGTTGAGGGCGAAGCCGTGGCGGTTGTCGTAGGGGTCGACGGTGGCTTCGATGGAGAGGACGGGCTTCACGGTGAGGTGGCCGTATTCGCGGTAGGTGCGCGCAAACAGCGAGACTTCGACGAAGCCGGTCCAGTCGGCCAGGGTGAGGAATTTCATTGTGCCCTGGTCGGTGGGGTGGCGGCGGTCGGCGACCACCAGCCCGCAGACGCGGACGGTTTTGCCATAAAACTCCCGCTGGCGTTCGGTGAGGCGCGAGACGGTGATGTAGTTCTTCCAGGCGACCTTCGGCCCGAAGCACTCCAGCGGATGCAGCGACACCGGGAAGCCGAGGGTTTCGGTCTCCCAACGGGCGCGGGTTTCGATGCCGGCGTCGAAGGTTTCAGGCAGTTCGCCGGTGATCCAGGGTTCGGCGCCGCCTTTCTTCATTGAGGATTCCAGGCGCTGGAGACGCCAGAACAGGCGGCCGCGGGGCTCGCCGAGGCAGTCGAGGGCGCCGCTCTTGAGCAGCGCGAGCCATTCGTCGCGCGCGGGCCGGGATCTGCGGTAGAACTCGCCGGCGTCGGAGAACGGGCGCGCCGACGCGATGCGGTCGAGCGTGGCGGCGGTGAGTCCTTTCACCTGGTCGAGCGGCAGGCGGATGGCGCCGTCGCCGGGCATGAAACGGCGGATGTCGGAGGCGTTCAGATCGGGCGGCAGGAAACGGGCGCCGTTGCGCAGAGCTTCCAGGACATAAAGCATGGGCGAATAGAAGCCGCGGCGCGAGGTAAGCACGGCGGCCAGGAATTCGATGGGGTAGCGGGTTTTCAGCCACGCCCCGGCGAAGGCCTCGACGGCATAGGCGGCCGAGTGGGCCTTGTTGAACATGTAACCGGCGAAGTCGCGCAGCAGCGCCCAGACGGCCGCGATTTCGTCGTCGGTGCGGCCCAGCGCGCGCGCCGATTGGCGGAACTCTTCGCCGAGCGAATCGATGCGGGCGTGGTCGCGGTTTTTGACCAGGGCGCGGCGCAGCAGGTCGGCGCGGCCCCAGGGCATGGCGGCAAAGCCGTTGGCGACCAGCAGGATGTGTTCCTCGAAGGCCATCAGGCCGTAGGTGTCGGCCAGCAGCGGTTCAAGCGACGGGTGGGCGTAGGCGGGCGGTTCCAGACCCTGATAGCGGCGGGCGAAGGCGCGCTTCTTGCCCTCGTTGGCGGCGCCGGGGCGGATGATGGATTCGATGGTGGTGAGGCAGTCGATGTCTCGGCAGTCGCTCATGACCAGCAGCGAGGTCATGGCGGGGGATTCGATATGGAAGACGCCGCGGGCGTGGCCGCTGGCGATGGTTTCCCAGGTTTGGGTATCGGACCAGTCGAGGCGGTTGAGGGCAGGGGCGGGGTGGCCGGAAAGGGCGATGTTTTCGAGGGTGTCGTGGAGGACGGTCAGCCCCGCCTGGCCGAGCAGGTCCATTTTGAGCAAGCCAAGCTCCTCGACGTCGTCCATGGTGTAGTGGGTGGTTAAGATGCCCTTGGAGGATTCAAACAGCGGCATACGGTCGACGACGGCCGAGCCGCTGACGACAAGTCCGCAGGGGTGCATGGCGAAGTGGCGGGGAATGCCGTCGAAGCTGCCGGCGAGGGAGAGGACCGTCTTATAAGGTTCGTCGTTGACGGGGAGGTCGCGGCATTCGGGCGTATTGAGCGCGGCTTCGCGGGCGTCGCCGGTGTACCAGGGCAGGCGCTCGGTGAAGCGGCGGGCCTCGCGTTCGGGGATGCCGTGGACCTTGGCGATGTCGGCGACGGCGGAGCGGCCCTGGAAGGTATGGACGGCGCCGATCATGGCCACGTGGTCGCGGCCGTAGTGGTCGAAGACGTGGCGGATCACTTCGTCGCGGCGGTCCCAGGGCAGATCCAGATCGATGTCGGCCAGTTTGGCGAACTGCATGCGTTCGCGGTTGAGGAAGCGTTCAAAGCAGAGTCCGAAGCGGAAGGGGCAGACGTTCGAGATGCCGAGCAGATAACAGACCAGGCTGCCGGCGGCGGAACCGCGGGCAAGGGTGGAGATGGATTTCGAGGCGCACCAATCGACGATTTCGGAGAAGACGAGGAAGTATTCGGCGTAGCCGACCTCCTCGATGATGGACATTTCGCGGTCGAGGCGGGCGAGGACTTCGGGTGCAGGCGATGGCCCGTAGCGGCGCTTGATGCCGCGGCGCGTGCGCGAGCGGAGTTCGGCGACGGCGTCGGGGCAGGGAAAGCGGGGGAAGTGGATGTCGCCGAGGGAGAAATCGAACTGGCAGCGTTCGGCAATACGTTGAGTGTTTTCAATGGCTTGAGGGAGAGAGCCGAAGTAGCGGGCCATTTCGCCGGGGGTATGGAAATGGTGGCGGCCGGGGGGGAGCTTTTCCGGGTGCGGCTGGTTGAGCATGGTGAGCGTGCGCATGCTCTGGAGGATGTCGAAGCGGAGACGGTCGGAAGGGTCGAGGTAATGGGCATCGGCGGTGGCGGCGAGCGGGACTTTGTGGCGGCGGGAGAGCTCGGCGAACAGGCGGGCCAGGCGGAGGTCGTCGTCGGTATGGGGTGAGATCTCGAGGGCGAGGTTGCGGTGGAAGATATCGCGGAGGCGGGAGAGTTCGGCGTCGGGGGGCTGGTTGCGGCGGAGGGTGCGGGCGAGCGAGCCGCGGGGGCCGGTGAGGCAGATGAGACCGCCGCTGAAACGGGCGAGGTCGGTCCAGGTGACGCCGGAGGGGTGGCCGATGCGGGTGGTGAGCAGGCGGCAGAGGTTGGAGTAGCCGGGGGCGTTTTCGACGAGCAGGACGAGGGTGGAAGAGTCCTCAAGGGTGACTTCGGCGCCGGTGACGGCGTGGAGGCCGAGATCGCGGCATTTTTTCCAGAAGGCGACGGCGCCGGCGAGGGTATCGCGGTCGGTCAGGGCGATGGCCGTCATGCCGCAGGCTTCGGCGGCCGAAGCGAGTTGCTCGGGCGGGACGGGGGAGTCCAGCAGCGAGAACCAGCTATGGTTATGGAGCGCGGCGAAGGGCATGATTGAATAGTGTAATCTTTTACACTCCAATCATGCCCCAGGGAACGCCGCGGCGCAAGGGGCGCGGGGTGGTTTAGGCCGAAACGCCGATGAGCTGGTTGAGTTTCGCGACGGCCGAGGAGAGGTGTTCGGCCTGGGCCGAGAGCTCCTCGGATGCGGCGGCGCCTTGTTCGGAGCCGGCGGCGGTGGACTGGGTGACCTGCTGCATCTGGGCGATGGTGCGGGCAACCTGTTCGACGCCCTTCAACTGGTCCTTGCTGGCGCGGCTGACCTGTTCGACGAGGGTGCGGATTTTGGCGGATTCCTCGCCGATGGCGAGCACTTCGGCGGTGACTTCGCCGACCGTGGCCTTGCCGGCGGCGGCGCGGGTGGTGGACTCCTCGATGAGCACGGAGGTGTCGCGGGCGGCCTGGGCGCAGCGTTGGGCGAGGTTCCGGACCTCTTCGGCGACGACGGCGAAACCGAGGCCGGCTTCACCGGCTCGGGCGGCTTCGACGGCGGCGTTGAGGGCGAGGATATTGGTCTGGAACGAGATCTCGTCGATGACGCGGATGATTCTGGCGACCTTTTCGCTGGAGGTGTTGATGAGGTCCATGGCGAGTTGGAGCTGGCCGAGCGAGGTTTGGGTGCGGGTGACGACGGCGTCGGCCTGGACGGTCATATTGGATGCATCGCCGAGGCTGGCGGTATTGCGCTGGGCCATGGAGCGGATCTCCTCGGCCGCCGAGGAGGTTTCCTCGAGGCTGGCGGCCTGTTCGGAGGCGCCTTGGGCGAGCGACTGGCTTGAGGTGGCCACCTGGGCGACGGCGCCGGCCATCTCCGAACTGGTGACGCGCAGATCGTCGGAAAGACGGGCGAGGGTCCGGGTGATGCCCCGGCTCACAAGCAGGGCGATGCTGACGCAGAGCGCGACGACGAGGAATCCCCCGGCCGCCATTGACAGTTGGGTCGATCGGATGGTGGCGGCCGCTTCTCCGCCCTGTTCGATGCTCACATCATGAAAGTGCTTGCGCAGCAGCGCCATTGACTGGGTGGCCTCGGTCAGGGCGGGGACGGTCTCGCTTCTGTAGACGGCGACGGCCTCGTCCGAGGCCTGCCGGCTTCTGAGTTCATTGATCTTCACCGCGGACCGATGGAGACGTTCATGGGGCGCGCGCAATTGCTCGATCATGCGGGCGAGGCGCGAGTCGGAGCGGGCGGCTTCGGCTCCTTCTCCATACATCCATTTGCCGAGGGCGCAGAGGCGCGGGTCGGTCTGGCCGGTGAAGCCGGCGCCGATGAGCATAGCATGTTCGAGGTGATGGATCCAGGACAGATGGTCGGCGTGGCGCTCGGCCATGAAGCGGTCACTTTCGGTGGCAACGCGCGCGACGGTGGCGATCCGGCCGATGTGGCCGAAGATGAAGAAAGTGACGATGGCGCCGAGGGTCAGCGGCACGAGGACGGTGCAGAAACCGGCGATGATGCGCTTCTTGATGGTCCAGGAAGACATGAGGTACAACTCCTTGGGCGGCGGTTCCGGCGAGTGCCACTCGCTGGACGGTCGTCGCCGCAGGGGCCTGGGACGACTTGGCTTGCGCGCCACTTGATGATACGTATCGGATTGCCAAATCCGAATATGAGACCATTTGAGTTCTTCGCCGGCGGGTGGTCCCGAGGCGGGGATCAGGCGAGCCGAGCAGGCGAGGGAGTTTGCCGCGAAACTCGGCTGGGCCGGTTGCTGTATGCTCGATAGCTATGAAGCGCCGAATCCTGCTGGTTTTCCTGATGGTCTCGATGGCGGGGTTCGCCGCCGATTTGCAGACTGAAGTGCAGGCCGCGGAGAACGCCTGGATCGCCGGGATCAAGGCGAAGGACGCGCAGGCGCTGGGCCGGGTGCTGGCCGATGATCTCATCTACGTCCATTCAGGCGGGGTGGTGGACACCAAAGCCCAGTACATCGCCAAGGTGACCTCCGGCAAGCAGGTTTACAAGGGCGTGGAGCAGTTCAGGATGAAGATCCGGGGCGAGGGGTCAGTCGCCACTGCCCAGTATTGGGCCCGCATGCGCGGCATCAACGCCACGGGCGACTTTGACGACAAACTGGTTGTCGCGCACATCTGGGTGAAGACGGGCGGGGTGTGGCGGATGGCGTATCACCAGACGACGAAGGTGCCGGAGATTCCGCGCTAGCGCCCAAGGCGGCGCACTGGCCGCCGGACGGCGGACTCAGGATTCGTGCTCGAACAACGACCGCGGCAGGCCCGACTGGCGGATGATGCTGCTCAGGGTTCCGGTCTTGAGCTCGGGGTGAAGGGGGACGGGAACCGTCACGGTTGCACCTTCCCGGCGGAGTTGCATCACACGGTGGCTGCCGCGCTGGCGTATGGGCTTGAATCCATGTTGTTCGAGAATGCGGCAGGCTTCGTCGCCGGAGAGGATGCGCAGTCTACCCAACCGGGACCTCGACTTGAGTGACGAAGACCTCGCCGCGCAGGCGCTTCGCCGTTTCCTCGGCAGAGGCGGTTTCGAAGAACAGGGTGAGCGCTTCGATCAGATTCGTCCGGGCTTCTTCGATCGTTGCGCCCTGGCTGGCGATATCGAGTTCAGGGCAGAGGGAGACGTAGGCGTCGCCTTCGCGCCCGATGATGGCGGTGAGCCGGCGGGACCCAGTCATGCTTCAAGTGTACCTTGGGCCAGAGTGGTGCGGACCTTCTTTGGCAGGGTGGAGAGGACGATGGCGTAGGCTTCGGCGAGGCGTTTTCTGATTTCGGTTTTGGTCATGGCGGCGGGGTCTTCGAGAGAGACCCAGTGGGCGCGGGCGAGATAGGGCGCGGGGATGATGCCGGGGCGTTCGATCAGCTCGTCGAAGCCCTCCTCCGTGCATTTGAACGACAGCAGGGCTTTGGCGTTCGCGGCTGGTTCCAACGGCACGGCGGCATACATTTTTCCGCCGATCTTGAAGACCAGGTCGTCGCCCCATTGGACGGTTTCGGTGGTATGCGGCAGGGCCATGCAGACCGTCCGGACCCATTCGGCGCTGACGGGCGTCATGGGGTTCAGTATAGTCTCCGGAGCGGGAGCCGGGAAGCGGGTGCGTCCGGAGCGCAGCCGCGCTACAATCGAAACCGCTTATCGATTTGACAGGAGGAGGCGATGCTCGAAAACGTCAATCTCCAGCGCAGGATTTCCAAGGAGGAGTACCAGCAGGCGCTGCCGGCGTTGCAGCGCAGGCTGTATGACCTGGAAAAGGCGTGTTGGGACCATGGTATCCCGTCGGCGCTGATCTTTGAAGGCTGGGAGGCGGCGGGCAAGGGCGGCAGCATTTCGGCGCTGACGCAGCGGCTGGACCCGCGTGGATTCAAGCTCTATTCGATCACCGAGCCGCGCACGCATGAGACGTGTTACCCGTGGCTGCGGCGGTTCTGGCTGAGGTCGCCGAACAAGGGCGAGATGGTGATCATGGACCGCTCGTGGTACTACCATGTGCTGGACGAGCGGGTGGACAAGGCGGTGACGGCGGGCGAGTGCAGAAAGGCCTATACCGACATCGTCGAGTTCGAACGCATGCTGGCGGCCGATGGATGTGTGTTCGTAAAGCTGTGGTTCCACATCAGCAAGGAAGAGCAGAAGCGGCGGTTCAGGGCGACTGAAAAGGATCCGTTCGAAGCCTGGCAGGTGACGGCGCGCGACTGGAGGCGGCACGAACAGTATGAGCAGTATCTCGACGCCGCCGAGCAGATGCTGGAGATGACCGAGAGCGGATTCGCGCCGTGGACCATCATCGAGGCGACGTCGAAATGGTGGGCGCGCAGGAAGGTGTTCGAGGCGGCCATCAGCGCGCTGGAGAATGCGCTGGGCGGCAAGGCGCCGCCCGTGCAGCCGGAGCCGAAGCCGAAACGGGCGGCGGTGAAGCCGGTGGCGGAGGAGAAGAAGCCTGAGAAAGTCAAGCCGAAGCAGGAGAAAGACAAGAAGAGCAAGGCGGCCAAGCCGAAAACGGTTGAACTGAAGGCGAACAAGGCGAAGGCTGGGAAGGCTGCGGCGAAGGCGTTGAATCCCGCCGCGGCGAAGCCCAAGCCGAAGCCGGAAACGAAACCCGCGAAGAAGGCAGGCAAGACCAATGCTTGAAACACTGGACCTCTCACGCAAGCTCAACCAGCAGGAGTATGAGCCGCAATTGAAACGGCGCCAGATTCAACTGCGCGAGTTGGGGTGGCAGGCCTATCAGAAGAAGCGGCCGGTGGTGATCGTGTTTGAAGGCTGGGACGCGGCCGGCAAGGGAGGAGCAATCAAGCGGCTCACCGAACGCATCGATCCGCGGGGCTACGCCGTCTTCCCCATCAGCGCCCCCCAGGGCGAGGACAAGACCAAGCACTACCTTTACCGCTTCTGGCGCCGCCTGCCCGAACGCGGCCAGATCGGCATCTTCGACCGCTCCTGGTACGGCCGCGTCCTTGTCGAACGTGTCGAAGGCCTCGCCGCCGAAGCCGAATGGAAACGCGCCTATCGCGAAATCAACTCCTTCGAACGCCAGATCTGCGATTTCGGAGGAATCCTGTTGAAATACTGGATTCAGATCTCGCGCGAGGAACAGCTCCGCCGCTTCGAGGAGCGCAAGGAGACCGGCTACAAGGCCTGGAAGCTGACCGATGAGGACTGGCGCAACCGCGGCAAATGGCCTCAGTACGAAGAGGCCGTCGAGGAGATGCTGCTGAAGACATCGACGCGGACCGCGCCCTGGACGCTCATCGAAGGCAACGATAAGAACTACGCGCGCGTGAAGGTGCTCAACCAGGCCGTCGAGGTGCTGTCGAAAGCGCTGGACTACAAGCCCGCCGATCCGCTGGACGGCAACAACCACAAGAAGTGACGCCGGCGCGGGCACGGGCGGCTGGGGTAGCCTGGAAATCCGGCTTGACGGTCGCCGGATGTTCCGCGGCGCACCAGGGAAAGGGACAGGCATGAGTGTGTTGAACAAGAAGCGATGGTCGCCATATCTCGCCGGGACGCTGCTCGGCGTGCTCTCCTGGTTCGCTTTCCTGACCGCGGGCCAGCCGCTGGGCGTCTCAAGCACGTTCGTGCGGACCGCCGGAATGCTCGAATCCACCGTCGCTCCCGGCCACGTCCAGTCGAACGATTACTTCAAGGCGGCCAAGGTGAAGCTCGACTGGGAATGGATGATCACCCTCGGCATTCTGATCGGCGCCTTCGCCAGTTCCAGGATGTCGAAGGAAGCGCCGGGCGAGTCCGTGCCCGCCCTTTGGGCATCCCGCTTCGGACCCTCGCCCGCCCGCCGCATGATCGGAGCATTCCTCGGCGGCGTGCTGCTGATCTTCGGCGCCCGCCTCGCCGGCGGCTGCACCAGCGGCCACGGACTCAGCGGCTCGATGCAACTCGCCGTTTCCGGCTGGGTCTTCTTTGCCTGCATCTTCGCTTCCGGCGTGGCCACGGCGAAGCTGCTGTTCCGGGGAGGCAAGTCATGATTGAAATTGAAGCTCCGGGCAGACTGCTGCTTGGCCTGGTGACGGGTGTGCTGTTCGGATTCTTCCTGCATAAGGGCGGCGTGTCGAAGTATGCCGTGATCACCGGACAGTTCCTGCTGCGCGACTTCACCATGATGAAGATGATGATGACCGCCATCATCGTCGGCGGCGCCGGCGCCTATGCGATGCACTCGATGGGCTGGGTGAATCTGACGATCAAGCCGATGCTGATGGGCGGCGTGATCATTGGCGCCCTGGTGTTTGGCGTGGCCATGACGGTGCTGGGCTACTGTCCGGGGACGGCGGTGGCGGCGTGCGCGGAAGGGCGCAAGGATGCGTTGATGGGCGTACTGGGAATGATCGCGGGAGCGGTGTTGTTCGCCGAAATGTTCCCGTGGTTGAAGTCCACCGTGCTGGCGCTGCCGGATGCGGGCAGGATCACGCTGCCGGCGCTGACGGGGATGCCGTGGTGGATCTACTTCGCCGTGCTGGCCGCGGGCGCGTGGCTGTTGTTCAGATGGATCGGCCGCAAGGGCTACGACCACGGCGGCGAGGCTTGATCCGGGCTTCGAACCGTCATCGGAAATGAACAGGGCGCGCCGCGGAGCGCGCCCTTGCCCTGACTGCGTTCAATGATTTCCTGGTCAGCGGTAGTAGCCGCTTGTGCCGGCCAGCGCTTCGGCCGACGGCGTGAGCTGCTGGCTCCTGGCGAACCACTGCTGCTCGGACAGGTTCTTATAGACCTGGCCGGCGATGCCGGAGGCGACCGGCCCGTTGACGGCGTTGCCGCCCGTGAGCAGGACCGTGACCACCAGTCTGGTCCCATTCACTTCGTTGAAGCTGCCGAACCAGCCCAGGTGCGTGCGGGCGTCGGTGCAGGTGCCTGTCTTGCCCAGGATGGGTTCCTCGCTGCTGTAGGCCGCGCGGCGGGCGGTGCCGAAATCCACTGCCCCCATCATGCCGGGCTTCAGTTCAGGAACCGCGGCCTGGATGTCGAGTTCGCGTTTGATCTTCGGCACAAAGCCGGCGACCTCTTCCTGCGTCTTCGGATACTGCAGCCAGTACATGGTGCCGCCGTTGGCGATGGTGCCCATCAGCGAGGTCAACTGCAGCGGCGTCAGCCCGATGGCCTCGCCGAAGCTGGTCATCAGACCGACGGAGACGGTTTTCGGCTTCTCGTCGGGGAACAGCCCGGCGCTCTCGCCGGTGATGTCGAGGCCGGACTTTTCGCCGAGGCCCAGCAGGCGGGCGTAATGGTAGACCTTGTCGAAGCCCAGCTTTTCGCCGATGTTGGCGAAGTAGGGGTTGTTGGATTTCGCCAGCGCCCAGGTCAGGTTCATCGACTCCCTGCGCGACAGCCGCAGCTTGGTTTCGCGGTCGATGATGCCTTCGTTGATGCCCGCGATCCCGGCCACCAGTTTGATGGTGGAGCAGGGCTGATAGGCGCCGGTGAGAGCCAGTTTCTGATTGACGATGGTCAGGATGCGGCCCGTGCCGGGGTTGGCGACCACCACCGTTCCGTTGAACGGACCCAGCGCCGCGACAGCCGCCCGGCGCACCGTCAGATCCTCGCCGTCGATCACGTCGCCGTAGGTTGAATCGGCGAAGTTGGGCGTGTCCCAGGGACTGTAGACCCGCCGCGCCTTGCGGTACTTGGCCGTTCTCACCGCGCGCTTCTTGGCGGTGGTCTTCTTCGACGCGACAGCCGAGCGGGTGCGGGCATTGGCCTTGCCCGCCGCCTTCGCTTTCGCTGCCTTCGCGCCCGTTGCGGCGGTCTTCGCCGACGTCTTACGTGCCGTGCTCTTCTTGCTCTGCGCCGCCCAGGCGATGGTTCCCGCCACCCAAGCCAGACACAGGATTACCAGGAGAATCCGCTTCATTCGTCCTTCCCATCTCCCTTCTCGTTTTCATATCGACCGTTTCTCCTCCGGTCTCCACTTACGCGAGAACCCCGCGGGTCTTCCGTATCAAGACTTACCCATTTTGTTGTATGCAGGCGCCCTGCGTCAAGCACTAAGTGGTCATCTGTCAATTCTTTACAGACAGCTAAGGCGAACCTCTCAGATCCCCGCGGGTCCTTCCCCCAGGCCGTCCGAAGCCTACAGAAACAGCTTCGGCATGTATTCCGGCGCGTCGGCGAACGCCTTCAACTCGCCCGCCGCCACCCGGTACATCCGCTCATGGCTGGCAACCGCACCGGCGCTGATCTCGTCATACGCCCGGTGGCAGATGTCCAGGAATCCGATGTTGTAGTTCTCCCCATCGAACCGTCCCAGCGCCGACTGGTCATACAACGTGAACCAGTGCACACCCACGCAATTCGGATTCGCCGCCGCGTCTTCCAGGTAAACCCGGTACGCCTTGGCCCGCTCGGCCTGGTTGCGCGTTCGTCCAATGCCCGACGCCGGCAACCCAACGTCGTGCGCGCCAAAGTGCCACTCGCCCACCATCACCGGCATGTTCAGCATCTTCTCGATCCGTTCGGACCTGTCGCGCGGCAGCGTGTCCATATAGCAGTTGATGCTGAACACGTCGAACGTCTTCATGCCCTCGACGGCCCACTCCGGCGGCACGCCCGCCCACCGCATGCCGAGATTGAGGTGGTTCGGCGCGGCCTTCCTGCATGCGCCCGACAGTCCGCGGAAGTAGCGCTCCACCATCGCCACGCTGAACTGGCGCAGGTCGGCCAGCGCCGTCTTGGTCAACACCGCCGTCCAGCGGCCGCGGGCCGCTTTCTCGAACGTCGTCTCCATCGCCCAGGCCTTCGACAGCGCCGCATCGCCGTCGTATCGGGCCCGCAGCCACTTGGCCAGTTCATCGCGCGTCGCGCAGCCGTCGCTTGTGTACAGCATCCCGGCCGCGGGCAGTTCAGACGAAAATCCCCACGTCGGCTCGTTCATCAGGAAGTAGCCGACCAGCGCCGGATCCGCCGCCGAGTCCTTCAACTGCGCCGCGTAATCGGCCGCATCGGCTTCAAACCCGGCATTGAACACATCCGGGAAATCGCGGTAGATCATCGGCGACCGCGACCCGCGGAAACTCATCGGCCTCACATACGGGAACCGCGCCCGCGCGGCGTACTCCCACTCGCTCCAGTTCGCCACCGTGTTGAACCGCAGCCGTTTCAACTCCGCCAGCGCCACCGTCGACCACTTGTCGCGCCACCCCCTGCTGCCGTATGCCTTGATCAGATTCGCCGCCAGGTAGTTGATGAACTTCGCGCCCCCGCGCCGGCGGTCCTCCGTGAAGATATCGGCAAACTCGCCCGTCGCCGGCGGCAGCCATTCCAGCGCCGGCTCGATGCCGTCGTAGCGGCCCTGCGTATCGACCCGAACGCAATCCACGCCCGCCGACCAGAACGCGCAGCCGTCGGGATCGGTCAGCCACCACCGCCCGTCCGATTTCTTGACGCCGAAGTAACCCGTCGCCTCGCCGATCCTCTTCGTCCTCCACCCGCCCCAGCGCGTGAACTCCGCCGGCCAGCGCTGCGACGCCGCATTGGCCAGTTGCAGGTTCAGCCGCTTCGAAACCTCTTCCTGCGACTTCGACCTGCCCGCCCACTCATGCAGCCTGCTCTGTCCCATCGCGTCCACCAGCGGACCCTTCGGCAGCAACACCCTGTCCAGCTTCGCCGGCTCCGTGGCCGATGCCCGGATCGGCGTCATCGCCCATCGCGCCGGATAGTCGGGCTTCTTCGACAGCCGGAACGTCAGCCGGTCCACCTTCGACGGATCCACCCGGTCCCCGCTCACCAACGGCTTCAGGAACGCGCCCTCGCGCGCCGCCTGCCACTGGTTCTGGTCCGTCAATCCCATCGACATGCGGAAGCGGAACGAGCATTGGTTCAGCCCCGCGAACGTCAGCCGGAACCGCCGTCCCTTCTCGCCTTCCTGCAAATCCACGCTGAACACCAGCATGTGCTGGCCGTCCAGAATGAAGTCCGCCGCCAGCCATTTCTGCTGCGCCAGCTTGCCCGGCGCGAACTGGCACACATAGCCCGCCCCCGGCTCGGCCGCCGAATACCATTTGCCGCCTTCGATCGGGCATGGCCCGTCTTCGGTCTTCAATCCCCCGATGATCGACGTGATCTCAAAACCGTCTCCGGTCAGGGGCGCGAGCATTGCCGCGCCGAGAAACGCTCTGCGGTCCAGGTTCATGGCGTCCGCACTCTATCAGAGCCTTTACTCCAATTCAACCCGGCTTCGCCGGCGACGCCGGATGACGATCCTCACCCAAACTGATAGATTAGTTACTTGCCGCTCCTGACCCGTCGGCAGCATTTCTATCCAGCGCTCCACCGCCATGTCACGAGTCTTTGATTTGACCCGCCGCCTGATCGACATTGAATCGATCACCGGCAACGAAAAGCAGGTGGGCGACTTCGTCCACACGCTGCTCAGCGGCATCGCGCGCACCCACGGCGGCGCCGTCGAACGCATGCAAGTCGAGCCAGGCCGCGACAACATCCTGGCCACATTCGGCACGCCCGCCGTCACGCTCTCCACCCACCTCGACACCGTCCCCCCCTTCTTCCCGTCAAGCGAGGACGACGGCTTCATCCACGGCCGCGGCGCTTGCGACGTCAAGGGCATCATCGCCTCGATGATCTGCGCCGCCGAGGACCTGCTCGCCGAAGGCACACGCAATTTCGGACTGCTCTTCGTCGTCGGCGAGGAACGCAACTCGGCCGGCGCCTACCACGCCGCCCTCCACCCGCGCGGCTCGCGCTTCCTCATCAACGGCGAACCCACCGGAAACCGCCTCGCCACCGGCTCGAAGGGCGCCCTGCGCTACGAACTCAATGCCAGCGGCCGCATGGCGCATTCGGCTTACCCCGAACTCGGCGAAAGCGCCATCCTGAAACTGCTCACCGTCCTCGATCGCGTCCGCCGGATGGAACTGCCCGTCGATGACGTCCTCGGCCCCTCCACCGTCAACATCGGCACCCTCAGCGGCGGCCGCGCACCAAACGTCATCCCAGACCAGGCCATGGCGTCGCTCATGTTCCGGCTGGTCGGCGACCCCGATCCCATTCGCCGCGCCGTCGCCCGGATTTGCGGCGGGCTGGTCGAAGCCAGCGAGATCCTCTGCATCCCGGCCGTCCGGCTCGGCGTCGTCGACGGTTTCGACACAACCGTGGTCGCCTACACTACCGATATCCCGGCGTTTCAAGGCGCATGGGGCGAGCCTTACCTGCTCGGTCCCGGCACCATCCATGTCGCTCATACCTCCATGGAGCGCGTGGAAAAATCCCAGCTCGCCGAAGCGCCCGGCCTCTATAAGACCCTCGTCAAGCGTTTGCTCGCGGGCTGCTGAGCCAGGCGGCCTCGAGCGCGAACCGGACCCCGAATCAGTGATTTGAAAGCGAAAGCCTTGATCGTCGAAACCAATGAGTCTCATCACCGGCGGGAGGCCCGGGCGGCGCCCGCGGGCCTGCTAGTCTGTCAGTTGCGCGGGGCCGCCGTCCGTCAAGCGGCATGTCCACGGAAGGAAGATTCGAAATGATTGTCATGAAGTTTGGCGGCACTTCGGTGGAGAGCGCCGAAGCCATCCGCCGCGTCGCCTCCATCGTCGCCGCGAGAATCGAACACAAGCCCCTGGTCGTCGTCTCCGCCATGGGCAAGACCACCAACCGCATCCTCGCCGCCGCCGAAAAAGCCGCCGCCGGCAATCTGGCCGATGCGCTCAACAGCGTCGAGGAACTCAAGGACTACACCCGCCGCGAGGCCCTCTCCGCCGCCGGCGAAGCGTCGGCGAAACAAGTGGAAGCGGTCCTCAGCCGCGAATTCTCCAGCCTCGAATCCTGCATGGAAGCCATCGCCCAGCGCGGCGAACTCACCCCCGCGCTCTGGGACGAAGCCACCAGCCACGGCGAGCGCACCAGCTCCGCCGTCGTCGCCATCGCCTTCTCCGGAATGGGCATGAACGCCGCTCATCTCGACGCCCGCGAAGTGCTGATCACAGACTCGCGCCACTCCCAGGCGCTGCCGCTTTTCAGCCGCGCCTACGCCAGATTCAAGGAACGCGCCGTCCCGCTGCTGCACGATCACGTCGTCGTCATGGGCGGCTTCATCGGCTCCACCCAGGACGGCGTCACCACCACCCTCGGCCGCGGCGGCAGCGACTTCTCCGCCGCCATCGCCGGCGCCGGCATCGAAGCCAGTGAGATCCAGATCTGGACCGACGTCGATGGCATGTTGACCTGCGACCCCCGCGTCGTCGAAGGCGGCAAGCGCCTCCGCGCCGTCTCTTTCGCCGAGGCCGCCGAAATGGCCTACTTCGGCGCCAAGGTCCTCCATCCGTCCACCGTCCAGCCGGCCATCGAAAAGAACATCCCGGTCCGCATTCTCAACTCCCGCCGCCCCGACGTCGAAGGCACCCGGATCGTCGGCGACGCGGTCTGTTCGACGAACCCGGTCAAGTCCATCGCCTGCAAACGCGGCATCACCACCGTCAACGTCCGCAGCCTGCGCATGTTGATGGCCCACGGCTTCCTCCGCCGCATCTTCGAGGTCTTCGACCGCTACAAGACGCCTGTCGACATGGTCTCCACCTCCGAGGTCAGCGTCTCGCTCACCATTGACCAGACCCGCATGCTTGACGAAATTCTCGCCGAGCTTTCAAAAATCGCCGAAGTCACCGTCGAAAGCCAGCGCGCCATCGTCTGCCTGGTCGGCGAAGCCATCCGCGATACGCCCGGCGTCGCCGCCCGCGTCTTCGCCTCTCTCGCCCGCGCCGGCGTCAACGTTCGTATGATTTCCCAAGGCGCATCGCTTCTCAATATCAGCCTGGTGGTGGATGATGGACAAGTGGTGAATGCTGTCCAAGCCCTGCACGCCGAGTTCTTCGCCGAAACCGACCCCGAGGTGTTCGCATGAAACGCCTCGCCCTGGTCGGCTACGGCAGGATGGGCCGGATGCTTGAATCCATGGCCGGGGAGTCCGGCTTCGAAGTCGTCCTGCGCCTCGACATCGACAACAATGCCAACGGCGAGGGACTCACGGCCGGCAATTTCCAGGGCGTCGACGTCGCCATCGAATTCACAGCCCCCGACATCGCCCCCTCGAATCTTCTTCCCCTCGCCCGGCTCGGCGTGCCCACCGTCTGCGGCGCCACCGGCTGGTTCGATCGCCTCGACGAAATCGCCGCCGCCTTCAACGCCTCGGGCGCACCGCTTGTCTACGGACCCAACTTCTCCATCGGCGTCAACCTCTTCGCCCGCGTCGTCGCCGAGGCCGCACGCCTCATGGCCCGCCAGCCCGCTTACGAAGCCTGGGCCTGGGAGATCCACCACTCGCAGAAAAAGGACGCGCCCTCGGGCACCCTGCTCAAACTGGTGTCCGATATGCGCCAGGCCGGCTACACGGCCGCTGTCGATGTCGCCTCCAACCGCGCCGGCCGCGTCCCCGGCACCCACGAAATCGGATTCGATTCCTCCGCCGACACCATCACGCTCTGCCACACCGCCCGTAGCCGCGAAGGTTTTGCCCGCGGCGCTCTCTGGGCCGCCAACTGGATCGGCGGAAAAACCGGCGTCCATGAGATCAGCCGGATACTGTTTGAGGATTCCAAGGAGTAAGCCATGTTTCAAGGATGCGGAACAGCCCTGGTGACGCCTTTCAAGGCCGATCTCAGCCTCGATGAACTCACCCTGCGCCATCTCGTGCGCCGCCAGATCGAAGCCGGTGTCCACTTCCTGGTCCCCTGCGGCACCACCGGCGAAAGCCCCACGCTCACCCGCGGCGAGAAAATCCGCGTCGTCGAAATCGTCCTCGAGGAGGCCAACGGCATCGTCCCCGTCCTGGCCGGCGCCGGCAGTTACGACACCTCCGAGGTCATCGCACTCGCCCGCGAATACGGGGCCATGGGCGTCGACGGCATTCTCTCGGTCGCGCCTTACTACAACAAGCCCACGCAGGAAGGCCTCTACCGCCACTACAAGGCCATCGCCGAGGGTGCAGGCAAGCCCGTCGTCGTCTACAACGTCCCCGGCCGCACCGGCGTCAACGTTGAACCCGCCACCCTCGCCCGCCTCGCCCAAATCGACAACATCGCCGGCGTCAAGGAGGCCTCCGGCAATATCTCCCAGATGGCCGCCATCTGCGCCCGCGTGCCGAAGGAATTCGACGTCCTCTCCGGTGACGACTCCATCGCGCTGCCGCTCGCCTCGCTCGGCGGCCGCGGCGTCATCTCCGTGGCGTCGAACGAAATCCCCGCCCCGATGGCCGCCCTCTGCAACCATCTCCTCAAGGGCGAATTCGCCGAAGCCCGCGCCGTTCACGAGCAATGGCTGGCGTTGATGGAAGTCAACTTCGTCGAATCCAATCCCATCCCCGTCAAGGCCGCCATGGCCCGCATGGGCCTGCTGCAACCCGTTTGGCGGCTGCCCATGTGCGAACCCCAACCCGCATCCATGGCCCGCATCGAAGACGTTCTCCATCAGACAGGTCTTGTCGCATGAGCCTCGCCCAACAGATCGAAGACCTCTTCGCCAATCCGCCCTCCGCTTACACCCCCGCTGACCAGGCCCTGTTCGCCCAATTCAAGGACGCGCTGAATCGCGGCCAGGTCCGCGCCGCTGAGCCTTGCTCCGACACCCGCAGCGGCTGGAAGGTGAACGCCTGGGTCAAGAAGGGCATCCTCTGCGGCTTCCGCATGGGCTCCATCGTCGACATGTCGATCGACCCCGCGCGCCAGCCCTGGCATGACAAGGCCACCTACCCCGTCCGCGCCATCCCCGCCGGCGCGGGCATCCGCATCGTGCCCGGCGGCTCGTCCATTCGCGACGGCTCCTACATCGGACGCGGCGTCACCTGCATGCCGCCCATGTACATCAACGTCGGCGCCTATGTCGGCGAATCCACCATGATTGACTCCCACGCCCTGGTCGGCAGTTGCGCCCAGGTCGGCGCACGCTGCCACGTCTCGGCCGCGGCGCAGTTGGGCGGCGTCCTTGAACCCATCGGCGCGCTGCCCGTCGTCATCGAGGACGACGTCCTGGTCGGCGGCAACTGCGGCGTCTATGAAGGCTCCGTCGTCAAGAAACGCGCCGTGCTCGGCTCCGGCGTCATCTTGAACCGTTCCACGCCCATCTACGACCTGGTCACCGGCCAGGTCCACGCAGCGACAGACGAGGATCCGCTCATCGTCCCTGAAAACGCCGTCGTCATCGCCGGCTCACGCGCCGTCTCGAAGGGCAAGGGCGCCGAATGGGGCATCTCGCTCTACACACCCGTCATCGTCAAGTACCGCGACGAAAAGACCGACGAGAAGGTCCGTCTCGAAGACTATCTGCGTTAACGCCGCGCCGCCCTCACCAGCGATTCAACCGTCGCCTCGGCCGCATGGCGCCATGTCAGCGATGCGGCCAGCCTCGCCTGTGGCTCACGTCCGTCCATCACCTGTTCCATCGCACTGATCAACGCCTCGTCGCTCTCCGGGTCAAACATCACCGCCGCGCCCCGCGCCAGCGTCTTCAACGGTTCGATGTCTGAACACGCCAGCGGCACGCCCGCCGCCATCGCCTCGGCCACCGGCATCCCGAAGCCCTCGAAAGTCGACGGATACACCACCGCCCGCGCCGTCCTGAACAACTCCAGCAACTCGCTTCGCTCCACCCAGCCCTTCACCTCCACCGCCTCGCCCATCTCCGCCGCCATCCTCGCAACGCCGTCGTGGACAAACCCCTTCACCCCCGTCAGCACCAGCCTGATCCCAGGCCGTGTCTCGCGCAGCTTCGCGAAACACCTCAGCAGCCGCGCATGGTTCTTGTGCGGATGCGTCGTCGACGGGCACAGCAGGAAATCCCCCGCCTCCCGCCTCCCCGCCAAGTCAAAGAACGCCTGATCCACCCCATGCGGCACCACGTCAATCCGCCCCGCATCCAGGAACGGATAGAACTTCAGCAGATCGTCCCTCGTCGCCGGACTCACCGCGATCAACCGCTCAGACCGTCTCGCCGCCATCCCCAGCAGCAGATTCCACGCCGGCAGATCGAACCGCCGGAAATACTCCGGATGCCGCTTGTGCTGCAAATCGTGAAACACCGTCACCTGCGGCCGCCCCGGCGCATACGGCGCCGTGAACCCAGGGTTCAACACGACCTCAATTCCCGCCCGCTTCAGCGCCCCCGGCAGCCGCATCTGTTCAAATAGAATCCGCGCCGGCCGGTTCGCCGCGCTTACCTCCAGCACCCGCGCCTCACGCCCCAGCGCGCCCGTCTCGCGGTTGGTGAATACGATCAGCTCGTGCCCGCTCTCCAGCCCCTCCATCGCTCCAAGCAGCGATCTCAAATACACCTCGGTCCCGCCCACTTGGCCGGGAATCAGGTACAGCGCATTGATGCCGATTCGCAGCTTCGTCTACCGCGCCAGCGCCGCCGCCAGCCCTTTCTGCGCCACCGGGTTCTCCGCGTTCAACTCCAGCGCCCGTTTGAAATCGCCCGCCGCCTCCCCGCTCCGTCCCATCATCAACAACACGTTGCCCCGGTACGCCCACGTCATATCGAACCCTCCGTTCATCCGGATCGCTTCGTTCAGCTCCTCCAACGCCGCTTCCAGCTTGCCCTGCTTGGCCAGCACCATCCCCAGCGTCGACCGCGCATGATAACTCTCCGCATCCGCCGCCACGGCCTCTTTCAACCTCGCCTCCGCCTCGCCCGCCTGGCCCGCGCAGTCCAGCGCCAGCGCCCAGTCCACCAGCAGGTCCGCGCCCTTCTGCCCCAGCCTGTGCGCCTCGGAGTACTCCGCCGCCGACTCCGCGCATGACCCCTCCGCATACATCGCATGGGCCAACTGAAAACGCGCCCGCGAGTTCATCGGGTTCGCCTCCACCGACGCCCGCCACATCCGCTCGGCGCTCTCATAGTCCTGGTTCCGGCTCCACGTCAGCCCGGCGAGCGCCACCATCACCCCGGCCGCCGCGCCCGCCGTCTTCACATCCGGCCACTTCGCCCGCCGCATCACTTCTACCGCCACCGCCACCAGCCCCAGCGACGAAAAATACAGCCGCCTGTCCGCCATCGCATCGGCGATCGGAATCACCGACGATGTCGGCGCCACCAGCATCACGAACGCCAGCCACCCAAACCCCGCCAGCGCCCACTCCCGCCTGTACCTGACCGCCGCCGCCGTCGCCGCCACGCCCGCCGCCGCCCCGGCAATCGTCAACGGCTCCGCCCACGATTTCGCGAACGCCATCCCATGATCGATGTTCATCCCCCACGGCAGAACGAACATCAACACATACCGCCACACCACCTGGCACTGCGTCGCCAGATACGTCAGCGGCGTCACCCCCTCCACGCCAAAGCCCGCCGTCGCCTGCGTCCCCACCGCCTTGAACACATACGCCGCCCCCGCCACGCCCCCCGCCACCAGCGGCGCTAACGCCATCGCCCGCGCCTTCAATCCATCCGTCACGCTCTGCCCAAACCACACCGCCGTCAACACCATCACCCCCAGCAGCGCGAACGAATGCTCCTTCGATCCCGCAGCCAACCCAAACAGCAACACCACCGCCATCGCCCGCCCCACGCCAATCCGCTCCGCCCCCAGAAACACCCGGTACGCCGCCAGCGCAAAGAACAGGCTCAACACCTCGCCCCGCGACGCGATATAGCTCACCGCCTCGGTCATCACCGGGTGCAGCAGGAAGATCCCCGCGCCCGCCGCCGCCAGCCATCCCCGCTTGCCTTCATCCACCCCCGCCAGCCCGCACAGCTTCTTCAACACGCCCAGCATCAGGCATGCGTTCAACAGATGCAGCGCCAGGCTGACCACATGCATCGGCCCCGCCGACAACCCGAACGCCTGCCGGTCCAGCCACAGGCTCGCGTAATAGAGCGGCCTCGACGACCTCAACATCTGCGTCAGCGGCGGGCTGCCCTCGGGTTGCAGCACCGGCGACGTCAAATCGTCAAACAGAAACGGCGCATCCATCGCCGGCAGGTACGCCAGCGCCGCCACCGCCGCCAGCGCCGGCCAAATCCAAACCGGCGGCCCCGCGGCCACGGTGTTCTTAGCTCTCTTTGCCATCTCGTCTCTCAACCTGATGCTCAAGGATCGCCACCCGCTGCGTCAGCGTGATGTTCATGTCCTTCAACTCCGACACCACCCTCGAATACCTGTAAAACACAAACATGAACACCACCAGCGTCGCCGTGATCAGCGCCGCCGCCGGCTCCGCCAGCCCCAGCCAGCACGCCGCCGAGTTCACCAGCCCCGGCGATAACGACAGCGCCAGCAACGCCACCCCGGCCGCCAGCCAACTCACCGAATGCTCCACCCGGATCCGCTCCCGCCTCAATGACCGCAGCACCGCCGCGATCAGCACCACGCTCGCAACCGTCAACACCAGCAGCAGCCTGTCCATCCCCGCTTACCTCCCTTGCCCCCGCCCATGCGTCCCGTCATAGCGCAGGATGTTCACGAAAACCCCCAGCAGCACATGCAGCACGAAGTACACTGACTTCACCGGCGTAATCGAACTCCGCCCCGCCATCCTCGGCCGCATCACCGATTCCACTTCCTCAAACCGGAACGCCTTCCTCTGCAACACCACCAGCGCCTCGATCTCCGGATACTCCAACGGAAACGTCAGCGAAAACACCTCCAGCGCCCGCCGGCTCACCGCCACGAATCCCGACGTCGGGTCCGACACTTTCCGCCCCAATATCGGCTTCAGCAACAGCTTGAAAAACGCAATCCCGATCCTTCTCGCCAGCGACGTCCTGAACCCCCCGTTCGTCCCCTCCGCCCTCACCCCAATCACCATCTCCACCCCGCTCTCCTCCAGCCTCGCCAGCAGCTTCCCTATATCCCCCGGATCATGCTGCCCGTCACCGTCAATCCGCACCACTGACCTGTATCCCGCGTCATAGGCGTACTTGTAACCCGTCTGCACACACCCCCCCAACCCCAGATGGCAGGGCAGCGATATCACCTCCGCCCCTCCGGCGCGCGCCTCCGACGCCGTCGCGTCCACCGAACAATCGTTCACCACCAGCACCGGCATCAGCGGACACCTCCGCCTCACCTCCTCCACAACACGCCGGATCGACGCCCCCTCGTTATAGGCCGGGATCAGCACCAGCGTCTTTTCCTCCGTCGGTCTCATTGCCCGGCCACCTCTCTCAGGCTGATTCCGTGCTCCCGCATCCGCCGCTTGAACTCGCCTGGCGTGATCTTCCGCGCCCGCCGGATCTCCGCCCTCTGCCGCAGCAGTTCCGGCAGCGCCGCCGCCAGCGCCGCATGGGCCTTGATGACGCTCCACGGCAACACCCACCACCCCTGTCCGGACTTTGCGAACTCGCCCGCCTTGCCCTCGCCCTTCAGCATCGCCGCCACGTGCAGCGCATACCTGGCCACGCTCCACCCCGGCGCCGCCGCCGCCCACATCGCGGGGAAGTTCTTCACCACCACTCTCAGCCTGTTCCTCTCCACCAGGTACGCCTTCAACGGCGACACCCGCCCCGCCGTCGCCGAATACGCATGTTCCACCCGCGCCTCCGGCACATACACGCACCGCCACCCCGCCCAGTGCCCGCGCAGCGCCAGGTCCGTATCCTCGCAATAGAGGAAAAACCGCGCGTCGAACATTCCAATCTCCTCAAGCATCCTCGCCCTGTACATCGCCGCGCAGCCCGACGGAATCAGCGCCTCCCGCATCCGGTCCTCGCCGGCGGCCTCACGCATCCTGCCCGCCTGCTTCGACGAACCGTCCCGCGCCACCCCCAGCCCCGCCGAATCCAGCCTCTCCGTGCCCTTCAACACAATCCTCGACGCCGCCATCCCCGCCTCCGGCCTCTCCTCCAACGCCTTCACCAGTGACTCGATCCATCCCGGCCCCGCCACCGCGTCGTCATTCAATACCGCCAGATAGTCCGCCGGCTGCAATCTCCAGCCCTGGTTCACCGCTTCGCCGAATCCGGCGTTCGCCGCGTTCTCGATCAGCCTGAACCTATACTTCGCCGCGCCCTGCCCGCGGATCGCTCCCCGTCCGCTGTTGTCCACCACCACGGTCTGGAATTCCTTCCACGTCTGCGCCTCCAGCGACGCCAGACACTCCACCAGCATCCCGCCCGTGGCGAGCGTGGGGACAACAACGGTAACCGAGACGCCGGGCAATCCTCAATTTTAGTCGAAACCATCCCCATAATGCCGCTTTTCCCCATCCCCGGCCCAACCGCGCTTCGATATCCCGGAAACCTACCGCCATCTTCTCCAACCGCGAACGCGGAGTGCCGCGTCAACGGGCCACGCATTCGGCGGCGCTCCCTGGCGGGCCGGGCGCCCAGGCCCCGCCCGCTCGGCTCGCCCCGCCCTCACACAAACCCCAACCCGATCTCCCCGCCCACCTTCCTGATATACGCCGCCCCTTCGGCATACTCCTCCGCCGTTTTCAAATGCTCCAGCATCAGCGGCGCATCCTGCTTCAGCCCCGCCACTCCGCGCAGTTGCGGCCGGTAATCCATCTTCCCCCTGCCCGGAATCACCTCCACGAAATGCACGTTCATCGCCGGGATCCAGTCCAGGTCCTTCGCATGGCACGACACCACCCACTGCCCCAGCACCCGGAAACACTCATCGGCGAACGCCGCATTCCCATAGAACCGGTCCGGCGAATTCACCCCGTTGCACACGTCGATATGCACCCCAAACCCCGCCCTGTCCACCGCTCTCAGCAGCTTCAAATACGACCCCGGCGAATCCGGTATCGCCCACCCCATCATTTCGTACGCGAACTTCGCCCGCTTCGGCTTCACCGCGTCGATGATCTTCTGCGCGTTCTCCACCGCGGCATCGAAAAACTCCGCCGAAAAATTCTTCGGATGCGGCCCGTACCAGACCTTCTCGTGGAACGACCCGCAGATATCCACGCAGCACCGCGCACCCACCTCATCGGCCAGCGCCAGCCCCTGCGTCACCCGGTCCAGATTCTCTTTCCGCTTCGCCGCGTCGGCCTCCATCAGGTTCACCCACACCCCCACCTCGGCGATCACCACATTCTCCGCCTTATACCCCCGCTCGATCGCCCGCAGCCGCTCCTTGTCCTTCAAATCGGCCTTCGGGCAGTACGCCGCCGCATACCCCAACCGCCGGTGTTCCCGCGCCTGTTCCCTCGGATCGTCCGATTTCAGGTAAATCGGACCGCCAAGCCGGATCTTCTTCATCGCCGGTGCAGCCGTTGCCATCCCGGCCGCCGCCGCGGTCACTGCCGCGTTTGAAAAGAGTTCTCTCCGTCTCATGGCCCGAATTGTATCGCCATCGCGCGCCAACCGGGTAACCAGGCCAAGCGGCCGCTCTCCGCCCGGCGGCCCTCCCATCGCCGTGGGACAGGCCGCCTCGCCTGTCATCGGCCCCCACCATCTCCAACCCCCCCGTGGCCCTCACAGGTGACTGCGAGGCACAAACCGGCGGATGCCAGCCCTTTGGCTCACCCCCGCTCTACGCTGAATTCTCCGTGAAATCCTCCGCATCCCCGTCCGGCCATCCCAACTCGAAAACGCCCGCCCCGGCTGCCCGCGCCCTGCTCCCGCTGCCCGCTTTACGTGGAATTCCACGTAGAATCCTCCGCTGCCCGCCCCACCCCGCCCGGCCGCCTGCCCACCCCCGCCGCCCACCACCTTCCCCCATCGCCCGCCCGGCGCCACCCGCTTTCCGTGGAATTCTACGTGGAATCCTCCGCATCCCCGCCCAGCCGCCCCAACCGCGTCTCTGCCCCGCAACGCTCCCGCCGCCCCGCGCATAACTCCACGCGCTCTGCAAGTGATTGAAACAAAATACGTTACGACTCAGGCCCCCGCCTCGGCCCCCTCCCGCCTGAGTTCGTTTGGTCAAGCCCGCCGGACCCCTCCCCCGCCCCCGCCCGATCTCTTTTCGCCAACCTCCCCCTACTGCCCGTCGTACCCCTTCAACCGCCTCATCCAGATGTTCTTGAACCGCACCGGCCGTCCGTGATCCTGCAACGAAAACGGCTCTTCGTCCCCATGCGGCGCATACGTCGCCACCCGCCGGTGGATCGCCCGCCCCATGATCTCCTTCCGGTGGTGCACCAGCACGCCGTTGTGGATCACCGTCACAAATGCCGGCTTCACCAGCCGCTCGCCCTCGAACTTCGGCGCCTCGAAGAAAATGTCGTAAACGTTCCACTGTCCCTTCGGCCTCGACGCATTCACCAGCGGCGGCCACTGCCCGTAGATCGACGCCGCCTGGCCGTCGGCATACGTCAGGCCCTCGTACGACTCCAGCACCTGGATCTCATACCGCCCCATCAACTCGATCCCGCTGTTGCCCGCCCCCTGACCCTCGCCTTCGGTGCCTTCCGGGATCATCCACTCGACATGCAACTGCACGTCGCCGAACTTCTCCTTCGTCACCAGCCGCCCGTTCCGCGGCACGATCTCGATATAGCCGTTCTCCACCTTCCACTTCGGCTCCGTCGTCTGCCCGTTCCGCATCCGCGTCACCCACTTCGTCAGGTCCTTGCCGTCAAACAGCACGATCGCATCCGACGGCGGCGGCGTGCTCACGAGAGCCCCCGGAGTCACCTTCGCCGGCCGCGGACGCGCCGCGTCATGCACCTTCCACGGCTGCCCCGGATTCACCGGCGTGTCCGTATACCCGTCCCTGTCATTGCCCTGCACCTCCGGCTTCGGACCTGGTGCGGGCTGCTGCGCGAACACCGCGCCGGCGATGAGAATAGTCGCTATCAGTTTCATTGGCGGATCCGTCTCGTACCCGCCATGATACACGCCTCGCCCGCCGTGCGACCATCGAATGAGATCCATGCCCCGCATGCTCATCGGTCCGCTCAGCCTGCTTCCGCCCGCATCCCTCGCCCACGCCGAACCCGGCGGCGCGCCCGTCACCCTCTGCAACCACAACGGCCTCATCACCGCCTTCCACGGTCTCTGCCCCCACCGCGGCGGCCCCCTCGGCCACGGCAACATCGACGAGGGCCACATCCTCTGTCCCTGGCACGCCTGGGCCTTCAACTGCGAAACCGGCCATCTCGACGGCAACCCCGAAATCCGCCTCCAGCCATATCCCGTCACCGTCGAGGACGGCCAGATCTTCGTCGATCTTCCGGACTGACCCCGTGCCCGAACTCCCCGAAGTCGAAACCATCCGCCGCACCCTCGCCCCACTCGTCACGGGCCTCAATATCCTGTCGATCGACATCCTCTCGCCCCGCGCCGCCACGCCATCGATTCCCTCTCTCGCCGCCGGCCAGACCATCGTCTCGCTCGCCCGCCACGGTAAATACCTCTTCCTCGACCTCACCCGCCTCCGCCTCGCCGTCCACCTCCGCATGACCGGCAAACTTCTGGCCGGAGCGCCTTCGTCCCACCCCCGCGCCATCATCCATACCTCCGGTCCCGATATCGTCTTCGACGACATCCGCCAGTTCGGCTCCATCACCTGCCTTGGCTTGGATGAACTCCCCCCCAACCTCGGCCCCGACCTCCTCTCCATCTCTCCCGCTGACTTCGTCACCGCCCTCGCCCGCCGCTCCGGCGCCATCAAGCCCGCTCTGCTCAACCAGGCCATCCTCGCCGGACTCGGCAACATCTACGCCGGCGAAGCCCTGTTCCGCGCCCGCATCCACCCCCGCGCCCGCCTCAGCAGCCTCTCCCGCACGCGCCTGCTCGCCCTCCACGCCCGCACCATCGAACTGCTCAACGAAGCCATCGACTGCGGCGGCTCGTCGATCTCCGACTACGTCGATGCAACCGGCGCCCGCGGCTCGTTCCAACTCCGCCACCAGGTCTACGCCCGCGCCGGACACCCTTGCCCCGTCTGCTCCGCCCCCATCCGCCGCATCGTCGCCGCCCAGCGCGGAACCCATTTTTGCCCGCGCTGCCAGCGCTTGTAGTCCTCCGCTTGGGCCGCAACGCTACAATGGTCTCAAACGGAACGCTGATGCGGGCTTTCAACCGCTGGAAACTCCTCCTGGCCTATCTGCGCCGCCGCGATGCGGTGGACGCCTTGCCTGTTGAGTACATCGTCGAAACCACCGCCAAGTGCAACATCTACTGCCCGATGTGCCCGCGCGAAACCCACAAGCAGCCCAAGGAGGACATGACCGACGATGTCTTCCGCACCCTGGTCGCCGAAGCCGGCCGGACCGCCGAGCACATGATGCTGATCGGGCTGGGCGAACCCCTGCTCGACCCGCAAATCTACGACCGCATCGAACTCTGCCACCAGCATTCCATCTCCTCGCTCATCTCCACCAACGGCACGCTGCTCGACGAAAAGGCCTCTGAGCGGATGCTCTCGACCCATCTCGAACACATTACCCTCAGCTTCGACGGCGCCAAAAAAGAGACCTTCGAGTTCTACCGCAAGGGCGCCAGCTTCGAACGCGTGCGCGACAACTTCGTCCGCTTCTGCCGCATGAAGCACGAGCGCGGCCGGCGGCCCCAGATCGTCGTCCAACTGGTCCGCATGGACGGCAACGCCGCCGAGGTGGACGACTTCATCCGCTTCTGGCGCTCGGTGCCCGGCGTCGACCTCATCCGCATCAAGGAGGACGAAACCAACCTCATGCGCCCGGACTCGGGCCACGCCGCCGCGGACTGGAAACACCCCTGCCACTACCTCTGGCGCGGCGCCATGTATGTGAAGCACAACGGCGGCGTCTACCCCTGCTGCCAGAGCTACATGCTCGACGGCTCACCGGTCGGCCGCATCGGCGAAACGCCGCTCACTGAAATCTTCAACGGACCGGCCATGCGGGAAATGCGCCGGCTTCACGCTCAGGGCAGGGCGGGGGAGATCGGCATCTGTTCGCGCTGCTGCACGACGATCCCGCATCCGTTATTGGTTGCCGGCAGCCTGGTCTTCCATGGCCGCACGGTGCGCCGCCTGCTGCCCTGGGTCGAACGCCTCGTCTACCTCGCCAGACTCCCCGCCCGCTGGCTCACCCCGCCCAAGCCGCCCGCGCCCCCCGCCGGCGGCGGTCTGGTTCAGATCGGGCGTGGCGAATGAATGCGGACTTCAGGCAGGCCGTCGAGGTGGATATCCGCACCGTCCGCGGCGTGAATGAACGGCTCCACTCGCCGCGGGTGCCGGACATCGGATAGCGGTGGATCGGGTTGGCGCTGGCTTACCTGCCGGTGACGTTGCCCGCCGCCATGCCGTTCTCGACGGCAATCCGCCCGCTCGTGTCCGGTCCGATGACATTGGTGCGGGTGGGCCGGGATACAAGGCGATACCGGCGGGGGGAACAAACGGGAATAGCGCATCCGCCGATGGCCTCACCCCGATACTCCAGATCCGCGGCCTCCCCGCCGGGCGATCTCTACCTCTTCGCCGCCTGTACCGGTTTCGCGGCCAGCGGATTCACCAGGCCGCGCTGTTCGTAGTAGCCGGGCCGGACCCGCTCGACGATCTGGGCCACCGAGCGGTCCATCACCTTGAACCACGGCTGCGGGTGCACCCCAATCGCAAACGCCAGCGCCACCAGCGGCGCAAACACCACGATCTCGCGCCAGTTCAGATCCAGCAGCGGCTTGTTCTTCTCGCTGATCTCGCCCAGCATGGTCCGCTGGAACAGCCACAGCAGGTAGGCCGCGCCCAGCGCGATGCCGATGCCGCAGCTCAGCGCCCACCAGAACGACATCTCGTAAACGCCGCGCACAATCGTGATCTCGCCGATAAACCCGTTCAGCGGCGGCATGCCCAGCGAACTCAGCGCCGCGACCAGAAACACCATCGTAAAAATGGGCATCACGCGGAACAGCCCGCCGTATTCCGAGATCTCGCGCGTATGCCGCCGGTCATACACCACGCCGACGATCAGGAACAACATGCCCGTCGATACGCCGTGGTTGATCTGCTGCAGGATCGATCCGGCGATGCCGGTATGGTTCAGCGCGAAGATGCCCAGCGTGCAGAAACCCATGTGGGAGACCGAGGAATAGGCCACCAGCTTCTTCCAGTCCTTCTGCATCAGGCTCACCAGCGCGCCGTAGATGATGGCGATGATCGACAGCACGGCGACGGCGTTGACAATTTGAGGGTCCTTCGCCGCGTCGGGCAGCAGCGGCAGCGAGAAGCGCAGGAAACCGTAGGTCCCCATCTTCAGCAGAATGCCGGCCAGGATCACCGAGCCGGCCGTCGGCGCTTCCGTATGCGCGTCCGGCAGCCACGTATGGAACGGGAACATCGGCACCTTCACGGCAAAACCCAGGAACAGCGCCCAGAACACCCACCACTGCATCGACTCCGGCATTTGAACCTGCAACAGCCGGGTCATGTCGAAGCTGTAGGCGCCGAACTGCTGGAAGTGCTGGAAGTACAGCATCAGAATGCCGAGCAGCATGATGATGGAGCCGACCAGCGTGTAAATGACGAACTTGATCGACGCATAGCCGCGCCGCTGGCCGCCCCAGATGGCGATGATGAAGTACATCGGCACCAGCGTGAGTTCCCAGAAGACGAAGAACAGCAGGAAGTCGCGCACGGCGAACACGCCCAACATGCCGAATTGCAGCAGCAGGAAGTGGGCGTAGTATTCCTTGATGCGGTGGGTGATCGACGACCACGACGCCAGCACCGACAGGAATCCGATCAGCGTGGTCAGCAGCACCAGCAGCATGGCGTAGCCGTCGACGCCCAGGTGCCACGATGCGCCGATCGACGGGATCCAGGCGATGTTTTCGACAAACTGGAAGTCGGCGCCGGAGTCAAAGCCCGTCAGCAGCGGGATCGAGACCAGGAAACCCAGGGCGAAGACAGCGTTGGCCCAGAGCTTGATGGCCTTCTCCTTCGCCGATGGGATGAAGAACAGGACGAGAAGCCCGACGAGGGGGGTGCAAAGAACGATGGATAGCAGGTGGTCCATAGCCGATTCCCGGTCAAAGGCTCATTCTATCCCACTTGGGACAGAAATGGAGAATTTGGTCCGGAAAGCCGTGCCCGGACTGGGGCGTCTCCTGTCACTGAGCCTCTTCATTCTCGCCGGGATCGGCCTCCACCACACGCAATCGTCCGCCTTCGGTCTGGTCCACGAAGAAACGGCGCACACACTGGCCGTCATACAATGCCGCGCCGAAACTGGTGGCCATGAGCAGCCCGCCATCGACGCGCGCGATGCCGCCCACCGGTTCACTCAACCCGATACGGCCGAGCGCCTCGCCCGAGTAACTCACTTGTAAGACGCCATTTCCCGAATTCGCCCACTCACCGCGATTGGCCAGTCCGAGCCAGATGCCATGGGTCTCGGCCAGCATGGCGCTGACCGAGGAGTCGCGGATCTCAGCTGGCGAATGGATGACAAAACGGCGCGAACCGGTATCGAAGAAGCCGAAGCCGCCTACGCCATTCATGCCCTCGCCGTCATAAAACGTCTTGCCGAACCAAAGCGTTCCATCCACGACCTGCCAAGGACCGATCTCCTCCGCGATGGTCGTCTGGCCTCGGACATAGCCGCCCTGAACTCGGATTGGCCGGGCAGCGCTGAACTCGTCGTAGGTGCTTTGCGGAAGGGTGAACCATTTCCCGGACTTGCCACTTTGTTCACGGATCACCAGTAATCCGGGGAGCCCGAGGCCGTCGTTCACCCCGCGAAGCCGCAACGAAAACCGCTGGTCCGGTCCGAAACGGACGGGCTGAAAGACTGGCCTCGTAGCCGCACCAATGAAACTCGATCTGGTCTTGGCGGCTGGGATCCGCCTAATCCAGGATGCGGCTTCTCTCCTGCTCAGGACGCGGAACGGTGGGTCGGCTCCGGCGAGGTATTCGATCGCAATCTGCTGTTCCAGGTTCCAGCCGACGAGAACCGTCCGTCCTCCATCTGTCAGGACATCTCCCATGGGTACAGCATCGTAGGTCGACTGGCCCAGCAGCGCCTTGGCGCGGATGTCGTAGCGGAACTTGTGGATTGTGTCCGGATTGCCTTTCTCCGGCGCACAGGCGATGACTGCCTCGGTTGACGTTACGCGTTCCACGCGGGCCGTCCATCCGTCAAAACTCGGCGCGTCCGCGATCACAATCTTGTAGACCAGCCCAGGCCTGGACCGCTGTTGGAGGAAGATGCCCAGTTTGATCTCGCGCTCCCACGGTCCTCTGCTTCCCGTGCCCATAAACCGCGAGGGGCCACCCAGGGCGAAAATCGCGTCGAGATCACCGTCAACCGGCGAACGGTGGAAAACACGGGCGTGTTTGACACCCGCCGCATGGACGCGCATCTGGTGGATGACCGCCAGATCAGCCTGAGACTCGGCCCAGGCGCATGCGGCCAGCAACCAAACGAACCGCCGGACCCAAGATTGCCCATGGCTCATGGCCCCATGATAGGACGGATCGGGAACGGTGGAGAAGCGCCGTCCGCCGAGGTGGAGTACTCCGCCTTCGCTGGCGCCGGCCGCGGACCAGGGTTCCGTCTTACCGAGCAGCTTTCGCTTATTCCCGCGGGGCGATCCCCAGGGCGCGCATCTTCTTGTATAGGTTGGAGCGCTCCAGGCCCAGCAGTTCGGCCGCGCGGGTGACGTTGCCCTGGACTTCATCAAGCTTCCGCAGAATGTAGTCGCGTTCGGCCGACTGGCGCACCTCGTGCAGGCTGAAGACGCGTTCCGCCGGTCGGTCGGCCGGCTTGCGCTCGACCGGCAGCGGGATATGCCTTGCATCGATGCGGATCTGCGGGTGCATGATCACGATGCGCTCCATCAGGTTTTTCAACTCCCGCACATTGCCCGGCCAGGCGTGGCGGCTCAGCACGTCCAGAGCCTCCGGGGTGAGTTCCTTCGGCTTCCGGCCATAGGCGGTAGTGAACTCGGCCAGGAAATGCCCGGCCAGCGCCGGGATGTCCTCGGCCCGCTCCCGCAGCGGCGGCACGAAGAAGGGAATCACGTTCAGCCGGTAGAACAGATCCTCGCGGAAGTTGCCGCGTTCGATCTCGTCGTCGAGGTGCTTATTGGTGGAGGCGATGACGCGCACATCGGCTTGCACCGGTTCGCTGGACCCGACGGGGGAAAACCGGTGTTCGTCGAGCGCCCTGAGGACCTTGGCCTGCGTCTTCAGGCTCATGTCGCCGACCTCGTCCAGGAACAGCGTTCCGCCGTCGGCCTGTTCAAACCTGCCCGTCTTGTCGCCGCCGTCATGCGCCGCCCGCCGCAACCCGAACAGCTCGCTCTCGATCATCTCCTCCGGAATGGCCGCGCAGTTCACCTCCACGAACGGCCCTTCGGAGCGTGGCGAGGCGCCATGAATCGCCCTGGCGACAATCTCCTTGCCCGTGCCGCTTTCGCCGTAGATCAGCACCCGCCCGTTGGTGGGCGCCATCAACGAAATCTGCTGCCGCAAGGCCTTGATGGGAATCGACTTGCCGATAATCTCGATCGCCCGCAGTCCGGCCGATTTCAGTTCAAGCAGTTCGGTCCTCATCCGCCGGTGGTTCAGCGCGTTGTTCACCGAAACGATCACCTTCTGAATCGTCAGCGGCTTTTCCAGGAAATCGAAGGCGCCGATTTTCGTCGCCCGCACGGCCGACTCGATGCTGGCATGGCCCGAGATCATGATGACTGCCGGCCGGACCTCCGACGGCGAACGCTCGATACGTTCCAGCACCTCAAGCCCGTCGATGCCGGGCAGCCAGACGTCCAGCAGGACCGCATCCACCTCTTCAACCGCCAGCAGATCGAGGCACTCCTCGCCCGTGGCCGCGGTCAGCGGCACGAATCCCTCGTCTTCGAGAACGCCCGAAAGCGAGTCTCGAATGCCTGGTTCATCGTCGACGATGAGGATTCTGCTTTTTTTCACTCTTGTAACTCCCCGGCGGCGCCCGGTCCGCCATTCCGCGGCGCGGGCAGTTCGATGATGAACCGCGCCCCCGCCGGTCGATTGTCCTCCACGCGGATATGGGCGTTGTGTTCCGCCAGTATCTGGCTGACGATCGCCAGCCCCAGCCCGGTGCCGCGCTGCTTGGTTGAAAACGAAGGCAGGAACAGCTTTTCCTTGTCGCCGGTCGAGATGCCGCACCCGGTGTCGGCCACCGTCAGTTCGACGGTCTCCGGACCCGCCGGGGCGGTGGCGATCACAAGCTGTTTCAACGGCGATTCCGACATCGCCTCGGCCGCGTTATCGACCAGATTGACGATCACGCGCTTGAACTGATTGCGGTCCAGCGCCACCGGCGGCAGTCCCGGCGCGTAGCTGCGATGCACGGTGATGCCCGCCAGCCTGCCCTCGAAGACGGCCAGCCCCTCCTCCACCGCTTCGTTGATGCTGGTGGCCGCCGGTTGCACCGATGGGAAGCGGGCGAACCGCCCGAATTCGTCCACCAGGCCCTTCACCGACGCCACCTCGCGCCCGATGATGGCGCAGCAGTCCTGAATGATCCGCTTCACCTCGGCCGGAGCGTGCTCGCAGCGGCTGATCTGGCGCTCGATTCTCTCCGCCGACAGCCCGATGGGCGTCAACGGGTTCTTCAACTCATGAGCGATCCGCCGCGCCACTTCGCGCCAGGCGGCCGCCTTCTGGGCTTTCAGCAGTTCGCTGGTGTCTTCAATCACCATCACGAACCCGCTGGTCACCCGCGCCTCCAGCGCCGTCACCGTCACTGAAAGCTGCCGCGCGCCGTCGGCGGTGGCCAATTCCAGTTGGCGGCTGGCGGTGCCGGTCCGGCGGGCGCGCCTCAGCAGCCGGGAGAACTCGCCTTCGTTCTCGGCCGGGATCAGATCGGCCAGCCGCGCGGCCGCCTGCACCCGCGGGGCGCCGAAGATCTGCGAAAGCGCCTGGTTCACCAGTTGGATGGCCCCGTCGTGGCCCAGGAAAATCACCCCTGTCGGGATCGATTCAAGCACTGTCTCGATGAACCGCCGGCGGTTGTCCAGCTCCTCGCGGCTGGCTTGCACGTTTTGCGTCATCTCGTTGAATGCCCGCACCAGCGTGGCGAATTCGTCGGTCGCCGGCGTCGTCACCCTGTAAGACAGGTCGCCGCCCCGCACGGCACGCGCCGCCTCCACCAGCGCCGTCACTGGCGAGGTGATCTGGCGCGCCAGAAACAGCGCCACCCAGGTGGCGATGAACAGCACGAACAGCGTGATCAGCAGCAGCAGCCGCAGATAGAACGAGCGCGTCTCCTTGCGGCCGGCGGCGAGTTTGTCGTAGTCCCGGATCTGGTGGCTGATCTCCTCCGCGCTTCGCGAAAGGTCCAGCGGCATGCGGGTCCGGACGACGACCATTCCCAGCTTGCCCGGGATCTCCGCCCGTTCATCCAACTCCCGGCCCTGGCGCGGCGGCGCCGCCTGTTCCTCGGCCGCGCAAATGAAAATCTGGCCTCCGTCAGGGCGCTGCACGTGCGCTTCGGTCACCGGCGCCGAATCGCAGACCGACCGGAAAAACTCGCTGGGCGTCGGCCCGGCCGTGGCCAGAAAAGCGCGCAACTCGGCGCTCGAAGCCACCCAGCGTGCCAGCGCGCGGCCCTTCTGCCGCGTCTCGGACTCAAGCGACCGGCCGATTTCATCCAGGTTGAAGCGCACGTTCTCCGCCGGCCTCGAGAACCACTTGTCCAGATTCCGGTTCAACACCTCCACCGACCACAACACCAGGAACACCGTCGGCAGAAACGTCAGCGTCACCGCGCCCACCAGAATCTTGGTCCTGATCCTCGACCCCTCCTGCCCGGCCCGCCGCGCCGCATACAGCTTCGCCGCGTCGCGGAACAGCATGAACGCCAGCAGTACCGTCATCAGGAAGATCAGCGTCGAGAGGCCCCAGTAAACGTAGGTCTGCTCCGTCGTGCTCGGCCCGTAGTCGCCGACGGTGAACGAGCCTTGCCAGATCACCAGTGCGGTGAGGATCAGCAGCGCGGCTATGCCGAAACCGAAGCGGTAGCGGAGTTTCATGCGATCACGGCGTCTTTGTGGGCGATACCTCAATTGTAGGGCGGTTGCGCCCGCTCCGGCGGCCGCGTTCGTTCATTGATGCGATGGCGGTCCAAAGCGCAGGCAGACCCGGCCGCCGGATTCCCTGGCCGGAGACGTCCTCCATCCGCACCCGGCGTTTCCGGCGTGCTCAGTTCAGGAAATAGGTAAGGTAGAGCGAGTCGCGCTGTTTCGGGACGAAGCCGGCGTCGCGGATGATGCGCCGCAGTTCTTCCTCTGTGGCCTTGTTGCGCGCCCCGGCGGCCGAAACCACGTTCTCCTCGATCATGATCGAGCCGACATCGTTGCCGCCGAACCGCAGCCCCACTTGACAGGTTTTCAGCCCCTGCGTTACCCACGACGACTGGATATTGACGATGTTTTCGAGGTACAGCCGCGAGATCGCCAGCGTCTTCAGGTATTCGACGCCGCTGGCCTCTTCCTTGACGTAGCGGCCGAGCGAGGTGTTTTCACGCTGGAACGACCACGGGATGAACGCCGTAAACCCGCCCGTCTCTTCCTGGATCCGCCGGACCACTTCCAGATGATGCACACGCTGCTCGATCGTCTCGCCGCAGCCGAACATCATCGTCGCCGTCGTCCTCATGCCCAGCTTATGCGCCGTCACGTGGACGTCGATCCACTCCTGCGAATCGCACTTCAACCGGCTGATGCGTTGCCGCACGTCGTCATGCAGGATCTCCGCGCCGCCGCCGGGAATCGAATCCAACCCCGCGTCCCTCAGCCGGGCGATGGTTGTATCCAGAGGCAGTCCGCTCACCGACGCGATGTTCTGGATCTCCGGAGCCGAGAAGCAGTGCAGCCAGATCCGCCGGCCGAAGCGCCCGCGGATGGCGCGCAGCATGTCTTCGTACCATTCGATCTTGAGGTCCGGGTGCAGGCCGCCCTGCATCAGCACGCCAGTGCCGCCGAGGTCGAGCGTCTCCTGGATCTTGCCCAGGATGACGTCATGGCCGTGGACGTAGCCTTCGTTGTGGCCCATCGGACGGTAAAAGGCGCAGAATGAGCAGTACTCGGTGCAAAAGTTCGTGTAGTTGATGTTGCGGTCGATGATGTAGGAGACGACGTTGTGCGGGTGGTGCCCGCGGCGCACGGCGTCGGCGGCCATGCCGAGGCCGATCAGGTCGCCGTCGCGAAAGAGGTCTACTGCTTCGCGGGTGGTCATCATTTGATTACAGATGTCTCCGTCAGCACGGGGTTGCCCAATTCGCGGGCGTAGTCGAGGTAGGTTTGCAGACCCTCGTAGTGCTCGGGCGTGAGGATAAACTCGACGTTGTGGCGGAAGTAGTCGGCCACCAGTCGGTGGGTGAAGCCGCGCTGGCCGGACTCCTCGGCGATGATGCGGTCCAGGTCGTTGAGTCCGAATTGACACGATGCGTGTAGCAGATCGACCAAGCCGGGCGTGATCGTGCCGGGCCGGGCGGCCCACAGCGCGAAGATCATCGGCAGGCCGGTGAGCGAGAACCATTCCTGGCCCAGATCCAGGCAATCGTGCTTAACTTGTTCAGGATCAACAGATAGGGCGGCGTCGCCGATCAGCAGGGCGGCGTCGGCGGAGCGCAGCATTTCGTTCAGGTTGGGCGAGGCGGCAAAGACGCGCGGTTCGGCCCCGAACTTGCGGGAGAGAACGATACGGGCAAGTTGCACCGACGTGCGCGAGCCTGTGTCCGCGGCCAGGGTCCGGATCTGGCCGAAGGGAACTTTTGAAAAGAGGAGGATGCTACGGACCGGTCCTCTTGATGCGATGCCAATGCCCTGGACCGTCTCCATCCCGAGCCGGGCCGCTTCGATGACCGGGAGGATGCCGATGTCGGCAACGCCCTCCTGGACGCGTTCGGCGCAGATGGAGGGCAGGGCGAAGGTCAGGTCGAGCAGGCCTTTTTGGGGGCCGTTGAGTGCGCCCCAGACCAGCGGCGCCGTGTTCAGGTAGCTGACGGCGCAGACTCGAGGACGGCGATGAGCATTTGGCATGGCGGGCAAACACCAAGTTTAGCACTGCCGCCGGACGGCTCCGGTGGGACTTTCCGGGCTGGAATGGGAGCCCGGAGCATGATAAGGTTGTCTTTAGGAGGAGGGGTGATGGATTTGTATAACTGTAAGGGGAATAAGTACTTAACATCTCTTTTGTGCTGTGCCGCGGTTTTCGCCGGCGTCTCGGCCGCACAGGTGTCGCCGAACCCGATCCCGGCGCGCGTGCTCGGCCAGTTGAACCGTCCGGCGACCGACGCCGAGACCGTCAACCCCAGCGGCGTGACGCCGAACCTGCTCGAAGGCCGTGAACTGTTCGGCCCGGTGGCGGTGGTTCTGGACACTTCGATGAACCCGCCGGCGGTCTACGTCAGCGACACCAAGAACAATCGTGTCCTCGGATGGCGCAATGCGCAAGAGTTCCAGCACGGCGCCCAGGCCGATATCGTGATCGGCCAGAAGGACTTCTTTTCGAGCGCTGCCCTCACGCCCTCGTCCACATATTACAGCGCCTTGATCCTGCCCGCGGCTATGACCATCGGCCCCGGCGGCAATCTTTTCGTCTACGACGCCGGCAACAACCGCATCCTGCGCTTCCCGCGGCCGTTCGACGAGCAAAACGCCGCCCAGAAAGCGGACCTGATCATCGGCCAGGTGACGAGAATCTCTCGCAACCCCAACCAAAGCTCCAATCCCGGCGTCCCGCCCACGGCCACGACCCTGAAGAGCAGCCAGATCCAGGCCTCCGGGCAAACCACGTTTCTTTCGTCGCTGGCGTTCGATCCCGAGGGCAATCTCTGGGCGACCGACGCCGGCAACCACCGCGTGCTGCGCTTCGCCGCCAACGATGTAAACGGCGCGGGCAACATCCTCGACAACGGCGAGATCGAGCCGCAGATCGCCGCCAACCGGGTTCTTGGCCAGCTTGGCATGGGACTGAATGTGGTCAATCAGGCGCGGATCAACTCTAACGATGTTTTAGACAGGGTTCGACTCAGAGGTCCGGCCGCTCTGGCCTTCGACACGGCAGGCAACCTCTATCTTGCCGACGACCTGGCGCGAGTGCTGTTCTACCGCGCTCCGCATGATTCCGACGGCAAGCCGGCATCGAGGATTCTTGGAATACGCTATACCGCGCTGCCGCCGGTAAATGACGTCACGTTCGGCTTTCGAGAGACCGCACTGCGATCGGGCATCTTCGGCGAGGGCGCGCGCGGCGTGTTCTGCATCGGCGACGTGCCGTTTGTGGTGGACACCCTGAACAGCCGCATCCTGCGGTTCGGCACGCCGGACACGTGGCCCGCCGAGACCACCGAGTTCTCGCCCAGGGCCAAAGGAGTGATCGGCCAGGAGGATTTCAACCGGGGTCGGCCGAATCGCTATGACCATTGGGAGCCCTCGCCGGCGAGTTTTCGCAATCCGTCGTCTGCGGTATTTGCGAACAACGAGATCTGGGTGGCCGATACCGACAACAACCGCGTCATCGCCTTCCCCAACTTCCTTGAGCAGGGCGACACGGTACCGGCTAAGAAGCTGCTGGGCCAGTTGGCTTTCGAATTCCGCGCGCCCAATCTTATCGAGGGCAAAGAGTTCAGTGCGTACAGTACCTCTGGATCACTGCCGCTGGGGCCGTCGGCAGTCGTGGATCGCGGTTCCGATCCGCCGCGGCTCTATGTGGCCGACACCGGCAACAACCGCATCCTCGGCTGGGCGGACGCGCGCAAGGTGCAGGCAGGCGACTTCGCCGATATCCAGATCGGCCAGGTGGATTTCACCCGCGCCTTGGTGAACTCCCCGACCAGTAACCCCGACATCCCCACCAAAACGGGCCTGTATCTGCCGTCGGTGGTGGCTGTCGACGCCGAGGGCAATCTGTGGGTGGCCGATACCGGTAACAGCCGCGTCCTCCGTTTCCCGAAACCGTTTGAAAACATGGGGGGTGAACGGTTGCCCGACCTGGTGATCGGAGCCGAAAGCTACACCGCTCCGCCCACCTACACGCCCAGCGCTTCCACGCTCGGTAACCCCACCGGCATCGCGTTCTCGCTCAGCGGGCAGCTTTACGTCAGCGATGGCCTGTTCAACCGCGTGCTACGTTTCGACCCGCCATTCAGCAGCGGCATGGCGGCAACGGTTGTCTTCGGCCAGCCCGATTTTCAAACGATATCTGGTGGGTCAAGTCCTGACAAGCTGAATGCGCCCATTGGCCTCGCAGTGGATGCTGATGACCGCTTGTACGTTGCAGATCTGAACAACAGGAGGATCGCCGCATTCGACAGGGCGAACCTGGAGACAGTCAGCGGCATTAACGCGGGCACACCCATCAGGCATGGCTCCGGACGGATGGTTCCGATGACGGTGGCCATCGACCCGAAGACAGGAGAAATATGGGTGGCTGACCACTATACGAATCCTACTAAACCAAATGATGATTTCGGATATATCCGTAAGTTCCCTGCGTATCAACTATGGGTGGCTTCAGGCTTGGGCACCTCAATCTATGATTTCAGACTGAAGAGGCCAGTCAATGTCGGCTTCGATGCGAGCGGAAATCTATTGGTGACCGAATCTATCAATAGGCTCACTGTTCACTACCCTCAGTTGTACACCTCCAACTGGGAGAGTGGTTTCTTCCGGCTAGCGCCAGGCCTTATCGCCAAAGTGCGAGTGCCAGGGGTCAAACTTGTCCCGGAGGCGCTCGAAGCGCCCGGGGGACCACTGCCTCAGGTGCTTGGCGGACTTCAGATCTTGGTCGAAGGGATTCCCGCCCGCATATATTCCCTCTCGGAGGATGCCGGAATGGGAGTTGCGAAGATCCAGATTCCTTCTTCGGCTCCGATCAGGGGGACTGGGGAGATAGTGGTCAGTCGGCCTGAGACGGGGGAGATCCTGGCGAACCAAGTACAACCCTTTGATAGGGCATCTCCGGCTTTCATGGTTCAAAATCCGCCAGGTGGCGGGCAAGTGATTGCCTTCAACTTTGACGGTTCCAAGAACTCCGCGACGAATCCTGCAAAGCTCGGAGAAGAGATCAAGTTTAAATTGATCGGATACGGAGAGTTGCAGAACCCTCCCGAAGATGGGACCGCTGCGGAGTTGCCAGTACCCCTGGATGGGACTCTATACATCGGCGGTTCGCAGACTTGCGGGCCAATCATCCTATGCGAGGCCACAATCGTCAGTTCCACCTTGGATCCTTCCGAACCTGGAGTCTGGCTTGTCAAAGCGAAGCCGAACCCCGTTGTGACCGGCACCTCAGCCAATAATTACTCGGTGCCGATAATCCTTTTCTACCGGGGTCTCACGAATACTGTTCCCCCAAATGCTTCCGTAGCGGCCTTTTCGACGACTGTTGCCATCAAGCCGTAGCGTAGCCGAGAGAGCAACCATGGCGGCGGGCCGGAGCTTCGAGGTTTTGGCCTGCCGCCTTACTTTTGTCCCTTCCGGGCCGGTGCGGTTTCCCGCCACGGCGGCGAACACGTTCCGAGGCGCGTTGGGCTATGTCCTGAACGAGCCGGTCTTCAGGCCGCGCCAGACCGCCGGGCCGAGCGGGTTGGCCGATCCGCCTCGCCCGTTTGTCTTGCAGGCTGATCCGCTCGACGGGCGGACGCTGGACGGCGGCTTCGAACTGGGTCTGAACCTGTTTGACGCCTCGCTTGAGCCGCAGTTCAAATCGGCATTCGAGAAGGTGGCCGCGTCCGGCATCACGGCGCAGAGGGTGCCTCTGCGGCTGGAGGGCTGGACGGCGCGGCGTGCCGTGATAGCGCTGGATGACGCGCCGCGGGCGGCGAGCGTGCGGGTGCGGTTTGAGACGCCGGTCGAGTTGAAAGGATGGGACGGCGACGGGTTGCCGCCGTTCGGGATTCTGGCGCGGCGGCTGCGTGACCGGCTGAGCGCGCTGCGGGCGCTCTATGGGCCTGGGCCGCTGGAGATCGATTTCCAGGGGTTCGGCGAGAGGGCGGACGGGGTGAGCGCGCTGGGCGGGCGGATGGAGAAGGTGAGAGGCGAGCGGCGAAGCGCCCGGACGGGGATGGTCCACCCGTTGGGCGGAGTGACGGGATCGGCGGAATATGAAGGGGAACTGGGCGAGTTTGTCCCCTATTTGAGGGCAGGGGCCTATGCGGGCGTGGGGCGGCGGACGGTCTGGGGCCGGGGGAGGCTGGGCGTGGAGCTGATCGGGTAGATCACACTAAATCCGAATGAGAGAAGTCCGGCGTGTTCGCCACTTATTCGATGGAGGCATGAGTACCGGATGAATGGTGAGTTCGGTGGCTTCACGGTGAATGGCGGCTGGCTGGTGTTCCTGGCGCTGGTGGCGCTATGGGTTGCGCTGGCGATCGAGAGCCGGTCGAGGCGGTTGAGTTCGCTGCTGGAAGCGGCGCTGAAGGAGGCCGGGCGACCGCGGGTGGAGAGCGCCAGGGCTGGCGCCGATGCCGGCGTGGCGCGGCTGGGTCCGGAACTGGAGCAGTTGGCGGCGGCGGTGGACAGCGAAGGGCGGAGAGCGACGGCGCGGCCGCAAGACGGCGAGGCGGTGCATCCGGGGCACAGACCGGGCTGAGCCACGCGGCGGGCGAGAGCCTACTGCTTGATGGTGATCCGGGTTTCGGGTGCGCCGTCGATCTCGGCGTCGATGGTGGAGCCCGGCTCAGCGCCGTCCCACCAGAACCACATCAGGCCGTCGGGCAGGGTGACGAAGTCGTGGTTATAGCCATCGACAAAGCGCGCCGAGCCGCCGTTGACGGCGATGCGGATGCGGACGCCGGGGTAGGCGATGCTGTTCCTGTCGGTTACGCGCAGCACGATCGGGCCACCGGTGTAGTAGGGCTGGAGCGTGAGCGAAGCCAGCGATGGTTTGACGTCGATACGGGTGAACACGGCTTCAAACTGGCCGTTCCAGGCCTCGGCCACCAGATCCGAAACGCCCTCCGAGAGGCCTTTGACGTTGAACGTCAGCCGGGTCTCACCGGCGGGCAGCGTGACGGGCGACGGGGCTTCGATGTGGCCGTGGGTGGTGTGGAGGCCGATGACGAGGCCGTAGTTGAGCGGGCGGGCGATTTCGAGCGTGACCGGCGCCTGGTGTCCGGCGGCGACGCCGATGGCCGGCCAGGCGGAGAGTTTCAGCATGGGGCGAAGGGAGGTGTCGGCCCAGGCGCGTCCGCCGGAGACGCGGTTGAAATAGACTTCGAACTCGTTGCGGTAGGTTTCGATCTGGTCGACGGCGGCCGCGGGGGGCTCCTGGCCCTCGTGTGTGATGAGGATGAAGGCGAAGCGGAAGCGTGACTGGGCGACGGTGTGGTCGGGGATGCGGCGGCCTTCGGCGGCGATGATGTCGCCGGCGGTGATGTCCAGGCGGTCGCCTTGCGAGAGAACTCCCACTTGCGGCAGCTTTGAAGCCGGAATGGGGGCTCCGGCGCCGGAACCGATCCTCGGCGCCGTGGCGTTCAGGACGGCGAAGGTGGGCGGCACTTCCCAGGGCGCGCGCAGGCCCATCAGGTATTGATCCAGCGGCGAGTAGCCTTCGACGGTCCCCGTGGTCAGGTAGCGGAACTCAGCCGCGGGGCCGCGGTCGTTGATGCGGTTGCCTTCGAGCAGGGAGGCCTCGCTGTTGAAATTGAAGCTCCAGTGAGCGCTTTGGGCGCCGAGCATGGGGCGGCCGCCATCGACATTGACGCTCGCCAGGGCGAGGAAGAGGTGGCCGGCTTCATGGCCGAGCAGCGTCATGGTGTTGTCGCCGGTGATGCGGCCGCGGAAGCCGACCGGCGCGTAGGGATCGAGCGGGTAGGTCGAGTTCGGGCCCATGTTGAGGACGGCCTGGAGACGGCGCGGGGAGCCGAAGCTGAGGCCGGCATCGACAAGTTCATCGCCGATGCCGTGGACCTTGGTGCGCACAGCCGTCATGTTGGCGAGCGCGCCTGGAGCGACGGCGACGCCGATGGCGTTGAACATGACGAGGTAGTCGTAGGCGTCCTCGTGGGTTTCGTAGAAGCGCTGGGCCGCGCGGACGATATCGATCGAGCTGTCGGATCCGAACCGCTCGGCGGCGCCTGAAACGAAGAGCGTGCCGGCGGATTCAGACAGCCCGACCACATCAAGCGGGCTCTGGAGCCGGCCCGGCGAGTAGCCGACGACGGCCGAGGACAGCGTGATGCTTGAATACAGGAATTCGAATGAACCGGAGCCATGCAGCCGGAGCTGGAAACGCTGGCGGGGGCCGAAGCCGGAAGACGAGTATTGCGGGACGTCGAGCCAGGTGATGGTGACCTGGTTTTCACCCCGGAACACGCGGACAGATCCGCCGGCCGTGGGGTCGAGATCGGCGAACAGGGGGGCGATGCGGGGCGGGCCGCCGGCCAGACGTCCAAGGCTGCGGGCGGCGGTGGCGGCATCGGGTTCCCAGAACGTGATGGTGCCGTCGCTGTGGACCCAGATGGAATCGTGGGAGCCAGAGAACGGCATGGAGAAGCCGAGTTGGACGAGCTTTGCATCGTCGTCGCCGAGCGGCAGCGGCGTGCCGGCCTCGGCCTGCGCGGGGCTGTAGCGGTCCGGCGAATCCAGCAGCCGCAGTCCGCCGGGTTCGGCGCGAAACAGCAGGTTGCGGCCGTCGAGGTCGAAGGGATTGGGCGCGGCCAGGACGCCGCCGGAGGAGTCCATGACGGCGATGTTGCCTAAGTCGGCGGCGAAGGCGGGCCGCTCGGCGGCGGCGAAGGCGCGCAGGCCCCGGGTGCGTTCCAGGGCGCGGGTGGATTTGCGGTGAACATTGAGATGGTCCGGGAGGTTGGTGCGATGGGTCGAGCAGAGCGTGATGGCGTCGGCGGCGAAACTGGGCGGCGCGGCGGCGAGAACGGAACAAAGGATGGCGAGCAGTCGTTTCATTTGAGGAAGGCGAATCACGCCTCTCACTCTAGGATACTGATGGATCGGGGGAGGTAACAGGTTTCATGCCATTCTGCACCAATTGCGGAGGAACCCTTGGGGAGCAGGCGAAGTTTTGCCCGTCGTGCGGGGCTACGTCCGGCGGTTCGGCGCCGCGGGCAGCCACGGCGGTATACGCGGCGACACCGCTGGACTACACCATTCATGGCAGCAACCTGCAGGTGGCCAGAATCCGGTTGCAGCCGGGGCAGGAGGTCTATGCCGAAGCCGGCAAGATGGTCTACAAACACGCCACGGTGAGCTGGGAGACGCGCATGACGGGCGAGACGCTGGGCGAGAAGATCTGGGGCGCGGTGAAGCGCAAACTGGCCGGGGAATCCTTGTTCCTGACCTATTTCCGGACGGCGGCGGGCGGCGAGGTGGGTTTTTCGGGCGACTATCCGGGCCATCTGCGGAGCGTCGATTTGAGGGCGGGGCAGTCGATGATGGTGCAGCGCGACAGCTTCATCTGCGCGCAGTCGAGCGTTTCGCTGTCGATCGCGCTGGTGAAAAAGATCGGCGGCGGGCTGTATGGCGGGGAGGGTTTCATTCTGGAGAAGTTGACCGGACCGGGCACGGTGTTCATCCATGGCGGCGGCGATTTCGTGGAGTTCGACCTGGGGCCGGGCGAGGTGGTGCAGGTGGATACGGGGTGCGTGGTGGGCTTTGACGAATCAGTGGATTACGATGTCCAGCTCGCCGGCGGCATCAAGACGGCGCTGTTTGGCGGGGAAGGGCTGTTTCTGACCACGCTGCGCGGGCCGGGCCAGGTGCTGATCCAGTCGATGACGCTGGAGAAGCTGAGGCGGGAGCTGGCGCCGGGCCGGATGGGGGGCGACGAGCGGGGTCCGCTGGAGAGCCTGGGCGGGTTTTTCCGCAGCGAGGACTGAACGGGCGGGCGCGGAACTATATCGGTGTAACACCTGAGTGGCATCCCGACGAGATGCCCTATTCAGCGCGAAGTTACCCTAAAGCGGCGGCGGAGCGCAGCCGATGTAGAACTTAGGCGCCCGAATGCTTGATCTGAACAGCAAGGCCGATGGGACCGCCTGGAATCAGGGCGGTTTCGCCGCCAAGCATCCCAGCAACGGCGAGCCGACGGTGGCCGCCGTCAATCTGGAGCTGCTGGCGAGTCTGAGCCACGAGATCCGCACGCCGCTGAGCGGGATTCTGGGCATGACTGACCTGTTGCTCGAGTCCGGACTGACGGGCGAGCAGCAGGATTACGTGGAGGCTGCGCGCGAGTGCGCCGAATCCCTGTTCGACCTGCTGAACGCGACGCTCGAATATTCGTCGCTGCAGACCGGCTGCATCCGGCTTGAGACATCGGAGTTCCAGCCAGCCGACCTGGTGGACGGCGTGGTGAGCGAGGCTGGATCGAGGGTCAGGGCGCGGGGCATGGAACTGCGGGCCACGCTGGGAGAGGGCCTGAAACGGATGGTGAGGGGCGATGCCCACAGGATCAGGCAACTGCTGGCGCAGGTGCTCAGGCTGGCGCACCGCTACGGAACGGGCGAGGCGATCACGTTCACCGCGGACCTGACGGAGAGCAACGGGCGCGTGGTGATGGATGTCGAGGTCCGCTGCCATGGTCAGGCGTTGACGATGAACGGTGCGATGAGCGGCGCCGAACTGGCGGTTGCCGTCGTGGAAGGATTTCTCAAACTGCTTGGAGGCGGGCTGAGCCGCGGGACGATAGCCGGCGGTTCCGAGCAGGTTTTTAAGATGGAGATTCCGTTGCGGCCGGGCGCGGTTCGCGGCAGAAGCGCGTCGGTTCGCGAGGCCGCCAAGGCTGAGCACGCACCGAGGATCCTGGTGGTGGACGACAACCGCATCGCGCAACAGGTGATCGGCGCGCTGCTGAACAAGCACGGCTGGCGGTACGAGACGGCGAAGGACGGCTACGAGGCGATTGAAAAGGCGGGCAGGGCCCAGTATCAACTGGTGCTGATGGACCTCCAGATGCCGGGCATCGACGGACTGGAGACATGCAGGCGGTTGAGGGAGATGACGGGATACGCGGCCACCCCCGTGATGGCCCTGACAGCCGATGTTTCCGACCAGGTTCGCGTCAAATGCCGCGACGCGGGCATGGATGCATTCCTTGAAAAGCCGATCCACACGGTGGACCTCAACGCGCTGCTGACGCAGTTCCTGACGTCGCCTGACGGCGACTGATCGCGCACACTACAGATACTGCTGGACGACGCCCTCGACGAGCGTGCGGTACTGCCGCAACCGCTCCTCCGAGTCGGCCTCGAAGCGCAGCACGAGAATGGGCTGGGTGTTCGAGGCCCGGACCAGTCCCCAGCCGTGTTCGAACAGGATGCGCGCGCCGTCGATTTCAATGGTCTTGTGTGTGCGCTTGAAGTGTTCGCGGACCTGGGCGACGACGTCGAACTTGCGGTTGTCGGGGCAATCGACGCGCAGTTCGGGCGTCACGGTCATTTTCGGCAGGCCGGCGGTCTGGGCCGAAAGCGGCTGGCCCGAGGCGGCGACGATTTCGAGCAATCGCAGGGCCGCGTAGATGGCGTCGTCGAAGCCGTGGTAACGGTCGGCGAAGAACAAGTGGCCGGACATTTCGCCGGCGAGTTCGGCCCTGGTCTCCTTCATCCTGGCCTTGATGAGCGAATGGCCGGTCTTGTACATGATGGGGTTGCCGCCGAGGCGGGCCAGTTCGTCGTACATCAACTGCGAGCATTTCACTTCGCCGATGAACGTGGCGCCGGGCTTGCGGGTCAGGATCTCACGGCCGAAGATCAGCATCAGCATGTCGCCCCAGACGACGGAGCCATTTTCGTCGGTTGCCCCGAGGCGGTCGCCGTCGCCGTCGAAGGCGAGGCCGAGTTCGGCGCCGGTTTCGGCCACCCGGGCCTTGAGCAGGGCGAGGTTCTCCTCGACGGTGGGGTCGGGGTGGTGGTTCGGGAAGCTGCCATCGGGCTCGAAGAACAGCTCCGTGGCGTCGACGTTGAGCTTCGGCAGCAGGCGCGACAGGACGATGCCGGCGGCTCCATTGCCGTTGTCGAAGACGGCCTTGACGCGGCGGGGGAAGCTGAACGACGCGGCGAGTTCGTCGACATAGGGTGTGACGGCATCGGCCTCGGAGAGCGTACCGGCGCCCATTTCGAAGTCGAGATCGACGATCATGCGGTAGAGTTCCTGGATCTCGGCGCCGTGGATGGTGCCCGAGCCGAACATGATCTTGAAGCCGTTGTAGTCGCTGGGATTGTGCGAGCCGGTGATCATGACGCCGCCCTGGGCGCCGAGCTTGTGGACCGAGTAATAGAGCACCGGCGTGGGGACCATGCCGAGATCCACCACGTTCATGCCCGAGCCGAGCAACCCTTCGATCAGCGCATCTCTCAGGCGGGGGCCGCTCAGGCGGGCGTCACGGCCGACGGTGAGGGTGCGGGCGCCCTTGCGATAGAGGTGTGAGCCGAGGGCGTGGCCAAGCAGGCGGATGCCTTCCGAGGGCATCTGGACGCCGGCGATGCCGCGGATGTCGTATTCGCGAAAGATGTGCTGTTCGAGCATGGTTTCGATTCCCTATTGTCGCCAAGCCGGCCAGCGGGCGCAAAAGCCGCGCTAGCGCAGGACGTGCAGCAGACTTGAATGTTCATCCGTCCACACCGGGCCAGTGCCGGGACCGGACGGCAAGCCTGGGCCGGCCTGGCCGCGGCTCATCAGCACCCAGACGGCGCCGACCGAATCGAACCGGCTGTCGGCGGGCGTGGCGATCACCGAGGACCGCCAGTTCAACTCGCGGCCGTGCGCCAGCGCCACTTTCGTCAGGTCGAGGTGCAGATTCGACAGGTGGAGGGCCAGCACGCCGTCCGGTTTCAGATGGCGCGAGTAGATGGCCATCGCCTCGCGGGTGAGCAGGTGCACGGGCACTGAATCGCCGGTGAACGCATCCACGGCGAGAACGTCGAAGTGTTGATCGGGCTGGCGGGAGAGCATGATGCGGGCGTCGCCGAGGACCATCTCCACGCGCGCGGGCGAGTCTGACAAATAGGAAAAGTGCGTCCTTGCCAGACTCACCACCAACGGATTGATCTCATAGAAGAAAAAGACGTCTCCAGGCCGTCCGTAGGACGCCAGCGCGCCGGCGCCCAGCCCGACAAGGCCGACTTTGCGGGGGCCCGCGCTTTGACGGCTCAGAAGTTGCCCGGCTCCGGTCTGGGCGGTGTAGTAGGTCAACGGGATATGGCGGCGTTGCTTGTCCACAAATTGCGATCCGTGGTTGACCGCGCCATGCACCATGGTCCGCAGCCGGCCTGATCCGTCCGGGCCCGGCGATTCAGTCACACGCATCGAACCGTAAAAGTTGCGATCCACCGCCACAACCCGCGACTGCAGGGCGAGCCAGTTCGCCCCGGCCGCCGCAACGATCACAACCGCCGCCACGGCCGCCAGCGCATCGCTATAAACAGACCGGCCGTAAACAAGAAACAGAGCCGTCACCGCCGTCATTGCCAGCAGCAGCGGCATCTCGACCATCTGCCTGAAGACGAGCGGCGCGATCAACGCCACGAAAACGGATCCCATGGCGCCGCCCGCGGCCATGGCGATGTAGAACGACGTCAGATGTCTCTCGGGCGGGCGGCTGGCGGCCAACTCGCCATGGACCATCAGGCACACGGCGAACAGGCCGAGCGTGAAGATGGCGACTCCCGGGCCCAACATACGCGCCGGCGCGAGGTAGGTGAGCGCCCACGCCATCGAGAGCAGGCCCGCGAACCCGGCGGGCACGCCCCACCAGCGGCGATAGCGGTCGGACTCGAACGTCACCACGAACGACAATAGATACAGCAGCAACGGCAGCACCCACAGCATCGGAAACGGCGCCACCACCAGGCAAAGATGGTCAGTCACCGAGACCAGGAGACCCGACCCCAGAAACGCCCAATAGAGCCACAAAGCCACTGAGCGGCGGAGAACCGGCGGGCCGTCGCTGCCCTCCGAAACCGGCTTGATGCCCGCCGGGCGCCGCTTCCACACCAGCCCCGCCGACAACAGGTGGAACAGCGCGGCCGCCACGAATCCCCACTTCCACAGCCGTGCGATCTCTCCCCACTCCCAGCGCGGCTCCAGCCAGAACGGGAATGCCAGCAGAGCCGCCACACAGCTCAGATTGGACCAGGCAAACAGCCGGTAGGCCTGCCCGGCTGGGTACAGTTGCGCATACCAGTGTTGAAGCAGCGGACTCGTGGCGGACAGCATGAGGTAGGGCAACCCAATGGCCAGAGCCAGTTGGACGACGATGCCGGCCGCGGGAGAACCGGCTCCAGCCTCCATCGGCGGCGCGCCGGCCCTCGGAAGCGCCAGCAGCGCCAGCACGCATAGTCCGGCATGCACCGCCGCCTGCACCCGCGGCGGCAGCCGCCGCGCCAGGCCGTGGGCGTAGAGGTAGCCCAGCAGCAGCATCGACTGGTAAAAGACCAGGCAGACCGCCCAGACCGAGGCCGAGCCGCCGAAGACGGGCAACAGCCGCTTCGCCATCATCGGTTGGATGAGGAACAGACAAAAGGCGCTGCCCACGACGCCAGCGGCGAGAAATACCACTCAAAGACCCTCGACCCAGTATCTTCGCACAGTGCGCCGGCAAACCGCTGAAACCGGCGCGCGGCGGCCTCGGCGTTCAGCCGCGGTAATGGTCTCCTACTGCCGCCGGGAGGCTTGGCGCAGGACATGGAGAAGGCTGGATTTGTCGTCGGACCAGTCGAAACGGGCCGGCGGCGGAGGCGGGCTGGCGGGGGGCAGGATGGGGGCAAGGCGCTCCCTGGGCCCGGCGAGCATCCACAAGGACGGGGTATAGCCCTTGATGGCTTCGCCGCGGTCGGGCACGGCGATGGCGGTCCAGCCGGCGTGGGCCGAGACGGCGCGGACCACGGCGGTGAGATCCAGACTGCGCGACGAGACATGGAAGGCCAGGATGCCGTCCGGCTTCATATGGCGCTTGTAGAGCAGGAAGGCCTCGCGGGTAAGCAGGTGGACGGGGATGGAATCGCCCGAGAAGGCGTCGACGAAGAAGAGGTCGAACTGTTGCGGCGGCTCGGATTCAAGCGACAGCCGGGCGTCGCCGAGCACCACTTCCACCTTTCCGGCCGCGTGCTTCATGTAGGTGAACTGATCGGAGGCGAGCGCGACCACCCAGGGGTCGATTTCGTAGAACCGGAACGTGTCGCCTATGCGCGACCAGGCGGTCATGGCGCCGGCGCCGAGTCCGATGATGCCGACCTTGGCGTTAGCCGGGCGGAAGGCGAAGGCGCGGGCGGCGCCGCTGGCCGGGCCGTAATAGGACGACGGGCCGCCGGCGCGTGCATCGAGCCATTGAGAGCCATGGATGGTGGCGCCATGCAGCATCAGGCGCAGCGTACCCTGGGGTTCCCGGCGGTCGGCGACGCGGATTGAGCCATAAAAACCGCGGGCCGAAGCGACGAGGCCGTTGTGATGGGCCGAGACGATGGCCAGCGCGGCGGCGCCCGATGCGGCAAGCGAGGTGGCGGCGGTGAAGGTGAGGATGCGCCCGCGGGTGATCGAGGCGGCCAGCAGCGTGGCGGCCGCGCCAAGCAGGACGGCGCCGAGTTCAAACTCTCCCTTGAACAGTCTGGGAGCAAGGAAAGCCACAAAGACCGAACCCAGCGCGCCGCCGAAGGCGAGGACAAAATAGTAGGCGGTCATGAAGCGCGGCGCGGGCCGCTGGCGGGCGAGTTTCGAATGGCAGAACAGGCACAGGAAGAACAGCCCGGCGGCGAGCATCGCCGCGCCGGGGTGGAACAGGTCGTGGGGCGAATACCAGATGCCAGCGCAGAGCAGCGTGACGCCCGCCAGGCCGGAGAGAAAGGAGATGTCGGGCGACAGGTCGCGGGCGAACGCGATGACGAAGGTGAGCAGGTAGATCAGCAACGGCGCCGACCACAGGAACGGGAACGGGGCCACCTGGCGGCAGAGGTGGTTGGTGACGGTGAGCAGCAGCGCGGATCCGAGAAAGGAGAGCCACAGCCAGCCATGGATTTCGCGGCGTCCGGGCGGAGCGGCGCCGGGAGCATCGCCGTTGACTTCGACGGGATGGCCGCGGAGGTTCCAGGCCAGCAGGGCGAACATCACGGCGCATACGGTAACCGCGGCGCGCCAGGCGGTGAGCGTCTGGCCGAGGCTGAACCACGGTTCGATGAGCAGCGGGTAGGCGAGCAGGGCGGCGATGCAGGCGAGGTTGGACCAGGAATACAGGCGATATGCCGCGCGGCCCGCGCCCAGCGCGGCATGCCAGTACTGTAGCAGCGGGCTGGCCGAGGCCAGCATCAGGTACGGCAATCCGATCAATCGGGCCAGCGAAAGCAGCAAATTGACCGAAGGCGAGCCGGCGGCTTGGGAGGGGGCTGGCGCGGGCAGCCAGAGGACAATGATGGCAGTGGCGGCGAGCGTCGCATGGATGCGGCCCTGGCTGTGCAGCGGGAGGCGGCGGGAGAGAACGTCGGCGTAGAGATAGCCGCCAAGCAGCAGGGTCTGGAAAAAAACCAGGCACACGGCCCAAACCTCGGCTCCGCCGCCGTAGGCGGGCAGCAGCAGCTTGGCGATGAGCGGCTGGATGAGAAAAAGGCAGAAAGCCCCGGCGGCGACCGCTGTCACCAGCAGGCCGGCCGCCGGAGCCGGAGGAGCCTTACTTGGGGAGATTGTCGCCACTGACTCTCGTCAACTTGTTGAGCTGCTTCACAACGATGAAGATAGCAAAAGCAATGATGACGAATTGGATGACGTTGTTGATCACGTTGCCGTAGGCCAGTACGGCCGCCTTGGCTTCACGCGCGGCGGTGATGCTCGCATACGTCTTGCCGTCGAGGGCGACATAAAGACCGGTCAGGTCGACGCCGCCGGAGAAGAGTCCGACGAGCGGGTTGATCAGGTCTTCGACGATGGAGTTGACGATTTTGCCGAAGGCAGCGCCGATGACGACGCCAACGGCCAGGTCGATCGCATTGCCCTTGACGGCGAATTCCTTGAACTCTTGCAGCATGCCCATGGGATCAAAGATTATCACTGATTCATGGGTGCGGTGGGGTTGTCCGCCAAATATTTCGCCAAGGTGTAGGGGCGGTCCCGGTAGCGGCGGGATTCCCTTGCGCCTTCATAGCCGGGCGGGAACAGCGAGACGGCCTTGCGGAAGGTGGCACGGGCTTCGGAAGCCTTGCCGGCGAGGTCGAGGCACTGGCCGAGGCGGAACCAGGCCATCGAACCGGAGTATGGATCCAGATGCGTGTGGCCGGCGGTGGCGGCGCGCAGGTGGATGATGGCCTGCTGGGGCTGGTTGTACCAGAACAGCAGGTTGCCGCGGGCGTATTCGATACGTTCCCGAGGGAGATTGACGAAGCCGGGCGCAGCGGACGATTTGAGTTGCTGGCAACGGTCCAGCGCGGCTGTGGCCTTGGCGAGGTCGCCGATGTCGGCGTGCACCTGGGAGAGTTCGAGCAGGATGAGATAGTTGCGCGGGTGGCGCTGAAGCAGGCTGTCGAGGATGGGCGGGACGAGCGTGAACCGGCCCTCGCGGCGGTAAGCGACGCTGAGCAGGATCTGGGCGTCGGAGCGGTTGATCACGCCGTGTTCGGCGACGCGCGCAAGCGTGCGGATGCCGGCGGACTTGTCGCCGCGGAAGCCGGCCAGGAAGCCGAGCAGGCGGTAGGACCAGTGCAGCGAGCCGACGATGTAGTCGTGGAAGCCCTGGGCCATGAAGGCGTCGATGCGGCTGGGGTCGAGATCAGTGACGCGGTTGTGGAGTTTGCGCGATTCGGTGACATCGCGCAGCGAGTCCATCCAGGCGCGGGTGACCAGGAAATTGTATGTGCCGCGGAGCGAAAAGGCGACGCCGCGGGCATACAGGGCGTCGATGTCGTTGGCCTTGACGGCCAGGGCCTTCGCCGTCAATTCCATGGAGGAGGCGATGGCGGAGAGAAACAGGGAGCGTTCCGCGGCGGTGGGTTCCATCCTGGGGTGGCGCAGGAAGGGGTTGGCGCCGGTGACGAGGTGGGATTCCAGCGCGCCGCAGCGCAGCATCATCTGAAAAAGGACGGCCTGGGCGAGGTGGTTGTGGCGGGCGGGGTCGTTGGGGTGGGCGGCAAGCGACTGGCGGAAGGCGTCGAGGGCTTGAGGGTATTCGAGGTTGTAGAAGTGGTCGAAACCCTTGCCGATGAGCGGGTCCGGCGCGGGTTGGGCGAGCAGCAGGGCGAGCAGCGGGGCGATCATCATTGGTCCCCTTCAGTATGCGGGGCGGGCTGCGCGAGCGCCCAGCGGGCGTGTTCAGCCACGGCGGCATCGGGGTGAGCGGCGAGGCGTTCCAGCGCCGGGCGGTGGCCGGGATCGGCCGAGTTGCCCATGGCCGTGGCGACGTTGCGGAGCCAGCCCGAGTGCCTGGCGCGGTGGATGGGCGTATGGCGGAAGCGGTTGCGGAACTCATCGGGCGGGAGGGCGGCCATCTCGTCGAGATCCGGGGCGGCGTTGAGGGGTTGAAACCCCGGTTCGGCCGTGGACGGAGCGCGGCGGTTCCAGGGGCAGACCTCCTGGCAGATGTCGCAGCCGAACAGGTGGTGGCCGGTGGCGGCGCGCAGAGCCGGGTCTGCCGGACCCTTTTGCTCGATGGTGAGGGTGGAAATGCAAAGGCGGGCGTCGAGCGCGTAGCCCGAGGGCGTGGCCGCGGGCACTAGCGCCTGGGTGGGGCAGGCGTCGATGCAGCGGCGGCAGGAGCCGCACCGGTCCGGGGGCGGGGAATCGGGCGGAAGTTCAATGCTGGCAAGGACTTCGCCAAGGAAGAACCAGGAGCCTTGTTGCTGGTTGATGAGGCACGTGTTGCGGCCGATCCAGCCGAGTCCGGCGCGGCGGGCGTAGGAGCGCTCCAGCAGCGGGGCGGTGTCGACGCAGATGCGCGATTCGAACGGTCCCCAGAGCGAGCGCAGGTTATCGACCAACGATGTCAGGGCGCAACGGAGCGTGTCGTGGTAGTCTTCCGCGCCCCAGGCGTAGCGGGAGACGGCGGGGTCGGGGATGTCGATCGTGTTGTAAAGTTTACCCAGGCAGAGAACGGAGCGGGCCGAAGGCAAAAGCTGGCGCGGGTCTTCGCGGATATCTCCCCGGTGATCAAGGAGATAGCCCATGGGTCCGGCGTAGCCTAAATCGGACCACTGACGAAAAAGTGAGAAATCGGCGAGAGGCATGGCTGGGGCGATGCCGGATAGCTCGAAGCCGGACTGGCGGGCGAGGCGGTGGAAGGCGGCTTGGGTGGGCGGCTCCAGAGCGCGGAACTCCTCTAGAATCATGCTACTATGGCGCGGTTTCCGGGCGCTCCCGTTTAGGTGCGGCATATCGCCGTTGGGCGGTGAAATGTCGCAGTTGGGCGAATAGGAGTGGGCGGGCGCGCGAGATGGTTCTAAGATGACAGGGACCGGAATAGGTGTAGCCTACCCCCGAATAGGAGCAAACAAGAACAAATGGCGAAGCCCATTAAGTATGCGGAGAAAGCCCTCGCACTGGCAGCAAATGCCGCCTGGCAGGTGTTCGACACGCTGAACCAGATCAACCCGAATCCCGGTTTCACGCCGAAGTGGTCCGACAAGCCGCTGCTGAAGAGCTACGAGAAGATGAAGCCGAAGCTGGGCTGGCCGCGGACGACGGATTCTCTGTGTCCGAAGTGCATTCCCGAGGTGCGGCAGGAGATCCTGGACGGCAAGAAGGACGTCAGCATCCTGATGACCGACAAGCCGGGCGAAATCAAGGCGCAGATCATCGAGCGCGACGGCAAGATCCTGATGGTGAAGGACTGCCCGATTCACGGCCACTTCGAGGACGTGATGTCGATCGATCCGGCGTTCTTCAAGCACCTGGAAGAGGTCTTCCCCGGCCGCGACATCCGCGCGCACAACGACGCCGACATGCACCACCATGGTTCGTCGACGATCACCCACGGCCGCGGCGCCGTGTTGACGATCGATCTGACCAACCGCTGCAACATGATGTGCGACCCCTGCTTCATGGACGCCAACCAGGTTGGCTTCGTCCATGAGTTGAGCTGGGACGACATCAAGACGATGCTCGACAACGCCCTGAAGATCAAGCCGCGGCGGCAGATGTCGGTGCAGTTTTCGGGCGGCGAGCCGACGCTTTCGCCATTCTTCCTGGACGCGATCCGCTACTGCAAGCAGGTGGGCTACAACTCGGTTCAGGCGGCCACCAACGGCATCGAGTTCGCCAAGTCCATGGAATTCGCCAAGGCGGCGGCCGATGCCGGCTTGCGTTACGCCTATCTCCAGTTCGACGGCATCGGCAACGCGGCCAACTCGCACCGCGCCGTGGGCAACCTGTTTGACGTGAAGTTGAAGGCGATCGAGAATTTGCACTCCTCGGGCGTGGATATCGTCCCGGTCATCACCATCATCAACGGCATCAACAACGAGCAGGTGGGCCGCATCATCCAGTTCGCCCTCGACAATCCGCGCAAGATCAGCTTCCTGAGCTTCCAGCCGGTGTCGTTCACCGGCCGCGACGAGGCCGTCACCGACGATCGCCGCGCCGCCCAGCGCTATACGCTTTCTCATCTTGCCCACGACGTCAAAAACCAGACCGGCCTCGGCGAACCGATCCGCGACTGGTATCCGATTTCGTTCATGTCCACGTTCTCCGACTGGGCCGACCTGGTCCACGGCCCGCAGGCGGGCTGGGGCGCGCTGAGCTGCGGCTGCCACCCCAATTGCGGCACCGGCATGGCCATCATGGTGGACAAGGAAACCAAGGAGGCCGCCCCGGTGACGGCGTTCCTCAACGGCGACCGGCTGGCGCGCGACATCGCCCGCGTCAACGACGCCGCCCGCGGCAAATGGCTCTCCATCACCGGCATGACGCTGGCTCTGCTGCGCAACTACAACCCGTTCAACGCGCCGTCGCACTTCAAGATCGTCGACCTGCTGAAGAAGTTCGACAAGACCTTCGGCGCCACCGGCCGGCAGTACGGCAAGGTGACGGGCGACCGCACGCTGACCGACATTCAGAAGCGCCGCGCCGACCGCTGGAACTTCCTGTTCATCGCCGGCATGTGGTTCCAGGATCTGTTCAACTACGACTTCCGGCGCACCGAACAGTGCATCATCCCCTACGCCACGCAGGAAGGCGAGATCAGCTTCTGCGCCTATAACACCGGCGTCGGCTGGCGCAATATCGTCGAGAAGATGCACATGACGGCCACGCTCACCAAGTGGTATGAGGAGAACGGCCGCCACGAGATCTTCGCCGGCAACAAGCATGTCGGGTTGAAGGATAAGGCCCACAACCTGCTGCTGCGCGAGGAGCTTGTCACCAACGAGAAGCAGACCGATCTCGACGACCTCGGCATCGCCAAGACTGCCAGGGAAGAGAAGACGCGCGCCCGCGACGAGAAGCAGGCGCTGGCCAAGGCAGCCGAAGACGCCCGCATGATGGCGCTCTACAAGAAGCACGTCCTGAAGGAGCCGGAAACCGGCCTGGTCCAGATCGGCGGCATCGCTGCTTCGGCGCCCGCCGCGAAGCAAGAAGAGATCGGCACCTTCGGCGACTAGTCCGCCGGCGCCGGCAGCTTTGACCGGGGCGGCTTCTGAAGCGGCCGCCCCGAATAAACGAATTATCAGTCTCCTATTCGGTTTTTAGTAACCAGCCCGGGCGCCCTATCGTGGCCTCCGGGCTTCTTTTTCGGGGGTCCGCGAGTGGAGAGCGCGCCCGCGCCCCGCCTTTAATGCCGGCCCCGGATGCTCCGGCTATTGGGGATCATTGACGGATTCCGAATACCCATTCATTTATCGTCCATACCGGAATCCGGCCATGCGTTTGGCAACGATGCCGGCGGGCGCTGGCCAGGCGGCCCACGCCAGGTCCGGCGCATCCGATTGCCGGGCCGCGGACCGGCTCCTGGACCAGGTTGTGCTGCCGGAAACCCCTGCCGGCGACAGGCCGCCGCCTGGCTGATGACGTTATCGGCGGGCCTCGCCCGCGGCTCGATGGACTGGGCCGACCTCCTCGAACAGGGTTCGAAGGCGGCCGCCAGCGATGCGGCCGGGTTCCAGCGCCCCCCGGGGAGCAGGCATCCACCCGTCGGGGCCTTAGGCCTACTGGGTCAATTCTTCCCAAGGAATTAGGGGATCATGCTGATTTGAACAAGTGGGACGTACCGTTACTCTTGGACTAGCAACGAACAAGAGTGAGTTGCAAGGGAGAGGAGATAAACGAAATGAAGAAGATCAACACCATGCTCTTGAAGCTGCGGATCATGAAGGACACCCGCGGTCAGGACCTCATCGAATATGCTTTGATGGCCGGCTTCGTGGCCGTCGCCGCCGGCGCCATCGTGCCGAGCGTGGCCAGCAGCATCAGCGTCATCTTCACCAAGGTGCAGACCGTGCTTCAGGGCGCGGCCTCGCAGGGCTAATCGCACTCAAGCGGAAACCTGGCATTTTAGGGGGTGGTCCTTCGAGGCCACCCCCAATTGCCTGAAAGAGGATCAGCCGGCCGAAAGGCCGGTTTTTCTTTTGCCTCAACGGGTTGCGGAGGTGTTCCGCTACAGCCAGTCCACCAGATCCCCGCTCTCGTCGAACTCCAGCCGCCTGGCCCTGCCCACGATCTGAACCCCTTGCCTGGTCTCCAGGTCCTCCCTCAGATCCTCGCTGAAGGCCATCACCGACAGATCCTGCGTGTTGCGAATCCACCCGATTGATAGGCTTTGAGGCGTCAGTTTCCCGGCCGTGACCCACGTCTTTTCAAGCGCCTCGCGGTCGGAGCCGAATGCCGGCGGGGTCCGGATGGAGGCCAAGGCGCCGGAGGTGATGCCGTTGACAAAGGTGGGGCCACGTTTCATGACCTTGAGCAGGCGCGCGTGGATGACATCGGCCATACCGAAGCCGACGGCGTTGCCGTAGCTGTCCTTGTTCAATCCCCTCAAATAGATACGGCGAATGACGGGGGCGTCGGGCCAGGGGTTGTAGGCGCCGTGGATGGTGCGGTTGACGATCTTGGGATCCATGCCGGAGCCGGAGATGGTCTTGCCGATCTCGTTCAGGATGAGCCAGTCGAGTTCCCGCACCGGGATGGCGGGCTTCCAGGTCTTGACCAGGCGAAGCAACTCCTCCTCGCGGGCCTCCATGCGGTGGATGGGGATGGCTTCCAGATGCGCGGTGGAGTGGTTGCCGTCCTCCATGATGGCCAGCCCGCCCAGGATCTTGCCCGACGCCAGGACGTGGCGGCCGACGGTTCGGATCACGTCCTCCAGTCCGCGTGAGTGGGCGTGGGCATGATAGGTTTGAGCGCCGGCGAACTTGCCGAGGCCAATGGCCATCATCTTGAACAAGCCGCTCTCCAGGGCTCCGGCGAAGTCGGTATGCCATTTGACGCGGCCACAGAGCATGACCCCCGCTGCGGCGCAGGCCGTGGCATCCATCAAGACCGGGATCCCGTCCGCCGCGCCCAGTTCGACCACCTTCAATGAACTGCGGACGGGGCAGCCAACGCCGTCTTCCGTGATGCCGTACTTGGCCAACACTTCGGCCTGTCCCCTGGCCGTGGCCGCGCCATGACTGCCCATGGCGGGGAAGATGAACGGATGCATCCCCTTCCTCTTCCACCATTGCGCGGCAGCGCGGACGATCCGCTGGTTGTTGGCGATGCCGCGGCTGCCGGCGCCGATGGCGACTTCGGATCCTCTGGCGAGGCCGCGCTCCATGCCCGAGGCGTCCAGCGTCCGGCGCACGGCGGCTTCGATGTTGCGGATGCGAAGGTCAGGGAAACGCTGGCGGACGATCAGGAACCGCGGGAACTCCATGCCCGCGATTCTACCAGGATGGGTTGAGGCTAGATCTCTTCCCACTCGCGCTCAAGGATGCGCGAGTACTCGCCCGAGGCGTAAAGGTCGAAGTGGAACTGATCCGGCGGCAGCGAGGAAAACGGCTCGTTGTGCTGGCGGCAGGCGAACAGGTGGTCGGCGAAGCGGTAGTAGTAGCGGATGAAGTGCGGGGTCAGTTGCTCTTGCGTGGGCGCTTCATCGAACACCGCCTTTACGCCAAGCGCCCGGCTGAAGATGGACTTGTAATCGGCCACGCCCCAGCGGGTGAGTTTCTCACGGACTTCCTGCGTCGGGTTGTTGATCAGCAATTCGATGAAACTGCCCGCGGCGGCGCCGGCGTTGTGCAGATCTTCATCGCGGCCGGCGAATTCGACACACTGTTCGATCCAGCGCTCCAGATCCTTGCCGACGTAGTAGAGCATCCTGATCTCGCAGAAGCGTCCGGAGAGGAACCGCCTCTGCAATTCCTCCGCGCTCAACTCGCCGCTGGGCAGAAGACCCTGCATCATCAACTGGGCGCGGCTGCTTTCGACCAGCCGCTCGGGACCCGTGGGGTCGGCGAAGGGGTGGAGGATCACCGGCGGGAGATCCCATTTGCGTCCGGCCGGCAGTGAGGCGAATTGCATGGTGGCTGAGTGGTCTTCCGTCTCCCATTTTATCGGCAGGAAGTGCCGGAACCATACACAAAATAGCCCGCCTTCGTACTAAGGCGGATGGCGGCTACTTCCGGACCGTCAGCACCGTCCTGCCTTCCATCTCCTTCCCGTCCCGCTTCCACTTCACCAGCACCTCGTCGCCGGGCTTGTGGGCCCTCAGCGCGTAGGTGAACTCGGTGAGGTTGCTCACCGGCTTGCCGCCAAACTCATGGATGACGTCGCCGCCCTTCAACCCGGCCTGCGCGGCGGGCGAGCCTTCACGGACATCGGAAAGCCGGAAGCCGCCCGGAACATCGCTCATATCGGGCACCGAGCCGAAGTAGACGCCGCCGCCCATGCGGGCCGAGGCCGTGGCCATGGCCTGGGGCCGCGGATCGGCGGTGCGGACAAACAGCGGGCGCTCGCCGGCATCGGCGAGTTTCACGCTGATCTCGGCGACCATGTTCAGCAGCGTGGCCGCCGACACGTGGTCGATCTTGTCCCAGGTGTCCGACGGGCGGTGGTAGTCGCCATGCAGGCCGCTGAAGAAGAACAGCACCGGGATCTGCCTGGCTGTGAACGAGGTATGGTCCGAAGACCCGTAGCCGCCCTGCTCGGAGAGGTCGATGTTCAGCGTGTAATTGCCCTTCACCTCGTCGAGGATCGATTTCAGGCTCGACCCGGTGCCGGAGCCGCCGACAAACACCTTGTTGTCCTTGATACGGCCGATCATGTCCATGTTGATCATGGCCACGGCCTTCTCATTGGGCAGCAGGGCATTGTTGGCGTAATAGGCCGAGCCGAGCAACCCCAGCTCCTCGCCCGCGAAGGCCAGGAACAGGATGCCGCGCTTCAGTTTCCGGCCCGCGAAGTGGCGCGCCAGTTCAATCACGCCGGCGGTGCCCGAGGCGTTGTCGTCGGCGCCGTAGTGAATCTCCTTGCCGGCCAGCGACGGCGCCATCGACGAATACTCGCCCATGCCGAGGTGGTCGTAATGGGCGCCGATGACGACATATTCGTCGGTCTCGCCCTTCAGGTAGCCGCAGACGTTGGGCACTTCCTTCTGCTCGCGCTCCACATCGGTGGTCAGCGCGACGCGGACCGCGCCGGGCAGCGCGGCGGGCTTGGGCTTGAGTTCCTTATCGGTTTCCGCGACCCAGGTTTTCAGGTCGATGCCCGCTGTGGCCAGCAGCTTCTGGGCGTGCTCGACGCGGATCTGGACAAACGGAATGGCCGTGAACCCGGGCCCGACGACGCGCGCGAAGCGGTCCAGTTCATCGGGATCGACCGGGTGGTTCATCAGGTCGTTCACATACAGAACGGCCCTGGCGCCGTGGAACTTCGCGTTGACGGCCTTCGAATCCATCTGGGCGTGACGGGTATAGGCCTTGCCCGCGAATACGCTTTTCTCGTCGAACTCCTGCGGCTCATGGCGCAGCAGGATGACGATCTTATCCTTGACGTCGACGCCGGCGTAATCGTCGTAGTTATACTCAGGCGCGGTGATGCCGTAGCCGGCAAACACCACCTGGCCCTGGTTGGTCCCGTTGCCGGAGAAGTTGAACGGAATGAAGTCGGTAAGCGGTGCAAGCGCGTGCTTGGCCGTTCCGTCGGTCCAACTGAGGCTGTTGTTCGCGCCCGGTTTGGCGTTGGTGGTCACCGTGAAGCGCTGATAGTAGGAGTTGCCGGCCACGGGCGGGATGCCGGCCTTTTCCAGTTCGCCGGCGATGTAGCGGGCCGCCTTCTCCAGTTCAGGCGTGCCTGTGCCGCGGCCTCTCATGTCGGCCGAGGACAGGTGTTTCACCGTCTCGCGGTAGCGCAGGGCATCGATGCCGGCGCCGGAACTGAGGGCGGCGAGCAACAGGGCGGCGGCGAACGGGCGAATCAGCATCATGGTTGTTCCTTGGACGGCCTATTTCTTTGCCGGCAGCGGCGTGGGCAGCGAGATGGAGCAGCACTGTTCGGCCTTGGCGGCTGCCTCCTTGGCATACTTCAGCTCCCAGTCGATGATCACCTTCAACTGGTTCCAGGAGAGAGATCCCGGCAACGCGCGTCCGTTGACGAACAGCGTCGGAGTCGAAGTGACGCGCAGCGTGCGGGCGTCGGCGACGTTGCGGTTGATGGCCGGCTCGGTGGCCTTCGAATCCAGGCAACGGCCAAGCTGGATCGTGTCGAGCGGCTTTGACTGGGCCCATTCCATGAACTTGGCCTTGAAGTTCTCCGCCCGGATCTCCTGCTGCTTGTCGAACGCCCAGTCGTGAAAGTCCCAATAGGCTGCCGGGTTGGCGGCGTGGACGCAGCGCCCGGCGATGGAGGCGGCCCGCGCCCAGGGGTGGATCTGGTCGAGCGGGAACTCGCGGAAATAATAAACCACTTCCTTGGGGTAGGTCTTCAGCAGGTTCTCGCGGATCGACTTGGCCTCCTCCTTGCAGTATCCGCACTGATAATCGGAGAAGGCGACCAACGTCACCGGCGCGCCGGGCGTGCCCATGTACGGATCCTTCAGGTCCTTCAGCATCGACTGTTCGCGCTGGAAAGGGCTCTGGCTGATGTCATACACCGAACCGCGCACGATCTTCGTGCCGTCCGTGCTCACATAGAAGACTTCATCCAGCGAAACACTGCCAAGCGACCCCGTGGCGGTCACCTCGCTGTAGCCGGGCATCGGGCCGGGCTTCAGCGGCGAGACCTTCACGTTGATCTTGTCGTTCCACAGCAGCAGGTGGCGGACGTAGGCCTCGAATTCCACGGCGTTGAACGGGAGAGGCTTCACGGCTTTGGCCGCCGGACGCGCGGCAGGCTTGGCGGCAGATTTCCTCGGCGCCTGGGCCGCGGCCGGCCAGACAAAAATCACGGCCGCCAGTGCGGCGGCGTTGATCGACTTCATATTCAAGATTCTAACAGGCGGCCGGAATGCGGCCGCCCGTCTGGCGATAAACAAAGGCGCTTAGTGGCCCGCCTCGTCCAGATCCACCTTGCCGGCGAACTTGCTGTAGAGGTAAGTGGTGTAGCCGATGGCCAGGATAATGCCCGGCGTGAACCAGGCCAAACCCACCTTCAGGCCGTACTCCGGCGCCGAGGCGTTATGGATTGTCAACGCCGTCGACGGATCGCCCACCGTGGGCAGCACCATCGGAAATACGCCGAACACAACGCTGGTCAACATCCCGACGATGTAGACGGCCGAGGCCAGGAACGCCTTCAGGTCTTCGCCCCTTTTCAGGAACACGGCGACGCCGCCCATGCCTGCCAGCGCCAGGGCCGGGAAGATGTAGCCGAACGGCATCTCGGCGAAGCTCTGGGCCAGTTTCGGCTGGATCGAGAAGCTGGCGATGGTGGCGGCAACGGTGAGCGCCACCACGGCCATCCAGGCCGCGAACGCCGTGCGGCGGGCGCGTGACTGGAGATCGCCCTCGGTCTTATAGTTCACCCACAGCGAGCCGTGCTGGACGAGCGTCGCCAGGGCGAAGACGCCAATCAGGATCGTGTACCAGTCCAGGATGCCGGGATTCGGTCCGGGCATGAAGTTGGTCCAAAGCGGCAGGAAGAAGTCGCCGTCCGCGTTCAGCGGCACGCCCCGGACGACATTGCCCAATGCGGCCCCGAAGAATACGGCCAGCAGCGCCGAAGCGAAGCTGAACACGACGTCCCAGAACGGACGCCACACTGCGTTGTCGACATGGCTGCGGAACTCCACCGCGCATCCGCGCAGAATGAGCAGCCAGAGAACGATCATCAGCGGCAGGTAGAAGCCTGAAAAGCTCGACGCATAAAGCGCGGGAAAGGCGAAAAACAGCACGCCGCCGCTTGCCAGCAGCCACACCTCGTTGCCGTCCCAGACCGGGCCGATCGACCGCAGCACCATCCGGCGCTCGCGGTCGTTGCGGGCAACACCCAGATGGATGGCGCCGGCGCCCAGGTCAAAGCCGTCCAGCACGACGTACATCGCAATCATCACCGCGACAATCCAGAACCAGATGACGGGAAGCATATCTCTTTTCTCTCTCTTTCCTCTTGGTCCCTGATCCTTAGTACCCGGAAGACGCTTCGCCCTTGGTTCCGGGGCCGTGATCCAGTTCGCGCCAGATCATGAACAGCCCGAGCATGAACAACAGCGAGTACATGCCCATGAAACCCAGCAATGTGAAGGTGGCATTGCCGGACGACACATGCGGACTCGTGCCATCCGCCGTCCTCATCAGCCCATAGATCAGCCACGGCTGCCGGCCTAGTTCCGTTGTCATCCAACCGGCCGTATTGGCCACGTAGGGCAGTGGCAGGAACAGCATCAGTGCCCAAAGCAGCGGCTTGGCCTCGAACAGCTTGCCCCGCCACAACCACACCGCCGCCGCCGCCATCACCGCGATGAACAGCGTCCCCAGCCCAACCATAATATGGAAGGCGAAATACAACAGCGGGATCTGGTCCGGCCAGGTGTCCTCGGGGAATTCGTTCAGGCCCCTGATCTCCGCCGTCCACCTGTTCTGCGCAACAAAGCTCAACACGCCGGGGATGATGAACGGATTGTCCAGCCGCTTCTTCTCCATATCCGGCTGCCCCATTATCGCCAGTGGAGCGCCCTTTGTCGTCTCAAACAGGGCTTCCATGGCCGCCAGGGTCGCAGGCTGGTGCTGCGCCACCAGCTTGGCCTGCATGTCGCCGGTGGGGAAGGCCACCAGCAACGTGGCCAGCGCGCCAACCGGCACGCCCAGCCTCAAGAACCTCTTGCCCGCCTCGTCGTGGTTCTTGGTCAGAATGTAATACGCCCCAACGCCGCAGACCACGAACGAGCCTGTCACAATGCCGCCCATGATCGTGTGGAAATACTGCCAGAAGGCCCATTCGTTAAACACCAGGGACCACCAGCTGTTCAGCAGAATCTCGCCCTTCGGGCCCAGGTGATACCCCGTCGGGTGCTGCATCCAGGCGTTGGTGGCGACAATCACGTATGCCGACATCCAGCTTCCTATCCACACCGCCGCCGTGGCCAGCGTGTGGCCGATTTGCCCCAGCCGCTTCTCGCCAAACAACATCAGGCCCAGGAACGACGACTCCAGGAAGAACGTGTACAGTCCCTCCATGCCGAGCGTGTGGCCAATCACGCCGCCCGCCGCCTTCGAAAATCTCGACCAGTTCGTGCCAAACTGAAACTCCATCGGGATGCCCGTGACCACGCCCAGGGCAAAGTTGATGGCGAAGATCTTCGACCAGAAACGCGCGGCTTCATTCCACCGCTCGTCGCCCGTCTTCAGCGCCAGGAGCTTCATCAGAAAGATGAGGAGCCCCAGGCCCAAGGTTAACTGGACAAAGATGTAGTGGAACGTGATCGTGAAGGCAAAGTGAAAACGGTGTAAGGCTAGTGCTGATTCCATGGCATTGTTCAGGGCCAGCTTAACAGATCCTCATCCGAATCTCCATTACTCTGGCCGATTCCGGTTGATGCTGCTTCAGGCCCCGGCGTGACGGCTCCGGATCAATACAAGCACCAGCGCCGTGGCAATGAGCGGGATGATACTGGCGGCGATCAGCACCGGCTCGAACGAGTACTTATCGGCCATCCAGCCGATGAGCAGCGTGGACAGGATCGTGCCCAGACCGGCTCCGGTGCCGCTCAATCCGCTCACGGTGGCCACGCTGCGGCTCGGGAAGATGTCGCCCGGCAGCGACAGCGCCATCGTCGACCATGCCGCGTAGCAGAACGTCGAGATGGCAAACAGGCCGGCGATCGGCAGCAGCGAGTCGGCGTAGATGGCCGGGATCAGCGCCGTCATGCCGATGCCGCAGACCGTGATGATCGCCTTGCGCGCCGCCAACACATCCCAGCCGCGCCGGATCAGCCAGCTCGAAAATCCGCCGCCGAAGAAGTTGCCGAAGTCGGCGGCCAGGAACGGAATCCAGAACCCGGCCAGGGTGTCTTCGATCTTGAACCCCTTGGCCACCAGGAAGATGGCGAACCAGTCGGTGATGAAAAACCACACCGGGTCGGTCAACGAACGGCCCATGATGATGCCCCAGGTATCGCGCCGGCCGATCAGTTCACGCCAGCTCGCCGGCTTGACCGACGTCTCGGCATGGCCTTCGGCCCGCTTGGACGCGACGATCATCGCCCGTTCGGCGTCGCTGATGTTGGGGTGCGACTCCGGCGGGTGATACAGCATCTTCCACGCCACCATCCACACCAGCCCCAGCAGCCCCGTGATGACAAACGCCGGCCGCCAGCTTCCGGCATAGGCGTAGATAGTGATCACCAGCGCCGGCGCGATCGCTCCGCCGATAGCCGACCCGCTGTCGTAGAGCGCCACCGCCCAGCCGCGTTCGTGCTTCGGAAACCACTCGGCCACGGTCTTGGCCGCGCCCGGCCAGTTGGCCGCCTCGCCCAGCCCCAGCAGAAACCGGAAGCCCATGAAGCTCTTCAGGCCCGTGGCCAGCGACGTGGCCATGGCGGCGATCGAATACCAGCCCACCGTGAGCAGCAGCCCGCGCTGCGTGCCCATGTGGTCGAGGGCGCGGCCCATCACCGACTGCCCCACCGCATAGGCCACGCGGAAGGCGATCACCAGCAGCGCGAAGTCCTGGTTGGTCCAGTTGAACTCGACCTTCAGATGCGGCGCCAGCACCGACAGCGTCTGGCGGTCGATGTAGTTGATGACGGTGGAGGCGAACAGCAGTCCGCCGATCCACCACCGCAGGTTCCTGATTACCCGCCGGCCGCCCGTTTCCGTGCTCACTTGAAGTTCAGCACCTTCAAAGCGGTATCGCGGTACAACGCCTTCAGCGTCGCCTTATTGAGCTCAAGCCCGTAGTACGGCCACCAGATGCGGCCCTTCATCCATTCGTCGCCGGTCTCCAGCAGCCGCCACCAGTCCAGATACATCTGCTTGTCCCGGCCCATGTCGGTGCCGAACATGATGCGGTCCTTGTACCTGTCGATGAAAGCCCGCATCGTGCGCGGCTGGCGGCCCATTTCGTAGTCGCGGGCCGAGATGTCGAGATACATGTTCGGGAACCGGTCCAGAATCCTGGCCAGCGCCGCGGTGTCGTGGCCCTGGTTCGAGAAGTGGCAGAAGATGAATTTCGTCTTCGGGTGTTTGGCCAGCAGGCGTTCGCGTACGCCAAGCAACTCCGAGTGATCGGGCACATCCTTGCCGTACAGGGCGAAGGTCTGGAAATCGGGCGTGCGCTCCTGCGTGGCGTCCTGCGGCTTCCAGGCCGACGGGTGGTCGGCGATATGGATGTTGACCGGCATGTTCAACTCGCCGCAGCGCCTCCAGAACGCATCCAGCCGCGGATCGTCGAAGCGGATTCGCCTGTCGCGCGGCACGCCGTCCTTCTCGCCCAACTCGACGCCCCAGCCCTTGTCCGTAATCTCGCCCACGCCGCGCGCGCCCAGTTTGTGGACGCGTTCAAGTTCGGCCACCGTGCTGGCCGTGAAATCCGGAGCATCCGCGTTCGAGGTGTCGAACGAATACCAGAGCTGGAACCGCTTCGGATAGTCCTTATAGAGTTCCACCTGCCTGTCGAACTCCTGGCCCTGGGCGTTGGTGAACACGACGGAGAACTCAACCCCCACCTCGTCCATCGTCTTCACCCAGGCATCGACGTCGGCCTTCGTCCTGATCCCGCTCATCGACGTATGCGTATGCGCGTCGATCACGGGAAACGCCGGTTTGGCGATGTTGGTGACGGGCACCACCAGCGACGGCGACGGCCGGTAGTCCTTCAAAAGGATGTTGTCCATCGGACCCGCCTTCACCGGCACACCGTACTTGGTGACCGTGGCAGCCTCTTTCTTCGCCGGCGCCGGCGTTTCAACGTGGCCGCAGCCAACCGACAGCGCGACAACCGCGGGCAGCATCCAGATCGCTATTCTCATCCTGGGAAACACCTCCTGAACAGCATACGCCTTCCGCCGGCGCAGGGCACGCCCCGGCCTTGAATCTGGGGTACCATATCGCCCAGATGCCTTCGCCGCGCCACGCCGCCGGAGGCCTCGAAAGGCCACGCCCATGAAACCCACCACACTCGCCCTCGCTCTGCTGCCGCTGCTGGCTCTCGCCCAGCAGCCGAACCTCGATTTCCTCGCCAACCAGGTCGACGGCCGCACACTGCGCCAGATGCTGCCGGACTATTTGAAAAACAGGGTCCGCCAGCAGCGCCGCCAGACGCCCGCCTCGAAGGAGGAGTTCCGCCGCCTCTTCATCCAGGGCCTCGGCGGACTGCCCGAACGCACGCCGCTCAACGCCCGCGTCACCGGCACGCTCAACCGCGACGGCTACCGCGTCGAGAAGGTGATCTTTGAAAGCCAGCCCGGCTTTCATGTCACGGCGAATCTCTATCTGCCCGCCCAGGGCAAAGGCCCGTTCCCGGCCATCCTGTTCCCCATCGGCCATGAACCCGGCGCCAAGGCCTACCCCGTCTGGCAGCAGATCCTCGCCACCTTCGCCCGCCGCGGCTATGTCGCCCTCACCTGGGACCAGATCGGCCAGGGCGAACGCATCCAGCTTTGGGACGACGCGCTCAACGCCAGCAAGGCGTCTCCCTCCACCACCGAACACACCATCACCGGCATCCAGACGCTCGTCGCCGGCGACGCCTTCGCCCGCTACACCATCTGGGACGGCATCCGCGCCCTGGACTACCTGCTTTCCCGCCCCGAAGTCGATCCCGCCCGCGTCGGCATCACCGGCAACTCCGGCGGCGGCACCCACACCGCCTACATCTCCTCGCTCGACGACCGCCTCCACGTCGCCGGCCCGTCCTGCTTCATCACCTCCTGGCAGCGCCTTCTCGAAACCATCGGACCCCAGGACGCCGAACAGTGCATCCCCGGCTTCCTCGGCGCGGGCTTCGAACACGTCGATTTCATCCGCGCCTTCGCGCCGAAACCCTATCTCGTCATGTCCGCCATCCGCGACTTCTTCTCCCTCCAGGGCGCGCGCTCCTCCTTTGCCACAGCCACGGAAACCTATCAGGCCGCCGGCGCCCGCGACAGAATCTCCATGGCTGAAACCGACGAAGGCCACGGCTATTCCATCAACCTCCGTCTTGCCTCCTACGCCTGGTTTGACCGCTGGTTGAAGAACGCCAAGGCTCCCGAGGGCGAAACCCCCATCCCGCCCGCCACCGAAGCCGAACTCGCCTGCACCAAGACCGGCCAGGTCGTCACCTCGCTCGCCGGCGAGACCATGTTCACGCTCAACCGCGCCCGCGCCCGCGCCATCAAAACTCCCGAACGCCCATCGATCGAGTCCGTCCGAAAAATGATCCAGTGGCAGGACGATTCATCCGTTCCGCCCGTGCGCCCCTACGGCTCCGAACGCCGCGGCGACCTGGTCATCGACAAACTGCTCTACGAATCCGAACCCGGCATCCTCGTCCCCGCCGTCGTCGTCTCGAAATCCGGCGCCGCAAGCAACCGGCCCGCCGTCCTACTCGCATCAGCCCGCGGCAAAGCCGCTTCCTGGTCCGCTATCGAAACCCTCGCCGACACCGGCGCCGTCGTCATGGCCGTGGACGTCCGCGGACTCGGCGAAACCCGACTCGAATCCAAGGGCAGCGACTGGCAGGGCCGCTTCGGCGACTACGACTCCGCCATGACCTCGGTGATGCTGGGGACGAGCCTGGTCGCCCAGCGCGCCCACGACATCCAGCGCGGCTTCCATCTTCTCGCCTCGCGGCCCGGCGTCGACCGCAACGCCATCCGCGGGGCGGGGCAGGGCAGCGCCGCCCCGGCCATGCTCCACGCCGCCGCCGCAGGCGTCCCGTTTTCCGGCCTGCTGCTCGATGGCATGGTCGCCTCCTACCGCTCCATCACGGAGACGCCCATCCACCACGCCGTCTTCGAATCCATCGTGCCCGGCGCCATCCGCCATTACGATCTGCCGGGATTGATCGCCATGCTCGGATCCAAGCCCGTGCTGCTTGTCGATCCGGCATCTCCGCTTTCCAAACCGCTGGCCAGTCCCGAAGCCCCGCGGTTGCCCGCCAACGCCCGCATCCTGACGCGCGGCATCGAAGAGCCGGCGGCAAGCGCCTACGCAGGCTGGCTGAAATAAGTCGCCCCCCCAAAAAAGCAGCGCCCCGAGGCTCATCCGAACCGCGGGGCGCTTCTCAATCTAAAGGTCTGTCTGTCCCGCTACTGCCGGATCACCGGCGGATCCATCGGCCGCGACGACTTGCCGGTGAGCGCTTCGGCCACTTCCACCTTATAGCGGTCCAGGATCTGCGCCGTCGTCAGGTCCAGTTGGACACGCGAGCGCGAGTAAGCCGCCAGCGCCGCCACTTCCGATGCCTGTGACTGGGCGAAGTCGCGCTGCGTCTGGACAACCTGGAAGGCCGTCGATGCGCCGAGCGCGTATTTCTTGTTCTCGGCGTCGAGGGTCTGTTCCTGCAACTGGCGCTCCTTCACCGCCGCCTGGTAACGGGCCCGGGCCTGCAGGACCGCGGTCAGCGCGTTCTGCACGGTCACGCGCAGTTCGTTCACCTGGCGCTGGGCGGTGAGTTCCTGCTGGCGCTGAGCCAGCCGGTCGCGGACGTAATCGGCCTGTGCCTGGCGGTTACGGAGCGGGATGTTCAACTGGAAGCCGATCGAATAATCCGGGAAGTTGCGCCGGAAGATCTGGCCCAGCGCCGAGCCGTAGCCGCCGATGAAGAACGGGTCGGCGCCCGGCCCGCCTGGCAGGTTGTAGAGCGTGTTCAACTGCCCGGCGAGCGAGTTGTTCTGGAACGACGCCTGCACGTCCAGCGAAGGCAGCAACTGCGACTTCGCTCCGGCCAGCCCGATCCTGGTGTTCTCGAGGTTGATGGTTAACTGTTGAATGTCCGGGCGGTTCTTGATCGCCCGCTCGGTCAGGTCGGCCAGCGGTTCAATCGAGTCGATGCGCGGCAGCGCCAGCGTGTCGGTCGGCACCACGCGCGCCTCGGCCACCGCCGGACTGGCGATACCGGAGCGCGACAGCGCGTTCTTCACGATCGTCTCCTGCTGCAGCAGCGACGTCTCGGAGTTGGTCAACTCCTGCTCCGCCTGCGCCACACGGGCCTCGGCGCGCACGATTTCGATCGGCGCCAGCGTGCCGATCTCCACCTGCTTCTTATTGTCCTCGTGGAACTTCCGCGCCACTTCCAGCGCCTTCTGCTTCACCTTCAGATCCTCGTTGAAGCTCACCAGGTCCCAGTACAGGTTCACCACGCCCGAAACCGTCGTCATCACCTGCAGCTTGAACGTCAGGTCGCTCACCTTCAGGTTGTTCCTCGCCACCCGGATGTTGCGGTTGTTCACCGCCAGCCCGAAGCCCTGCATGAGCCGCTGCGAGATCGACAGGTTCATGTTCGGCTGCCAGAACGGGTTCAGGTCGACACGCGGGTTGTTGGTCTGGATCTTGGTGTTCGACCACGAATAGTTCAGCGCCGTGCCGGTGAGAAAGTTTTGCGAATAGGCGGCGTTGAAACCCTTGTTGTCGAACTGCAGGGCCGTGGTGCCCGTGGTGACGGTGTTGGACTGAGGCCGTGAGTTGTGGCCCGCGAATCCGGAGAACGAAAACACCGGATCCAGGCTCGGCACCGCCACGCCGGTCTGCGTGATCACCGTGCCGCCGACGCCGCCTTCGGTTCCGCTGCCCGAGCCGCCGCCCGAACCGCCCAGGCCCGACGCGCCACCCGCGCTGCCGCCCGTGCCGCCGGTGACCGACGACAACGCGGACGACTGCACCTGCCGGATCGTCCCCGGCACGCCGCGCAACAATCCGCCCGCCTGGGCGCGCAGCAGATCCACCTGCGCCAACTGCGGTCCATAACGCGCCAGTTCCACGTCCAGATTGTTCTCAATCGCCAGCGCCAGGGCGTCCTCGAGCGACAGATACAGCTTGCCCGCGCGGATCAGCGTCTCCAGCCGCGGCGAGTTGTTCAACGACACCTCGGCAATAACGGCCTCCCTGTACGGGCGCGAAAATCCGCTCCACAATCCGGCGCCCGGCGCCACCGGGACATCGGGCTTGCCGGCCCGATTCTCTTTCGACATCGGCGTGGCCTGTGCCGGCGTCTGGGCCAGCGACGGAGGCGCCATCATGAATACGGTCAGCAGTCCGGCGAAGATCGGTCGAAGACGGTTCATAACTTCAGAGTTCCTGGGATGTACGATTGCTCGAGTTGGTGCAGTTCGAGTTCAAATCACTTAAACGCGCCGGCAACACAACTTGTTCCTTACAAATCAACTTCATAGTAACGCAGGCCGCCCCCCGCGCCCCTGCTCTCCCGCGGCGGGAGTGTCCGATTCCGCACACTGCCCGTCCGCTGGCGCAACACCCGGGTGCGGGGGGATTGATAGACTGGATCATCGAAGTGGCCAACCAGAACCAGGAAATCCTCGACCTCTTCCAATCCACGGGAGCTTACCTCAAGGGACATTTCCGCCTCACCAGCGGCCTGCATAGCCCGGAGTACCTCCAGTGCGCGCTGGTGCTGTCGCATCCGGTCCACGCCGCGTCGCTCGGCCGCCGGCTTGCCGAAGCGCTCTCGGCCATCGCGCCAGGGACTCCAAACCTCGTCGTTTCGCCCGCCATGGGCGGACTCATCATCGGCCACGAAGCCGCCCGCGCCCTCGGCGTCCGGCACATCTTCACCGAGCGCGACGCCGATCGAAAGATGACACTTCGCCGCGGGTTCTCCGTCCAGCCGGGCGAAATGGCGGTCGTCATCGAGGACGTCATCACCACCGGCGGCTCCACCGCCGAAGTCGTCGCGCTACTGGAATCGCAGGGAGCCAGAGTCCTGGCTGCCGGCTCGATCATCGACCGCAGCGGCGGCAGGGCCCAGGTCGGCGTCCCGCGCACCGCGCTGGCTACGCTCGAAGTCCAGACCTGGGACCCGCCGGCCTGCCCGCTCTGCGCCCAGGGCCTCGAAGCCGTCAAGCCCGGGTCACGGCAGGTCTAGGACGCTGGAATGCGGCGCATCCGCATCACTGTCGCCTACGACGGAACGGCCTATCACGGCTGGCAGGTCCAGCCCGGCCTGGCCACCATCCAGTCCGAACTCGAACGCGTCCTCTCCGATATCGACAACCGTCCGGTCCAGGTCGCAGGCTCAGGCCGCACCGACGCCGGCGTCCACGCCACCGGGCAGGTGGCCGCCTTCGACCTTGAAAACCGCCTCCCCTGCCCGAATCTGAAGAAGGCGATGAACCGCATTCTGCCCGGCGACATCCGCATCCTCGACGCCGCCGAAGCGGATCCTGCCTTCCACCCCCGTTTCGACGCCAAGTCGAAGACCTACGAATACCGCATCTGGCGGGCCGAGGTCTGCCCGCCGATGCGCCGCCTCTACACCTTCCATTTCCCCTATATCCTCGACGAAGCCGCCATGATCGCCGCCGCGCCGCTGCTCGAAGGCGAACACGACTTTTCGGCCTTTGCCGCGTCGGATGAAAAGGATGAACCCGGCCGGTCGAAGGTCCGCACCATCTTCTCGTCGCGCATGTTCCGCGACGGCGACGAACTGGTCTACCAGGTCCGCGGTTCGGGTTTCCTGAAACATATGGTCCGGATCATCGCCGGTACGCTGAAAGAGGCCGGCAGGGCCAATCTCGATGCCGCCGGGCTTCTCGCCCGCCTCGATCCCGCTTACGCGGGCAAGGCCGGCCCCGCGGCCCCGGCGCGCGGACTCTGCCTGCTCGGCGTGGACTACCCGGCCGGTCCTGCATGTTAGCCTGAAAGAAGAACCGCATGTCAGAGAAGACCGCCCACCCTTACCCGCCCCTGCCGCCTCTGAAACAATGGCTGCTGCCGGTCCTGCTGGCCTGGATCATCCCCGGCGGCGGCCATTTCCTGCTCAAGCGCCACTACCGCGGCGCCATCCTGGCCGGTTCGGTGCTCATCATGTTCGTTCTCGGCCTGCTGATGCGCGGCTACATGTTCGAACCCATGAGCGGCGACCTGCTGACCACCATCATCTATACCGGCGGCTTCATCGCCGACATGTGCGCTGGAGTCCTGTACTTCATGGCCAAATGGTTCGGCTACGCCGCGCCCGACATCGCCGGCCATACGGTCGATTACGGAACAAAATTCCTGGTCGCCGCCGGCCTGTTCAACGTCCTGGCCATGGTCGACGTCTTCGAAATCGCCTCGGGCCGCAAGCAGTAAAGGAACCGGAACACACCGCCATGCCCAAGATGAATCTGAGCCACTTCGAAGCCACCCTGCTGTTCGCCCTGTTCGCCTCGGCCGTGCTGGGCGTGGTTTCAAAGACCACCGACAAAGAGCGCCTGCGCTACGGCCTGCGCTCGTTCGCCTACTTCGCGGGAACGGTCTTCGGACTCGGCTGGCTGATGTACCTTGGCCACCGCTGAGGCCTGTTCTAGCGGCCCGCCGGGCGCGCCCCAGCCACGCACAGCCACACGCCCACAGCCACCGTCGCGATTCCGCTGGCCAGCACAACCGTCCGCGCCATCGAATCCAGGATCAGCGCCGCGATCACCACGTCGATGATCCCCGCTCCGGCGACGATCATGCCCAGCAGCCGTTTGTTTTTCATAAAGAGAGTCTAAGCAGGTTCATCGCCGTCTGCACGGCGAACGAGCGCACGCGTTCCCTTTCACCGCCGAAACGGAACATCTTCGCTGAAACGCCCGCCGCCGACGCCAGGCCGATCCACACCGTGCCAGGATCAATGCCCGGCGACGAGGACTCAGGCCCCGCCTCGCCGGTCACCGACAGCGCATAAGTCGCCCCCGTGCGGTCGCGCGCCGAATCGGCCATCGCGCACGCCACGGCTTCGCTCACCACGCCGTTGTCGTCCACCAGCTTTTCGTCCAATCCCAGCAGCCGCGTCTTCATCGCCTTGCCGTAGACCTGGAAGCCGCCCAGGAACCAATCCGACGAGCCGGGCACGCTCGTCACGCGCCCGCCCAGCAGCCCTCCGGTGCAGGATTCGGCCACCGCCAGCGTTTCGCCTCGCGCCTTCAGCAGCGCGCCCAGCGCCGCCTCCAGCGGGCTGCCGTCATTCGAGTAGATCCGGTCCCCAAGCGCCTCCTGGATCTTCACGCCGACCGCGCAAGCGATCGCCCGCGCCTCAGCGGCTGTTCCGGCCGTCGCGCGCAGATGGATCTGCATGTCGCCTTCCTTGGCCAGGATCGTCGTTTCCGGATTCGAGTACGGCGTGTAGATTGGAGCGATCAGTTGATCGAGTTCGGACTCCGGCATCCCCGCCACCCTGTACACCAGCGTGTGCAGCGCCCGCCGCGGGAGCACCTCGGCCAGCAGCGGCTGGCAGTGGTCCGAGAACATCGGTTTCAATTCGCGGGGCGGTCCGGGCAGCAGCATCACGATGCGGCCCGGCAGGTCGATCCACTGCCCGGCGGCGGTGCCGTTGGGATTCGGCAGCATCCTCGCACCTTCGATCAGAAACGCCTGCCGCCGGTTGTTGTCCGACATCTTCCGGCCCAGCCGCGCAAAGCGCGCCGAAAGCGTCTCCATCAGCTCTTCGGAATACAGCAGCCGGCGCAGCAGGGCCTGGGCGGCGGCTTCGCGAGTGACGTCGTCCTCGGTGGGGCCGAGCCCGCCGGTCAGGATCACTATGGGCGAACGGTCGATCGCCGAGCGGATGGCCGAGGCCAGGCGGTCGCGGTTGTCGCCCAGGATCGATTTCTGTGTGACTTCGACGCCCAGATCATTCAACTGCCGCGTCAGCCACAGCGAATTGGTGTCCATGCGTTCCGGGGTGAGCAGTTCGCTGCCCACGGCGATGATTTCAGCTTGCATGTTGGTGATGAAAACCTAAACCAGAGGCCGTCCCATGACACCGGCATGGACGCGGTACAAAGCGCTGGTGGTGGCTACGATCATGCCGCCGCCGGGGGCGAAGGCCAGGCCGACGATGTTGGGACCGGTCAGAAACACCGACGTTTCGCGGTCGGGCGTGATCCTGATGATCCCCCGCCGGCCCTCGCGCGACGCGGCGACATAGAGATTGCCCTCGACGTCAAAGGCCAGGCCCTGCGGGCGGCCCAGTCCACGGTAGAAGACTTCGACGTCGCCATTGGGGGCGACGCGGTGCACGGCGTCGTTGCTCGACGTCGTCGGCCCGGTCACATAAAGGTAGCCGCCGGGTCCGAAGGCCAGATGGAAAGCGGCGATCGACGCTTCAACGGTCGCGAACACATAGACCTGGCGCGTCGGGCTGATCTTGAAAATCGTGCCCGAGCGGTCGCCGACATAGAGGTTGTCTTCCAGGTCGAAGGCGATGCCGGTGGCCACGCCCATGCCCTCGACAAAGACGTTCAACACGCCGCTGGACGGAATCTGATAGACGAAACCGTCAAAGCGCGACGACGCATGCAGCACGCCAAGGGAATCAAACGCCAGCCCGGTGGCGTTCATCAGTTCGGTGAGATACGGTTCCATGCCGCCGTCCGGCGCGATGCGGTAAACCGCCACTGGCGTCTTCTGGCCGCGCGGCCCGCTGAACGTGGCGAAGATGTTGCCCTGGGCGTCGATGGCCGGGTTCGAGACCGGATGCAGGTTGTCGGCCACCAGTTCGCCCACCTCAAACGGCGCCTCGGCCCAGGTCTCCGGATACATCCCCACGCTCAGCGTCCGCCCCGGCGCGGGATCGGGAACGCGCGCCACGGCCAGCGTGCCTGACCCGGCGGTCAACGGGGCCAGTTCGCCGCCAAATCGGACCGTGGGCCGCGGGCCGTCCAGGAAATTCCGGCCACGGATCCTAACGTCGCCGCCCGGAATGGCCAGCGAGGGCGAGATCGAGTCGATGACAATGCTGTTGCCGCCGGCAGGTTTATTCACTCTTGTTCAACTCCACGGCCCCCGCCCGGGGGCCCGAAACACGACTGGCGGCAAGGGGCGCCACCATTACTGATTCAACCATCCGGCCAGCAGCAGCACAAGTGCGCCGTAAACGCCCGCCGCCAGGTCGTCGGCCACGATGCCCGTGCCCTCGGGCAGCGCCTCGAACCGCCGCACCGGCCACGGCTTGATGATGTCAAACAGCCGGAACAGCACGAACGCCGCCAGCACCCATTTCCAGTCGAACGCCGGCACGGCCGCCAGCGTCAACCATTGGCCCAGCACTTCGTCCACCACCACCTGCTGAGGATCTTCCACCCCGGCCGAGCGCGCAGCGGCCGTCGACGCCCAGATGCCAACGGGCGTCATCAGCGCGGCCAGCACGGCAAAGTGCCACGGCTGCCACGCCCAGATCGAAACCAGCGCCCAGGCGGCGAGCAGTCCGCCAATGGACCCCGCCGTGCCCGGACCCCACGGCCACCTGCCGCAGCCAAACCACGTGGCGACAAGCCAGGCCGCCGTCTTCATTCGTCTTCCTGATTGCCGGCGCCCTGGGCCGGTTCATTGGAGAGCAGTTCAAACGGCGGCGAGACGGCCGGGATGCGGTAGTCTTCGTCGGCCCAGCGGCCGATGTCGAGCAGCCGGCAGCGTTCGGAACAGAACGGGAAATCGGGCGCGCCGAACGCCGCTTCCTTCCTGCATGTGGGGCACTTGACGGTCATTGATGCCGCCTCTGCCTGCCCTGGCCGAGCACCACGAACGGGCTGCTCTGAACGCGCCGCGGTTTGGGCGCGTCGATGAGATCGCCGGTCAGGTCGTAGTCATGCGCCTTGTTGATGCGCATCATGCGGATCTCGCCGGGCACGGGTTGGCGCTCGCCCATATCCTCGATATAGCAGACGCCGTCGATGTCGGGCGCCTGCGTGGCCATGCGCGCCTGCCACACCAGTTCGCTGTCGGCGCTGGTGCCCTCAATCAGCACCGGGACCTCGCGGCCCACCCACGCCCGGCTCATCTTCCGCGAGATCTTCCGCTGAACGGCCATCAGCCGCCGCTTGCGGTTGTAGATATCCCGGGCCGGGACCTTGCCGTCCAGGTGGTAGCTCGCGCTGGTCTCCTCGTCGGAGTAAGAGAACACGCCGAGCCGGTCGAATTGGGCGGCTTCGACAAACCGGCACAGCTCCTCGAAATCCTGGTCCGTCTCGCCGGGGAAGCCGACGATCATCGACGTCCTGATCGCCACGCCGGGGATCGCCTTGCGGACCTTGTCGAGCAGCTTCAGGAAGATGTCGCCGCTTGAGCCGCGCTTCATGCGCTTGAGCACCGCGGCCGATGCGTGCTGCAGCGGCATGTCGATGTATTTCACCAGCGAATCATGCGCCGCGATGGTGTCCAGCAGGCGGCGGGTGATGCGGTTCGGGTAGCAGTAGAGGAAGCGGATCCACTTGGCCTCGCCGGTCTCGATCCCGGCCAGGCGTTCCAGCAGCGTGGCCAGGCCGTCCCTGATGCCCAGGTCCTCGCCATAGGCCGTCGTGTCCTGGCCGATGAGGTTGATCTCGCGAACGCCCATCGAAAACAGCCGTTGCGCCTCGACGACAACCGATTCAAACCGCCGCGAGCGGAATTTGCCCCTGAACTGCGGGATGACGCAGAACGTGCAGGGGTGGTCGCAGCCCTCGTTGATCTTGATATAGGCGTAATGCCGCGGCGTGGCCAGGATGCGCGGCGTGGCCTCGTGATAGAGGTACGGTTCGAGCGGATTGGCCTGATGACCGCCGCCTTCGCACAGCGCCACGATGCCGTCGAGCTCGTTGGTGCCCAGCACGGCGTCGACTTCCGGGATCTGCTGCCGGATCTGGTCGCGGAAGCGTTCGACGAGGCAGCCGGCGACGATCAACCGCCGGGCGCGGCCGGTCTTTTTGAAGCCGGCCATCTCGATGATGGCGTCGACGGACTCCTGCTTGGCCGGGTCAATGAAGCTGCACGTGTTGACCACAATGGCGTCGGCCTCCTCGGGCGCGCTGGTGAGCACGTGCCCGCGGGCATTCAACTGGCCCATCATGACTTCGGTGTCCACAAGGTTCTTGGGACACCCCAAACTGACGAATCCGACTTTCAATCTTATACCTGTGTGAGGGGAAGTGGCGCGAAGCCTAATTTTACCATGCACCCCGGGTATTGCCTCCCGCGCCGAGCGCATCGCGGGTGGATGCCCGGGGCGGCGGACCGGCGGCGGAAGACCCGTATGAGCATGGACCACGGGCCTTTAATGCTACAGTTCCATCAATTTTAAACATTCCGGTCTCGCGCCGGGCGATCCTGATGTAATCTTAATTTGACCTGGAGGTTTCAGGCGGGGAGTCTTGAAGCCGATTTCGAATCTGGAGACACGTCATGCGAAAACTTATCCCGGCCATCCTGCTGGTGGCCGGCCTTGTGCCGGCGCAGGAGTTTCGAGGAGCGATCAGCGGAACCGTAACCGACCCATCAGGCGCCCCCATCGGGGGAGCGAAGGTGGAGGTAATCAGCATCGAACGCAACGTGACCTACGAAGCGCTGGCCAACGATGAGGGGCTGTACCTGGCGCGATTCCTGCCGCCGGGCGGCTACCGCATGACGGTGGAGAAGCCGGGATTCCGGAAGCTGGTGAGGGAGGGTATCCAACTGCTGGCGGCGGACAGGTTGCGGCAGGACTTCCGGCTGGAGGTGGGCGCGGTGGCCGAATCGATCACGGTCACCGGCGACGTTTCGCAACTTGCGACGGAGACGGCCACGCGGGCGTCGACGATCGAGGCCAAGCTGGTGGACGACATTCCCGTGAACGGGCGCAACATGTTCCAGTTCCAATACTCGCTGCCCGGGGTCATCAAGACGTCGCGCTATTGGGGATCGTATGAGTTGTATGCATTCGGCAACATCAACAGCGTGTCGATCAACGGCGGGCGGTCGGGGGAGAACGAGACGCTGATCGACGGGGTGACGTCGACGCGCGGATCGAGGTCGGCGTCGTTTGCGCCGTCGTTGAACGCCATCCAGGAAGTGAGCGTGGTGACCAACGCCTACGACGCCTCCTACGGGCGCATCGGCGGCGGGGTGACGGCGGTGACGCTGAAGACCGGGACCAACCAGTTGCACGGGCAGCTTTACCACTTTCTGAAGAACGACAATCTGATTTCGAACGGTTACTCGCGCAACGCGGCCAACATCCGGCGGCCGGAGTACAAGAACAACACGTTCGGCTTCACGGTGGATGGGCCGGTGTATCTGCCGAAGATTCTGGACGGGCGCAACAAGATGTTCTTCATGCTGTCGACGGAGTTTCTGAGGGAGCGCAATCCGCAGACGCAGTTATGGACGGTGCCGACGGAGGCATACCGGCGAGGGGACTTCAGCGCGCTGGTGAACAACGCGGGACAGCGGATCACGATCCATGATCCGGCCTCGACGCGGAGCGAGGCGGGACGGTTCGTCAGGACGCCGTTCGCCAACAACGTGATCCCGCAGGCGCAGGTCAACCAGGTGGCGCAGCGGGCCGCGGGATACTACCCGAATCCGAACCGCGCATCGGAGGGACTGGACGGGCAGAACAACTACCTGTTCATCAACTCGTCGCGCAACAGCTACAGCCAGTGGCTGGGGAAGCTGGACTGGAACATCACGCAGAAATCGCGCGTATCGGGCCGCTACGGCGAAACGCCATGGTATAACTTCGCCAGAATTCAATGGGGGACCAACGCGGCCGAGCCGTCGGGCGAATTTCCGTCGACGCGGATCTCGCGCAACTGGGGCGCGGACTGGACCTACACGTTGAATTCGACGACGGTGTTGAATCTCCGGGGCGGGCTGGCGCGGTATGAGGGTTTTTCGGGCAACACGTTCGGCGGCGGCTTCGATCCGCGGCAGTTGGGTTTTCCGGATGCGCTGGTGAGGCAGTTCACGACGCTTCAGTTCCCACGATTCAATCTGAGCGATCTGAACTACTCGCCGCTGGGCGCGACGCAGACGTCGGGCTACGAGACGCAGGACACATACTCGATCCAGCCGAACGTGCAGATGATCCGGGGACGGCACAACATGAAGTGGGGCGCCGAGTTGCGGCTCTACAACGACAACCGGCATCAGCCGGGATCGGCGTCCGGCGCCTACGGGTTCACGCGGGCGTGGACCCAGGCCGATCCGCAGCGCGCGGACGCGCTTTCGGGCAATGTATTCGCGTCGTTCATGCTGGGCTACCCGGCAAACGGTTCAGTGCCGCGGAATATGTATCCGGCGTGGCAGAACAAGTACTACTCGCTGTTTTTCCAGGACGACTGGAAGCTGGCGCGGAACCTGACGCTGAACCTGGGGCTGAGATGGGACTACGAAGGGCCGATGTATGAGCGCTACAACCGGATGGTGAACGGCTTCGCCTTCGGCCAGACAAGCCCGATCCAGAGCAGCGTCCAGGGGCTCAACCTGCGCGGCGGCATGCTGTTCGCCGGCGAGGACAACCGGCTGGCGTTCGAGCGGGACCGCAACAACTGGCAGCCGCGGATTGGCGTGGCCTGGAACTTCTCGGAGAAGTGGGTGATGCGTGGCGGGTACGGGCTGTTCATCATGGGGCAGAACGCCGCCGGCGCGCAGACGGGTTTCTCGCGCACCACCAGTCTTGTCGCCTCGACGGACAATAACCTGACGCCGGCCGTCAGCCTCTCGAATCCGTTCCCGCAGACGTTATTCCCGAACGGGCTGCTGCAGCCGATCGGATCGTCGCTGGGCCTGTCGACCGACCTCGGGCTTGGGGTGGGGGCGCAGTTCCGCAACCGTCCGCTGCCCTACGTTCATCAGTTTTCGTACGGTTTCCAGCGGGACCTGATCTGGGGCTGGGTGGGCGACGTGTCCTATGTCGGCAACATCACGCGGAAGTTGCCGATCAGCGCGAACCTGAACTTCCTGCCGGTGGCGGCGCTGGACGCGGTGGCGGTGGACCAGCGGCCGGCTTACTTCAGCCAGCAGGTGGCGAATCCGATGGCGGGACTGCTGCCGGGCTCGGGCATCAATGGCGCCAATGTCCCGCGCCAGCAGTTGCTGTTCGCCTACCCGCATTTTTCGCAGGTGAACATCTCGAATATCCCGGCCGGGCGCAGCGATTACCACTCGTTGCAGGCCAAGTTCACGCGGCGTTACCGGAACGGCTTCACCGGGCAGGTTTCCTACACGTGGTCGAAGACGATCGAGGAGGTGACGCAACTGAACGCGCAGACGGCGGACCTGAACGATCTGACGCGGACGCGGGGCGAGCGGCGGCTGGTTGAGTTCGACATGCCCCACACGGTGGCGGTGGTGGCGACCTACGAACTGCCTTTCGGCAGGGGCAAGCGCTTCATGAGCGGGGCGAACAGGACGGTCAACGCGATTCTGGGCGGCTGGAACCTGAACGGCCAGTATATGCGGCGGTCGGGGCAGCCGATCGATTTTCCGAACGCCGCGCCGATCCGTTCCGGCACCGCCAAACTGAGCGCCAGCCAGCGGGATGCGCTGGCGCGCGCGGCCGGCCGGGCGGAGTTCAATCCGTTTTTCGACAAGTACTTCGACACGGCGCTGTTCCCCACCAGGGCGCAAGCGCCGTTCACGCTGCGCGACTTCCCGACGCGGTTCCCGGATGTGCGCAGCGTGCCGCTGACGAGTTGGGAGGCGTCGGTTTACAAGGAGTGGCGATACCAGGAGCGGGTGCGCTTTCAGTTGCGACTGGACGGCCACAACCTGTTCGACTATCCCTACTTCGGCCGGCTGATCGGCGGCGGCAACAGCGTCACCGATCCGCGTTTCGGCCAGTTGGATCCGGCGCAGGGCAACCAGCCGAAGACGTTCGTTCTGGTGGGCAAGATCTACTGGTAAGAGCGGTGGAGGCGGGAAGCCGCCGTGTGAGCAAGGGAGCGGGGATGAGCGAGGAATCGCCCGCTGGACCCCCGGCCGGGCGCCCGGCGCACCGGCGCTGAAGCCGTGCCGGGGATCTGGACGGGAGCCGGGCGGCGGCGATTCAGGCGGAGGCGGCGTGCGCCTGGGCCTTTTCGTAACCGACGGCGAGGTTGACGACGAGAGCGTCAAAGAAGATGCCGATCTGGTGTTCCAGCTCTTCCTCGGCATAGATGTCAACGCTGGTGTCGAACAGTTCCTGATCGCGGAGGTAGCCGATGGCGGACTCCTTGAGGATCTGAATGCCCCGGATGCACTCGCTGAGCGGGATGCCTTCCCTGAACCGTTCGCGCCCGATCCTTTCATATTCGATGACGATGCCCGAACCGGGCCTGGTCATCAGGTACTGGCCGATGTTGGACACCAGCCGGCGGCAGACGAGGTTGAGTTCCGATTCCGGGAGTTTCTTGATGTGGGGCAGGCCTGATTCGGAATTGAGCAGGCGGAAGAAACGGGCCGACACGGCCTCCCAGTGCGTTTCGAGGAGTTGAACAAGTTTCGGCGATAGCATGGCGCGCCTCCAGTGCCTGCCTTGGAGATACTCCGTCCCGCGCCGGGTGTCAAGGGTGTCCGGCGGCGGGCGTCTGGAATCGGCGATTGGGGGGCGGGCGGATTGGGAGGAGAGCGGGGTGGGTGCCGGCGGGCCGGGGCGGGGTAGAATTGGCCGTATGACGGCAACAATCGAGAGGATCGAGACGGCCTGCGTGGCGCCGCGCTGGGGGCTGGTGCGGGTGCTGGACAGCGAGGGCGTGGAGGGCTTCGGCGAGTTCACGGTGGAGGGGCAGTTGACGGCGTCGGAGGCGACGGTCCGGGGACTCTCGGAATGGTTTCTGGGGCAGCCTTCGGGCGAAATCCGCAGGCTGGCGCGCGGCGCTTACGACCAGTCGTTTTACCACGGCGGCGTCCACTTCATGAGCGCGCTGGGGGGCATCGAGACGGCGCTGTGGGACATGGCGGGCAAGCGCGCGGGCAAGCCGCTGTGCGACCTGCTGGGCGGGCGGGTGCGGGACCGGGTGAAGGTCTACCGCTGGGCTGGGGGCAACAACAACGCGCCGGGAGCGGCGGCGGAGGAAGCGGCAAGAGCCGTCGCCGAAGGCGCCAGGGCGATCAAGATGAACGCCTGCCCGCCGCTGGCGGCGATCGACACCTACGGCGGCATCCGGACGGCGGTGGAGCGCGCCAGGCTGGTGCGGGAGGCGGTGGGCGAGGAGGTGGACATTGCGTTCGACTTCCACGGCCGCACCAACGTGCCGATGGCGCGGCGGCTGGCCAAGGAGCTGGAGTTCGCCAAGCCGCTGTTTTATGAGGAGCCGGTGCGGCCGGACTACAACCGCTGGCTGCCGGAGATCGCGGCGGTGACGCACGTTCCGATCGCCACGGGCGAGCGGATGTGCACGGTGGCGGAGTTTGCCGACGTGGTGGCGGCCAAGGGGGCGCATGTGTTGCAGCCGGATCTGGTTCATGTGGGGGGCGTGATGAACACGCAGGAGGTGGCGCTGCTGGCGGAGAACAACGGGCTGGCCGTGGCGCCGCACTGTCCGCTGTCGCCGGTGGCGTTCATGGCGTCGCTGCATGTGGTGGCGGCGTCGCGGGCGGGCTGGATCATGGAATGGTCCAAGGGCATCCACTACAATGCGTCGGGCGCGACGGGCGAGGCGGATCCGTGGCTGCGCTACCTCGACGAGCGGGACTGGCCGATGTTCGACGTCGACGAGGGCGGGCACCTGGCGATACCCGAAGCGCCGGGGCTGGGCATCCGGGTGGACTGGAACGAGGTGTTGAAGGCGGCCAGGACGCCGGTGGAGTGGCGCGACCTGCGGATGGAGTTGGCCGACGGGTTGAGAGCGAACTGGTAGCGGATGGAGTTTATCGAACAACTGAAGTCGTCGGTGGACGTCGTCCGGGTGATCGGCGATTATGTCCAGTTGCGGCGCGTGGGCGGCGGGCCGCGCTACACGGGGCTGTGCCCGTTTCACAACGAGAAGACGGCGTCATTTTCGGTGCATTCGCAGCACCAGTTCTACAAGTGTTTCGGCTGCGACGCGCATGGCGACGTGTTGACGTTCGTCATGGAGATGGAACGGTTCACGTTCTGGGAGGCGGTGAAGTATCTGGCCGAGCGGCACGGCATCCCGCTGCCGAAGCGCAGCGAGCACAGCGACGAGGAGACGCGCCACCGGGCCGCGCTGCACGAGATGCACGACATCGCCGCGCGGGTGTTCCGGGAAACGTTGCTGGGGGAGGCGGGGGCCGAGGCGCGGCGGTATCTGGCGCGGCGCGGGGTGACGGCTGAAGCGGCCGAGGCGTTTGGGCTGGGGATTTCGGACCGGGGCGGAACGCAACTGGCGCGCATCTACCAGCGCAAGGGGTTCACCGAGGCCGACATGGAGGCGAGCGGGCTGGTGCTGAGGCGCCAGGACGGCTCGGGGTTCTTTGACCGGTTCCGGGGGCGGCTGATGTTCCCGATCCACTCGGAATCGGGGCAGGTGATCGCGTTCGGCGGGCGGGCCATGGCCGAGGGCGACGAGCCGAAGTACCTGAATTCGTCCGAGACGCCGATCTACCGCAAGAGCCATGTGCTGTACAACCTGAACCGGGCGCGCAAGGCGATGCAGCAGCAGGGGTTCACGGTGCTGGTGGAAGGCTACATGGATGTGATCGGGGTGGCGGCGGCGGGCATCGACAACGTGGTGGCCACGTGCGGGACGGCGTTGACGGCGTTCCAGGTGAGGGCGATGAGGCGTCATGCGCCGGCGGTGGCGTTGAACTTCGATCCCGACGAAGCGGGGATGAAGGCGGCGGAACGGTCGTCGCAAACGCTGCTGGAGGAGGGCGTGCGGTTGAAGGTGCTGGAACTGAGCGGGGGGTTGGACCCGGACGAGTACATCCAGACCCATGGCGTGGATGCCTACCGGACGGCGTTGAACCAGGCTCCGGGATTTTTCCCCTGGCTGGCCGGGCGGGCCAGGGAGCGTTTTGATCTGAAGACGCCGGAGGGGCGCAGCGGGGCGTTCCAGTTTCTACTGCCGGTGATCCATCGGTTGCCGGACAAGGTGGAGCGGCTGGCGGTGGCCGAGGACATGGCGGACACGCTGTCGATCCCGAAGGGCATGGTGCTGGACGAGTTCAAGCGGGCGGCGGCGGAAAGGAAGACGGCCCGGGCGCCGGCGCGGGCGGAGTTGCCGGACCCGTCGGAGTTGCTGCTGTTGAACGGCCTGCTGACCAGCGGCGCGGTGAGGGAAGAAGTGGGGCCGGCGCTGGCGGGGATGGATCTACAGGGACTGCTGAAGACGGGGCGGATCGTGGAAACGATTCTCAAGATGGCGGCGGGCGGCGAATCGCCAGGCTTTGGCGCGGTGAGCGCGCGGCTGGAGGAAGCGGACCGGAGGCTGTTGGGAGCGCTGCTGGAAGCCGACGAAATACTTCGGGACCCGCCGAGCGTGGCGCAGGCCGCCGAGATCGTGAAGAAGCTGGCCGGGGCGCGGGCGCAATCGGGCCGGGAGGAGATGAAGCGGCGGATCCGGGAAGCGGAGCGGGCGGGCGATCTGAGGCGGGCGCTGGAGTTGACCGCGGCGTTGCAGGAAATGGAGCAGCGGGGGTAGAAACGCGCGGGCTATCAGGCGTGGTGTAATATATCGAGATGATTGCCCGCCGGGGGGCGCCCGAACGAGGTTGGAATTGAGTTCCGAAGAACGATACAGCCGGTTTCACCGCCTCATCGAAATGGGGAGGGAGAAGGGGTACGTCCTGTACGACGACATCACCGAGGCCCTGCCGGACGAGATTTCGACAGGCCCGGAGATCGACGACCTGCTGAGCGATCTGGACGCGGCCGGGGTAGACCTGCTGGAGGAGCCGAGGGCGGGCAAGGCGGAGATCGACGAAGCCGGCGAGATAGAAGCCACCGTCGAGAGCGGCGACAAGACCAACGATCCGGTGAGGATGTATCTGCGCGAGATGGGCACGGTGGCGCTGCTGACGCGCGAGGGCGAGGTGGAGCTGGCGCGGCGGATCGAGCATGGGCAGTCGATGGCCATCCGGTCACTGTCGCGGTCGCCGTTGAGCATCAAGAGCGCGCTGAATCTGGAGCAGGACCTTGACCGGGGGCTGATTGCGCTGCGCGACGTCCTTTCGCGGGCCGACATCCTGTCGACGGACGAGGAATTGGAGCAGTATCAGGCGCAACTGGAGGCGTCGCTGGGCGAGATCCGGAAGGGTTTTCAGAAGATCCAGCAGATGAGGCTGAAGCTGCTGGCGACGCCAAGAACGACGAAGCCGAAGCAGCACCGCGCGCTGCGCTGGGCGATCGCGAGGGGGCTGGTGAAGATCTCGCTGACCATTCGCGGCATCGATTTCAGCGGTCTGATTCTGAGGCGCTTTTCGGCGAGGCTGCGAAGCGAGGTCGAACAGTTCAAGAGCGTGGAACGCGAGATCGCGAGGATTCAGCGGGCGATCGAGGAAGCGCAGGAGAGCAACAAGGCGATCGTGAAGGACCTGCGGCGCGACCTGAAGACGGCGAGCCAGCAGCTCAACGACCTGGAATTGGAGTGCGGCGCGTCGGCGACGGAACTGAGGCGGACGCTGGCGCGGGTGGATCACGGGGAAGCGGAAGCCGATTCGGCGAAGAAGCAACTGATCGAGGCGAATCTGCGGCTGGTGGTTTCCATCGCCAAGCGATATACCAATCGCGGGCTGCAATTCCTGGATCTGATCCAGGAGGGCAACATTGGGCTGATGAAAGCGGTGGACAAGTTCGACTACCGGCGCGGCTACAAGTTTTCGACCTACGCGACATGGTGGGTGAGGCAGGCGATCACGCGGGCCATCGCCGACCAGGCGAGGACGATCCGCATACCGGTGCACATGATCGAGACGATCAACAAGCTGGTCCGGACGCAGCGCCAGATGCAGCAGGAACTGGGCCGGGAGGCGACCAACGAGGAGCTGGCCAAGCGGCTGGACCTGTCGGTGACCAAGGTGCGCAAGGTGATGCGCATCGCCCAGGAGCCGATCTCGCTGGAGACGCCGGTGGGCGAGGAAGAGGAGTCGCATCTGGGCGACTTCATCGTGGACAAGCGGATGGCGTCGCCGTCGGAGGCGGTGATCAATCTGAATCTGCGGGAGCAGACCGCCGAGGTATTGAAGACGCTGACGCCGCGCGAGGAAAAGATCATCAAGATGAGGTTCGGGCTGATGGACGGCAGCGAGCACACGCTGGAAGAGGTGGGGCAGGCATTCGCGGTGACGCGCGAACGCATCCGGCAGATCGAGGCCAAGGCGCTGAGGAAGCTGCGCCATCCGAGCCGCAGCCACCGCTTGCGGGACTTTCTGCAGCAGGGTCCGCAGGAATAGCAGGCCGCGGGAACAGGCGCGGCGGGCGCGGATGCGGAGGGCCAGGGGCGCGGCTTACCGGGCGCGGGCAGGGGGAACGACACGGAACAACGCCGCGCCGCCGGCGGGGAGTTTGACGGCAAAGCCGGCGTGGATTCTGCCGAGGTCCTGTTGATTGAGGACGTCGCGCACCCTGGGTTGACCGGGGATGCCGAGTTCCTTCCAGACGAGGTCGGCGTGGGCCGGCCGTTGGCCGTTGTTGAACGCCGCCACGGCGAACGCTCCGCGGACAAGCGGCCTGACCCAGACCTCGATGGAGGCGCGCTCCGATTTCAACTCGGCCCCGCCGTGTGACCAGCCGTGGCGGATGGCGTCGGCATCGGGCGAGGCCGGGCGGGGCGCGGGGCCGTTGAGATGAGGAGAAATGCCGAGGGCCCAGCGGGCGGCGCGCGCGGCGCCGGCGGAAGGCGGCGGCTGCCAAGGCAGACAGAGTTGAGGCAGGGCAAGCATCAGGGCCAGTGAGGCGGCGGCGGATGGCGGCGCGCTGTTCCGGATTGGCGTCTGGCGGCAGGCGCTGGTTGGATGCGGCGCGGGAGGGTCAGGCGAGGTAGCCATGGGCGAGTTTCGTGAAAGCGGCAACCTCGGCGTCAGCCCAACTGGCAGGTTTGCCGAGTTCGGCGGCCATGAGCGCGGCCGCGCCGGGCGCCATGCGGAGGGCGGAGCGGGCGTTGAGGGGCAGGGCGCGGAGGCGGCGGGAGAGCAGGTCGGCGAGGGTCTGGGCCATTTCGTGGCGGACGGTGAAGACGGCTTCGGCGGCGGTGAACGGCAGGGCGGAGTCGAGTTGACCGGCGAGGGAGGGCTGGTGGAGGATGAGGTCCTGGATGCGGGAGGCGTCGGAGCCGTAGATGGCGAGATGGCCGAACTGGCGGGCGTTGTGATGGAAGCCGTGGATGCGGAGGGTGCGGGTGACGCATTCGCGTTCGGCGAGACCGGCGAGCAGGGCGGCCTGGTTGACGCAATCCTCGGCCATTTTGCGGCAGGTGGTCCATTTGCCGCCGGCGATGGTGAGCAGGCCGTTGCGGTCGATGTGGATGGAGTGGTCGCGCGAGAGGGCGGCGGTGGAGCCGGCGCCGGCCTTGACCAGGGGGCGGATGCCGGCCCAGGCGCTGAGGATGTCGTGGCGCGAGGGGGCGTGGTCGAGGTACTGGGCGGCGGTTTCGAGGATGAAATCGATCTCGGCGGCGAGGGGGACGGGTTCGGCGGGGGCTTCAAGGACGGGAGTGTCGGTGGTGCCGACGAGGGTATGGCCGTGCCAGGGGATGGCGAACATGACGCGGCCGTCGGCGGTGTGGGGGACGAGGATGGCGGAATCGGAGGGCAGGAACGATTTATGGAAGACGAGGTGGACGCCCTGGGAGGGAGCGATCATGGGGGCGGCGTTGGGATCGGCCAACTGGCGGACGCGGTCGCTGAAAGGGCCGGTGGCATTGATGACGGCCCTGGCCTGGAGGTCGAACTCCTGGCCGGAGAGGCGGTCGAGGACGCGGACGCCGCCGACGAAGCCGTCGGGGCCCTTGGTCAAAGCGATGGCCTCGCAGTGGTTGACGGCGGAGGCGCCCTGTTCGATGGCGGTGAGGACGATCTGGATCAAGAGGCGGGCGTCGTCGAACTGGCCGTCGAAGTAGACGACGCCGCCGCGGAGGCCGCCGATTTTGAGGGTGGGGATTTCGTAGAGGGTTTCGTCGCGGGAGAGGTTTCGAGAGGCGCCGAAGCCGTAGCGGCCGGCGAGCAGGTCGTAGAGGCGGAGGCCGATGCCGTAGAAGGGGGCCTCCCACCACTCGTAGTTGGGAACGATAAAGCCGAGTTCGCTGACCAGATGGGGGGCGTTTTGTTTGAGGATGCCGCGCTCGTGGAGGGCTTCCATGACGAGGGGGACGTTGCCCTGTTCGAGGTAGCGGACGCCGCCGTGGACGAGTTTGGTGGAGCGGGAGGAGGTGCCTTCGCCGAAGTCGTGGCGTTCGATGAGAGCGGCGGAGTAGCCGCGGGAGGCGGCGTCGAGGGCGATGGATGCGCCGGTGGCGCCGCCGCCGATGACGAGGAGGTCGTAGGGATCGGAGCGGCCGCGGAGGCGTGCGAGGGCCTGGTTGCGGGTCATTATGGGCGCTCCCAGGCGCGGGCGCGATCGACGGCGCGGCGCCATTCAGACATTGCGGCGCCGGCCTGGTCAGAGGAGATGCGGGGTTCGAAGCGAGCGCCGGCGCGCCAGGTGGATTGGAGTTCGGGGGTTCCGCGGTAGACGCCGGTGGCCAGGCCGGCGAGCCAGGCCGCGCCGAGGGCGGTGGTTTCAGTTTGGAGGGCGCGGGCGACGGGGCGCTGGAGGAGGTCGGCCTGGGTTTGGAGGAGGAGGTTGTTGTTGGAGGCGCCGCCGTCGACGCGGAGTTCGCCGAAGTTGACGCCGGAGTCGGCGTTGATGGCGTCGAGCAGGTCGGCGACCTGATAGGCGATGGAGTCGAGGGCGGCGCGGGCGATGTGGGCGGCGGTGGAGCCGCGGGTGAGGCCGAGGATGGCGCCGCGGGCGTAGGGGTCCCAGTGGGGCGCGCCGAGACCGGCGAAGGCGGGGACGAAGAGGACGCCGCCCGAGCCGGGGACCGAGGCGGCGAGGGATTCAACCTCGGCGGACGAGCGGATGACGCCGAGCGAATCACGGAGCCATTGGACGACGGCGCCGCCGATGAAGACCGAGCCTTCGAGGGCATAGTCGACGCGGCCGTCCAACTGCCAGGCGATGGTGGTGAGCAGGTTGTTGTTGGATTCGATGGCCTGGGGGCCGGTATTCATGAGCAGAAAGCAGCCGGTGCCGTAGGTGTTCTTGGCGAGGCCGGGCTGGTAGCAGGCCTGTCCGAAAAGGGCCGACTGCTGATCGCCGGCGATGCCGGCGACAGGGACGTTGTCGAGGCCCATGGGGTGGGAGATTTCGCCGAAGACGCCGGACGAGGGTTTGACGTCGGGGAGCAGGGAGGCGGGGATGCCGAGGAGAGCGAGGATATCGGGGTCCCAGGCGCAGGTGCGGATGTTGTAGAGCAGGGTGCGGGAGGCGTTGGAGGGGTCAGTGGCGTGGACGCGGCCCTGGGTGAGGTTCCAGAGCAGCCAGGTGTCGACGGTGCCGAAGGCGAGTTCGCCGCGTTCGGCGCGGGCGCGGACGCCGTCGACGTTGTCGAGGATCCATTTCAGTTTGGAGCCGGAGAAATAGGGGTCGAGGAGAAGGCCGGTCTTGTGGCGGAAGAGAGGTTCGAGGCCGCCGGCTTTGAGTCCGGCGCAGATGGAGGCGGTGCGGCGGTCCTGCCAGACGATGGCGTTATAGACGGGGGCGCCGGTGCGGCGGTCCCAGACGAGGGTGGTTTCGCGCTGGTTGGTGATGCCGGCGGCGGCGATATGCTGGCCGAGGTTGCTGACCTTGGCGGCGGCTTCGGCGGCGACGGCGACCTGGGAGGACCAGATTTCGAGCGGGTCGTGCTCGACCCAGCCGGGTTGGGGGAAGAACTGGGTGAACTCCTTCTGGGCGGTGGCCAGGGCGCGGCCGGCGGCGTCGAAGATGATGGCGCGCGAGGAGGTGGTTCCCTGGTCGAGAGCGAGCAGAAGTGCCATGGAAATAGCTTATCGTCAAGTGATGCCCGGATGGCGGGCGGAAGGAATGAAAGTCGATCGTGCGCGGATGAAGCGATGATCGAGCGGGAAGCCGCGGACTGCGACCGGGTTTCCGGGGCAAGGCAGCGCGACGGGATGAGGGCGGGCGGACGGGGGGTGGGGGTGGCGGGATGGGGGTTGGGATGGAGGGGGGCTTATTGGCGAATAGAGGGCGAATCCTCATCAG
>PNKE01000024.1 GCA_013822245.1 Candidatus Solibacter sp.
GATCGGCGACCGCCATGACACAGGGCTGTACTTCGAGATCTACAACCGGTTCCGCAAGAAGCCCACCACCGACGACGCCAGCCGGGCCGAACTGCTGCGCTCCATCGCCGCTTCGCGCGTGGGCGAGACCAATGCCGGCGCGCTGGTGAGCGCCTGGATGGCTCTGCACCGGGTGCAGCGCGACGCCGACATCCTGAACTTCGGCGGCACGCTGTTCTATATCGCCTCGGTCCACCAGCGCTGGCTCACCCGGCCCTGGGTGCCGTTCCCGCGGGAGTTGAAGCCGGAAGAGACGGACTATTACCGCAAGTACCTGTTCCAGGCGCGCAGCGAAGTCCGCGCGCAGGACCTCGGCGACATTCAGGGCACCCGCCAGTATGAGGGTCTGGGCGGCATGGCCGTTTCGGGTAACATTCTGGCGCGGATGCAGGCGGAGATGACCCGCGCCCGCGCGGATCTGCGCTCGATCGGCTCCGCCGCGGCCGCGCCGGCCCTGAAGGCCGAACTCGAACTGCTCGATAAGCGCATCCAGGTCTTCGGAATCCTCATCGACAATTGCCGCGGCGCCCTGGAGTATCAGTACATACTCGACTTCGCCCGCAATGGCCGGCTGCGGCGGCCCATCGAGTTCCAGGAGCACCTCACCGACATCACCGAGTGGCGCGCCATCAAGGACCTCGCACGCCGCGAAATGGACAACAGCATCGTCCTGGCCGATCTCGTCGACGCCACCAGGGAGGTGCTCATCGAGACGGCCAGGACCGCGGAACTGGAGAGCATCCGTGTGCTGGGTCCCGACCTTTCGAGCCAGCTCCGAAGGAAGGTGAAGATCATGGTGTCGCGGTGGGAGGATTACGAACGGCTGTTCGACCAGGAGAGTCCCAAGCCCGGCCCGCAGCCGGGTTACCCCCAGTTGAGAGTCCAGTGAATCCAGGGGTGGTGAGGGGCGGAAAGCAGGCAGGGGGGGACGGGCTTGCGGGCATGTAACTGATTTGTCATGAGGCGGTTGACCGGAGGGCGGACTTCCCCTTATACTCACTCCACATAGCTTCAGAATTGGGTGGCCGGTGGCCGCCCGGAAAAGGAAGGGAACCGAATGAAGAGAATCATCGCAGCCCTGTCGCTGATCGGAGTGTTCCTAGTGGCGCCGCTCGATGCACAGGTGGCAACCGGTTCGGTCGCCGGAACAACCACTGATCCAACGGGCGCCGCCATACCGGCGGTCCGCATTGTCGCTACCAATGTTGCTTCGGGGGCTCGAATCGAAACGGCAAGCTCGGATGCCGGACTCTATGTCTTCTCCGCGCTGCCGCCGGCGGTCTACGCGATCACGGCCGAAAAGACCGGGTTCAAGCGACTGACGCGGCCCAGCGTCGAGGTGCGAATCGCCCAGCGAATCGACATGGACTTGCAGTTGGAACTGGGCGACATTCAACAGACGGTGACCGTGACGGCGGATGTTCCTCTTCTGGAAACCTCCACTTCCGAACGCGGCGCCAGCGTCTCCACAAAGATGATGGATAACCTCCCGCTGTTTGCCGGCGGCGTCCGCAACCCGCGCACCTTTGTCAGCTATATGCCGGGCGTCACCGCCAACGCGGGCGAGCAGAGCGTCTCGGGCTCCGGCGGCCGCGCCCAGGAAGTGCTGATGGACGGCGCCAGCGCGCTCAACGTCGAATCGAGCGCGGTATTCAATTTCCCGTCCGCTGAAATGTTCTCCGAATTCAGGATGCTCGGCAGCAACTACTCGGCCGAGTATGGCCGCGTCGGCGGCGGCATCGAGATCTACGTCTCCAAGAGCGGCTCGAACTGGTTCCATGGGGCCGGGTTCCACAACATGCGCCGCGACATCTGGAGCGCCAACGCCTGGAACCGCAATTCCAGCACCAACCCGGCCACCAGTTTCCGGCCGAAAGAGCGCTTCAATGAAACCGGCGGCTCGGTCGGCGGCCCGGTGTTCATTCCGAAAGTCTATGACGGCCGCGATAAGACGTTCTTCTTCTTCACCTATACGAAGGACCTGCGCCCGGCCACCCTGGGCTTCCCCGTCAGCACCGTGCCGACGGTCGCGATGAAGCAGGGCGTCTTCAGCGGAGCCGGTATCCCGGTCATCTACGACCCCGCCACCACTTCCGGCAACGCCCGCTCTCCGTTCCCCAACGGCGCCATTCCGCAGGCCCGTTTCAGCCGGAACTCGGCCAAGATCGTGCCGCTCATTCCCGACCCCAACACGCCGGCGCTGGTGGGCAACTACAACTTCGTCAACACCACGCAGTACAAGCGCGACATCTGGAGCCTGAAGTTCGACCACGCCTTCAGCCCCACCAACCGTTTGTCCTACTTCTTCACCAACGAGACCGAATCCAGCTTCGCCGTTCAGAACTTCGAGGGTCCTCTCGGCAACGGACTGGACAACTTCCAGAAGCCCTACAGCCACCGCGTCAACCACGACGTCAACCTGAGCTCGGCCATGGTGATGCACACCACCTATGGCTATTCGATCACCCGGCAGAGCTGGGACAACTCCGCCCAGAAAGGCGCCGGCAGCAAGCTGGGCTTCAACCTCTCGGGCGACTCCGACGCCACCCCGCGCATTATGTTCACCGGCCCGGCCAGCCTGTCGCCCTACGGCCACGCCGACAGCAAGGTGGCCAACGGCGCGCAGTTCAACCGCCAGCACTGGATCTCACAGGGCTATACCTGGATTCGCGGCAAGCACGAGTATAAGTTCGGCGGGGCGTGGCGCCGCTTCACGACCCTCGGCCAGGACCTCGCCAACACCAACGGCCGCTATACGTTCAACCGCACGCAGACGATGCTGCCCGGCACCACCAATACCGGCCACGAGTTCGCATCCATGCTGCTGGGCGCGGTCGATCAGGCGAGCAACGTGGTCCCGCCCGTGCTGTTCGACACCACGGTCTACTACGATACCTCGGTCTACTTCCAGGACAACTGGCGCGTCACCTCGCGGCTGACGCTAAACCTCGGCGTGCGCTATGAGGTGCCGATCGGCTGGCACATCCCCGGCGGCAACGGCTACTCGCACGTCGACATCAACGTGCCCAACCCCGGCGCGGGCGGCCGGCCCGGAGCGCTGGTGTTTTCAGGCGCAGGCCCCGGCCGCAACGGCATGAGGCGATTCTACCCGACCGACTTCTCCAACATCGGCCCGCGCGTCGGCGCAGCCTACCGCATCGGCTCGAAGACGGTGCTCCGCGGCGGCTGGGCCATCTACTACCAGGGCCTCTCCAGCGGCGGCTGCGGTTGCCGCTTCGGCTTCTCGGGCTCCAACTCCCTCATCAGCGACGGGCTGAACCCGGTCATCAATTGGGACGCCGGCATCCCCGTCCAGCAGGGCTACCGCCCGCCGCCCATTATCGATCCGACGATCGTGAACTACCAGAACGTCTCCTACCAGGGCCCCACCGCCGGCCAGGCTGGCCGTATCCGCAACCTGAGCGTCAGCATCCAGCATGAGTTCAAGAACTTCCTGATCGATGTCGCCTATCAGCAGAATCGCGGGTCGCGGCTGAACTCCACGATGGGTCTGAACGCCCTGCCCACCGGCCTGCTCTCGATGGGCTCGCTGCTGCAACAGCGGGTGGATTCGCCGGCCGCCGTCGCCGCCGGCATCCGGATGCCCTTCGACGGCTTCCGCAGCAACTTGAGCGTCGCCCAGTCCCTGCGGCCGTTCCCCCACTACCTCGACGTCAGCAGCCTGTTCGCCGGCTTCGGCACCAGCTGGTACGACGCCCTCCAGCTGAAGCTTGAGCGCCGCTTCGGATCGCTCCAGATCATGTCCAACTACACATGGTCGAAGAGCCTCAGCTACGGCCACTTCCGCCAGGTCTTCGGCCAGGGCGGACTGGCCGCGCCCCAGGACTTCAACAACGTCCGCGATGCCAAGAGCTTCATGCCCTTCGACATCCCCCACGTTCTCAACATCCTGTCCAGCTATGACATGCCCTTCGGCAAGGGCAAACGCTGGCTCGGCAACCTGAATCCCGCCGGCAACGCCCTCGTCTCCGGCTGGACCATCTCCGGCGCCCAGACCTACCGCAAGGGCACTCTGATCCAGTTGGTCACGCCCGGCAACCCGCTCGGCCCCGGCGTGCTGTTCGCCCCGCAGACCAAGGCCAACCTCGGCAGCGGCCCGATCCGCACCGGCATCGAGCGCACCACGCTCGACCCGAACAACCCGGCCACGCGCTGGTTCAACGCCTCGGCCTTCGCTCCCGCACCGCAGTTCACGCTCGGCACCGCGGCGTTCTTCCATAACGACTTCCGCCAGCCGGCGGTCTTCACCGAAAACCTCTCCATCGTCAAGCGCACCACGCTGTGGGAGAACGAGCGCAACCCCGTTGTGCTCATCTACCGCGCCGATGGGTTCAACATCTTCAACCGCACCAACTTCGGCGGCGTCGTCGGCACCGTCGGCAATGCGGCCTTCGGCCGGCCCACCGCCGTCCAGGTCACTCAGCGCATCATCACCATGGGCCTGCGCCTGGAATGGTAGGCCGGATCTAACCCGAGCCAAAGGGCGGCTGGAGGCAACTCCCGCCGCCCTATTCATGTGTGCCGGGCATGTTCGGCAGATCAAAGGTGAAAGCCCTTTTCACAGCCCGATGGAGGCGAAGTGATAGCGAAGCGCACGGGCGCCGCCGCGGCCACAACCCGCACCGGCCCGGCGGCCGCCAGCACCCCGTGCCGCGCCTCCCCCGCATCAGCGTTCCATCGGCATAGCCGGCATCCATCCCTCCATGAGCGCGGTTTTGAGTTAAGTGTGAACATACCGGCAAGTCTGGAAGCAGTTCTCGCACTCGTTTGGCGTGAGCGATTCGAGAAGCGTACCGATCATCCTCCAGGGTGCATCGACGTTGCGCGGGGCTGCTTTTGGTCGCGGGGCAATATCCGCGCTGTGAGGAACAGCGGGTTCTGGTAAACTAGGTACATTCCGCGGCGCGCGTAGCTCAGTCGGTAGTAGCGCCAGATTGTGGTTCTGGATGTCGTGGGTTCAAATCCCACCGCGCGCCCCATCCTCGGAATTCCCCACAGAATAAGCGAGCGGGCTCGAAGTGTGTCAGCGCGTCGAGTACCGCAGATCGGGGCCAAGGCGGTAGGTGCGGCCGGCCACGGCCTGGATTTCGACTTCCTCTCCGGCGTAGCGGAGTTTGAGCGGCTTGGATTGGGCGGCGCGGACGGAGGCCGAGGCGAGTTTGCCGTCGCGCCAGGAGATGCCGACGGTGAAGCCTGCGCGGGCGGTGAGTCCGCGGACGCTGCCCGTGGGGAAGGCCTTGGGCAGGGCGGGGAGCAGGTGGATGAAGCCTGCCTGGCCGCGCTGGACGGGGGTGAGCGAGGCGGGCGTGGCGTAGGGGTCGTGCGACTGGACGAGCATTTCGGCGATGCCGGCGGCGGCGCCGAAGTTGCCGTCGATCTGGAAGGGCGGATGGGCGTCGAACATGTTCACATAGAGGCCTGAGCGGTGCTTGCCGCCTTCGATGGCGGGTCGGATGAGGTTGCGCAGGATGAGGTAGGCGTGGTCGCCGTCGAGCAGGCGCGCCCAGAGGTTGATCTTCCAGCCCATGGACCAGCCGGTGGCTTCGTCGCCGCGGAACTCAAGCGATTTTCGGACGGCGGCGAAGAGATCGGGCGTGCCGTAGGGGGTGATCTCGGAGCCGGGGTGGAGTCCGAACATATGGGAGACATGGCGGTGGGTGTTTTTGGGATCGTCGACGTCATCGAGCCATTCCTGAAGCTGGCCGAGGCGGCCGATCTGGTTGGGGGCGATGCGGGGGCGGAGATCGTGCAGCTTTGCGCGGAGATCGGGGTCAATGCCGAGGATTTCGGAGGCGGCGATGACGTTGCCGAAGAGGTTGCGGACGATCTGGTGGTCCATGGCGGGGCCCATGACGAGTCCGCCGTGTTCGGGGGAGTTGCTGGGCCCGGAGATGAGCCATTTCCGCTTGGGGTCGGGGATAAGGTATTCGGTGAAGAAGAGGGCGGAGCCGCGCATCAGGGGGTAGGCGGTATCCCGGAGGAAGGTGCGGTCGCCGGTGACGAGGTAGTGCTCCCAGGCGTGTTGGGCGAGCCAGGCGCCGCCGGTGGGCCAGATGCCGTGGTTGGAGGCGTTGATGGGGGCTGTGCCGCGCCAGAGGTCGAAGTTATGGTGGAGAACCCAGCCGGGAGCGGCATAGTGTTCGCGGGCGGTGGTTTCGCCTGACCTGGCAACTTCCTTGAGGGCGTCGAACAGGGGGATCTGGCACTCGGCGAGGTTGGCGGTCCAGGAGGGCCAGTAGTTCATTTCGGTGTTGATGTTGACGGTGTATTTGCTGTCCCAGGAGGGTTTATTGGAGTCGTTCCAGACGCCCTGGAGGTTGGCGGGCTGGCTGCCTGGGCGGGAGGAGCCGATCAGCAGATAGCGGCCGTATTGGAACAGCAGTGCGACAAGCGAGGGGTCGTTGCCGGCGGCGAACTGGGCGATGCGTTCGTCGGTGGGCAGCGCGGCGGCGGGCGAGGAGCCCAGATCCAGGGAGACGCGGCGGAACAGGCGGCGGTGGCCGGCGATGTGCTGGTTGCGGAGGCGGCGGAATGAGGTTTTTGAGAGCGCTTCGAGGGTGGCGCGGGTGCGTTCGGAAGGGTTGGCGGAGACGTCGCGGAAGTTGACGTGGTTGGTGGCGGCGGAAAGAAGCAGTGTGGCGGAGTCGGCGGCGGCGACCGAGAGCTGGCCGTTGTGGTCGGTCATGCCGCCGCCGTTGAGGATGATGCGGAGGCGGGCTTCGAAGCGGATGGCGGAATCGGCGGGCGAACCGGTGAGGACCACTTCGTCGCCGGCGGCGGAGACCTTGGTGTCCGCATGGGTGGATTTCATGGTGACGGTGAAGGAGAGCTTTTTCGACTTCGATGCCGTGAGGCGGATGGCGATGACGCGTGCGGGATAGGAGGCGAAGACTTCGCGGGTATAGGTGACGCCGTCAATGGTGAAGCGGGTGAGGGCTGAGCCGGTGTCGAGGTTGAGAGATCGGCGGTAGGAGGCGGGCGCGGCGTTGGCGGGGAGGCCGCCGAAGTCGATCATGACGTCGCCGAAGGATTGATAAGCATGCTGGCGGACAGGGATGCTCATGAACTCGCGCATGGCGAGGGCTTCGGCCTCTTTCTGACGGCCGGCGAAGAGGAGTTCGCGCAGTTGGGCGAGGTATTTCGAGGCGCCTTTGTGGGCGTAGTCGTGGGGGCGGCCCGTCCAGACGGTGGCTTCGTTGAACTGGATGCGTTCGGACTGGACGCCGCCGAAGACCATGGCGCCCATCTGGCCGTTGCCGACGGGCAGGGCCTCGTTCCAGTTCGCCGCGGGGCGGTTGTACCAAAGCTCGGGCACGGCGGGCGCAGCGGCGCAGACGAGCGCCGGAGCGAGCAGGGCGAGGGCGAGGCGGTTGGTCATGGTCAAGAGAATCATGACACGGAAGCGGCGGGCGATGGCGGCGGATTGGTGTTTCGATAGGATTTTGTCAGCCGAATCGCGGGATTGGCCGCGGCCCTGATGTGCGCCGCGCAGGGGGCGGAGAGCGATGTGGACCTGGTGAATCCGTTTTGGATACGCACAAGTCGAGATGGTTGTTCTTTGCGCCGGCGGGGCGGCCGCTCGGGATGGTGAAGCTGAGCCCGGACACGCAGATGTACGGGACCTGGAATTCGGGGCACCTATACAACGGAAAGCACATCCGGGCGTTTTCGCATATCCACGGCTGGCAGGTGGCCGGGGCGCCGGCTCACCGGCGCGGATTACCAGTGGGGCAGGGTCCCACCCAAGCAGGTGGCGCTGCGTCCAGCATCGCCTTGGCGGACCGGGGAATCGAGCGATTCCAGCACCGCCCAAATCGCCCGAACGGGATGCTCCGGCGCCACCAGGGCTTCAGAATCGATGTGGCCGGATGAGATCCGCGCCCGGTTGCGGTGCTCGAACCTGGGTTTGGCGTGCCGCATGGAGCCTGGATGCCGCAACAAGCAAGACAATCCGATTATGCTCAACGGCCACCGGGATCCTTTCACGGTCCCAGCGGTCGCGGCCACGGCGTAGGGGAGGATTTGCCGGCGCATCGTTCAGACTGCTCAAACAGACTGCTCAAAACGATACGATATGTCCAAGCTGTCCCGGCCATGAAGATCCCATTCTCCCCTTCCATCTATGAACACGCCGCCCGGTTCGCCGGCCGTTCTCCTTACGAGACCTCGCGCGACCCGGAGCTGATCTTCAAGGGCCACCGCGACGCCTGGCTCGAGTACCGCCACCAGCCGATTGTCGTGGGCATCGACATCTACAACCTGGAAGCCGAAGCCTACGGCGCCGAAGTCGAGAACCCCGGCGAGGACGCCATTCCGGCCATCAGCCGCAACCCCTGCCGGTCGATCGACGAGGGCTTGGCGATCCGGCCCTTCGATCCGAAACGCGACGGACGCATCCCGATGGTGATCGATACGGCCCGCCGCCTGAAGGACGCCCTGCCCGAAGCCGACGTCCGGGTGCCCGTGGCCGGGCCGTTTTCCGTCGCCTTCAACCTGCGGGGCATCACCGGGCTGCTGGAAGATGTTGGACTGACGCCTGAACCCGTCGCCGAGTGGCTGATGCAACTGGCGCGCAACCAGGCGGCGTTCTGCAAGGCGGTGGTCGAGGCCGGCGTCGGCGTGGCGTTCTTTGAATCCGCCGCCGCGCCGCCGCTGCTGTCGCCCCGCCAGTTCCACAACGTCGAACTGCCGGCGCTGAACTGGATTCTGCGCGAGGCGTCGGCCATCACAGGCACGCCCGTCCCCTGCATCATGGGCGGCCATACGTATCCGATTCTCGACGACATGCTGTCGACGGGAACAGGTTTCCTTGTCTGCAACGTCGAGACAAAACAGCGGGAGTTTGTCGAAAAGGTGTGGGCGCGGAAGCCGTCGGTGAAGGTGCGGGTGAATATGGATCCGCGGATTGTCGCCTGCGACGACCGGGAGACGATCCGCGCCGAAGTGGAACGGATTGTCTCGATTGCCAAGCCGAACTGCCTGATGGGGACCGGCTGCCTGCCGCTGGAGACGCCGCCGTCCAATATCAGGCTGATCCGCGAGTTGCTGGCGGATTGAGCGCGGCCAGCAGACCGGCAGGGTCGTCCAGTTCCAGGTCGATGGAAATGGCGTGGATTCCGGCGCGGGCGGCGTGCGGAACATTCAACAGATCTTTCTCCGTGGTCAACAGGAGCGGGGCGCGGGACTTCAGCCGGGCGATTTCGGATTCGGTGTAGTGGTGGTGGTCGGGGAAGGCTTCGAGGAAATCGGGCGACAGGCCTAACTCGTTGAGAGTATTGCGGAAAGCTTCGGGCTGGCCGAGCCCGCAGAACGCGCCAAACGAACTCGCCCCCAGATCCGGAGGGTGTCCAACCGTGCGGGCGCGGAAGATGGGGGCCGATGGGTTGTGGCGGCGGATCTCGGCGAGGAGGCCGGAGTACTCGCGGTTTGGGCTGGTTCTGGTGATGACGATCGCCGTGGCGCGGCGCAGCGAGGAGAAGGGTTCGCGGGAGCGGCCGAGGGGGAGGACGCCGCCGCGGAAGGGGTCGAGGGCATCGATGAGGACGATGTCGGCGGTGCGGCGCAGCGGCCAGTGCTGGAAGCCGTCGTCGAGCAGGATGATGTCCGGGTGGAATTGTTTCTGGAGTTCAGTGAGTGACTTACGGCGATCCGCGCCGACGGCGACCGCGGCGCTTCCGCGTTGGAGGATGAGGCAGGCCTCCTCGCCGGCGCGGGCGACATCGGGCGTCGAGCAGGGAAGGAAAATTTCGATCGCTTTGCCGGCGCTGCGGCGGTAGCCGCGGGTGAGGACGGCGGGTTTCAGGCCGCGCTGGGAGAGTTCGCGGCAGAGCCAAATGATGAGCGGCGTCTTGCCGGCGCCGCCGAGGGCGAGGTTGCCCACGCTGACCACGGGCATCCGGGGGACGTACGTGTTGATGCGCTTGAACGTACGGTCGGCAGCCATGCCGGCGCGCCAGAGCCAGGTGAGCGGGACGAGCGCGACGGGCGGGATGGGGCGGGGCAACGCGGCGTCGTAGGCCTGCCGGATGCGCTGGATGGAGCGTGCCGTCGCGCCCCGTTTTGAATTGGCTAACTCCAGTGATGTCTTGCCTATGGCTGTCAATTGTCCAGGTTGCTTCAGCAGGGATGAGATGGCGAAACACCAGTTCGTTTGGTCAAGTCCGGGCAGGGCTCCGGCGGCGTCGAACTCGGCGGCGATTTCGGCGAAGTTCTCCATATGCGGGCCACAGGCCACCGGGACGCCGAAGGCCGCCGGTTCGAGGATATTGTGGCCGCCGCGCCCGGCGAGGGTGCCGCCCATGAAGACGAGGGTGGCGAAACGGAAGAGTCCGTTGAGTTCGCCGATGGTGTCGAGCAGCAGGACGCGGCTCGGTCCAGAGAGGGCCGTGCGGCGGGCGAATGCGATGCCGGCGCCTTCGAGTTTGGCCGCCGCGGAGGCGAAGCGTTCGGGGCGGCGCGGGACGAGGATGAGCAACAGATCGGGGTGGGCGGCGGCGAGCGAGGGCCATTGGGCGATGATGAGGTCGTCCTCGTCGACATCGCCGTCGCAGGCCGGGGGCATGGTGGAGGCGGCGATGAGGATCTGGCCGGCTTGGGACGATTTGATCCAGGCTTCGAGGTCGGGGGCGACGCGGGCCGTGGCGGGGTCGAAGTCGTATTTCAGGTTGCCGGCGACCTCGACCACGGGCGCACCCAGCATCCGGTAGCGGCCGGCGGCGGTTTCGTCCTGGGCCAGCACGGCATCGGCGCAGGCGAGCGGGTGGCGGAAGAACCAGGCGTGGCGGCGGTAACGGGGCAGGGCCTTGTCCGAGATGCGGGCGTTGACGATGATGACGCCGGCGCCGCTGCGCTTGGCCTCGCGCATCATGTTGGGCCAGATCTCGGTCTCCATGATGATGAGCAGGGCGGGACGCAGACGTCGCAACACGCGGCGGACGGCGAAGCAGTAGTCCAGGGGCGCGTAGAACACACCGTCAGCCAGGCCGGTCAGTTTCTGATCGGCCATGGCGCGGCCGGCGAGGGTGGATGCCGAGACGTAGACCGGAGTGCCGGGCAGGGCTGTGCGCAGGGCGCGGATCAGCGGGATGGCGGCGATGACTTCGCCGACGCTGACGGCGTGCAACCAGACCGGACCGGGCAGCGTCGGTTTTATGCCGGGCGGCACCAGTCCGAAGCGTTCGCCGAGGCGGCGGGCGTAGTGGCGGTTCTTGAGGATACGGCGGACAAGATAGAGTAAGAGGAGCGGGAAGGCGAGAGCCTGGAGCAGCCGGTAGAGGAGGTAGGTGATGGTGCGGGTCAAAGCCTGGGTCGCTTCATTGAGTATAACTTCGATGGCCGGACTCTCCCTGCTGGCGGCCGACGCTTTTCTGCCTGGAAAAGCCACCGATTACCCGTCTGTGCAGGTGACCGGCAAGGTGCGGATCGCGGCTGTGAAGTATGAGAGCGACGCCGAAACCAAGCCCGTCTTCGCCAAGACCAACCCCAACGAATACGGGATACTGCCCGTCCTGCTCATGATGGAAAACCAGGGCCAGGAGACGGTGATGGTGGACCGGATGTATGTGTCGTACCAGACGCCTGACCGGATGCAGATCGAGCCGATGGATGCGCGAGAGATCCTCAGCGTGCGTGCGCCGAGGCGTCCAGGGCCGGGCGGGGTTTCGTACCCATCGCCGATCCCGCTGCCGAGGAAGAAGAACCCGCTGACGAAGATCGAGTTCGAGACGCGCGCGTGGGCGGCGAAGACGCTGACGCCGGGCGAAGCGGCGCACGGGTTCCTGTATTTCAACGTCCGGCACCGGCGCAACGCGATCCTGTACATTACGGGCATCCGCGAGGGGTCGAAGGAGCTGTTTTTCGTCGAAGTGCCGATCGATACGCCGGACCAGCGCGGGGTGAAGCCTTAGCAGGTATAGTGTTTGAATGGCCGCGAAGACGCACTTTGCCAAACAAGTCGAAGGTGAAAAGCCGCTGAGCCAGGCCACGGCGTCACGACTCTGCCGTTTGGCGGCCGAGATCGGCAGGATCAGGCCATGGGGCCGGCTCCGGGAGGAGCAGTTGATCGCCGTTGAGCGCAGCCGCCGTCAGGAAGTGGATTTCGTATCGGTGATGGGTTCACTTGGCGAGCATGAGGCGATTCACGTGTATCCGGGCGCAGCCGGTTATTCCTGGTATCAGGACGTATGCGCCGCCGAGGATGCGACGGATCTGTTGCTGGCGGAGTGCGACTCGATCCGCGTGGCGTTTCCGGACCCTGACGAACTCACCGGCCTGGACCTGGATCTGATCCATTCGTGCCGCATACCGGGTCTTCACAAACCCTTCCATTTCAGGAGCACCCGGCGCGGATACTATCCCTGGTACATCAACCAGGAAGAGGGATTGCGGCTGGCCCGGTGCCTGGAATCCCTCATCGCGTTCTTCTCATCCGGAGCGCTCGAACGCGTTGGCGACCGGCTGTGGGATGACGAAAAGAAGCAGGCGCCCCTGCTTTACAAAGGGGCGCAGGGTTGGATGGGGACGATGCTGTGCATGGCGATCATAAAAGTGAACCCGCCGCGGCTGTGGCTGAGCGACGAGGAGTTTGCAGCGTTACCTTCGGGCCGGAAACCGGGCGCGATGTGCCTGGGCGGCAGGGTGATGCCAGGAGTGATTGGGGACGGCAGTAAACGTCCGATTGTGGCCTATGTCGTGGTGGCCCTGGATGTGCGGAGTGAGCGAGCGTATCGGCCGGTGTTGAGAGAGCCGGGCAGACCGCTTGTGGAAGCGGCGGCGGAAGCGCTGGCGGCGGCGATCAAGGAGAGCGGCTCGGTCCCCGAAAGACTCCTGGTTGCCGACGGACGGATTGCCCTCGGCCTCTCGCATCTGGCTGGATCGCTGGGCATCGAGATCCGTCTGAAGAGCCGCCTGCCGCTGCTCGACAAGTTCTTCGGCGGGTTGGACAAGAGCATGCGCCCTCCGGTTGAGGATGATCCGGGCCGGGTGCACTGAAGCCTGGCTGACGCCCGACATCCCACGCCGGACCGGCGCGCAGCGCGCCACGGGTGGTTCCTTAGATTCGCGCCAGGCCGTCGCGGCCGGGAGAGGGCCGGGCAGATTTGCCGTCCACCCAGAGGCGAGTGGTTTGCGCGGGCAGCCAGAGTTCGCCATGAGCGGGCAGCGGGGGCTGGTTTTGTCGAGGACGGCGCGGGCCGGCGACCATCGTCTTTACCTCGCCGGCGCTGACTGAGAACCCGGCCTGGGAGCGGGCCAGGGGCTTGCCATTGAATTCGAGCGTGCGGCCCTCGCCCAGGACGTAGCCGGTGACCTGTCCGGAGGGGTTGGTGCGGACCATGGCCATGAGGGCGTCGGTTTTGAGCCGCCCGCAGGTGAGCAGGGCGCCGCCCGCGCCGTCCTTTTCCTCCGATTGCCAGACGATGAGATCCTCGAAGCCGTCGCCTTTGACGATGAAGCTGGCGGCGTTCGGGTTGCCCTGGACATCGGGGCCGCGGAGGATTTGCGGCTCGGGCTGGCCGGTCCTGTTGGCCGCGGCCAGGGCGGCGTAGCGGGCGCGGACGCCTTTGCGGGAGACGCGCAGCAGGCCAAGTTCGAAGGGCGTGCGGACGCCTTCGCTGGTGACCACCTTGAATTCGTGCGCGGGCGCATCGGGCGTGTGGAAGGCGATGCGGCAACGGGCGTGTTCGCCCTGGATGGCGAAGGGTTCGGCGAATGTTCCGCGGCCGGCGATCTGGCGTGCGCGGGTGTACCACTGCCAGTGGTAGTCTTCATCGGACTGGCTGCGCTGGATGTCGTCGGCGACGACGACATAGGGATTCGGGCCCTGTTTGGCGAACAGGACGGCGCGTTCGGCGCGGATGGCGGGTTGGGAGCCTTTGATGGAACGGTCGGCGTAGGAGGCTCGGGCGTCGCCGCGGGCGAAGTCGGCGAAGTCGCCGGCAACGACGCCGGTCATGTAGCCATAGAGCGATCCGTCGTCGCCGGCCGAGGTGGGGCGGTCGTTGGCGGGCATTCCTCCCTCTCCAACGATGACGATGTTGTGTTCGATGTCGGCGCCGTGGTGTGGGTGGGAGTAGCCGTAGACGTTCTCATGGGTGGCGAACTGTTCGCCGAAGGCGGTGAACAGGAAGCTGTTGGGGTCATAGTGGGTATGGTTGGCGTTTTCGTAGCGGGTGGTGTAGACGAACCAGTGGGCGCGTTCGTCGTCCCAGCGGTTGCGGGCGAAGAGGTAGCCGGCGCGGTTGGAGTCGATTTCGAAGTAGTGGGAGGTGGGCAGGTCGAGGGTGGCGGGGCTCAAGGGTTTGAGCGAATCGGGCCAGCAGAGGAAGAGTTCGGTGGGGTTGATGCGGTCGAGGTCGGCGTACTTCTCGAATGTCCAGAGGCCGGCGGCGTCGCCGAGTTCGCCGATGCCGAGGAGGTAGATGGGTTGGAAGACGCGGCGGCCGTAGCTGGTGTTGTCGCCGACGGGTCCGCAGCCGCCCTGGGGCATCCATTGGTGGCGGAGGTAGTGCATGGCGTTGACGGCGCCGGATTGGGCGATGATGTCGGGGCCGCCGAGGCGGCGGACGGCATTGGCGAACAGGGTGGGGTTGCGGTGGTAGTGGGCGTAGCCGGGGCCTTCGTTGCAGATGCCGTTGGCGCGCCAGGTTTCGGGGAAGTAGTTGCGGCTGATCTTGCGGAAACACTCGGAGTGCCACTTTGAGAGATCGGGGTGGCGGGAATCGCCGCGAATGGCCGAGACCAGGACGCCGTGCGCGCCCACCGGGATGGCGCCGCAGTTGTAGCCGGCCTCGCGCCACCACCAGCTTTCGGTGTGTTGATAGAGGGCGGCGCTCCAGGCTTCGAGAGCGGCGAGCAGGCGAGGTTTGCGATTGGCGGGGATGAGAGGTTGGAGCCAGTCCCAGGCGTGGGCAAAGGACTTGGGCCAGTGCTCGGTGGCGAAGAAGTCGCTGTCGACGGTCTTGTGGAACTCGATGGGATCGATGGTGTGGAGAACGTTCTCAAAGAGGGTGAGGGCGCGGCGGCCCATCTGCTGGTCCTGCTCGACCTGATAGATGAGCGCCATGGCTTCGAGGCGTTCGGCGAGAGTGGCGCCGTCGCGGCCGACAGCCTGTTTGACGGTAAGAGGCAGGTTGGATTCGGCGGCGGCGAGCCGTTTGACGCGTGACCAGGCTTCGGCGGCCATGCCGGCTCCGGATGCGCGGCGGCGCATGGCGGGCAGTTCAGAGGCGCTGAAGACGATGCCGGGGTGGGTGCCGGGCGAGACGGCAACATAGGTGCGGTCAGCAGGCGGCGCGGCGGGCGCGGCGAGCAGCGAAAGAAACTGAGCGCGGGTCATGCGGGACACTCCTTATAGTCACCAGCAGGCAGCGCCGGTGCTGGAAGCGCCCGCGCCCCTCGATGGCAATGACGAGACTATCACGTTGGCGGCAGATGGAGCAGGGGGGGTGGAAAGAGTGGACTGGCCCGAGCGAAAACCGGAGGTGGGTGTCGTTTTTTTGTTGTCTTGGACGCGATCTGATTATACACTCATTATAGGGACTTATAGTTAAGACCCACTCGGAAGTGGTGTTATGTTGGAAGTGGAGCCAGACGGTCCTTGGCGAGGTGGTGAATGAGCTGGTCGGCGCGGTACAGAGAGAAGCTCCAAACGGCGGCGGAGGCGGTCAGACAGATCCGATCGCGCGATAGGGTATGGATTCAACCGGGGTGTTCGACGCCGGAACCGCTGATTGACGCGATGGTGGATCGGGCCGGGGAGTTGGAGGCGGTGGAAGTGGTCCACATGCTGACGTTCGGCAAGGCCGGCTACACGCGGCCGGGGCTGGAGCGCAGCTTCCGCCACAACGGGATGTTCCTGGGCGGCAACGTGCGGGGCGCGGTTGGCGAGGGGCGGGCCGATTACATTCCGATCTTCCTGAGCGAGATCGAGCGGCTGTTCACATCGGGCGAGATGCCGTTGGATGTGGCGCTGATCCAGACCTCGGCGCCGGACTCGCACGGCTATGTGTCGCTGGGCACGAGCATCGATTGCACGTTGACGGCGGCGCGGCGTGCCAGGCATGTCATCGCCGAGGTGAACAGCCGGATGCCGCGGACGTGCGGCGACACGTTTCTGCATATTTCAGAGATTTCGGCCGTGGTGGAGACGTCGCGGCAGCCGCTGGAGTTGCAGACGCCGGAGCCGGACGAGGTTCAACGCCGGATTGCGACGCACGTGGCGGCGCTGATCGACGACGGGTCGGTGTTGCAGATGGGCATCGGCGGGATTCCGGACAGCGTGCTGGCGCTGCTGGCGAACCACAAGGACCTGGGCATCCACAGCGAGATGGTTTCGGACGGCGTGATCGAGCTGATCCAGAAGGGCGTGATCAACGGGCGGCGGAAGAAGATTCATCCGGGCAAGGCGCTGTTGGGTTTCGTGCTGGGTTCGCAGAGGCTGTTCGATTTCATCAACGACAATCCGTTTTTCGAGTTCCAGCGGACCGAGTATGTGAACGACCCGTTCCTGATCGCGCAGAACGATCGGATGGTGGCGATCAACTCGGCGCTGGAGGTGGATCTGACCGGGCAGGTGTGCTCGGATTCGATCGGGCCGAAGCCGTATTCGGGTTTTGGCGGGCAGGTGGATTTCGTGCGCGGGGCGGCGCGGTCGCGGGGCGGCAAGCCGGTGATCGCGCTGCCGTCGACGGCGTGCGGGGGCAAGGTGTCGCGGATCATCCCGTTCCTGAAGCAGGGGGCGGGGGTGGTGACGTCGCGGGCCGACGTACATTATGTGGTTACCGAATTCGGCGCCGCTTACCTGCATGGCAAGAACCTGCGGCAGAGGGCCGAGGCGTTGACCGCGATTGCGCATCCCGATTTCCGGGAGCAGTTGAGGGAGCCGGCCGCACGGCAGGGTTGGATTGAAGATAGAGTGTTTGCATCACGCTAGGAGACGAGAATGGCGGAACAAGCGCAGTCTGCGATGAGGCCCGATAAGGGGCCGGATAAGGGCATGGTGGAGATCGATACGAGCGAGTGCAAGGGCTGCGGGCTGTGCGTGGCGGCCTGCAACATTGGAGTGCTCTCGCTGGCCGGGTGGCTGAATCATCAGGGCTACCATCCGGCCGAGTATTCGGGCCAGGGCTGCAACGGCTGCGGGCTGTGTTTCTATGCCTGTCCGGAGCCGGGGGCGATCCGGGTGTACAAGCTGGCGGCGGCGGCGGCGGCCTGAGCGGGAAGGGAGAACGGCAATGAAGCCCCAACTGATCAAAGGCAACGAAGCGGTGGTGAAGGCCGCGGTTCTGGCCGGATGCCGCGCCTATTACGGGTATCCGATTACGCCGGCGAGCGAGATCGCCGAGGCGGCGGCGTATTACTTCCAGCAGACGGGCGGGCATTTCATCCAGGCGGAGAGCGAAGTGGCGTCGGTGAACATGCTGTATGGAGCGGCGTCGGCCGGGGTGCGGGCGATGACGGCGTCGTCGGGACCGGGCATCAGTCTGATGCAGGAGGGTGTGAGCTATCTGGCCGGGGCCGAGTTGCCGTGCGTGATCGTGGACATCACGCGCGGCGGTCCGGGGCTGGGCAACATCGCGCCGGAGCAGAGCGACTACCGGCAGGTGGTGAAGATCGGGGGCCATGGCTGCTACAGGGTGCTGGTGCTGGCGCCGAACTCGGTGCAGGAGATGGCCGATTTGACGACGCTGGCCTTCGACCTGGCCGATGAATACCTGACGCCGGTGTTCGTGATGGCCGATGGGTTTATCGGGCAGATGATGGAGCCGGTGACGTTCGCCTCCGAGGTGAGAAAGGTGACGACGCCGGACTGGGCGGTGGACGGCACGGCCGAGAGGCGGAAGAACCTGGTGGCGTCGATCCGCATCGAGGCCGATGACCTGGAAAAGCACATCCTGCATCTGGATGCCAAGTACAAGCGGGCCGAGCGCGAAGCGGTGCGCTATGAAGCGTTCATGGCCGAGGACGCCGACCTGGTGCTGGTGGCGTACGGGATTGTTTCGCGGATCTGCAAGTCGGTGGTGGAGCAGTTGCGCGGCGAGGGGTTGAAGGCGGGGTTGCTGAGACCGATCACCTTGTATCCTTTCCCGGAGGCGAAGATCAGGCAACTGGCGCGGACGGCGAGCGTGTTCGGGTGTGTGGAGATGTCGACGGGGCAGATGATCGAGGACGTGAGGCTGTCGCTGGAAGGGCGCAAGCCGGTGGAGTTTTATGGGCGGTGCGGCGGCAACATTCCGTCGGAAGAGGAAGTGCTGAGGTTTGCGCGCGAGGTGCTGAAGCGTTCGACGCCGGTGGTGGTTTCAGAGGAGGTGGTCCATGGCTGAGTACAAGATTCTGCACGACAAATCGAACTGCTTCTACGAGACCTACGAGCGCAAGGGCGAGTTGAGGAACCAGACGCATTACTGCCCAGGCTGCGGCCACGGCAACGCGCACAAACTGATTGCGCAGGCCATCGAACAGTTGGGCATCCAGGACCGGACGATCACGGTGTCGCCGGTGGGCTGCGGCGTGTTCGCCTATTACTACCTGGACACGGGCAACATCCAGGCGGCGCACGGGCGGGCGGCGGCGGTGGCGACGGCGGCGAAACGGTCGAGGCCGGATTCGATCGTGATTTCGTATCAGGGCGACGGCGACCTGGCGGCGATCGGCACGGCGGAGATCCTGCACGCGGCCAACCGCGGCGAGAACATCACGGTGTTTTTCGTCAACAACGGCATCTACGGGATGACGGGCGGGCAACTGGCGCCGACGACGCCGGTGGGCGCGAAGTCGACCACATCGCCGTTCGGGCGCGACGCGCATAACGACGGCTACCCGATCAAGGTATGCGAACTGCTGTCGGCGCTGGAAGCGCCGGTGTATCTCGAGCGCGTGGCGCTGGGCACGACCAAGCAGATCATGGCGGCGTCGCGCGCGGTGAAGAAGGCGCTTGAGAATCAGGTGAAGGGGCTGGGTTTCTCGCTGGTGGAAATTCTCTCTCCATGCCCGACCATCTGGAAGCTGAGCCCGGTGGCGGCGCAGGAGCGCGTGCGGGACGAGATGGCCGCGATCTTCCCGATCGGTGTTTACAGGGACCGGACCAGAGAGGCGCAGCCGTATCCGGCGCCGAAGCCGGCGCCGCCGGCGGAGCAGATACCGGCGATTCTGGGCATCGAATCGGCCGAGGGCGTGATTGAAGCCGCAAAGCCGGACAGGCCGGTGGACTGGCGGATCCGGGTGGCCGGGTTCGGCGGCCAGGGCGTGCTGATGCTGGGCGAAGTGCTGGCCGAGGCGGGGCTGGAGGCGGGGCTGGAGGTGAGCTGGCTGCCTTCGTACGGGCCGGAGATGAGGTCGGGGACATCGAACTGCCATGTGAGGGTTGGAACGCATCCGATCGCTTCGCCGCTGGTGACCAAGCCGAACGTGCTGCTGGCGTTGAACGAGCCGTCGTTGAAGAAGTTTCTGCCCACGGTGGAGCCGGGCGGATGGGTGCTGTATAACGGCGAGTCGATTCCGGAAGGCATTCAAGTGCGCGGCGATGTGAACATGCAGGCGATTCCGTTTACGCAGCTTGCCGATGAACTGGGCGAGGCGAAGGCGGGCAATATTGTCAGCCTGGGGGCGCTGCTGGAGTTGACCGGGATGCTGAGGCAGGAGGCGGTGGATCATGCGTTGGCGCACCTGGTGAAATCGACGCGCTGGCTGGAGATCGACCGGCAGGCGTTGAAAGCAGGCAGGCGGGCCGCCCATGCGAGGGAGGCCGAACGGGCGGAGGTGTGCCAATGAAAGCCGCCGATCCGAACCCGGATATCACGGTGTACTTCAACGGCCGCTACATGCGGCTGGGCGATGCGAATGTGAACATTCTGACGCACGCGCTGCACTATGGGACGGGTGTGTTCGAGGGCATCAGGGCGTACTGGTCGGCAGAGCAGCACGAGATGTATCTGTTCCGGGCCGAGGAGCATTACTCGCGGTGGAAGTCGAACTGCGGGATTATCCGGATCAAGGTGGGTGAGACGGCGCGGGAGTTGTGCGGGATCACGGCGGAGCTGTGCCGGCGGAACGGATTCCATGAGAACGTGTATGTGCGGCCGCTGGCGTTCAAGTCCGCGCCGAGGGTGGGGGTGCAGCCCGACGACAGGGACTCGATGGCGATCATCGCGATTCCGTTCGGGGTGTATCTGGATAGCGAGAAGGGGCTTCATGCGGGCGTGGTGAGCTGGCGCAGGGTGGAAGACAACGCGATACCGGGACGGGCGAAGATCTGCGGCGCGTATGTGAATTCGGCGCTGGCCGGCGACGAGGCGCGGCGCAACGGATTCGACGAAGCGATCTTCCTGACCGAGAGCGGGCATGTGGCCGAAGGGGCGACGTGCAACATTTTCATGGTGAGGAAGGGGCAGTTGGTGACACCGCCGCCGAGCGACAACATCCTGGAGGGACTGACGCGGGATTCGGTGATGCAACTGGCGCGTCGCGAGATGCGGCTGGAGGTGGTTGAGCGCTCGATTGACCGCAGCGAGATGTATGTCTGCGACGAGTTGTTCTTCACGGGCACGGCGGTGGAGGTGGGACCGATCACGCAGGTGGATCATCGTCCGGTGGGCGATGGTACTATCGGAAAAACCACGGCCCGATTGCGCCAGTTGTATGCCGATGCGGTGAGGGGCGGAATGGACTCCTATCAGCACTGGCTGCTGCCGGCGGGCATGGGCGTGGCGGCACCGGCCTGAGGAGAGCGATCGCATATGCGAGTTTCCATCCTGGACTCCGTGCTGCGCGAGGGCGTGCAGAGCGGAAGGATTTCCTTTTCAGTTGAAGAGAAGCTGGCGGTGGCGCGCAGGCTGGACGAGTTTGGGGTGGATTATATCGAGGGCGGGTGGCCGGGGCCGGACGGGCATGACGCGGAGTTTTTCCGGCGGGCGAGGGGTGTGGAGTTCAAGAGCGCGAAGCTGGTGGCGTTCGGTCCGGTGAGGGCGGAATCGCGCCGTGCCGAGGACGATCCTTACCTGGCGGCGCTGGCCGGGACGGGCGCGCCGGTGGCCAGCGTCTACGCGAATCTGATGGGCATCGCCGGCGACGGCGTGCTGAAGCGGCGGGTGGCCGATTCAGTGGCGTATCTGAAGGGCCGGTTCGAAGAGGTGATCTTCGACGCGGCCAATTTCTTCGACGCCTATGAGGCGAATGCGGAGGCGGCGATCGAGGTGCTGTGGGCGGCGCGGCAGAGCGGGGCGGGGGTGGTGGTGCTGTGCGATTCGGCGGGCAGGACGATGCCGGACAAGGTGGGGATGGTGTGCGACATCGTCAAGGCGGCGGTGGGCGGCGAGCTGGGCATCCACGCGCATAACGGGAGCGGATTGGGGCTGGCGAATACGCTGGAGGCTGTGAGGCGGGGGTTCGGGCACGTGCAGGGGACGGTAAACGGGTATGGGGCGAGGAATGGGGTGGCGGACCTGGTGGGGGTGCTGGGCAATCTGGCGCGGATGGGGGTGGAGACGCGGTGCGGAGGCGACGCGTCGAAGCTGAGGGAACTGGCGTCGTTTGTCGCCGGCGCGGCGCATGTGGCGGTGGACCCGCAGCAGGCGTTTACCGGGGGCGGGGTGAGCCGGAATCCGGCGACGCTGGAGCATTGGATTTCGCAGTACGGGTTTGAGGGGCGGTTGGGGGCGCAGTCGCGGCGGGAACTGGCCGACAGGGTGCATCAGCTTGAGATGGAAGGCTACGACCTGGACGCCGCCGATGGGACCGTCGAGTTGTTGCTGAGGCAGGCGGCGTGGCCTGGAGTGAGGCCGTTTGAAGTGGGCAACTATGCGGTGTCGATCCGCGGCACGGGGGCGCCGGGGACGCACAACGTGGCGACGGTGTCGTTGGACATGGGCGAGGCGGCGGTGTCGGCGACCGAGGAGAGCAACGGGCCGATCCATGCGCTGGAGATGGCTCTGATCGGGTGTCTGGCGCCGGTGTATCCGGGGGTGAAGAGGATGCGGATTGTGAACTACCAGTTGAGGGTGGCCGATCCGCAGCATGGGACGGCGGCCAAGGCGAGGGTGTTTCTGGAATGGGAGTCTGGCGGGGTGAGGTGGACGACGCTGGGGGTGTCGGACAACCTGCTGGAGGCGAGCTGGCTGGCGCTGGTGGACGGGATGCGGCTGGAGTTGCTGCGGCAGGCCGAGCGGGAGCCGGAATCGGTGGAGACGGCGAACGATTCTTCGTGGGCGGTGTAGAGTCTTCGCCGTAAAACGACTTGGCCATTGAAGCTCCACAGGGGCTGCTTTACTATTGACAAGACGGGATTGAACGGCGCAGGCCGGGCGGTGATGGAGTTTCGCGTGCGGTCACGCTGTCAGGAGTAGAGGCGTCGAAACTGCCGTCCCCGGCGCGGAGGCGCACCTGGACCGGAGGCGCTGATGCCGGACGAAGCCGCGGAGGAGGGAATGATGAAAACAATGGCGACGGTTTCGGGTTTGAGCGTGGCGCGCCGGCCCGGTGGGCGGGTGTGGCGGCCGGTTCTGTCTGCCGTCATGGCGGCGGTAGTGGCCTGTGGGACGGGATGGGGGCAGGATCCGCTGATCCTGCAGGACGGGACGCCGGTGAAGTTGAGGCTGGGGGAGAACCTGTCGTCGGAGACGGCGCGGGTGGGCGATACGGTGTCTTTTGAGGTGTTGGAGGATGTCGAGGCCGGGGGGCTGATTGTGATCAAGCAGGGCAGCGCGGCGCTGGCCACGATCACGCAGGCGCAGGCGAAGAGGCGGATGGGCAAGGGCGGGAAGCTGGATGTCAACATCGACTACGTGAGGCTGGTGACGGGCGAAAAGGCGCCGTTAAGGGCGGTGAGGGAGAACAAGGGTGCGTCGAGCACCGGGGGCATGACGGCGGGCATCGTGGCGACGTCGATCGTGTTTTTTCCGGCGGCGCCGTTTTTCCTGTTCATGAAGGGCAAAGAGGTCACCATCCCGAAGGGGACCGAGGTGATGAGCTATGTCCATAGTGACGTCCGGCTGGATGCGGCGAGGTTGAGGGCGGCGGCGCCCAACATAGGCTCAGCGCCCGCGGTTGCCGCCGCACCCGCGCAGGGGCAGGCCGCGGCGCCGGCGCAACAGGCCGCACCGGCGCCGGCTCCGGCGCCGAGGGGCGGAATGACGAACAACGACGTGCTGGAGCTGAGGAAGGCCGGGTTCTCGGAGGACCTGATCATTACGAAGATCAACAGTTCCACGTGTTCGTTCCGGATGGAAACGCAGGACATGATCGACCTGAAGAGGGCCGGGCTGTCGGACAAGGTAATCGCCGCGATGATGGCGAAGATGAAATAGGGGGCGGCGGAGTTACTCTTTTCCCGACAACGCCACGGTTATGTCTACACTACCGGAGAGAATAGGGCCGTACCGCATCCTTGAAGAGCTTGGGCGCGGCGCGATGGGCGTGGTGTACCGCGCCGAGGACGAGGCGATCGGGCGCGAAATCGCGGTGAAGGTGGTGCGGCTGGATCAGTTCAGCAGCGCCGAGGAGAAGGCGCAACTGCGGGTGCGTTTGATGCGGGAGGCGCGGGCGGCGGGCATCCTGAATCATCCGGGGATCGTGACGGTCTATCAACTGGGCGACCACGAGGACATCGTCTATGTGGCGATGGAGTTTGTGGACGGGCGCAGCCTGGAGAGGCTGATGTCGGACGGGGTGGATCTGGGACGGCCGCGGATCTTCTCCGTCCTCAGGCAGATCGCGGCGGCGCTGGACTACGCCCATGCGGCGGGCATCGTGCACCGGGACATCAAGCCGGCCAATATTCTGGTGAGGCGTGACGGCAGCGCGAAGGTATCGGATTTCGGCATCGCCAAGATCGCATCGCAGAAGTTCACCCAGACCGGCATGGTGCTGGGGACGCCGGCGTACATGTCGCCGGAGCAGATCCTGGCGGCGCAGGTGGACGGCCGCGCGGACCAGTTTTCGCTGGCGGTGATGGCGTTTCAGATGCTGAGCGGGCGGCAACCGTTCCAGGCGGAGTCCTCGGCGGGGCTGTTGATCGAGATTGTTCAGAACGAACCTCCGCCGCTGCATGTGCTGGACGGGCGGTTTCCGCCGGCGGCATCGGCGGTGCTGGGGCGGGCGTTGAGCAAGAAGCCGGAGCAGCGCTTCCCATCGTGCAGGGGGTTTGTTGACGCGCTGGCGGAGGCCTGTGTGCAGACAGCGCAGGCGGCGCCGGTTGAGCAGCAGCCGCCGGGACCGGCGAAGGCCGCGCCAGCGCCGCCGGTCAAAGCCGGAGGGGCGAATGCCGACAGGACCTGGCTTGCGGTGGCGGCGGGGACGGCAATCCTGGTGCTTGTCCTCGTTGTGGGGCTCAAATGGGGGCTGTCCCTGCTGGAGGCATTGAAGGGAGGGGTCAAACCAGCCGTGACGGGGCAGACCGCCGCAATCCAGACGGCGGCCCCGGTTCCGGTTCCGGCTCCGGCGGAGGTTCAGCCCGAGCCGAGGCAGTCCGAGCACCCTCCGGCGGTGCGGGTGAATCCCGCCGACGGGCTTGAGTACGTCCTCATACCGGCAGGCACGTTTCAGATGGGCTGCGAAGGCGGGGGTGCGCCGTGTAAGGCCGACGCGAAACCGGTGAGAGATGTCACCATCAGCCGCGCTTTCCATATCTCGCGGACCGAGGTGACGCAGGAGGCCTATGGCAAGGTCTTGGGGACGGGCCAGAAGGGCCGCAAGCCGGTCAGCCGGGTGAACTGGCGCGAGGCGAACCGGTACTGCCAACTGGCCGGGGGACGGTTGCCGACCGAGGCCGAGTGGGAGTATGCCGCGCGCGCCGGCGAGGCCGGGCCGCGGATGGGGGCGCTGGATGCGGTGGCATGGTACGCGGCCAACAGCGGAGGCGCGGAGAGCGAGGTTGGCCTCCGCCGGAAGAACGCGTTCGGGCTGCACGATATGCTGGGCAACGTCTGGGAGTGGGTCAACGACATCTACGGCGCGTCGTATTACCGGAATGGCCCGTTGACCGATCCGCCCGGGCCGGAGAACGGTTCGCAGCGGGTGGTTCGCGGCGGTTCCTATTCCACGCCGCCGGAGTACGTCAATGTGGCGTCGCGTTTCGCCTTTCCGCCGTTGACGCGCGATGCGTCCATCGGTTTCCGATGCGTGCTGAACCAATAGCCGCGCGCGGCTGAAGCCGGGGGGATCGGAATTCACGCGGCGGAGCTATCCTGTTTACAGTTCCAGACACTTGTCTCTTTTCTGGTTAACACTTGTCACGGCGGTGTAATTTTCCGTGATCTGATGGCGTCCAATCTATTGACTGCGCGGAATCAGACATTGGAGGCTGTAGTGCATCGTTTGTTTTCAGTAGACGACCTTGATATCCACGTTTCGGCGATGCAGGTTGTGAGGGGCGGGGTTGAAGTGGAATTGACTTCAATCGAGTTCGCTTTGCTGGCGGAGTTGGCGGTTCAGGCCGGCCAGGTGATCGATAGAGACTCCCTTTCGGGCAAAGTGCTGGGCCGCAGGTATCTGCCGTTGGACAGAAGCCTGGACAATCATGTGAGCCACATCTGCCGCAAGCTGGGGCCGGCCATCGACGGCCGGCGGCGCATCACTTCAGTCAGAGGGAAGGGCTACATCTACCGCTGTTTTCAGCCGGTGAAGGCGGTCCAACCAGGGCAGGCGGCAGCGGCCGGAAAACTCACCGTGGCGGTGGACAATGCGGCGGACAAGGCCGCGCGCACGGCGCGCACCGCGAGTCAGATGTCCAGATAGACTTCGGCGATCCAACGCGCACCGCGCTGTTCCACCACGATTTGATGGTATGTAACGGCTTTGACGACGAGGCTGGGCGGGTGGCGTATATCGTCGCGGGGTTCGCCGATCAGCGCGGCGGAGACGCCATGGGGTCCGGATGCGGTGACCGCGGCCCTGGAGACGGCGAAGCGGCGGCCGTCGAGGACGTAGAGAACTTCGTTGAGGAAGTTGACCACAAGAGCTTCCAGGTCTTCGCCCTGGGCGGCGATTTCGAGCGATTCCAAGGGCTGGACGTTGCGGCAGTCCATCACGATGCCGGCCAGCGCCCCAGCCGCGGCGGCGAGCAGATCCTCGAAGGTATCGGCGGTGACGCGGAAGCCGGTGTCGGCGGTATGCGAGAGGATCTCGAAGGTGGTCACGCCGCGCCGAGGTGTTTCGCCAGGAAGGGCAGGCCGCCTTTTCCGTGGAATTCGTGGGGGCCGCTGAAGACCTGGTGGCTGCAACCGTCGCCGGCGCCGAGGGTGTCGTAGACGCGCTTGAGTTCAGCGAAGGCTTGGCGGGTGGCGTCGACGGGGAAGATGTCGTCGGTGTCGCCGGATTCGGCGAAGAAGGGCCGGGGGGCGATGAGTCCGGCGACGTCGGACATTTCTGCCCATTGGAGGATGCCGGGGACGTAGTTGTCGATGCAGTGGGCGAGGCTGAGGATGCAGTCGTAGAAGGTGCAGAGGTAACCGGAGACCAGGACGGCCTTGATGCGCTGCTCGACGGCGGCGCCGAACAAAGTGGCGGTTCCGCCGCCGGAGATGCCGACGCAGCCGATGCGTTTGGCGTCGACGTCGGAGCGGGTTTCGAGGTAGTCGATCGAGCGCATGATATCGAAGACGCGCCAGCCGATCATGGTTTCGCCGAACAGCATGGCGGCTCCGGCAGAGGGCTGGCAGGAGCTTTGGCCGAGTCCGCGTTTTTTGGCTTCGGCGCCGCGGCGGCAACCAAAGGCGAGCGGTTCAATGGCGAAGGCGGCCATGCCGTGTTCGACGGCCTGGATGGCGAAGTCGAATTGATAACCCGTTTTCTTGATGCGGTCGCCGCCCTTATCGTTGACGCCGACGATGTCGTCGACGCCGCGGCCGTGGCCGGGGATGCAGAGGGCGACGGGCGGCGGAGTGGAAGCGTTTTTGGGTTTGAGGAGGTAGGCGAAGACGGAGAGTCCGGGGCGGGACTCAAAGACGATGGCTTCGCGGGTGTAGGCGGGGAAGTCGCGGGTTTCGAGAATGCGGGCCTGGATGGGGGGCCGCTTGGAGGGGAAGCCGCCGAGCAGAGAGGCTACCTTGGGGCGGAGCTTCTTCTGCCAGGCTTGGGCTTCGGCGGCGTTGCGGGCGGTGAACCGGAGTTGGCGGGGCATCTCCTGGTAGCGCATGCGGGACCAGGCGACGGGGTCGAAGGTCTTCATGTCCAGGCCGCCTTCGAACTTGTCGAGCGCGCCGCGATAGGGCGGGGTCGTGGGCGCCTGCTTGAAGGCGGCGGCGGAGAGGGCGAGTTCACGCCTGGACATCTTCACCATCATTTCACCTCCGGGGATTGGGGCTGTGCCTTACGTTTGAGACCACTCCCGCGCCGTAAAGCCGAACAGAATCCTGCCGCCCTGGACGAGCAGGGGCCGCTTGATGAGGTTCGGGAACTCGGCCATGAGTTGGATGGCCTGTTCACGCGACGGCGGGTTGTCTTTCATCTTACGTTCACGGTAGATTTCGTTGCGGGTGTTGAGGAAGAGCAAGTGGTCGCGTTTGCCGATCAGATTGTCCAACTCCTCGACCGATAGACCCTTGCTCAGGTTGATGATGCCGGCGTCGATGCCGTGTTCGGCCAGGAAACTCCCGGCCTTGCGGCAGGTGGTTCAAGTGGGTTTGGTGTAGAGCCTGGGTTTGGCCATGGTCAGTACCTCGGGACCGCCGGGTCGATTGAAACGCTCCAGGCCTCGATACCGCCGGCCAGGGAAACGCAGTTGTGGACGCCCTGTTTGCGGAGCCAGGCCACGGTGTTCAAGCTTCTCATGCCGTGGTGGCAGTAGACGACGATGAGGGATTCGCCGGCGAGGACCTCGATCTCCTGGAGCCTTTGCGGGACGGTGTTCATGGGGATGAGCAGGGCGCCGACGATGCGGCAGACCTGGTGTTCGCCGGGTTCACGGACGTCGAGGAGGACGAGTTCCTCGCCGGTGTCGAGGCGGGTCTTCACTTCGGAGACGGAGACTTCGTAGGGCAGGTCAGGCAATCGGATTCACCTCAAACCGGGATTGTAACATCCCCGTCCAGGGCATAGACTAAAGATATGCCGGTGGTTCCAGCCACAGCCCGGCCCTCGCTTTTCGGCTGCGACTAGCAGTTGCACTCTCCAGTTGTGTCCGCGCCTCCAGGCGCACCTTCGGAAGGCAGCCAAACCCACCAGGAGAGAGCCCATGAGCAACACTTTTTCAACCATCAGGCAGGATCTGCCGAATCTGGTCACGGCTCTGCCCGGACCGAAGGCACGGGCCGTGATCGCGCGCGACGCGGCGGTGGTCTCGCCGTCGTATACGCGCGGCTATCCGTTCGTGATCGCGCGCGGCTGTGGGGCGACGGTGGAGGATGTTGACGGCAACCGGTTTCTGGACATGAACGCGGGCATCGCGGTGGTGGCCACCGGCCACTGTCATCCGCATGTGGTGGAGGCGATCAAGGCGCAGGCCGAGAAGTTCCTGCACATGTCGGGGACCGATTTCTATTACGAGAACATGGTGGAGTTCGCCGAGAAGTTGGCCTCGCTGGCCGGGCCGGGCGATGCGCGGCGGGTGTATTACGGCAACTCGGGCACGGAGGCGATCGAGGCGGCGTTGAAGATGGCGCGGTACCACACGGGGCGCGACAAGTTTGTGGCGTTTCTTGGAGGCTTCCACGGGCGCACGATGGGGGCGCTGTCGCTGACGGGATCGAAGAGCGTCCAGAAGCAGGGTTTTTCGCCGCTGCTGGGCGGGGTGACGCATATCCCTTACGCCTACTGCTATCGCTGTGCGTATGGGAAACAGGCGGAGACGTGCAACGTTGAATGCGTGAAGGTGCTGGAAGAGACGCTGTTCAAGACGATCCTGCCGCCGAAAGAGGTGGCGGCGATTTTCGTGGAGCCGGTGCAGGGCGAGGGCGGATACGTGGTGCCGCCGCGGAAGTTCTTCGACGAGTTGCAGGCGGTGGCGCAACGGCACGGGATTCTGCTGGTGTGCGACGAAGTGCAGAGCGGGATGGGCCGGACGGGGCGGATGTTCGCCTACCAGCATTTCGGCGTGGATCCGGACATCGTCGCGATTGCCAAGGGCATCGCCAGCGGCATGCCGCTGAGCGCGACGGTAGCCAAGGCGCGGTATATGCAGTGGACGCCGGGAGCGCATGCATCGACGTTTGGGGGCAACCCGGTGTCGGTGGCGGCGGCGATGGCGACGGTGGAGTTGATCGAGAAGGAACTTCTGGCGAACGCGGCCGAGGCGGGTGCGCATATGAAGGCGCGGATGGATGCATGGCCCGAGCGGTACCGGATCGTCGGCGATGTGCGGGGGCTGGGGCTGATGCTGGGGTTTGAGATCGTGCGGGACCAGCAGTCGAAGGAGCGCGCGCCGGAGCTGCGCGATGCGATCGTGGATGCGGCTTACCGGCGGGGATTGCTGGTGTTGGGGGCGGGGCAGAACACGGTGAGGCTGTCGCCGCCGCTGGTGTTGTCGAAGGATCAGGCGGACTATGCGTTGACGGTGCTGGAAGAGATTCTCGGCGGGTTGGCGGGTTGAAGATTGGCATATACTGAAGCCGGTGACCGCCTTGAACGAGGCGGCCGGCGCGCAGCCTGCCGAGTTGCTCGCCGAGGTCGAGAGCTTCCTCGCCTCATGCCGCCGCCCAGCCGCTATTGAAACGGGAATCGAGCCGCTGCCATTGGAGGCGGGGTCGTATCAACTCTCCATCAGCCGGGGTGGGGTGTTGCTGGAGGCGTGGAGCAGGGAGCGGACACTCGCCCGGCGCATCGTTGGATTGAAGTCGCGATCGGTGGCGCGGCTGGAGCTTGCCGTCGAACGGCTGGGCGGCAAGACGGCGGCGTTCCGGCTGGTGGATCTGGAAGACAGCCGGTCGAGGCCATCACTGCTGAAGGCAGGCCGGGAAGTGTTGCTCGACAGGTTCGCGAATTGGATGTCGAGGCAGTTTCCGGGCTGGCGCGTTGAGACGCTGACCACGGGTGCGGATCTTGAGAACTCGCTGTCGCCGGCTTATCCGAGGGCGTTGGTGGTGCGCGGCGGACGGAGATGGGCGGCGCTGGCGGCGCCGGGCGATGCGGCTCACTCTGACCGCGCGTTGACGCATGGGCTGATCTGGCTTGACTATCTGCGGCTGCGAGGATGCAGGGAGCGCATCGAGGGTCTGGCGCTGTTTGTGGGCCGGGGTGCGGCGGCGAACACGCTGCTCCGGTTGCGCGCGCTGGATGCGGGGGCGGCGCGGTGGCGGGTGTTCCAATACGATGCCGACGGCAGGGAACAGGAGTGCGACACGTCGGACAGCGGCAACGTGATTGAAGGGCTGTCGCAATGGACGGCATCGCTGCGCGACGGGGAATCGATGGAGGCGCGGTGGGCGAGGCAACTGGAGTGTCTGGAGGCGGTGGAGGCGGTGGAGTGCGGCGGCGGGGAGCGGAGCTTACGGGTGAAAGGGGTCGAGTTCGCCAGGCTGAAAGGCGACGGACTGTGGGAGGGTATTGATGTCAAGAGGAAGGCGCGAGGCACGGCGGCGGCGGCGCGCCTGGCGGCAGAACTGGCCGAGCGCCGCGTGGCGGGAGGCGGGCGGGATCACCACTACCGGACGCGGCAGCCGGAGCGATGGATCGAGTCGGTGGTCCGCGGCGACCCCAGGCTGCTGAGCGCCGACCTTGAAGTGGAGCCGTTGTACGGGCAGGTGACGGCCGTATCGGGGGCCGACCGCGGACTGGTGGATCTGCTGGCGATCGACGCGCGCGGGCGGCTGGCGGTGATTGAATTGAAGGCGTCCGAGGATGCGCACCTTCCGGTGCAGGCGCTGGATTATTGGGTGAGGGTGAGGTGGCATGCGGCGCGCGGCGAGATTTCGGCGAAGGGGTATTTTCCAGGGCGGACGGTGCTCAGCGATCCACCCCGGCTGATGCTGGTGGCGCCGGCGTTCCGTTTCCATTCGACGGTGGACCGCATACTGGCGTACTTCTCGCGTGAGGTGGAAGTGACCCGCATCGGCCTTGGCGTAGAATGGCAGAGGAACCCGCGGGTGGTGCTGATTGGCGGCAATCGGCGGTAACGCGGGCCTTTGATGGCTCAATGGGAAGTTGCCAGCGATGTCGATGCGCTTTCTTCAACAGGTCAAAACGGCGATCTCCAATCTGAACCCCGACGAGATCCGGCGGGCCGCGAACCGGCCGGTGCGGATCCTGGTTCAGGCGGGCAACAGCGCATCCTACGCGGCGATAGAAGACTTCCTGGCGCCGGCGAAGCTGTCGAGCGAGAAGCGCATGGAAGCGGCACACATGCTGGCGCGGGCCTGCGACCCGGTCTCGGACGGCCGCTTCCACCTTGTCTTCTTCGAACGCGGCACGCCCGCACCGGAGGGTTGGGATGTGGGCGTTGACGCGTTCCGGTTCGACGCCGATCATCCGTCGAGGCTGGTGCGTGATGTGCTCGAGCACAAGGACGAATACGGCCTGGCGCTGGCGCGGATCTTCCCGGCGTTTCGCACGGCGGCTATCGGGAAAACCATCCACACCGTCGCGCGGGAGAACGCGCTGTTCAGCATCATGACGGCGTTGCCGAATGTGCTGCCGAGCCTTGCGGAACTGCCGTGGGCGGTGGGCGAGTTCGCGTCAGACACGGCCGTGTTGACGGCGAATCAGATCCGCATGGCGTTTCTGCTGGCCGGGGCGAGCGACCGGGAGGTGGGCTATCGGGAGCAGCGGTCAGAGATCGGATCGATCATTGCCGGGGCGTGGGGCTGGCGGGCGGCGGCACGGCAGTTGACGGGCAAGATTCCGTTTGGCGGGGGGCTGATTCCGAAGGCGGCGATCGCTTATGCCGGGACGTATGTGGTCGGGCTGTCGCTGGAACGGGTTTACCGGATCGGCTACGGGTTGACGCGGGACGAGCGCAAGGACGCCTACGAGGCGGCGCTGACGCGCGGCAAGGAAGTCGCCGCCGGACTGCTGGCGCGGGTGCGCGGCGCGGGCGGCAGCCAGGCGTAACGCCGGCTGGGCGCATCGAACAAGGAGCATTGGAAGTGGAGAATCAACAGGTCGCGCTGGTGACGGGCGCAAGCCGTGGGATCGGCAGGGGCATCGCCCTGGAGCTTGCGAAGACGCACAAGGTGGTGGCCACCTACCGCGGGCGCCGCGATGCCGCCGAGACGCTGCAGGCCGCCTGCGGCGCCGATATTGTTCAAAGCGACATTGGCAGCGCGGCGGACCGCGAGGCGTTGGTCGCCTATGTGAAGGACAAGTACGGGCGGCTGGACCTGCTGGTGAACAACGCAGGCATCGCGCCGCGTGAACGCCGCGACATCCTGGAAGCGACGGAAGAGAGCTTCGACGAAGTGCTGGATACGAATCTGAAGGGTCCGTACTTTTTGACACAGCTGGCGGCGCGGATGATGGTCCCGCAAGCGAGCGGGCGGATTGTGTTCGTGACGTCGATTTCGGTCTACACGGCGTCGGTGATGAGGGGCGAATACTGCATTTCGAAGGCCGGGCTGGGCATGGCCGTTTCGTTGTGGGCGGCGCGGCTGGCCGCACATGGCATCGGCGTGTTTGAGGTGCGGCCCGGCATCATCCGCACCGACATGATCGAGAAGGTGAAGGACGCCTACGAGGAAAAGGCCAAGGGCGGGCTGCTGCCACAGGGCCGTTTGGGCGATCCCGAGGATGTCGCGAAGGCGGTGCGCGCCGTGGCCGACGGGTACCTGGATTACGGCACCGGCACGGTGATCAACGTCGACGGCGGTTTCCATTTGCGGACGCTGTAGAACAACGCCTTCGGCGGTGCGGAATACAATGGGTCGATAGCCATGCGACTCCTTACCCTCTTCGCGCTCGCGGCGTCTGTTGCCGCTGCCCAGCCCGTCTCGAGGCCGATTCATCCGCTGATTCAACAGGCCGTGGGCGAGATCTCCGAACAGCGGATCTCGGCGACGATTCATAAGCTGAGTTCGTTTGGTTCGCGCAATTCGAACGGCGTTGTCGCCGGCGAGGACAAAGGCGTGGCCGCGGCGGGGCGGTGGATTCACGGCGAACTGGCGAGCTATGGCGGGAAGTTGCAGGTGCGCTACCAGCCGTTCCCGGTGAAGAAGGGCGGACGGTTTGTCCGCGACACCGAGATCGTCAACGTGGTGGCGGTGTTGCCTGGCACGACGCAGCCCGATGTCTTCATCCTGGCGGGCGCGCACTACGATTCTCTGCACATCAAAACCAAGCCGGGCGCGGGCGCGGGCGCTTGGGACATGGAAGCGACCGCGGCGGCCGAAGACGCTCCGGGCGCGGCGGACAACGCCAGCGGCGTGGCGTGCGTGATGGAACTGGCGCGGGTGCTGGCCAACCGTCCGCTGGAGAAGACGGTCGTCTTCATCGCGTTCTCGGGCGAGGAGCAGGGACTCGTTGGCGCGGGCGGATACGCGCAGCAGGCCGTCGAGAAAAAGGAGCGGGTCGAGGCGGTTCTGAATGTGGACACCATCGGCACGGATGTGACCGGCAGCGGGATCGCCGCCGGGCCGAGAGTGAATGTCTATTCGGGCGATCCGATGGATTCGCCGTCGCGGTCGCTGGCGCGGCTGGTTCATGACGTCGCCGGGCGTTACCAACCGGGTTTCACGGCCAATCCTGTCTTCCGTTCCGACCGTTTTGGAAGGGGCGGCGACCACACGCCTTTCCATCAGGCGGGCTTTGCGGCGGTGCGGTTCACGACGCCTACCGAGCAGCTTGAGAACCAGCACAACGGGCTGGATACGCCGGACCGCGTTTCGATGCCTTACACGGCCAACGTCACGCGCGCCGTGGGCGCGGCGCTGATGCATCTTGCGCTGGCGCCGAAGCCGCCCGTGGTGGGCGTGCTGGGGCGGGGCGCGTCACGCTACGATGCTGATTTGCGCTGGAAGCAAGACGCGCCTGAAGCTGATCTCGCCGGGTATTCGGTGCTGGTGCGATCAACGACTGCGCCGTTCTGGGAGCGCGAGATCTTTGTCGGCGCCACGGACCGGACGGCGCTGAAGAACGTATTGATCGATGAGGTGGTGCTGGGCGTCCGGGCGATTGATAAGGACGGGTTGGAGAGCCTGGCTTCGGCGTGGGCGATCCGCGAGCGGGGGCGGTGAGATGATGAATTCGGGGAGTTGGATTGGATTGTCGTAGCGACGCAAAGGCGGGAACAGCCGTTCATCCCCTCCACCTGGAGAACAAATCGTGTCAGCTCGCAGCAGTTCGAACGTCACGCTGTCCCGAGTGAGGGCGATTGGTTTGGCCACCTTTCTTGCGGTTGTTACGGGTTGGATCGCGGCGTCCCGGATGGCGGCTACCGAAGAGATGTACGGCACGCGGCAGTGGTTTGAACTGCGGGACACGGTGAACCGGCCGGGTGGGTCTGATTTCTACAGAGGGGCCATCGCGTTGGCTTTCAATCAGCCCGCTTCGGCCGAGAAGATCTTCGCGAAGCTGTTCGGGCAGACCCCGGATTCAAGGGAGGCCCTTGAGGCGCGAAGACTGCTTGCAGTTTGGTTCTCGTTTACCGGCCAGCACAGGCGTTCACTCAGGCAATACGCTCTGTTTCATCGGTCAACCCCTTCTACCCCTGGCGTGGAGCGTGAGTTGCAGGAAAGGAAGATCTGGGCGCGTTATCCAAATCTGGAAGTCAGGAGGAGGCGGGCGTCGGCCTTGCGCTACACCGAAAAGGATGGGGACCTTTTCCTCCCAGTGTCGATCAATGGGAGTCAGGCGCGTTTCTTGATCGATACCGGCGCAAACACTTCGGTGATATCCGAGAGTGAAGCGAGACGAATTGGGATGAAGATCGAGAACGCGCCAGGACTCCAGATGCATGATGCAGCGGGTGCGAGCTCCGGCTATCGCATAGCCGTGGCGAAGGAGCTTGCCGTGGGCGGCAACCTGCTTGGCAACGTCTCTTTTTTAGTGGTCTCCGACGAGCGCATGCCGTTTTCTCAACTGCCGGCGGGGGAGCGTGGAATATTGGGTCTTCCGGTGCTGTTCGCGCTGCAAACGATTCGATGGGACCACAAGGGCACCGTCGAAATAGGGTTCCAGCCGGGGCCGTTTCGCCTGGAAGCAGCCAACCTCTGCTTCAGTGGGGACGGTCCACATCTGGTTGCCAAGGGCGAACTCGGCGGACGACCCGTGTACATGGTTGTAGACACTGGAGACATGAAGAGCAGGTTCTTGCCATACTTTGCGACTTCCTTTGAGGAGTATGTTCGCGATCGCGGCCAGCAGGGAGAGACTCTCTTGCAGGCAATGGTTGGATCGAGGAGAGCGGCCGCTGTGATTCTGCCGGAGACCGAAGTCCTGGTTGGCGGGCGGGTGACCAAGCTTCGGCGGGCCGAACTCATTAGCAACCATAGCCCCTTCGGCGCAGCACGTTACCATCTGTGGCTGGGGTCAGATCTCCTCAAACAGGCAGATGAAGTGTCCATCGACTTCAGGTCAATGAAATTCAGGTTGAAGTGACAAGCCTCGAACAGAATTCAGGCTTAGGGGATTAGCTCACCCGCCTAGCAGTCCTCGTGATCCGCGAAGAACCGGTCGATCGACGCCCGCATCTGCGCCGGCACGCTGCCCGGCAGCTCATCCATCTCTTTCCTCGACAGCGGCTTGAAGTTGCGCGCCACGCCGATGTTGTAATCCAGGTGCTCGAGCATCGGCATCCCGGCCACGGCCACCGCCACCGGCAGCGTCATCGAATAGCGCAGCAGCATCTCCGGCGTTGCCTTGCCCAGCAGTTTCTCCTGGCCGAAAACCTTCATCGCCGTCAGGCCCATCTTCTTCTTCAACGCCACCGGCATGGCCACGGCTTCGAAGCCCGACGCGCCCGTCATGCCCTCGCCAGCGCGGTTTGACGGCGCCGTGTTGCCGATCTTGGCGATGTTCAACGCCATCTGCGTGGAATCCAGGTCCTGGTGTTCCAGCAGCGTCTTCAGCACCTGCGGATTCTGATGGCAGGTCACGCCCAGGAACCGGGTCATCTTCTGTTCCTTCGCCTTGAGCATTGCCTTCATCTGACCGCTCGGCGCTTCGATCTTCGCCAGATCGTCCTCGTCGCCGAGAGCGTGGATGTGCATCAGGTCCACTTGATTCACGCCCAGGTTCTTCAGGCTCCGCTCGATCAGCCGCATCGTGTCGTCATAGGTTCTGTTGCCGCCGATCTTGGTGACCAGGAAGAAATCCTTCTTGTTCGCCTTCAGGTACCGGCCAATCCACTGCTCGCTCTGGCCGTCGCCATACTGCGCCGCCGAGTCGATGTAGTTCACGCCCGCCTTCAGCGCCCGGTCCAGCGCCTCCAGCCCCTTCTCCGGATCCTTGTAGGCCAGCCAGCGCGAACCCGCGCCAAAGCCCAGCAGCGACACCTTCGCGCCCGTCTTGCCCAGCGTCCTCATCGGCATCCCCGTCTTCGGGTCTTTCTCCTGCGCCACGGCCTGGCGCGCCAGCGCCGCCAGCGTCGCGGATTCAATGAAACTGCGCCGGGACAAACTCATAGTGGATCTCCTTGCACAGAATTGTCTCACATGCCTCCTCACCCGCGAGTTCGCCATGACGGACCGATGCTGCTTCCGGGTGTTGCCGGTTGACATCCCGGCATGCGATTGAATAGCGTCGGTTCAGGACGTCAGCAGGAAGAAGGAGTCGAGCGTGAAAGTAGGATTCGTCGGTTTGGGAATCATGGGCAAGCCCATGTCGCGCAATCTCATGAAGGCCGGGCATGAACTGGTTGTTTATGACATTGCCGCCGGCGCGGTGGATGTGATCGTGGCGGATGGGGCGGCGCTGGGCGAATCCTCATCCGATGTGGCGGCCCGTTCCGAGGTGACTATTACGATGCTGCCGGACGGGCCCGAAGTGGAAGCGGCCATCACTGGGCCGGGCGGCGTTTTGAGCGGCGCCGCGCCGGGATCGATCGTCGTCGACATGAGTTCCATCAGCCCGCTGGCCGCCCAGCGGGTGGCCGCGGCGTGCGCGGCGAAGGGCGTGGAATTCCTGGACGCGCCGGTGAGCGGCGGCGAGCCGAAAGCCGTCGACGGGACGCTGGCGATCATGGCCGGCGGCAAGCGGGAGGTGTTCGACAAGGTGCTGCCGCTGTTCGGCTCGATGGGGTCGAGCGCGACGCTGACCGGGCCGGTGGGCGCGGGCAACGTGACCAAGCTGGCAAATCAGATCATGGTGGCGGTGAACATCGCGGGCGTGAGCGAGGCGCTGGCGCTGGCCACGAAGGCGGGTCTGGATCCGGAGCTTGTGTTCAACGCCGTCAAGGGCGGGCTTGCGGGCAGCACGGTGCTGAACGCCAAGGCGCCGATGATGATCGGGCGGAACTTCAAGCCGGGCTTCCGGGTCAGGCTGCATCAGAAGGATTTGCGAAACGCACTGCTGGCCGCCGAGTCGATGCAGCTGAGCCTGCCGTTCACCAGCCTGGCGCAACAGGTGCTGATCGCGTTGATGAACAACGGCCGGGGCGAGTTTGACCACTCGGCGATCGCGAACTTCATCGAGGACATGGGCGGCGTGGTGATCACGCGGCCGGCGGGCGGCTGATCCGGAGTCCGGCCACGCAAGGACCTCTGTCCGTCCGCCCGCCGGTCATGTCTATGACGAAGACGCGGCGCTGCGCCCGGAACACCAGTCGCCGGGCGGCCGGAACGTTGGCTTGCGCACTTCACCGGTCTTCCACCACGCGCCGTTCAGCCGGAACCACCGTGACCACGCTGTACGCGGCGCACGGCCCCGTCCATGCTGAAGCCTGGTTTCATCCGGCGACGGCGCGTGTGGCAAGCCGTTGCATCGGCGCTGGGGATGGGGGCTGGCCGCACTCGAGCCGAACTCGACGGGGACATGAGGCTCGGAAGTTGATCTTCGCTCCCAACTGGATCTTCAGGCTGCCGCTGCTCAAAGCGCGGCTATCATGAACTCAAGTAGAAATTGGAGTCTGAAAGGCGAGCGTGTCCAGGCTTTCGCCATCACGGCGCCCTCCGCCCAGCCGTCTACGGCCTTCTGGTGATGGAGAACCGCCGCCTGTCCCACTCGGCCCGCGCAGGCGCGTTCGCCCTACCAGCGCCGCCAGCGCGATTAGGCTCTATCCCGCGCTGCCGTCCAGCATGTGTCCCGGCGTCTTAACCCCCCATCAACTGCATCGATTCCAAGTGCACTTGCGCGGGGTTCGCAGCGCCAACGGCCATGCTGCCCTTCCTGCGGAGTGCGGCCTTAATGCCCGGTGGCGCGCGCCGCCGCCAGCGGCTCTTCCAGTTCCGCCTTGCCCGTCATGCCGGCAGGCAGGATGGTGAGCAGGTTCTCCTTGCGCATGATCAGCGTCGAGACGTTGTAGCTGGCCAGTTCGAATCCGTGGCCGTGGGTGATGGCGTCGGTCGGGCAAGCCTCAACGCAGTAGCCGCAGAAGATGCAGCGGCTGTAGTCGATGTTATAAACCTCGGCGTAACGCTCGCCGCCGCTGATACGCGCCTTTGCGGTGTTGTCGGCGGCTTCGATGTAGATGCAGTTCGCCGGGCAGGCGGCCGAGCAGAGGAAGCATGCGACGCACTTCTCCAGTCCGTTCTCATCGCGTTGCAGGATGTGCTTGCCGCGGAACCGCTCCTGGAAGACCGGCGGCGCGTCCGGATAGACTTCGGTGATCACCGGGTTCAACATCTCCTTAAAGGTGATGCTCATGCCCTTGGCGATCGCCGCCGCGTTCGAAAGCACTTCGTTGATCTTCCGCATGCGCTCCTCTAACCTCTCTGATGCCCGCCCAACCCGCCGGGGTTCCTTGTTCGGCGCGCTCCCCACGGGAGCGTCAGTTTCTCGACCCTCAACCCGGCTTCGCCGCCGGCACGTCGTCGGCCTCCGTGATCACCGCCATTCCAGCCAGTTCCTCCAGCCCTTCAAGATCCGCCCGCACGAAGCCCGTGGACGCCCACCTGATCTTCATCCCCTCATCCACCACAAACATCGCCGGCACATGCGTGATTCCGAATGCGTTGCTGGCCTCGTATTCATCGGCCGGATCGATCAGCGTTTCGTACTCGATGCCCCAATCGCGGGCGAAGGCTCGGGCGCGTGTCAAGTTGTCCTGGCCCACGGCCAATACCTTCAACTTGCCGTCGCGGATGCGGTTCAGATACGGCAGCGTCATCTGGCAAACCGGGCAGTTGTCTTTATAGAACGCCAGCAGCACCGGGCCCTCGTTCACAAGTTCGGAAAGGCTGACGACGGCGCCGTCCAGCCTGGTCAATGCCGCGTCAGGCGCAGTCTGGCCCTCTCGCGGCGCGGGTTGATTGCCCCATCCCATAACTCTTCAGTCTAACAATTTGGCCAATTGACGGGCAGCGGTCAGAAGCGGATCCGTCACGTTGGCGTACGGCGGTGCGTAGGCCAGGTCGAGCTGTTCGAGCGCGCTCACCTTCATCCGCCCATGAAGCGCCGAGGCCAGCACGTTGATCCGGCCCGACGCGTCTTCCTCGCCCACCACCGCGCCGCCCAGCAGCCGCCCGGTCATCGAATCGGCCACCAGTTGGATCCACAGCCGCCGCGGCATGAAATAGTCCGGCCGGTTCTTCGCCGTGATTTCCGCCGATACGGGCCGCAAACCCTCGCGCCGCGCCTGCGCCGCCGACAGCCCCGTGACGGCAATGCTCAACCCGGCGGCGCGGACAATCGACGTCCCGGCAATGCCCTCGAATCTCTCCCGCCGGCCCGCCGCATTCGCCCCGGCCGCCCGTCCCGTCTTGTTCGCCGTCGTGCCCAGCGGGATCCAGACATCGTTGCCCGTCACCACGTGGCGCGCCTCGCAGCAGTCGCCGGCCGCCCACACCCCGCCCAGCGATGTCTCCTGCCGGTCGGTCACCTTCAGCGCCCCGCTGCGCCCCACCTCCGCGCCCGCCTCGGCCAGGGCTTCGACATTCGCCTTCAGTCCGGTCGCGACGAGAACAAGATCGAACGGCAGCGACGATGCATCGTCCACCGCCGTATTCAAATGGACCGCCACCCCGCACTGCTCCAGCTTCTCTTTCAATAAAGCAGTCAGCCACGCGTCCTCGCGGTTCAACAGATCCGTCCGCGCGTTGAACAGCTCCACCTTCAGCCCGCGCGCCCGCAACGCCGTCGCCATCTCCAGCCCGATGTATCCGCCGCCCACCACCGCCGCCGTGCGCGGCTCCTTGCGCTCGAGCGCCTGCTGCAAGCGTTCGCCGTCGGTGTCGGTATGCAGTGAAAAAACCTTGCCGCCGCCGTGCCTCACCGCCGGACGCGCCCCTGCGGCCCAGATCAGCTTGTCGTACCGCATCCGTTCACCCGACTTCAGCACAACCTCGCGGCTCGCGTGCCGCACCGCAACCACCTCGGCCCCGGTCTTCACCCGGATATCCCGCTTGCGCTCAAAAAACTCCGGCCCGTGCACCACCAGGCCGTCCACCGATTTCACCTGGCCTTCGATCAGGTAAGGCAACCCGCATGCCGCATACGAAATCCGCTCGCCCTTCTCCAGAACGACAATCTCCAGCCCCGCATCCGCACGCCTGGCCATCGAAGCCGCGCTCATCCCGGCCGCGACTCCGCCAACCACGACGAGCCTCATTGCCCGCCTTCCTTCCGGCGCGTCCGCTGGATGAACTCCAGCAGATCGAACTTGCGCGTCTCGCGCCCTGGGATGCAGGCATTTACCGCGTCGATCTCGTCCTCGAACAACTGAAACACCGTGGTCAGCTTGGTGATGATCAGCAACTCAAGCTGGCGCGAACCCAGCCCAAACAGCGTCACCCTGCCCCCCGCCTTCTCAAACCGCGTGTGCGTCATCACCAGGCAGCCCAGCGCCGACGAGTCGATATAGCTGGTCTCCCGCAGATCCAGAACCGCGTACAGGGACCCCGCCCCCAGCAGGTCATCCATCTTCGCCCGGAACGCCTCCACCGCGTCTCCGGCCACAAGACGGCCGTGGAATTCCACAATCAGAACTCCGTCCACTGTCCGGTCCTTGATTTCATGCGCCATCAGAACTCTTTATTGTATTTGTTATGGCCGCTCCGCGAATCGCATTTCTTCCCCTCCTGATTCTCCCCCTTTTCGCCCAGCCGCAACTCGACTCCGTCGTTCAGCGCGCGCGCTCCGAATTCGACGTGCCCGGCATCGCCGTCGCCATCGTCCACGAAGGCAAATTGGTGTTCGCCAAGGGCTACGGCGTCAGCCGCCTCGACACCTCCGCGCCCGTCACGCCCAAGACCCTTTTCGGTGTGGCCTCCAATACCAAGGCCTTTACCGCCGCCGCCCTCGCCATCCTCGTCGACGAAGGCAAACTCGCCTGGGACGACCGCGTCATCGACCGCCTGCCCTCCTTCCAGATGAGTGACCCCTACGTCTCCCGCGAAATGCGCATCCGCGACCTGCTCATCCACAACAGCGGCCTGGCGCTGGGCGCCGGCGACCTCATGTACTTCCCCGAAGGCACTCTCAGCGAGGACGAAGTCTACTCGCGCCTCCGCCACGTGCCGCTCGCAACAAGCTTCCGCAGCCGTTACGCATACGACAACATCCTCTACCTTGTCGCCGGCAAGGTCATCGAAAAAGTCTCCGGCAAGACCTGGGCCGCCTTCCTCCGCGACCGCATCCTCGATCCCATCGGCATGTCCCGGACCGTGCTCAGCGTGAAGCAGCTCGCCTCGCGCCCCGACGTCGCCCTGCCCCACGCCCCCGGCGAAGACGGCAAACTCCTGCAACTCAACCACGCGAGCATGGACAACAACGCCCCGGCCGCCGCCATGCAAAGCTCCGTCGAGGAGATGTCACTCTGGGTCTTGCTGCAATTGAACGAAGGCGAACTCGACGGCAAACGCATCTTCTCCGCCCGCCAGTCGCGCGAAATGTGGTCGATGCAGACCATCATCCCCGTCTCCACCCCGCCCAAGCCCCTCGCCGCGCTCAAAGCGAACTTCGCCGGCTACGGCCTGGGCTGGAACCTCAACGACTACCGCGGCGAAAAGATCGTCTCCCACACCGGCGGCCTGTTCGGCATGGTCTCGCGCGTCACCATGATCCCGTCGAAAAAGCTCGGCGTCATCGTGCTCACAAACCAGGAAGCCGGCGCCGCCTTCAACGCCATCACCTACACCGTCCTCGACCATTACCTCAACGCCCCGCCCGCCGATTGGGTCGCCGCCCAGAAACAGGCCCTCGACGCCCGCAAGGCCGACGCCGCGAAGAAGGTCGCCGGCGAAGCAGCCAAACGCAACGCCCAAAGCAAGCCTTCCCTGCCCCTGGCTTCCTATGCCGGCCGCTACCGCGACGCCTGGTACGGCGACATCATCGTCGAGGAATCCGCCGGCGCGCTCCGGATGCGCTTCACCCACAGCCCCTCTCTCAACGGCACGATGGAACACTTCCAATACGACACTTTCATCGCCCGCTGGGGCGACCGCACCATGAACGCCGACGCCTACGTCACCTTCACGCTATCCTCGGAAGGAACAATCGAACAGGTCAAGATGAAAGCCGTCTCGCCGCTGACCGACTTCAGCTTCGACTTCCATCACCTCGACCTCAAGCCCGTCGCCAGGGACGCCCCGCCCTACGATTAGGAACCATCAAGCCATGAACAGGTTCACCGGCAATACGGCCATCGTCACCGGCGGCGCACAGGGCATCGGCGCCGCCATCGTCCTCCGCCTCGCCCGTGACGGCGCCCGCGTCTCGTTCCTCGACATCGACGCCGCCCGCGGCCACGCCCTCGCCGCTGACCTCCAAGCGCAGGGCCTCGACGTCCGCTTCATCCCGGCCGACGTCACCATCGAAGACGACATCCGCCGCGCCGTCGAATCCTCCGAATCCGTCTTCGGTCCCGTCGATATCCTTGTCAACAACGCCGGCCGCAACGCCTATTTCGACGCCGCGGAAATGTCCTCGGCCGATTGGGACTCATCCATGGCCCTCAATCTCAAAGCCGCCTGGCTCTGCGCCAAGTATGTCCTGCCGTCGATGAAGCTCCGCGGCGGCGGATCCATCGTCAACATCTCGTCGCTCCACGCCCGCCTCACCACCGAAGGCATGTTCCCCTACGCCGCCGCCAAGGCCGGACTCACCGGCCTCACCCGCAGCCTCGCCCTCGACTACGGCGCCTTCAACATCCGCGTCAACGCCATCCTGCCCGGCTGGACCCGCACCGCCGCCGTCGACGATTGGCTCAGCCGCCAACCCGATCCGGCCGCGGCCGAGCGCCAGGTCATTGACGCCCAACCCCTGCGCCGCATCGCCTCGACAGCCGAAGTGGCCAACGTGGCCGCGTTCCTCGCTTCGGACGAATCCTCGGCCATCACCGGCGCCGAAATCGCCGTCGATTGCGGACTCGGCGCGAAATACGCTGGATGAAAGAGGTCCCCGCCATGCTCAACTGCGAACCCGTCGATGTCGCCCTCGACATCAAAGCCGATCTCGGCGAAGGCCCCGTCTGGGATGATCGGACTCGCCATCTCGTCTGGGTCGACATCATGGCCGGCCGCGTCAACCTCTTCGATCCCCTCACCGGCTCAAATCACGTCTTCGAGACCGGCACGCCCGTCGGCGCCGCCACGCTCTGCGAATCCGGCGCCCTGCTGCTGGCCATCCAGGACGGCTTCGCCCAACTCGACCCCGCCACCGGAGCCGTCGCCCCCTTCGCCGGCTTCCCCGATGCCTCCCCCGATGTCCGCATGAACGACGCCAAGTGCGACCCCCAGGGCCGCCTCTGGGCCGGAACCATGGCCTTCGACATGCACCCCGCCGGCGGAGCACTCTACCGCCTCGACCCCGATTCGTCCATCGCCGCCATCCTCCCCTCCGTCACCATCTCCAACGGTATCGACTGGTCCCTCGACGGCCTGACCATGTACTACGTCGACACCCCCACCCTCCGCGTCGATTGCTTCGACTTCCACCCCGCCTCCGGCGCCATCTCCAACCGCCGCCCCTTCGTCGAAATCGAACAGCCCGGCGCCTACCCCGACGGCCTCACCATCGACGCCCAGGGCAACCTCTGGCTCGCCCTCTGGGGCGGCTGGGGCGTCGGCTGCTACAGCCCCCAAGGCGAACTCATCGCAAAAGTCGATGTCCCCGCCAGCCAGACCACAAGCTGCGCATTCGGCGGCGAAAACCTCGATGATCTGTACATCACCTCCGCACGCACCGGCCTCTCAGCCGGCGACCTCGCCCAGCAGCCCCTCGCCGGATCGCTCTTCCGCGTTCGCCCCGGCGTCAAGGGCCGCCCCGCCAACCGCTTCGCCCTCTGACAAACGCAGCACCCGGCCGGCGTAAGCGATATAGTGCTCCTCAGCATGATCACCCGCCGCGCCTTCTCATCCCTCCCCCTCTCCGCCGCCCTCGCCGCCGCGCCCGCCAATCCCCCCCGCCTCCGCCGCGCAGACTCCTTCTTCGGACTCCACTTCGACCTCCACCCCACCGGAAACGACACCGTCCTCGGCCGCGACGTCACCGAAGCCATGGTCGAAAAACTCGTCACCGCCGTCAAACCCGACTACCTCCAATACGATTCCAAAGGCCACGCCGGCTGGCTCGGCTGGCCCTCCAAAATCGGACCATCCTCGCCCGGCATCGTCAACGATTCCCTCGCCGTCTACCGCAAAGTCACCGCCCGCCACGGCGTCGCCCTCTACATCCATTTCTCCGGCGTCTGGGACACCCAGGCCATCACCCGCCATCCCGAGTGGGCACGTCTCGACGCCAAAGGCAAGCCCGACGGCCGCAACACGTCCACCTTCAGCCCCTACGCCGACGAACTGATGATCCCCCAGCTTCGCGAGGCCGCCACGCTCTACGGTCTCGACGGCGCCTGGGTCGACGGCGAATGCTGGTCCGTCCAGCCTGACTTCTCGCCCGCCGCCATCGCCGCCTACAAGCAGGCCACCGGCCGCGCGGATGTCCCCCGCTCACCCGGCGAACCCCACTGGCTCGACTTCCTCGAATTCAACCGCCAGCGCTTCCGCGACTACGTCAAACACTACGTCGACGCCCTCCACCAGTCGCATCCTAAATTCCAGATCGCATCCAACTGGCTCTATTCCACAATGGTCCCCGAGCGGCCCTCCCTGCCCGTGGACTTCATCTCCGGCGACTATCTCGGCAACTCCGCCATCTCCCGCGCCCGCGTCGAGGCCCGCTTCCTCGCCCAATCCGGCCGCCCCTGGGACCTCATGGTCTGGGGCTTCCATCAAGCCGATTCCAACTCCGCCGGCCACATCCACAAGCCCGCCACCCAACTCATGCAGGAGGCCACCACCGTCCTCACCCAGGGCGGCGGTTTCCAGATCTACTACCAACCCTCCCGCTCCGGCCACTTCGAGGATTCCCGCATCCAGGTCATGGCCAAGGTCGGCCGCTTCTGCCGTGACCGCCAGCCGGTCTGCCACAAGTCCGAAGCCGTCCCCCAGATCGGCGTTGTCTTCTCGCGCGAATCGCTTTATCACACCTCGAACAGACTCTTCGGCGGCTGGGGCCGCGCCGTCGACCAGGTCTGCGGCTGGCTCGACGCCGTGCTCGACAACCGGTATTCGGCCGACATTCTGCCCGACTGGAAGCTTGACGCCCTGGCCGCGTCCTATCCGCTCATCGTCCTGCCCGAATGGGCCGCCCCCGGCGATGCCGTCCTGAACACGCTCGCCCGCTACGCCCAGTCCGGCGGCGTCCTCATCGTTGCCGGCGCCGGGAACTGCCGCTGGTTCGCCCCGAAACTCGGTTTCACTGCCACGGGCGACGCCATCGACCAGCCCGCCTTCATCGGCGGAGGCGAAGCGCAGGCCAACGCCCGCGGCATCTGGCAGGACGTCGACCCCGGCAAGTCGCAAGTCCTCGCCACCCGCCACCCCGATCGCGATTCCACCCGCGCGGGCAAGCCCGCCATCCTCGCCGCCCGCTTCGGCAAGGGCCAGGTGGTCGCCATCCCCGGCCCGCTCGGCCTGGTCTATGCCGCCACCCACGCGCCCGCGGTCCGCGACCTCGTCCGCCGCCTCATCCAACCGCGCTTCAAGCCGGTGGTCGAAATCGAAGCCCCGCCGGTCATCGAAGTGGCCCTGCGCCGCAAATCCGGCGTCCTCCACGTCCACCTCTCCAACCTGTCTCAGCTGCAAACCGCCGGCGATTTCGCCGCCCTCGACTCTGTTCCCGAAGCCGGCCCCATCCGCCTGAATTTCAACGGCCGCCAACCCTCCGCGCTCCGCCTGGAACCCGGCGGCCGAATCATCAAACCGCCTTTTGTTCTGGATCGCCTCCACCTCCACGCCGCCCTCGCCGTGGTATATTGATGGTGTTGCGCGGCGGATGAGAGTTCGCCCGGATGAGCGGGCTCGTAGCTCAGTTGGTTAGAGCGCTACCTTGACACGGTCGCCAGATCAAGGAGTTACGGGCGCCGGTGTTGGGTTTTGAGTGGTTTACGGGCGTTCGATTTGGACGCCATTTGGACTCCAGGGCCTCTACCTTGTGGCTTTGGACTCCGGGTGGACTCCAAACGGACTCCAGTTGGTCGGAGTCTTGGACTCCAGTTCGTTCGCAGTTTTGAGGGCTCGTAGCTCAGTTGGTTAGAGCGCCTGCTTGACACGCAGGAGGTCACAGATTCGAGTTCTGTCGAGCCCACCACCCCCCTCCCTCACATCGCAGCGGACTCTCGCGCACGCGCGCGGTTGTATCCGCCGCTTTCGAATCCTGTCCATGGCAATCTGCATGGAAAGGACAAGCCAAACACTCCCCCTTACTGCGTGAAGACTCACAGCCACGCCGCGAGATACGATGGCTGATGTGAGCAGGCAGATCGTGGCGGTCAACGGGGCGGAGTGGATGGAACTGGAAGCACGAGCCCGCGCGGCCGGGATGACGATGCCGCAGTACCTCCGGTCGATATGCGGGCTTCCGGCAAAGGGAATCGTCACAAACCGCGCCGTGGTACACGAACCATCCCGCGCTCGCCAGCCTGTCAACGCACTCGAACGCCGGACCATCACCGTCCCGCTGACTCTGGAAGAGCGGGCTCTAATACAGGCGAATGCGCGCCAAGTTGGGGTCAGATCCGCCGCCCAATATATCCGGTCGCGGGCTGGACTCCAGATCCGGAACACGTCGCTGCCAGGCACTGCGGAGCGGGAGGACGAGGAGGACGACGCATGGAATCGTCTTAGGCAACTCAACCTCGATCCAACGGCGTTCTTTGAACGGTAGTCCGACCGGCGGATCGGTTCTGATTCATGCGCGGAGGATCGAGTTCCGGGCCACACGCAGAGTACTCCGACGACGTGGGACATCTCAATGAAACTGCTGACTTTACCAGTCAGCGCCTGATCGTGCTACGCTCGTCAAGAAAATCGTCATGCTTACAGGCAAGGCAATCATCCGAGCAGTGTCACAGGGGCGGATCCGAATCGAACCGTTCCGATGCCTGCAAGTGAACCCGAACAGCTACAACTTTCGCTTGGGTGATCGGCTGCTTGCAATGACCACACCGGGCGAAGAGCCCGATCCCTTTTTGATTCCGCCCGGGGGATACGTGCTCATACCGGGTGTAGTGTATCTCGGAATGACTGAGGAACTTATTGGCAGCAGCCATTTCGCGATGACATTGCTTGGACGGTCTTCGTTAGGTCGGCTCGGTCTATTTGTTAATATCACCGCTGATCTCGGACACGTTGGTTCGTTCAGCCACTGGACCCTCGAACTCACCGTGGTGCAACCGCTCCGCGTATATTCAGCGATGCTGCTTGGCCAAGTAGTCTTCTGGCCAGTCGAGGGAGCGCGCCAACACTACGGGGGCCGATACGCTCACCATACAAGCCCGACACCGTGCCTCGATCGGACACTTTGCTTATCGCTGGCGGAGGAGTCTATATGATTCTGACTGGCTCCGCCATCGCTGCTGCTCGTGCCGCCGGTGCCATCACGATCAGCCCTTATTATTCGACTCGATTGGGCCCGAACTCTTACGATCTCACGCTAGGCGCACGATGCAAGGTGTACAACTCGGTCGAACTGGACAGCGCCATGGAGAACCCAACGACAGATGTGCCCGTAGCCGATGATGGGCTTCTGCTCTGCCCGCATCGGGTTTACCTCTTCAATACGGAGGAGACTGTGGGCAGCACCAAGTATGTCCCAATTGTCAGGGGAAGGTCGTCGGTAGGTCGTCTCGGCCTATTTGTCCATATTACGGCCGATCTGATTGATCTTGGTTCGATCAACCAGCTAACGCTTCAGCTTCACGCGGTGATGCCCGTGCGAGTCTACCCCGGAATGCTGATTGCACAGGTGACGTTTTGGACGGTCGATGGAGAAATAACTCTGTACGATGGCAAGTATCGGAACACCCGGAGCCCGAGCGGATCTCTGAGCTACAAGGACGACTTCAATGGCAAGCGATTTTGAACACCCCAGCCTCGACGCAAGTCTGACCTCAGTCTTCGACGCTGTACACGGCGCTATTGACCTGCGAGACTCTCACCGTGAAAGCTGTAGCCTTGCCAAGGTATTGAGTTCCTCAATGGTTGATAGGTTACGGCGGATCAAGCTGCTGGGGTATGCGTCGCACTGCTACCCGGCTGCCGATCACAGCCGATACGCGCATGCGCTAGGAACGATGCATGTGATGCGCAGCATTTGTACGCGCCTCTCCCGCACTGCACCAGGGCTCCTAGAAGCAGCAGTCTCGGAGGCAGTGCATTTCGATGGCCCCAAGGTGCAAACCGTTGACGCTCTTGTACAGCACTTGCTAATCGCTGCACTCCTGCAGGATGTTGGCGAACTTCCATTCAGCCCGGCGACCGGAAGGGTGCTGCGTGCAGCCGACAAGGTACGCCGCTATGTGGAGGGGAAGATCGGTGGGGAAACCAGCGGCTGGAGCGAGAAGGACGTCTTTAGCATTGCTTGTCTTTTTCGTGACGCGTACTGCAGCAGTGCGCCGTTGAATCGACGACTAGCTGCCTTTCTCATCACCGGTTCAGTCCCGTGCGGTGGGCCTTATCCGAACCTTCGGGCGTTGAGACAGTCTCTGGATGGAGAAGCTGATGCAGACAGACTTGACTACGTCTATCGCGATGCGCACCACACCCTAGGAGGGCGCGGAACACCGCGGGGTGTAATCGACTCTCTCCTGTCCTACGACAGCAAGGGCGTTGTTTTTGCCGATCCGGGCCCAGTCGCCGAATTCCTGGCCACGCGGGCTGCGCTGTGGACGACAGTGTACTTCTCTGCCGAAAATCGATTCAGGAACATTTTGTTGGTAACGCTTCTACGAGAAGTGTTGCAGAACGAAGATGCTGGAAGAATTGTACTTGAAGATGGATTCAGAGGCGATTTGTCTATTGAGGCATTCGAAAGCCTGGACGATGTCTCATTGCATTCGCGACTGAAGGACTTAAGTGCGAGCACTGCTGTCCGTGGACTCGAAGCACGGGCTCGCAAAGCGCTGGACATACTCCTTGGAGAAGGGACCGACTATGACTGCTATTGGGTGCCTCCTCATTCCGAAGAAGCCGTAGCAGCGGCAAAGACTAAGTACATTCCTCCTTCCGACCTCTTCTTCGATACATTCTCCGATTATCAAGAGAATCACTCCGTTTATGAGCCAGGGACGATCCGAGTCAACGCCATGCGGTTTCAATACCTAGGCGGCGAAGTTCCGCTTGAAGACTGCTGTGGCGCGTTCAGCGGAGTACTGAAGAGGCCGTGGAGCGCCCTTGAACGGCCCGGCAGTATTCTCCTCTTCGTTCCGAGGTCCACTGCCGCCGACGGGATTGGTGACCTCCAGCACGCGATCAGCGCCGGGAGTCTGCACGAAGCTGTTCTCGAACTCGATCCACTCGGACCTGTAGACGTCTCAGCGGACACGCGCGACCGGGGCTTTCAGGACCCTGCGATTTTCATCTCGTTCTCATGGGCGGACGTTAGAGTTGTCAGGCGCCTCGTTTCTGTTCTTTTCAGGCATCGCCGAAAGTACTATCTTTTGCTGCGTCCATTTCAAGGAGTAGGCGATACTCCTGGACGGAATAGCGTGCGCGCGGTGCAGGACGCTGGCGCTGTAATGATAGTCGCCTCAAGCCATTATGTGAATCGTTTTCGTGACGAACCGAACGGCAACATCGCAAAAGAAATCTATACGATGAGAGATCGCTTAAAGGAAGGGAATTTGCCGGTCGTCTGCCTCTCAGCCGATGAATACGGAGACATCAAGAAGTTTCCGTACGAAGCGCTGGGGTTGCCCGAACTCCCCTTCGTAGGTACAGCACTTCGCTTGGCGCCTGACCGCCTGATCGAGGATGCGGTCCGAGAAGCGCTGGATGTGATCGACCGAAGCAAATGACGATCTCAGACATTGGCGAGAAGCGACTGATAGCGGACATCGTTAGGCCCTTATTCAATCCAGACCTCGACTTCAGGAGTGTTGGCGATGACTGCGCCATGATCGACCTGGGTTCTGATCGGCTCCTACTTGTCTCAACGGACCGCGTACCAGCGGACTTGATTGCCTTTCGCAAGGGAATTTTGGACTATTCCGGACTCGGTGGTTACTTAGCTCGACTCAACATAAGCGACATTGCCGCCTGCGGCGGTTCTCCCCTTGGCCTCTTGCTGAACCTCGCCCTGCCGCCATCCACAGAGCTAGAAGCATTCAAGGAGCTATGTAGCGGCGTTGCCCTTGTGAGTCAGCGATACCAATGTCCAGTTCTCGGTGGCGATCTCAGTTCAAGTGTTGAACTTTCATTGTCGGCGACGTCCGTCGGTATCGTCGACCGTCGCTGCGTATTGACCCGTCAGGGAGCGCTTCCTGGAGATACAGTCTTCGTATCCCGTCCAGTTGGCCTAACGCCGGCTGCACTCCGATACTTGACGCTGCCTGAGACGCTGAGACCGCGATTAGAAGAAAATGAGGTTAAGATCCTCAAGGGCCAATTCACAAACATGGAGCCAATGGTTTCGCTTGGGCGAAGGCTTGCGGAGAGCCTTTTGTGTACTTCGTGTATGGATAACACCGATGGAATTGCTCAATCATTGTCCGAATTGGCGGCATCGAGTAACTGCGCCTTCGTGATCGACAAGGCTCGCATCAGAGTCTCTTCCGTCGTTGAGCGACTTGCCGACTCGATTCATGTGGATGCAGTGGATCTGGCACTCGGCCCTGGCGCCGACTTTTCGCTAGTCGGCACGTTGTCCGGTAAGTGGACGCCTGACCGAGTAAGGGAGGAGCTTAACGCCTCAGTCGAGATCATCGGAACTGTGGAGGAGGGGGCTGGAGTCTACATCGATTTCGACGGCCGGCGGAGCCCCCTCCCGCCTCGCGGCTGGAACTACTTCAGCCCAAATCTCGATGGGGCGCTCGAATCCGACTGAGGTTGAAGCTCACACCATACGGTGGGAGTCCAAGAAATGAACCTCAAACCTATACCCCCTCAGTGATCCTTTCTGCTCTGGTATTCTGGCGCTTCGCCGCCTTGGAACGCTTATCCTGAATCCGGCGCGTCAATTCATCTTGCCGCTTCAATTGCACCACCGTGTACTCCTCGGTGATCCGAGTGCTCGCGTGGCCGGCTATTTTGCTGGTTTCGATGCTGCTGCCGCCGACCTCCTGCCGCCAGGTGATATTGGCGCGGCGGAGGGAGTGGGGACCGAAGCCGGTGAAGTCGAGGCCCTCGAGCTTTGCAGCGTCCTTGAGTGCACCCCGGACACCTGAGTCCCATCGCGGCTGCTTGGGGTCATCAGCCTGTGGGAAGACCCACGCGTTCGGGCCTTTGTTGGGTAGCTTCTCAATCCACGCGCGGTAGCGCGGTGCCAGGGCGCCGAGCGCCAGCCTACGCTTGCTCTTTTCCGTTTTCGGCTCGTCGATGTCGCCATGCCAACAGCGCTGCGCGATCTGGATGGTGCCGCGCTCAAGATCGACGTGCTTGATCATAAGGGCCGTCACCTCGGAGATGCGCGTCCCGGTGTCGAGGCAGGTTTCGCAGATGAGCAGGTTGGGTTCGGCGATGTGCGCCAATACGCGGGCCATTTCGTCCTCACTCAGGATGCGCTTTTCACGGACCTCCCACTTCTTCGGCAGCCGCACGCGGCGGATCGGGTTGGCAAAGGAGTCCGGGAGGAGTTCCCATTCCTGCGCCTTGGTGATGATGCCGCTCATGACGTTACGGAGGTCGGCCATTGCATACCAGGAGGTGCATTCGTCCTGGAGCCAGTCCATCACATCCTTGGCCCGGATCTGGCTCAGCCGAACATCCTTCCAGCGTGGGAGGATACGGCTGAGAGCGTAGCTGTATTTCTGCCTGGTAGTCGTGGCGATCAGCGGTTTGCCGGCTGCCAGCTTCTCAACGTAGTCGGTGCGCCACAGTTCGGCGAGTTTGCCAAACAGAATGTCGCCTGGCGCGGGCGCCGTTTCCGGTGCGCGTGCCGCAACCGCAGCTTCGGGCCTGGTGGCGGCGGAGTTCAACCCGGCGAGAAAGTCGTCGCGGACGGCACTGGCCTCCTTCTTGCTCCGTGCGCCTTCGCCCCGGCTGGGGCCGATGGTGTGGAACTTCCGCGTCGTCTTGATCGAGCCGTCCGGCTGAACCTCGTCGTGGCGATAACGGAAGAACCAGTAGAAGCTGCCGCGGTCTTTCCGCTCGTGCACCGTGGGATGTTGAACTCGTGTCTTCAAAGCCGTGACTCCCGTCAGGGCCAGAAGGGTACCTTCCTTCGTCGTCATCGCTCAAGTCCAATCGTTCCTATTAGTTGCGGCATCATGCAATGGCGTACTCGGGGATCACATCGCCCAGTGCCGGGTTACCACGCTGGTGCTCGGGAATCCAGAACACGCAGCGCAGTTTGGGATTGCCGAACAGCCCGGCGCCAGCGCGGTAGTCGGCATAGTGGCCGCGCACCCAGAACCGGCGCATCTTCGATTCGTCACGGCCAAGAACACCCCGCCCAGCCGAGCGGACCTGAGGGACATCCGTGATGTGGATCTCGTGCCACACGGTCGCTGGCACGACATCGCGCTGGTGCCGCCGCGAGACTTTCGGTGATGCGATTGGCCGCAGGATCACGTTTCGACAGTTCATGCGCGCGAGCGCATGCGCACCGAGGAAGGTGAGGATTTCCAGGCCTGCGCCTACCTCCTCGGGCGGTTCGTGCATTTCGCCGATGACGCGAAACTCAGCCGAGATGATGTCACCGGCTTCGTCGATCCACAGCAGTGTCTGGCCACTCGGGCCGGTCACCTCGGCATTCTCTTCTTGCCAGAAATAGATCGCCGCTTTGAATCGAGCGCGGAAGCCACGAACGACCTCGTTCGTCGTTTCGCGAACGACCTGTAGTCCGACCCGCTTCCCCAGGATGACCGCTTCCATCCACATGCTTGAATACGGCGGCGTGACCTGTGGTGTCTCACGCCAGTCGATGACGATCTGCTGACCTGGACTGATCACCAAGTCGTTCACGACGGTCTGTATATTGGCCAGGATGGTCTCCGGTCGCCGTGCGAGCATCGCCAGGCGCGTTCCGAGACGCTCAGCGCGGACGGTCTCCTCCGGGGTGGCGCACCGCGGAACCGCGATACGCCGCCGTTTCTTGAGCAGCCGAATCAGGCTCATAGCCGCACCGCCATTCTCGAATCCTGCTGGCAGATGTAGAGCGTCTCACGCGCGCGCGTCATGCCAACGTAGAACTGCCGGATCACTGAATCGCGCAGTGCGCCGGCCTGCTGATAGGCGGCGTCCCCTTCCCCGCTTAGATCCGGAAAGAGATAGACCACGTCGGCCTCGCCGCCTTTGACGGAGTGGATGGTGCCGACCACCACGCGCGGAGGATCCAACAACGCCTGCGGGCCGCGCGTCGCCGCGATATCAGCCGGGAACTGCGCCCTCTTGAAGACCGTGGCGTTCAGCCGCAGGCGCCACCAGTTGAGTAGTTCACGGTAGTCACCCTCGAAGGTCCTGAGCAACGCTTCGAGCGCACCAGGCTCGAAAGTGTCGTCGAGTGTTTCGATGGTTGCGGTGACTGCCGGAGTCAGGCCGGACAGTTTCTTCTTTGCGCCGCGCTTGATGACGCCCTCGGAGTGCAACCATTCGGCCCATAGCGCGAGGTCACCGCAGGTCCACGCGCGGCTTCCTTCTCCGAATTGCGGATGGGCGACCACCAAGGAGAAGACACGGTTGGCACTCGATCCGCGGCCCATCCGCAATGGATTCCAGAACCCGTTTGACCGCCGGTACGGATTGTGGAAAGGTACGGCGTTCTTGCGAAGCACCTGCACGATCGGCTGCAACATGTAGCCACAGGCCGCCAGGAACATGACCGACTTGCCCTGATTGAGGTGCTGAAGTGCAGTTTTGAGGATGTAGTATTCGGGCGATTTGTATGTGCCGGTCGAAAGGCGGTTGAACTCGCCGTCAAACGGCCTTGGCAGGTACGATTTTTCCTGCCGCCGCGTCACCTGCTCTATCCACCGCACCGCGCGGGCGTGGATGGCGCGCGGAACCCGATAGCTCTGCTTCAGGATGATCTTGTGATCCTCGGGTATCTCCGGATCGAGCACTGCATCAGGCGTCGCGCCAGTGAACGAAAAAATCGTTTGATCGTCGTCAGCACAGAGGATGAAGTAGTTGGAACGCGCCCCCCAATTTCGAATGAGCGTCAGCTGCATCCGGTTCAGGTCCTGAGCTTCATCCGCGAAAATCACGGACGGGTGGCCTGGCGCAAAGTAGACATCACGACGACAAACATCAATCAGGTCAGCGAAGTCGAGCAGGCCGTGTGCTTCCTTGTACTGCTGCCATTTGGAGGCGAATTCCCGGACGACTGCTGGCCATCCGCCTGGAGGAATCATCATGCCGCGCCAACGGTTCAGTTGTTCCAGGTATTCGTCACCGGACTTCTCCCGGTCGCTATTCTGATCGTCGGCACTCTCTTCACCATCCAGGCGACCCTGCTTTTTCTTGGGCGTGATCTGGAGGTGAGGATTGTCCTTGTTCCACTCATCGACATTACATTCGGCAATCGGCGGACAGCCCAGCGCGCGGAAACAGTGCGCGTGCAACGTGCCAATCCTGTCTGGACTCAGTGGGAGATCGCGCCCGGCGAGTTCGGCCGCAGCCGTGCGGGAAAAGCTGGTCACGAGCACGGAGTCGTCGCCAAAGCGTTCAACCGCGCGGCGAATCTGGCGCGTCAGGTTGGTCGTCTTGCCGGTTCCGGGCGGGCCGAAGATCCGGTACTCGGACGTAATTGAGTGATCGAGCTGTCCGATGTCCTGGAGTGATCCAGTGGGATTGATCTCAGTCGTCACCATGCACTGCCTCCTTGGCTGTCGTGAGCGGGTACGGTGGATCCGATTGAGCTATGAAGTCGGCCGGATCGAACATCTCGGTGGGTAGCAACCAACGGCTTTGGTCGCGCAGGCGGGCGCCCCGAATGCGGAGGCTTTTCGCGCCAACTACGGTGAGCATCTGCGCGATGGCCTTCACGGAGAGGTTCTGGAAAAGAACCTTGTTGAGGTGCATTTGGAGATCGCTGGCGGAGACGCCGATTTGACCGTTGATGACGGTGGGCTTGTGCGCGGATTGGATTGGCTGAGTCTCGATGGATGGAATGAAGGCCGTCTCCGACAAGTAACGCGCCAGGTACATCTTGGTCGCGCCAACGGCATCGGTCTCGTCGCCGCCTTCGTGTTCGGTGAGCGAGTCGAGCATCGTCTGCACCAATTGCTCCCAGGGCTTCGGCTTGATCTTCGGAATGAGGCGGTTTGTCGCAGCCGCGATCGCGACGCGAACGCAACCCTGGTCGATGAGCTTCGAAATGTTCGAGAACTTGATGGTGGCGTCGTCGAGCTCCATTACATAGGTGGGCTCCTCGCCGGTGATTTTGATCAGCCTGAGAACCCGAACGACCTGGAGTACTTTGGAGATCCGTTCGCAGAGTTGAGCTTTGGCAGTCGCTATGTCCTGGGGTGCTGCTTGCCGCTGGCTTTCCTGTGAAAGCGCGGGTGGCCCTGGCTGCGGAGGTGTGGCTGCTTCACATCGATTTGCGGCCGCGGTGATGGTCCGCTCGAAGTAATCGGTGCGTGTCCGGGGCTTCTGAGAGTGAATCGCGCGATGGTGCACGATGAGATCAACGATTTGCTGTTCGCTGAGGCCCGCCTCGATTCCGAAATTCGCGAGAGCGAGATCGTATCCACTCTGGGTCTGGTCGCGCAGATCGTCCCGCTTCCGGAGCCAGGTATTCCTGAACCGTGTGTCCTGCTCCATCCAGCCGTCGAGAGTCTCTTCCGGGATGCGGGCCTTCGGGTCGATCGTCAGCGGCTTGTCCCGAAACTGCTCCCCCCATTCCCGCGCCGCCCGGTTCTCGGCTTCCGGATCAACTATGCCGGCGTCGTCGAGAAACTCCACGAAATCACTCGGGCTATAGCGGCGGCCGGAGTTGGAATGAAGGACAACGCCTTTCGGCTTCAGCGGGTCCTTCGCGTTGACTGTTCCAGGGATTCGGAGTACCCGCGCCAAGTCTGAGAGCCTGTCGAAAGCCCAGCCTTTACTCGCAGCGTTCAACCTGAGTAGCGTCTGCCATCGGGCGATGAGGGTGGCTGTCTGCCTCTGTTCCTGTTGGGAGTCGAACATCAGCGGCTCTTTGAACAGCCACCATGCGTGCGCGCCGTTGCCGGTGGCGACCACCAAGGTGGGCGCCATCCCCGCCGGGATCACGCTGAGGGCATCTTCAATAGTGGGTGGCAGCTTCGTTTTGACATGGGCCTCTGACTTCAGATCGAGGTCGGCCCAAAAACCGGCCAGGCCAGTGATCTTGTCTGACGGGCAGCGATGCGATGGCCCGAAGTCCTCCGGCGATAGGCCGACGCCGACGTAGGCATCCCTATCCTTGACGGATTCGATGAAGGCGCCGGCGTCGCTGATATCGCGGAACCAGTGCGATCGCTTATCGGCCAGGGTCCAGACGAGGACGTAGGCGTCCTCGGGTTTGCCTGCAAATAGTGCGTCCAGGAATGAGCGCGGGTCGTTAGTATTCTTTTCCTTCATGCTGCTCCTTGTTTCGATCTCTGTTCGGTCCATCCCTTGCTTGCAGCCCCATACCAGGCCTCCGCAGTCCGTTTGGCGTGGTCGAGCCACGGCGAGGCGAAATCGCGCCGGCGCGTCGAAGCCGACTTCTTGCTGGCAAACATCAGCCAGCGGTCCCCGTCCCTGACGAGCCAAACCCGCGTCGCGCCGCACTCGGCGATGTAGGCGGCCGCCTCCAGTTCGGCGTCGGCTTCCGGCGAGGGTGCCCTAGTGAAGGTTGTCCCCACAATCCAATCCGCCCACGAGACGAAGCGCTCGCCGTTCCAGCAGCCGAGCGTGATTCCGTCATCCATCTCGGCGTCGGGTGGAATCTCCGCCAGCGTCGGCTCCGCGGGCTTCGAGGACTCAGGCTGTTGGCCCTTCCGCTCCCGAAGCCGCCGCCAGGCCTCGAGGCTGTAGCCCGGCGCGCTCACGGCTCCGGGCTTCCTGGCTGGATACCCAGAATGGCCAGAGCATCGTCGACATTGCGCGCGACACCGGCCAGCGCTCCGCTGCGTTGCCACTCATCGAGCCGCGCGCGCTGCAGCGCCGTCAGGACGCCGGTGTCTGTCTTCACCTCGATCTCGAAGTGGCGCCCGCGCAGTGAGCCGAACAGGTCCGGGTCGCCGGCGACCGACCAGGAACTCCCATGGCGCTTGCGGACAGCCACTCCCGGGATCGCCCGCAGGGCGGCCATGATCTGCTTGACGAGCGAGGACTCGCGCGGCTGGTCTGTCCGGCTCATGGCTGGGCGGCCCCTTCCAGAACCGCCCGGGCGACTGCGCGGGAGACCGCAGCGGCGATGGTGCAGCTGCGGGCTTCCCCCGTGCGCGAGCCGACCAGGACGGCTGCGGCGATGACGCCCGGACGCTCCTGGCGGATCTCGAAGCGTTCGGGCTCAGCCGCCTCGAGCAGCCGGAGGGCGTCCTCGGACTTGTTCAGCGGATCGAAGCGCCAGCGCGGGATCCATCCGCGGCTGCCGGTGAGGAACCGGTCAGCGGAGACGGTATAGCCCATGACGCGCCGGGCCAGTTCGTCGGTCAGCCGGTCCGGGTTCATCGCCGAGGCTCCAAATCGAGGCTGGCTTCCTGCTTCACGCGCCGGGCATGATGGAAGCCGACCTCGATGCCTTCCGACAGGCTCCAGAGGGCGCGGGCCCACCTTCGGAGCCCGCGCGCCAACTTCAATGTGAGCGGCTGCCGCACCTGGTCGCCGCCGTCCCTGGTGAGGTAGAACATCACCAGGAACAGCGACATGCTGGCGACAGCGGCCCAGGCCCGGGTCACTGGCCCCCTCCTTCGCACGGCGCCTGCGCCTCGCCTCCCTCCCGGACCTCCGGATCGAGGCCCGTGGGCACGCGCTCGGCAAACGTGCGGCAAAGCTCGTGGTACTGCTGCGCCCGGGCAGCTTCCTCGGCGGTGAGCCGGCGCACGAACCGCATTTGGGCCTTGCCGTACTGGATGCCACCCGAGTTCTGCGCCTTCTCGAGTTCGAGGCCGATGACGGCGTGGTAGTAGGGGATGCCCTGCGTGGTCAGCTTCAGGAAAAACTGTCGCGCGCCCTTCAGGCTGGTCGGCGGCAGGGAGACCACTTCGGGCAGAAGCAGGTCGTCGCGCAGGATGAAGACCTGCTTCACCTGCTTGCAGGCCTGGCCTGCGCCCTCTTCCGCGCTGCCGAACTCGGCCAGCGCGCAGCGCGAGCAGTCCCCGCCCGGTTTTCCGTTGCCGGTGAGGCCGTCGGCCGAGGAGCAGTCCGGCGGCTGCTTGCTGGCGCTCTTGCCGAACGCGGTCTTGTAGTAGACTCGCGTGTCCCGGGCATAGACGATGACGCCGTCGATTCGGGCCAGGGTCTCTTCCCCGTCCAGTGTGGGGACGATCCAGCGCGGGCTGGCGCCGCCCGAGATGCGGACCCGGGGAAGGTCGAAGTCGGTGATGCCGCCGCCGGTGATGTTGGCGGCGATGGCTTCGTTGATGGAGTCGAGATTGCCGTCGAGGGCCGCGAGGGCCTTCGGCGTCTGGATCTGGATGAGTTGAGTGGACATGGTTTTGCTCCTTGTTAGGCTTTCCTGCTGCGCAGGGAATGAACGAACGAAATCTTCAATGTGCCGCCGAGCTTTTCGGGCAGCGCGGCGCGGACTTCTTCTTCGCTGAACAGCCGGTCGGACTGCTGGCAGTGCTGGCGTACTTCGGCGGCAACCTCGCGAACGAAGGCGCGAAGCGACTGGGTGTTGTAGTTTTCGGTGACGTACTGGCCGAGTTCCGACGACCTCAGCGCCGCGATCACCTCCGAGCGGTCGGAGATCGGGCTGGCGTGTATGTCCTGGGCGATATAGACGGTCCGGCCGTCGACCTTCATCGAGGCGACGCCGTCGCCGAGGAACTGCGGCACCAGGGCCTGCTCCAGATCGTCGATACGCGCGGTGATTGATTTGATTTCCGAGTCGAGTTCTCGTTTGCGCGTTTCCAGGCACACGAACTCCTTGAGCTGCTCCATATTCATGGCGAGCGTCCTTTCTTGCGGTCTAAGCTTTGATTTCGGCCAGGATGGCCCCGACAACTTCGGCGCGCTTTTCCAGCGCGCGCAGGATCTTCGAATCCACCGTGTTTCGAGTGACCAGGTGGATGTGCTCCACCGGTCGTGTCTGGCCGGGACGGTGCACCCGGCTCAAGGCTTGGTCGTATTCGCCGAGCGAGAAGCTGAGCGAGAAGTAGATGGAGTAGCGCGCCCGGGTCAGGTCTACACCCACGCCGCCGGCGCTGATTTGCACGGCGAGGACGGGCGCCAGGCCGTCCTGCCAGGATTTGAGTTCGTCGCGGCGGCCGGAAAGCTCGAGGCTTTCGAGCCCGGCTGCCTTGGCCGCCTCATGGACGGCATCGAGGTCGGCATGGAAGCGGCAGAAGACAACCACGGGTTCGCCCGAGCCAATGTCCTCCAGCACGTCGGCGAGCAGTTTCTGCTTCGACGAATCCACCCTGTGGTAGTTGCCGTCGTCGGTTTTCAGCCAGCCTCCAGAAACCTGCTGCAGGCGAAGCAACTTCACCATGGCGTTGCTCACCGTCACGCGGCCCTCACGCACCTCGGCGACGAAGTCCTCCTCGAGGTCGCGATAGATACGGGCGGCCTCGGGCGAGAGGTCGCAGTGATAGGTGACATGGGTCTGCGGAGGCAGATCGAGGACGTCCTTCGAGACCCGGTAAGTGATCCGGCGCATGAGAGCTTCGAGTTCGTCGAGATGCTGGAACCCTGTCACCTGCTTGCGCTGGAAGCCGCCCATGACGGCGTACTTCTGCCTGAAAGCCGCGAAGGACGGTCCGAAGATGGTCTGATCCAGAAACCGGAACTGGGCGTAGACGTCGAGGGGACCGTGGGGCATGGGCGTCCCGGTGAGCGCCAATCTGGCTCGGGACCGAGGACGGAGCCGCTTGAACGCAAGGCTCGCCTTGCCGCCTGGAGCTTTCAGTCGGTGTGATTCGTCTGCGATGACCAGATCCCAGGCCTGCTTCTCCGCCCAGTCGGCGAAGGGGCTGCGCCACACGGAGTCGTAGTTGATGATGAAGACAACCGGGCGGCCCGTCGCCTCGGCGAGCCGGAATTTCTCCTCGGCGAGCTTTCGCTTGGCGGCGACGCTGCTCAAGGTGTCGTCGAGCGCCACGACGATGAGATTCAGGTCCAGGTGCCGTTCGATCTGCTGTTCCCAGACCGGGACAACACGTAGCGGGCAGCTGATGAGAACACGCTGGGCGGAGACCGCGGCCAGGACCATGAGCGCGACCAGGGTCTTGCCGACGCCCATTTCGAGGGCCAGCATGGAGGAGCCCTTTCCGCCGCGGAGCCGATCCATGGCGAACCGAAAGGCGTCCACCTGGTGACGCCAGGGCGTAGTACGGAGCCCGGCCGGCAGGGTGACTTGCGGCTGTTTCGGCGGCGGCGCCACGGGCGGCGCCGGAGGAGCAGGAGGAGCCTGCTGGCGCAGAAGAGCCCTGAATCCCTCGCAGCCCTGGACGCGCGGAATCGATGCCGAGATCAGCTGTGCGGTCCGCTGGGTGGCGGGATAGGCCCACGCCTTCCGCGCGGCATCCCACCTGGCGCCCGGCCATGTGGTGCATTGCACCACATGAAGAAGTGGTACACGCAGGATGATCTTGCCGCCGATCACTTCTGCAGTACTGGGGGCAGCCTCAGCCAAGGTCTGCCTCCCTGGCGCGCTGCGCTTCCTTCCACTCCTTGAGCAAGAGGCGGCCTTCTTTCACGATGGCGTCTGCCACCTCGCGCGATGCAATGACGCCATGCCTCACTTTGCTGATGAGCGATTCACTCTTGCCGAGCCGGCGTGCGACGCGGCGGTTCAGGCCGTAGAGAGGATCGTCCCTGCGGCTCGGCTTGCGTTTGATGAGTTGGTGTTTCATAGTTGATGTGAAGTTGAAACCACAGTATTCGCGATTTCGCGATTCCTGTCAATCGTCTTGTCGCACACGTGCACTCGGATCGACGTTAAGCCTATGGATCAAAACCAAATAAAGTTCGGCATCGAGTTGCCCAAGGAACTCCACCGGCAGGTCAAAATCGCCGTGGCGATGCACGGCCTAAAGATGAAAGAGGCGTCGGAGCAGGCATTTACAGCCTGGCTGAAGGCGCACACCGAGGGTGGCGTCGCTGACGCCGGCGTGGAAGCCCAAGCAAAACAAGCGGTTAGCCCGTTTGGAAACCTCAGCGGGGAAGAGGAGCAGTTCGTCGCCTGGGTGCTGGCGATGTTGCGGCAAAAGAAGCCTTCGTCGGCCTCCGAGATCGCGTTGCAGGCCGTTCGCATGGCCGGCGCGGAACTCCTTGGGGAAGCGCCAGTTGCAGCCAGGAAGAAACAAAAAGCTGGCTGATTGTTGGCAGTGGATCCACAAGATCTAGGGGTGTGAGCGCGTCTTCGCCTCAATCCCTTGGTGGTTGATTTCGCTGTTTGTTCGCCATAGAATCGAGGTCTATGGAATCAGACAACAACAAGGGTCTTCGGCTGATCCGGGGTGGTCCGCGCCAGATGGAACTCGACTTCGTGTCCGACGCGGACCTGGAAGAAGTGGTCGCCTGGCAGGACATCCAGTGGAAGGCGAACCTCGAAACGGCGCGGAAGATCGAGGTGATCGAGAACCGCCTGAAGCGCGGCGCGGTGGTGACCGCGACCCGCTATTACTTCGACCCCGAGCGCCGGCTTGTGAGGAGCCGTAAGTCTTCGGCGGCGGCAGGCGAATGAGGGAGAACCAGATGTCGCAGAGCGAGAGCCTCACAGAATGGCAGATCAGAATCCGGAATGCGACCACTCCGGCTGAACTCTTTCAGGTGGCAGACGAGATGAAAGCCAGGTCCGAGGAAGCGCGGCGCCGGTGGCTGGAATCGGCGGACATCGCGAAGCCTGGCAGCGCAGACCGACCACGGGGCGTCAGGTCCAGACGGAGGGATTCTGGTGCAAGGTAAGGGAGCCGGCCCCGCCGAGGAGCCTCTTGTCGAGTTCAGTTCACTGCCGCCGTTCCCCACCGACGAGGAGGGTTCGTTCGATATCGAGCGGGAGGATCTGGTCACCTGCTATCGGGTTCTGCCGTCCTTCCACCGATTGATGTCCGATGCTGCGGCGCTCCAACCGCCGCCCGCGGACAGGCTCATGTGCGAGGTCAGGTGAAGAGACCTGGACCGGAAGGTGTTCGCAGTCCGCACGATTAACCAGATGGAAGCCGGTGCTGCTGAGGTGGGGAAATCGTAAAGCCAACTCGCTGGAGTTGCTGAACTGCACGTGGCAGCGCGGGATTCTTCGCGTCATCACAGGGTGCCCGTAGCAGCAGCCGTGCATTGGCGGAGTGCAAGTGACACTTCCGAAGAAGGGCACGATCCGCGGCCCGTTGGGCTACACCATCGAACGCCCTTTACTCATGTTGAATCAAAGGCGATAAATTGGTTGTTCTGATCAACACCGCAATGAGGATACATGAACGTCTTCGAACTGCGCGACCAACTGATTAACGACTATTCCTCGTACATCCAGAGTTTCATCCGCATCCGGGACGAACGAGTTGAGGAACTTGTCACCTCGTGCCTCGATCAGGGCCTGCTTTGGCCAGATCCGTTGATCCAGCTAAATCCTGCATTCCAATACGCAGGCACGATCGACGACCTCGTCAAGGCCAACCTCTTGCACTCGGAGTGCGGCGGAGTGTTCCGTGCTGGAAAAGACAAGGGCGAGGGCAAGCCACTCCGCCTTTATCAACATCAAGCTGACGCAATCAGCAGAGCCCGCGCTGGTCGCAACTACGTTCTCACCACGGGGACCGGGTCTGGCAAGAGCCTGGCATACATCATTCCAATCGTCGATCATGTCTTGCGTAACGGAACCGGGCGCGGAATCCAGGCAATCGTCGTCTACCCGATGAACGCCCTTGCGAACAGCCAATTCGGGGAGCTGCACAAGTTCTTGCGGCTCGGTTACCCAGACGGAAAAGGTCCTGTCACCTTCGCCAGATACACCGGGCAAGAACGGGAAGAGGAACGCAATGCGATCGTTGCAAAGCCTCCAGACATCCTGCTCACGAACTACGTGATGCTCGAACTGATCTTGACCAGAGTTTACGAAAAGCAGCTGGTTAAGGCAGCACAGGGCCTGCGGTTCCTAGTGTTGGACGAGCTTCACACTTACCGAGGGCGTCAGGGCGCTGACGTCGCACTGCTTGTTCGGCGCGCCAGGGAGTTCTTCGGAGCGAAACAGCTTCAGGTGATTGGCACGTCAGCGACTCTGGCGGGTCCCGGCACATATGATCAGCAGCAGGCCGAGGTAGCTGCAGTTGCCACGGTCTTGTTCGGGGCAGAGGTGAGCTCCGGCGACGTGATAGGCGAAACGCTGCAGCGAGCCACTCCGGAGAAAGACACTGCAGACGCAGGATTTCTGGCGGACCTGAAGTCGAGGCTGGAGAATCCGACAGGACAACCGCCGACTACCTACAAAGACTTCGTCGCCGATCCGCTCTCCTCCTGGATCGAGGGCACTTTCGGTGTGTTTCGCGATGACGCTTCAGGAAGGATCCGCCGACGAAGGCCGCGGAGCCTCACTGGTAGAGACGGTGCGGCCGCCGAATTGAGCCGGATGACTGGCGTGCCCGCAGAACAAGCCAAACCAGTGATCGAAGAAGCACTGTTGGCCGGCTACTCCTGTGAACGCAATCCTGAGACAGGTTTCCCGGCATTTGCTTTTCGACTGCACCAGTTCATCAGCCGAGGCGATACGATTTACGCTTCGGTCGAAGGGGAATCGGCACGGTACCTCACTCTCAACCGTCAGCAGTTCGTGCCAGGTGATCGAAGGAAGGTCCTTCTTCCCTTAGTGTTCTGTCGCGAATGCGGCCAGGAATACTACTGCGTCAGGAGAACCGAGGACTGCGAAGCCGGGGCCGTCACGTACGTGCCGAGGGAGATCTCTGATCGGAGCGGAGGTGATGATTCAAAGCCCGGGTTCCTTTACTTCAGCACCGACGTTCCCTGGCGCTCAGGAACTGAAGAGGAACTGCTGAAACTCCCCGAGGATTGGATTGAAGACACGAACCAAGGCCCTCGCGTCAAACCGTCGCGAAAGAAGAACTTGCCGCGGGCTGTTACAGTCGGAACCGATGGCAGGGAAACAGTTGAAGGTCTGGGCGGGCACTTCTTGGAGAGCCCGTTCCGCTTCTGCCTCCATTGCCGTGTTGCCTACGACTTCCGCACGACCTCAGACTTCGGCAAACTGACTTCTCTCGGCACCGAGGGCCGGAGCACTGCCACGACCATCCTGAGTTTGGCGACGATTCGGCACCTCAGGAAAGAACAGTCTCTGGACCCCCGTGCCCGGAAACTGCTGAGCTTCACCGACAACCGACAGGATGCGTCTCTGCAGGCCGGTCATTTCAACGACTTCGTCGAAATCGGCTTGCTTCGTTCAGCCCTCCTCAAGGCTTGCGCGGCGGCAAAGCCGGAAGGTTTGAGCCACGAAGTGTTCACCCAGCGCGTGTACGATGCTCTCGGCCTGCCCTTCGCGGCCTTCTCCAAAGAGCCAGACCTCAAGTTCCAGGCCAAGACCCAGACTGAGCGCGCATTCCGTGACGTGATCGGATACCGGCTCTATCACGACCTGCGACGCGGCTGGCGGGTGACTTCACCGAACCTCGAGCAGTGTGGTCTTCTAGAGATCAACTACCTCTCCCTCGACGAGCTTTCCAAAGATGCGGACTCCTGGCAGAAACTGCATCCTGCGCTGGCCGACGCCAAACCTGAAACACGTCTTGCCGTCGCGAAGACCCTTCTCGATTTCATGCGCCGAGAGCTGGCGGTCCAGGTGGACTACCTCGACCAGGCGAGGCAGGAGACCATTCAGCAGCAAAGCAGCCAACGCTTGATCGCACCCTGGGCGCTGGACGAAAACGAGATTCTCGAACACTCCTCCACGCTCTATCCCAGGCCGAGTCGCCATGGCGACTCTGGAGGCGATGTGTTCGTCACTGCTCGGAGCGGCTTTGGCCTATACCTTCGGCGTACCGGGACGTTTCCGGAATATCACGACAGGATCTCGACGAAAGAAGCGAATGAGATCATTCGCCAGCTGCTCGACGCCCTGCGGACTGCAGGGCTGGTGGAAGTCGTGGACGAGGCAAGGACCTCGGACGAGGTGCCTGGCTACAGGCTTCCGGCGTCAGCGATCCTGTGGCTTGAAGGCAGTGGCCAGAAGCCCTTCCGCGATCCTATCCGGGTGCCCGGAGAGTCCGAAGCCGGCGGACGCACTAACTCCTTCTTTGTGAACTTCTATCGATCCATGGCTTCCGAACTCTCGGGGTTCGAGGCGCGCGAGCACACGGCCCAGGTCCCCTACGAGGACCGGCTTATTCGGGAGGACCGTTTCCGAAAGGCGGATCTGCCGATCCTGTACTGCTCACCAACGATGGAGCTGGGTGTCGACATCGCTGAGCTGAACGTGGTCAACATGCGGAACATCCCGCCGACGCCGGCAAACTACGCCCAGCGTAGTGGCCGCGCGGGCAGGAGTGGGCAGCCAGCGTTGGTCTTCTCTTACTGCACCACCGGCAGCCCCCATGATCAGTATTTCTTCAAGCGGCCGGAGCGGATGGTGTCAGGCGAAGTCACTCCGCCCCGACTTGAATTAGCGAACGAGGATCTGGTGCGGGCTCACCTTCAGGCAATCTGGCTGGCTGAGGCGAACCTGAGCCTCGGATCCTCGCTCCGTGATTTGCTGGATGTTGCCGGTAACGAGCCTAGCCTCGCGACCCAGGCCTCAATCCGCGACACCTTGCGCCGTCCTCAGCCGCGACTCGCCGCCCAAGTGCGGGCCGACCGGATCATGGCGACATTCGCCGAAGACTTGAAAGCGGCGGATTGGTTCACGCCGCAGTGGGCCGAAGAGGTTTTCAAGCAGATCGAGCTAAACTTCGAAGCGGCCTGCGAGCGATGGCGGAATCTGTGCAAAGCTGCCCTCGCGCAGCAGAAGACGCAAAACGCCATCATCATGGACATGGCGCGATCTGCGGATGAGCGCCGGCAGGCCGAACGGTTACGTCGCGAGGCCGAATCCCAGTACAAACTCCTCACGGAGACCCAGAACGTCCTGCAGTCTGATTTCTACAGCTACCGCTATTTCGCCAGCGAAGGCTTCCTGCCGGGCTACAACTTCCCCCGCCTTCCGCTCTCGGCCTACATTCCCGGGCGCCGCGCACAGCAAAGAGACGAATTCCTCTCTCGCCCGCGCTTCCTCGCGATCACGGAGTTCGGCCCCCGCGCCGTGATCTATCACGAGGGATCACGATACCTCATCAACAAGGCCATTCTCCCGCTCGGTCAGGATGGCCCGGTCTTCGGGCAACTCAAGCGATGCACCGCGTGTGGCTACCTCCACCCCATTACGAACCCCCCAGGACCAGATCTTTGCGAGAACTGCCAGACGAGCCTCGATTCCTTACTGACACCCATGTTGCGGCTTCAGAACGTATCCACGCGGAGGAAGGACAAGATCAATTCGGATGAGGAAGAGCGGCTGCGGCTTGGATATGAAACGCAGAGCGGCTTTCGTTACGCCGTCTACCGTGGCGTCAAGTCTCACCAAACCGCGATCGTCCGGAGCGCCGGAACACCGCTGGGTCAACTGAACTACGGCCATGCAGCCACGTTGTGGCGCATTAATTTGGGCTGGACCAGGCGAGCTGACAAGAACCAGTGCGGCTTTGTGCTCGATATCGAGCGCGGTTACTGGCAACGGAACGACCTGATGCCCGACGACGACGATGTCGATCAACTCACGCGCCGAGTCGAGCGGGTGATCCCGTACGTGGAAGACCGCCGGAACAGCATGATCTTCGAGCCCAAAACGGCGCAAACTCCCGAAGTGATCACCTCCTTGGCTCACGCTTTGAAGAACGCCATTCAGGTCGTATATCAGCTGGAGGACGACGAACTCGCTTGCGAACTGCTGCCAAACGGCAACACACCCCGCTACATCCTTCTGTATGAATCGGCGGAAGGCGGCGCCGGAGTGCTTCGGCGCCTATTGAAGGATCCGCAGGCATTCCCAGCCGTGGCGCGGGAAGCCCTGCGGATCTGTCACTTCAACCCGGATACCGGCGATGATGAGGGCCATGCGCCCGGCGTGTCCGAGATCTGCGAAGCGGCCTGTTACGACTGCCTCCTCAGCTATTCCAACCAACTCGTTCACCGCTTGCTCGACCGGAAAGCGATCCGCGACATCCTGCTGGATTTCCAGCGCGGTGCGGTTTCCATCGCCCCAGCGGCGACGCCGCGCTCCGAGCATCTCGCCCAACTGAAGCGGCTCTGCAGTTCCAAGCTGGAAGATTCCTGGCTAACATTCCTGGAAGACAACGACTACCACCTCCCCTCAAGCGCACAGGGTTTTGTCGAAACCTGCAAAACAAGGCCGGACTTCTTCTACGAGGAGCACAACGCCGCCATCTACGTTGACGGCCCGCCGCATCGATACCCAGAGCGCAAGCAGAGAGACCTGGCTCAAACCGAGTGCATGGAGGATCGCGGCTATGTGGTCATCCGATTTGGAGCGGATGAGGATTGGGGAGCCATCGTGAGAAAGTACCCCACCGTTTTCGGGGGTGGCAAGTGAGCTTCGCCGTCGGCTCTCTCGTTAGCGCCCGCGGACGAGAGTGGGTTGTCCTGCCAGAATCCGGTCCTGAACTTCTGATCCTCCGGCCACTCGGTGGCAGCGAGGAGGAGGTGACGGGGATCTACATGCCCCTGGAACCCGTGCGTCCGGCGCGCTTCGAGTTGCCGGATCCGCGGCGGTTGGGCGATTTCCGCTCCTCCCGGCTACTTCGCGATGCGCTGCGCCTCGGTTTCCGGTCGAGCGCAGGTCCGTTCCGTTCCTTCGCCCGCCTGGCGATTGAACCACGCCCATACCAACTGGTGCCTCTCCTGATGGCGCTACGCCTCGACCCGGTCCGGCTCTTGATCGCTGACGACGTCGGCATCGGGAAAACGGTGGAAGCCGCGCTCGTCGCGCGGGAGTTGCTCGATCGCGGAGAAGTGCATCGGCTGGCAGTGCTCTGCCCGCCACAATTGGCCGAGCAATGGCAGCGAGAACTCCGCGACAAGTTCAACATCAAAGCAGAGCTGGTACTGCCGGCCACAGCGACGAAACTCGAGCGGGGTCTGGCGCTTGGGCAATCCCTCTTCGAAGAATACCCGCATGTCATTGTCTCGCTCGACTTCATCAAGTCCGACCGTCGCCGCGAGGAGTTCCTGCGCACCTGTCCAGAAATGGTGATCGTGGATGAGGCCCACACTTGTGCGCAGTCCGGCGGCCCGCAAGCCGGCCGGTCCGCCCGGCATCAGCGACACCAACTCGTCTCCGGTCTCGCTGCCAACCCGGACCGGCACCTGATCCTCGTGACGGCTACCCCACACAGCGGCAACGAGGAGGCCTTCCATTCACTTCTCCGACTATTGAGCCCTGATTTCGGCTCGATGCCCGCCGACCTGACGGGCTCCGCCAACGAGGCGCACCGGCGGCGCCTGGCTGCCCACTTCGTGCAGCGCAGGCGTGCGGACATCCGGCACTTCCTGAAGTCCGACACGCCATTCCCGGAGAGGGAAGAAAAAGAGCTGACCTACCTGCTGACACCCAAGTACCGGCAGCTTTTCGATCGCGTCCTGGAGTACGCACGCGAAGTCGTCTCCGATGCCGATGGCTCCCATCATCAGCGTGTGCAATGGTGGTCGGTACTGGCGTTGCTGCGGGCCCTCGCTTCCAGTCCCGCCGCAGCCGCGGCCACGCTGCGCACGCGCGCCGTAACCCTCGATACGGTTACGAATGAAGAAGCGGACGCCATCGGCCGGCGCACCGTTTTCGATATGACGGAAGACGAGTCGTCGGAGGCCATCGACGTGCCCGCCGGCAGCGACGCCGAGGCAGAAGAAGACGACCGGGCGCGTCACCGGCGGCGTCTCCAGGAGATGGCGCGACTGGCGGAAGCCCTGCAAGGCCCGGAGGACGCCAAACTCGACGGCGTGACGAAGTTGGTGGCCGCGCTCCTCAAGGACGGATACCAGCCGATCGTCTTTTGCCGGTTTGTGCAGACGGCGGAGTATGTCGCCAAGGCTCTGCGCGAAAGCCGCTCGATCCCGAAAGGCACCGAGGTCGTGGCCGTCACTGGCCAACTGGCGCCCGCGGAACGGGAAGAACGGGTCGGCAAGATGGCGGAGTTTCCCCGCCGCGTGCTGGTGGCGACCGACTGCCTGAGCGAGGGCATCAACCTGCAGCGTGACTTCAACGCCGTCATCCACTACGACCTCTCCTGGAACCCCACGCGCCACGAGCAGCGGGAAGGACGCGTCGACCGTTACGGCCAACCGAGTCCCAGCGTTCGTGTGGTGACCTATTTCGGCGAAGACAACGGTGTCGACCGCATCATTCTCCGCGTACTGCTCAAGAAGCACAAAGCGATCCGGGCGGCCACCGGAATCTCGGTTCCCGTGCCTGCGCGCGCGGAAGAGCTGGTCGAAGCCATCTTTGAGGACATCCTGCTTCGGCGCCGGCCGAAGGACAATCGCCAATTGCTGTTCGATTTCGCGGGCGACGAAGAACCCGCCACCAGCCCCGCGCGCGCCATCCACGATGAATGGGAGCGAGCTGCCGAACGCGAAAAGCGTTCCTATGGCGAACAAAGGATGTTCGCCCAGGAGACCATCAAGTTTGCTGAAGTAGCGCAGGAGGTGGAAGCTGTCCGTTCCGCCATCGGCTCCAGAGTGGATGTTTCGGAGTTCACGCGCGCCGCTTTACGCCACTGGAAGGCGGCGCTTACCGACGCCGGCGCCGGTAGCCGGGCGCGTCTGGAGGTGAACCTCCAGGATGTTCCACGGGCAGTGCGCGATGCTCTCCCTCTCGACCAGGCTCAATTCACCGCCCGCTTTGAGCTTCCCGTGCAGGCGGGCGAACTCTACCTGCATCGAACGCATCCCATAGTGGAGGCGCTTGCCACCGGAATCCTCGACGCCGCATTGGACTCCAAGGGCGAAAACGGCGCGGCCCGCAGCGGAGTCGCCAGAACCCGGGCTGTAGAAAGACGAACTACGCTCCTGCTGGTGCGCTTCCGCTACCACATCGAAACCCAGGTGCGAACCAAGGATGGGACCGAGGCGCGCCAGCTACTGGCCGAGGATTGTCAGGTGCTGGCGTTCGCCGGTGCCCCGCACGAAGCTGAATGGCTGAGCCAGGACCAGGCTGAAGCGCTGCTCGATGCCACACCCGACGCCAACATCGCTCCCGAACTGCAGCGCGACGCACTGCAGAAGATCCTGGAAGGAATCCCAGCGATCACACCGGCATTGGAACAGGCGGCACGCGACCGTGCGCGGGACCTGCTCGCCGCCCACGCCCGTGTGCGGTCGGCCGTGCGCCTGCGCGGCGTTTCGCAGCGTGTGGAGCCGCAGCTTCCGCCGGATGTCCTCGGCGTCTATGTTTTCCTGCCTGTTCCTGCCGGAGGGCCAACCGCATGAGCGCCCGCCTGCTATCTGCCTACGCCAGTGTCCGGACGGAAGGCGCCCTGCTGCCCGCTGACATACTGGCCCGGATCGCCGCTGGTGACACGAGTTTCGGCGGGCTCGACCCGGCGTCCTATCATCTCGATCCATCGGAGAAGATCGGCGAGGCAACAAACCGCGCATGGAACCGGCTGCAGGCTCGATGGGCCACGTTCCAGACGGAGCGCGCCAAGCTGGCTCCAACGGACACCGGCACCAGCATCACGAGGGAACGCTGGTTGCTGCCGCTCTTCGAAGAGTTGAAGTTCGGCCGCCTCCAACTCGCCAACAAGATTGAGATTGACGGCAAGTCGTATGCCGTGAGTCACTCGTGGCAGCATGTGCCCATCCATCTGGTGGGCTGTCAGGTCGACCTCGACCGGCGCGTGGTCGTGGCCGGCGCGCAACGATCCAGCCCCCATAGTCTTCTGCAGGAGTTGTTGAACCGGAGTCCCAGTCATTTGTGGGGCGTCGTGTCGAACGGCCTGCGGTTGCGCCTGCTGCGAGACAACAGCAGCCTCACACGCCAGGCCTATGTCGAGTTCGATCTCGAAGCGATGATGGCCGGCGAGGCCTACCCGGACTTCGTCCTGCTGTGGCTGATCCTCCATCAATCCCGTTTCGAAGGTGAACGCCCGGAACTCTGCCAGTTGGAGAAATGGTCCCAGGCAGCCCGCACAGAGGGCGTGCGCGTGCTCGATGGGCTGCGGGACGGTGTTCAGAAGGCGATCGAGTACCTCGGGCAGGGATTCCTCGCCCACCCATCCAACACGGCACTGCGTGAGAAGCTGCGATCCGGGGAACTCGATAAGCAGGACTACTATCGCCAGCTTCTTCGCCTGGTCTACCGTCTGCTGTTCCTCTTCGTGGCGGAGGACCGGGACCTGCTCGTTGTGCCCGACTCCGATGCGGTTGCGCAGAAGCGGTATCGGGAACACTACGCCACCACGCGGTTGCGGCGGCTGGCTACCACGCGCGCCGGTTCACGCCACCACGACCTCTATTGCAGCCTGAAGCTGGTCATGGATAAGCTCTCGGGCGACGGATGCCCGGAACTGGCACTGCCAGCCCTGGGCAGCTTCCTCTTCTCGCCCAAGGCGCTTCCGGACCTTAACGATTGCGATGTCGCCAACCTGCACCTCCTGGAGGCCATACGCTCGCTCGCCGTGACTCAAACCGGCCAGAGCCGCCGGGTGGTGGACTACAAAAACCTCGGCGCAGAGGAACTCGGCAGTGTCTACGAATCGCTGCTTGAACTTCATCCCGACCTAAACGCCGAGGCCGCGACGTTCGAACTGAGGGTGGCCGCCGGCAGTGAACGCAAGAAAACGGGCAGCTACTACACGCCGACCAGCCTGATCTCCTGCCTGCTCGATTCCGCTCTCGATCCCGTCCTGGACGAGGCCGCAAGAAAGGCGGAGCCGGACGCCGCGATCCTAAAACTGAAGGTAGTCGACCCGGCCTGCGGCAGTGGGCACTTCCTGATCGCCGCCGCCCACCGCATCGCCAAGCGGCTGGCCGCCGTCCGGACGGGTGAAGAGGAGCCAGCGCCAGAAGCCCAGCGCAAGGCCCTCCGCGACGTGATCGGGCATTGCATTTATGGCGTCGATGTCAACCCGATGGCCGTCGAACTGTGCAAGGTGTCCCTCTGGATGGAAGCGCTTGAGCCCGGCAAGCCGCTCTCGTTCCTGGAACATCGCGTCCAGTGCGGGAACAGCTTGCTCGGCGCGACACCTGAGCTTCTCGCGGAAGGCATTCCGGACGAGGCGTTCACTCCCATCGAAGGCGACGACAGGGATATCTGCCGTGAGTTTAAACGGATCAACCGCGACGAACGCGATAAGCAGATGCGCCTCTTCGCGGCGACTACCGAACCATGGCAGCAGCTTGGCAACTTCGCCGCCAGCCTGATTAACCTCGACAACGTCGGCGAAGACTCCATCCAGGCTATCCGCGAGAAGGAGCGGATGTTCGAAGAGGCGATTCGCTCTGGCGACTATCTGGACGGAAGATTCTGGGCTGACACCTGGTGCGCTGCGTTCGTGTGGAAGAAGACGCACGAGTTCAACTATCCAGTTACGGAAGAAGTGTTCCGCCGCATCGAAACCAACCCTCACGCCTGCGAGTCTTGGATGCGTCACGAAATCGAGCGCTTGGCTAACAGCCACCGTTTCTTCCACTGGCATCTGGCTTTCCCTGGCGTGTATGTCAATGGGGGTTTCGACTGTGTGGTCGGGAATCCTCCCTGGGATCAAGTCGTGACAAGCGCCGAAGAATTTTTTGCACACCAAGCTCCACAATTGAGCGCGATGAACACACCAGAGCGCAAAGCCGCGCTCTTGCAGTTGATTCAATCAGGATCGCCACTCGCCGAAGAGTATAATTCAGAAAGGAGGCGAGTAGCCGCCGAAGTACACTTGATTAAACATGGACGATTGTTCCCCTTGTCGTCTCAAGGCCGCCCAAACACATACGCTCTTTTCGCCGAACACGCATGGCGTATTCGAAGGGGCTCAGGTTCCGTGGGGGTCATCACGCCCACCTCGATCCTCACAGATGCCACACAGAGCGGACTGACTACCATGTTGCTGTCTCAGGGGTCCATCGAGTCAGTTCTTGATTTTGAAAACACGAAAGCTACTGGAGGGCGTTGGTTTGAGGACCTTCACCCTCAATCCCACTTTGTTCTACTTACCCTACGCGAGGGCGGGGGGAGCATATCCGGATGCAGGTTCGCCTTTAGCTGCACCGAGCCAAGTTTCGCTCGTTACTGCGCCAGTGTTTTCACTCTCAACGCGCATGATGCAGAGCGGCTAAGTCCTAATACGCTGACGCCGATGTTGCTCCGTGGTGAAAATGAAAAGCACCTCGTGTTGCGGATGGCTCAACATCCGTTTCTTGGGAGCATGCGCGGACGAAGTTGGAACTGTAATTTTAGTAGGCCATATGACGCAAGCACTGATCTTCGTCGTTTCAAAAAAATAGAAACGATATGGCCGCACGATAAAGCGCCTAATGGGCACCAGGTAGAATTTGAAGGTGAAATACTGTGGCCAATCGTCGAGGCCAAGCTGGGTCATCAATTCGATCATCGCTTTGGGGACTTCTGGCGTCTGCCGCTTTCGATTCGCTACAGAAAGAATGCACCAGCCGGAGAAGTAATGGATGAAGAAAAACAGTCGCCTGCATTTACGACAACGTGTCGATATTGGGTGAATAGTGCAGATGCAAGAGATCGTCTGGGGATAAGCGGCCCTACCGGTTATTCTTTATTTTATCGTTTTAGCGCCTACCCGGAGAACGAGAGAACAATGATTGCCTGGATTGGACCAGGCTTACCTAGCGTTCACATCGCTCCCACCGTTGGCATCCGCGGCTCCGATCCCGCGACCACAGCCTACCTTGCCGCAGGACTGAACTCCTTCGCGTTCGACTTCTACTTGCGTCGCCGGATGTCCAGGCAAGGCATCGACTTCTTCATCGTGCGACAAGTCCCACTGCCCGATCCCAGTCCCACGCTCGCCGAATCGTTCTTCTCTCCCCGTGTACTGGAACTTGTATACACGGCAAATGATCTCAGCCCCTTCGCTCGCGCTCTCGGTTGGTTGGGACCCTCCTTTGTCTGGCACCAAGGCCGGAGGTCATTGCTGCGTTGCGAATTGGATGCAGCCTTGTTTCGCCTCTATTTTGTGCCTGATGCGACAGGCGGGTGGCAAGAATCAGATGGAGTCTCCAATCCGAACAACGACAGCTTGAGGAGTGTCTTCCCGACTCCACGAGATGCTGTTGACCACGTGATGGAATCTTTCTCGCTTCTGAGGCGAAGAGAGGAAGCTGAGCACGGCGAGTACCGCACCAAGCGCGTGATCCTGGAAATCTTCGACGCCATGGCCGAAGCCGAGCGCAATGGCGTCCCGTATCAGACCCGTCTCGACCCGCCACCGGCCGATCCGCGAGTGGCGCACCGGCAGACTTAAACTCATACGACCCGTCAATCCACAAGGAGTAACGAGAATGGCCAAGAACCTAAAAGTCGGCGACACGGTATACATCCCGTGGGCAAGACTGAATCTTGAGTTGGATGCGAATGCTCAACCCTCGGCGATTGCACGAGCGGAGATTGTCGGCCAGGAAAATCGGACGATCCAGCTCAGAATCCGCGGCTTGCCTGATCCTGTGACAATCGCCACCTCGGCTGTCCACGACAACGCGGGGATAGCAGTCATCAGAATCGGGGACTATTCAACGGAGACGACCCTTCTGGATCCCCTGGCTAAGTCCGTTCTCCAGTATTGCCGCCTCTTAGTCAACGACGACAGTCTGCGGATGATGGAACTCAGAACAGAGACCGAGCTGACAGAGTTCTGGGGCAAGAATCATGGTGCCTATCGTCACGTGGTTTTGATTGGGCATGGAGGGCCTGACGGTCTGACGTTCGGCACCAACATCGTCCCGGCAGACAGGTTGGGCAGTATCTTCTCTCAGCGAGGTCAGACGAAGAAGATCTTCATTTCGCTCTGCTGCAAGACGGGCGTCGCTGGGTTCGGGAAGGTCTTTTCGCGGTCCACAGGCTGCGAGTCGATCATCGCCCCATTCCAAAGTATTCATGGGGCGATCGCTTCACAGTTCTGCCAGACGCTCCTGGCCTACCATCTTTTGGAAGGTAGAACGACGAAAGTGGCGTTTACGAAAGCCCAGAAACTGGTTCCCGGCGGGGCGACGTTCCGGCTCTGGCAGAAAGGAGAGATACAGTGATTTGCACTCTTCGCCGTGAGCTACCACTTCCACTACCAAGAACCGCTCTCTTCCGACTGCCTGGATGCGGCGTCCGTTCCAAGCCAGTCCGTCTCGACCCGCCACCCGGCGACTCGCCCGTCGCCCGCGAACAAGAACTCTGAGCGTCCCATGCCGGAACTGACCACCATACTTGTGGCCCTGAAATCAGTCGCACCAGCACTACTTAAGGCTGCTCCTTGGTTGTGGAAGACACTACCTCGCAATACCCCGATCGGAAAGGCAATAGCGGTCACGGTGGGGCAGTATTCATCACGGATCCCCTCGTTTGAGGCAGATCTTGAGGCGTGGGTCATGTGCGACGCCTTTCGGGCTCATGTCGAAGCCATTGAGGGCGGTGCACTCATCGGTGCCGACGCGTCCCATGTTGATCTATTCATCAGAACGACAGGCTGCGGCCTCGGACTTAGCTCGCCGGAAACTGTCGCGGAAGGTCTAGGTTTCTTCTACAGCGAGCTTTGCGGGCAACTCCTCGATGGCGAGCATGGTATGCGGTTCCTCGGAACAATGGTCCAGACACAAAATCGCGAGATGATGGACCTCCTCAAATCCCGGCCGGGACCTGGTACAGAATCTCTTTCTTACCGCCCCGCCGTTGAGACGGACGCTACAAGCCGCGCCACCACTGAAGAGGATCGTAAAGCGAACATAACGCTCGATTCGATCAAGGTTCTCATTGACACCAGGAGGACTTCTGCCGCGCTCAGTCTGCTAGCAACACTGCAGGATTCCGTTGATAAAGGCCACGTGTCGTCTCCTGTCCGATTCCGCTTTATCGTGAACAAGGGCGTCTGCCTGATGCTCGAAGGAAAGTGGGACGAGGCGGAGGCAGAATTCGAGGCGGCACAAATCCTCGAGCCCAACAACCGTAAAGCTCTAATCAACCTGGCACAGGTCGCACATTTCAGAGGTCGCCAGAACGAGGCCCTCGCGTATGTAGAGCGCGTGCTTAGCCAAGACCCATCTGACCCAAGCGCGAACGCCTTGCGCCTGGCTTGCCTCTACGAACTCGGCAGAGGGGACGAAGTACAGGCCGCTCTGGAGGCCCAACCGGCGCTGGCAGACGACGGAGTCGTCCTGTATACGCTTGCCTACATTGCGCTCGATCAGCAGAAGTTCGACGAGGCTGAGCTTTACCTGCGACGGCACAACAAGGTGGACGAAACGTATCCGGAGGCCTGGGAGATGCTGGGGAGGGCCATAGTCATCCCCGCACAGCGGCAACTCCAACAGACTGCAGCGTCCACCAACCGGATCCCCGATGATCTGAGAGAGCGAATCGAGGAGGCAGAGAGCTGCTTCACTCGTGCGGAAGAACTGTTGCAGGCCGCTGATTCTCGACGAGAACTGAAGCTGACGGCAATGAACCGAGGCGTGGCACGGACGCTGCTTGGCCACTTTGAAGCCGCCCGTCAAGATTTTGAAACGGCACTTCGAATCGACCCTTCGATGGAGGATTTAAAGCGCAATCTCGGGTCCCTCTGCCTGCACATGGGGAAGCCTGCTGAAGCGCTCCAATTTTTCGAGCAAATTCAATCCTCGGCACTTCGGGCGGAAGTATCCCCGCTGATGGCGGCCGCCTACCTCGCGCTCAAGCAGCCTGCGTCGGCACGAGCAGTACTTGCTCCGATCATCGATTCGGACCATCCAGATGAGAAGCTTTTCGTCGAGGATTTGTACATCCAGGCCTGCCAGAAAATGGGTGAAACGGTGGAGTGTGAGGCTCGTCTGGCCTCCCTCTCGTCACGTTCGGGCAGCCCCGCCGCCCGCAGGATCGAAGCCGATTACCACGTTCGACAGCGTAATTGGGATCAGGCTATTACTTGCGCCCGACAAGCCGCTGAGTTGGCGCCTGATCCACTCAAGCCGCGATATCAACTGATGCTTGCAGACACGCTATTCCGCGCCGACAGATTTGGCGAGGCTGCCGAGATCTATCAACTCCTGCCGATTCCCTCAGACGAATCCTCTGAATCACGTCAGCGGCTGATCTCCTTATACAATTCTGGCAGGCTCCAGAAGGCTCTTGAGGTGGCTCAGGCAGTGCGAAATGGAGGGTCCGCAATCGCCGATTTTTCGGAAATCGAAGCACTCGTATTTGAGCGGGCTGGATCCCCAGCGACCGCAAACCGTCTGCGATCCGAATTGCTTGATGCTGGGGCACATCCTGAACGACAGAAGCTCAGGATGGCCATCAACCATTTCCGCATGGGCGAGAATGATCACGCAGCTTCACGGACTCTCGATGTCAGCCTCGACTCCATAGCTTCGGATTCCGAGTCGCTTCGAGATGCGGCAATGCTCCGGACGCTGCTTGGGCTGCCAGACGCGCTTGTCTTCGCGTATCGGCTACTGCAGCAAGACCCGAATAGCCCTGAGGCTCACGTGTTTTATGTCAATACCTTCTTGCGCCGGGAGGAAGTCGATCACAGTCTTCTTAATCCAGAGACTGTGGGCAAGGATTGCGAGGTCGCGCTTTGCCGAGGCGCGGAGAAGCAAGCTCTGACCATCGTCGAAGGAGAAAGTGACACTGCAAAGGACTGGATCTCGACCGAACATGATCTGGCAAAGCACTTGGTCGGCAAACGTGCCGGCGACAAGTTTCGATTCCCAGAGGGCGAGCCGACGGAGGCTGAGTACGAGATCAAGGGAGTGCAGAGCAAGTACGTCCGGGCTTTCCAAGAGTGCATGGGGCGCTTCAACGTTCGATTCCCTGCTCACTACGGCTTAACGCGTATTGATGTAAAAGATGACGACATCACGCAGATTGTCCTCATGCTGGAGCGGCAGAGAGCCCACGCCGACCTCATACTCAGCTTCTACAGTAACGGCCAACTCCCGTCATGCGCCGCCGCTCGACTGTTCGGCAAATCCGATGTGGAGACATTCCGTGCACTTGTGCAGGATCCGCGGATCAAGGTGCTGAGCTACTACGGGAGTCTTGCCCGAATGGGAGAAGAGACTGCTGCGCTATCGGTTGCGAGGGCTATCCTTTTGGAGGCGTCGGCGCTTGTGACGCTCCAGTCATTGGGGCTTTTGCTCAAAGTCGCCGCGGCTGTTGATCGTGTCTGCGTGACACAGCAGCAGGTCGATGCACTGGCCGAAGCAGTTGCGAGCCTCTTCCCAGAAAAACAGACTGGCCACCTGTTTAGCGATAGCCCTGGCCATATACAGATGGTTAGTAGGACTTCGGAAGAGGCCATTCGGGAGCAGGGCTTTTATCAGCAACTGCTCAGTTTTGTGCGCACCAACTGTCAGGTGCTCGCGCCGGGCGGGGAGGTTGGGCTCGGTCACTTCGGGAAAGTCGAGGACCAGAGCATTCTTGGCAGTGCCGCGCTCTCTGCAATCTCGACATCTGCAGAATCAGGGATCCTCCTGGTATCGGATGACCTCCCCCTTCGCTCCTTGGCGCGGAACTCCTACGCGGTGGTCACAGCCGGAACGTTGTCGCTTCTGAAGTGTCTTCGGACTCGTTCAGTAATCTCGGAGGATGAATACCACGAGGCTGTCCAATGGCTGGTCGGAAGGGGCTTCAGCTTCGTGTCAGTCGACAACCGCGATCTCATCTGGGTCCTTAAACGCAATGGCTGGTCCCCGAAAGGTGAAGTGGCGGCAATCCTGCAGGCCTTGACCGGGCCGGGCTGTAACCAGCAGGACGCTCTCAGTGTTGGCCTCGATGTATTGCACGAGATCTGGGCTGAGCCGCTTCCACCTGCAACTCAACAGCTGACCTCCGATCTTCTCCTTCTCGCGCTGGTCACGGGGCGAAATGGGCTGGAGGTCCTCCACGCACTTGAGGCTATGAACCGCCGCCGATCACTCATCTGGACGCCGGCCACGGAGCAAATCCGAAGTGTGATCCGAAGTTGGCGATCAAACCGGGGGAGGTCAATCCTGAACTAGGCACCAGATTCGTCCGGCCAGCGGAGGAAGTCGTTGCGAGAGTTCACTTGATCCCGCCAGACCTGATAGGTTGATTCCAGAATGCCCAACGAGAACTCACTACTTCCACCGACAATTCATTTGGGGTATCTGCCGGAACAACACGTGATTGCCCAAGTTCTGCGGGCGCGTGAGAGCATCCGCTTCGTCGGACCGGGACTCTCTGCTGAGTTGGCTCAGGTACTCGCATCTCGGTGGAATGAGTTGGGACCAGCAGCCGTCGAGGTGGTCGTTGATGCCGCCGCTGATCTGTGCCGGCTTGGCTACTGCGACTGCGAAGCACTCAACATCCTGAGGAAGACGGCAGTTCAATTGGGTACGACTGTCCACCGGCAAAGCGGGGTGAGGCTGTGTGTTCTGGAGATTGACGGAGAGCGCATCATCTTCCCGCCTACGCCCCGCCTGGTCGAGGAATCCAAACCCAACGCCGCATCCATCATATTGGCCCCGAACCAGGGCGACAGTCTGCATGAACAGATTCTGGCACCGCGAGCACTCGCTCCGAGTCCGCTCGAAGCCGCAGTCGTCCTGACGGTCGCTGCGGATCTTAAGGACAGTCCTCCGCAGCCGTTCGACCTAGCGCGTCAGGTGCGAGTGCTCAGTACCAAGTTTCAGTTTGTCGAATTCAGCCTCCAGAAGGCAGCGCTCTCCCGCAGGCGCGTTGCCGTGCCGCCAGACTTGCTCGGCCTGGGTTCCGACAAGGCAACCGAAGAACTGCTCCGCGCGAATTTCCAGCTCGTTGGCAAGGAAGATGATGTTTCCGGTGAGCACCTTCTGAAGAGGCGGGATGAGATTGAGAAGACGTATCTAGTCAACCTCGCGCACTTCGGGAAGATCATCTTGCAGGGCAACCGGGAAGCATTCGAGAGGGCGGTCCTTGAACTACGGGACGAGGTCAAGAAGTTCCAGTACACCGCGAGCCTCAAGCTGGACGAAACTATCATGAAGAACTGTGATGAGGTCGTCGTTCGGCTGCTGCCCATCGTGAAGCAGAAGCCTCCAGTTCGGTGGCTAGCGACCCTTGGGGGCAACCCTTCCGATGATCAGTTACGTCGACGTTTGGAGGAGGACCTTCAGGCGGCATATAAGAACGCGTCCCATTACTTGGGCCGGATTGAAATCCGCCTAATCTTCAAAGACATTACGGTTCAGATGCTGCGCGATGACGAATTCCGCAAAGCGGCTGAGAAGGCGAAGCTCTATTTGAACGAGATGTATGAGGAGTATGGAGCGGCCAGAGAGCGGCTGTAGCTAGCCCCGCACGTTCCACAGACACATGGAACCGTCATATGGATGGACGTTGCTCTCGCCCGAGGCGATTCGACGCGCGGAGGCGCGTATGCGCGAAGACACAAAGGGTGTCCGCGATGAGATTGGCTTCCTTTTCCTCCACCAGGCCTATGCAGATCGCTTCTTCCCAGGCACGTCCGTACAGCAAACCCGATTGCGGTACGCCCTGTTCGTGCCATGGATCTACGAGAAGATATCGGCACTTGATGCCAAACGACGAAGACAGCAGCCGATTGAAAAGCTCGTACTCGATGAAGAGGTGCGGCTAACGGGCCGCCTGCTCGAATCCAACGAAGAAGACGGCGTCATCGGCAAGCGGGTGTGGAATCAGCAGCGAGCGAGTGCGCAGCCTGCGACGATGGTCTACTGGTCGGCTTTGGGGGCGTGGGGGATTCTGCGCAGACTGGAAGACTCCTCCCTCCCTTCAAGGAGTGCCGTACATCGGTTGCTCGGGAGAGACTGGCTCCGCGTTCATGTCCGTGACGAAGAGGGCATTCCTATAGATGAAGCTCACAACCTGTTCGTGACCCTCCCAAAGCCCCCCGACGGGTGGAAGAACCAGGCTGCCCCCATAACCTTTAGGTTGACAGAAGAGGAGCATGACTTCCTCCAACGCCAGATCCTGACGACGCGCCGACAGGGTACGACAGAGCCATCCTTGCTCGCACGGCTGGCCGAGAATCCTGGTGTGGCCAGACCGGCAAAGAACGCTTGGGATTGGGCGGTTGTGTCTGTGGCGGATGAAGGGGACAAGGCCGCATTGGGTCGCGCGCGCCGGGCCGCCGCGATGGCGGCCATTGGGCGCGCTCTCTACTCATACCTCGTCGAAGAGCTTCGGGCTCGCCGCGATGGGCTGCCTACCTCAGACCGACATCGCAAATACCTGCCAACGATGCTCCACCGTCACCAGAAGGCTGCTCTCGATCTCGACATCTCCGCTATGATTCAAGACACTTCTGCGCTGCCTGGCTTTTTTGTGACGGTGCTCAAAGAGACACAGGGTTGGCTGCGCGACCCGCGGGATCCCACGAAGTTGCTTGAACTCTATGCCTCAACCGAGCGTCGACGAAAGGGCAACCGCGCTCGCCTGGTTTCCACGCCACTGGGCCGGCAGCGGCGTGCCGAATGGGACAACCAGCAGCACCCTCTTGCGGAGCAGTTGCACTATCGGTGGGCCCGAGTCCATCGGATTCTGGGCGATCTGGAGGAGCATGACTGACGATCAGCACTGGGGCAGCTTTCCGTTCTTGCGGGTGTTGCGGCCTGAACCCGGTGAGAGTGTTGAGGGGGCGATCATCGCCACCTACTCGGTCGATCTCGTTGTTGTCGCGGCAGCCCTTCTTGCCCTGGTGGAGTTGGACGACGATCGCGGGTCAGGGAGCAAGGTGGATTTCGCCAATGCGTTCGATCGGCTCCACGGGAGGTTCAGTGTCGTGTGCCAACGTGGCAGGACAATTTCCCCCGGACGTAATGTGCTCGTGCTCAAGCTGATGGACCGGTTCCTCAAAGAAGTGGACGCGGATGAACGTCAATATGCCTGGCACCCGAAGGTTGCTCTCGTGTGGCTGCGAGATCAGGCCGGGGCTCTGCGATGGCGTCTTTGGCTCGGGAGCCGGAACCTGACGAAATCGACGGCTTGGGAACTGGGATTGACGCTGACGAGCGTTGAGAAGGGAGGGCAGTCGATTCCTGGGATCGCGCGACTCGGAGAGGTTGTTGGCGAGAAGGCCGGTCTCGCGGAGTGGGACGGCACCAGGCTCCGTCGGGAGCTCGAACGTGTTCGATGGGCCGTCCCGCGCGGCATTGCCGTAAAGGACATCCACTTTTTTGATGTCGGCGAGACGCACACGCTTCCGGCCGAGCCTGCCGGGCTGAAGAGGCTGGTGGTTGTTAGCCCGTATCTTGATGGGGCTTTTATCGGGTCGCTTGGGCGCTGGGGCGACGTCAATTGCGAGAGGATTCTCGTTTCCACGCTTCCCGAGTTGATGAAGCTCTCCCAACAAAAGTCGGCACCGCTCTCCAACTTCGCATTAGGGCTTCGTTATCTCGATGCCCCTTGCGAAATTGAAGCAGACCTCGATGTTGCTTCTCCAGCGGACACTCCGCCAGGAACAGACGAAGAGCCTGAATCGCGGGCATTGCATGCGAAGTTGATCTACGCCGAACACCGCGGAGGGAGAACGCTTTGGGTAGGAAGCGCGAACGCGACCGGCAGGGCCTGGTCGGGCCCGAACTCGGAGGTAATCGCCTGCTTGTCAGCCGATGCTGACGTGGCGAAGGGACTGAACGCTTTCTTGAACGCTGAGACCAGTATCGTGGACGCGGAGCTACTGGCGGCTGTGGAAGCTCAAGATTGTGAGCAGGAGCGGCTGGACACGATTAGATGCGAATTGGCGGCGACTTGGAATCTGAAGCAGGAGCGGCGCTCCGGCGAGTTGTGGTTGTGCGGTGACTATGACCCGCACGTGCTGGCTGACGATCTTCAGGTGAGGGTAGCGGCGCTCGGTGGCCCATGGGTGGACTGGCCTGCGAAATCCGCCGCCGAACATCTCCATTGCGCCGGCCTCGCCCACGAGACCGAATTGGTCGTGGTCTTCCTGCGGATCGGCACAAGGGAAACCCAGTGGGTTCAACTTGCGCGGATAACTGGCTTTCAGCCTGCCGAACGTGATCGGAAGCTTCTCGCGCAGTACCTCGATGCAAGGACCTTTCTTGCTTGGATTCGAAGCCTGCTGGATCAGTCCATTTGTGGCGAGGGAGGCGGCGATTGGGACGGCGACCAAAGGACGCCACATCCTGTGCGGCGGAACGGCTCTGATCCTGATGTGGCCGCTTGGGCTCCCAGTCTCGAACAGGCACTCAAGGCGTGGCTCCGGGATCCAGACCAACTACGGCAAGTGGACGACCTGATCACCCGCTATCTCGATTCCATTCATCAGGCACAAATATCGGAGACTCCTGACCCAGAGTCGCGGGCGCTCGGCGAGATCCGCCGCGTGTGGCCGGTCGTCCGCCGGGAACTCATTCCAGATCGCACGGAGCGCTCTCGACGATGACCGAAGCAAAGCTCTTCCAAAAAGCGACGACCAAGGCAGTCCTGAAGGCTCTCCGGCGTGCGAATGGCTCGCGCCGCTTTCTCGTTGCCGATGAAGTTGGTCTGGGAAAGACCGTGGTTGCACAGGGGGTTGTCCGGGAGTTGATGACCGAGAAGCTGAATCGCTCCGAAGGTCCCTTGGTGGTCTTCTACGTTTGCAGCAGTCTCGCAATTGCCGCCCAGAACAGACGCAAGCTCCTGGAGGTCATACCCGAGGCGGAACGCGATACGGCCGTTTGCCCGGTGGACCGCCTGACTCTCGTCGGAACAAGAGACCGCCCGCCGCACGCGTTGCTAAACCTGTACACCCTCACGCCGGATACCTCGATTCCCTTACGCGAAGGCCGGAGCAGGAAGGGCCAGCAGTCTGAGCGCGCGCTGATCTATGCGCTCGTGAAGTATCGCTATCCCAAGCTCCTGGAGGTCTTTCGGCAAGACGATTTCCGGCAAAAGAGCATGCCCGCTCGTGACGACCTGGTTTGGAGGGGGTGGGTCCGCTATTACAAGGACTTGGTGCGGAGGAATGCAAGCCTCCGTCGGGAGTTTTACGAGGCGTTGCGCCGGGAGTTCAACGTCGAAGAGGGTCAGTGGCTGGTTCCTGCTGTAGAAAAGCTGGACAGGGATCGTCTGGAGTTCATCGGCAGGATGCGTAGTGCGCTGGCCGCCGCCAACTTGAACCATCTGAAGCCGGATCTCGTCATATTCGACGAATTCCAGAGGTTCCAGGACCTCGTACAAGAACAAGAAGATCTCCCACATTCCCGCGTGCTTAGACTCCTTCGGGGTGAAGAGGTCGAAGATCCACCCGGTCTCGTCCTCCTTTCTGCCACACCCTACAAGCCGTATGCGCGGAGGTGGGAGGAAGCTGATGGTTCGGAGCATAGAAAGGAGCTTCTCGACCTCGTGAAGTTCCTCTACGGAGGGGGCGCCAATGCGGCTGCCAAGCGAAAGGCGTGCGAACAGTCGTTCCGCACCATGGAGACGGAGCTTCGCTTGGGGCGACTCAGTTCTCCGGCTTTTCTTGAAGCCAAGGCGGTAATCGAGGGTGTACTGCGGCCAGTCATGTCACGGACTGAGAGGCTTGCTCATCCAGACGGTTCGCGCACTGTCGACATCCGGACCGAGACCATGGATTTGCACGTCAAGGACCTACGTGTCTACAAAGAGATGGCGGCGACGTTTCGAGAGACCGATCGCGCCTGGATTGTTCCATATTGGTCATCGATCCCACTGCCGGCCCAAACGATGGGCCCCAGTTACTTCGCATGGAAGCAGCGGGATTCAGCGAAGAGCAATGGGGCTCCTGCCTTGTCCGTGGGTGACCGGAACAGCTTCTGCCGCCCCAGCGAGTGGCCTCACCCGAGACTTCGTATTCTTGAACGCCTGGTACCACCGGAGAGACTGGCACTGCCGTGGGTGGCACCATCACTTCCCTGGTGGACGCTGGCGGGCAAATGGAGGAATGAAAGCCAGACCGACGTCGCAGCCAAATTGCTGGTCTTCAGTCGCTATCGCGCCGTTCCGCAGACTATTGCGGCCTTATTGAGCTACTCCCTCGAATGCAGGTATCTGAGAAACAGCAGGGTCGATTACGAAACCGCCTCCCGACGAAGCGCTCTTCAAGCCCGCCCCAAACGCGAAGCCTTATTGGGATTCTTCCACCCTTCCCCCTGGGTGGTGAGGACAACGGAGCCGCTGACGGCAAAGGCGAGAACTCAGAGTGGCCTCAAGCGTGAGTTGGCGAAGCAACTCCGAACCTCGCTCGCTGAGGCTGGGGTGGCTATTAAGGGCGACACCCGACGACCCCTGTGGCGCCTACTCTCGAAGATCGAACGACGGGTCGGAACTTGGCGATACGCTCACCGCGCCTGGCAGGAACTGGCCGGCCAAGTAAGTAAGTCCGAAGACTCCGAGGGCGCTCTGGCCGGGCTTGTGGCCAGGTGGGACGAGGAAGCTCGTCAAAGAGAACTCACGGAGATCAGCCCGATAGAGCTTGACCGGTTGGCAGACTACGCGCTGTCAGCTCCCGGTGTAGTGATGGCGCGAGCGCTGCAGCGCCACTGGCCCGAAGCTGTGTCCGAAGGCGGATTCAGAAAGACGCTCGATGCTGTATGGCTTGGGCTGAGAGCCTACTTGGACCAGCCCTGGTTTGTGAAAGCGCTTGGCGGCGGCGAACGCCATTTTCCAGAGAGTCTGCAGCGGGCGGTGTTTGAGGGGAACCTGGAATCGGTTCTCGACGAGCACTTATGGATCACATCCCGTCTTCAGAGTCTGTCTGGGAGCGGCCTTGCCGAGGAGCTTAAAGTTGTACTGCGCCTCCGAAGCAGCGTCTTCTACCTACATTCGGTGAACGGTGAGAGCGAGCGATTCACACTCCGATGTCATGCAGCATTGCCGTTCACCGAAGGACGGATGCTGGTGCAAGGACCAGGCGAAGTTGAGAAAAAGCCGCTGCGCCCGGATGAGTTGCGCAAAGCATTCAATTCGCCTTTCTGGCCACATGTTTTGGCCACCACCTCGGTCGGGCAAGAGGGCCTCGACTTCCACTGCTGGTGTAAGTCCCTGATTCACTGGGATCTGGCGACCGACCCAGTTGCTCACGAGCAGCGGCAAGGGAGGATTCAGCGATACGGAGGATTGTCCATCCGAACCGCGCTCGCGAAGGTACTCGGTCAGGACATTCTGGCTGCACCGACGGCCGCTTGCAGTCCGTGGGCGGAGCTTGCGGCTCGTGCTGAAAGGGAACCATCTCTAGCGGATAGCTCGGGTCTGAAGCCTTGGTGGATTCTTCCTGGCGCCGAGGTGCAGAACGTCATCCTCGGGATTCCCACGAGTGAGCAAGAAGCCCGGTGGAAGCGCCTCCGAGAACAGGTACTATTGTATCGGCTCGCGCTCGGCCACCCCAATCAGGAAGATTTATTGGACGTTCTCCGCGGGGTGCCTGGAATAACGGACGAACAGATTCGAGCGGCATGCCTTCACCTTTCGCCGTATTTTGCGGACGAGGCATTGGTTCGGTGATCCAGGCAATTAGTGTCTGGAAATTGTAGCCAGTTTGGGATGGCAGAGAGACCTCGCAGGGGTTTGCAGACCGCTATACTTGCTCCCAAATCATCTCGTTCGCCAGGACCGACCGGATTCTAGCCTTCACCGCCATCATCGGTACGAACCTCGGTTTCGTGAGCACTTGCAGGATGAGGATCCCATCTGAGAGTGAGTACCCAATCCGATATCCGTTTTTCTCGACAGTTCCAGAATCTCCCGAGATCGGGAATCCGGCTTCGGCCAGCTTGGACCTGGCGGCCTCGACCTGTTCCGGGGTGACGCGAAACTTCATCTGGTCAGCCATTCCCCACCTCCTGAAACGGTTCCGTCGTGACCACGGCGCGGCCGTTGCGGTAGACCCATAGGATTGACTCTGACGCCTCCCGCACATCGACGTGGATGTAGCCGGCGGCTTGGTCCACCCCGATGCCTTTGATCCGCGGCTCCGTCCGGACGACGTCGTAAAAGGTGCGCAACGGCATCGCCAGCGGCACCAGGTCCGCCGCGAGGCCACGTGTGTGAAAGCCAGGCTTCGGCTTGCGCGCTTCGATGGGATGCTCGGGGCAGCGGTAGGCCGAGTTCACCTTCAGGGGACCCGCCTTTGCGCGCAGCGTCTCCAGCACGTCGAGCAGTTCCCGCCGGACGCCCGCGCGGCCGCAGTGCCGGCATCGGAGTTCCGCCGCTTTGAAGTGTTCGGATTCCAAGGATCAGACGCCTCCTTCCGGCGCGACCACGGAGACCGGCAACACGAAGGCATGCCGCTTCATCTCCTCGATCTCGGACTGGATGGCCTGGATCCGCACCATCCTCTCGGCCACGCCTTTCGGATCCGGGTCCGGGAACTCGGCTAGCAGCGGCTGAATGATCTTGTCCGAGGTTTCCCGG
>PNKE01000047.1 GCA_013822245.1 Candidatus Solibacter sp.
TTCGTCCCGCGCTCCGCCCACCGCCCTGCCACCGCCTTCGACCCCCAATCGGTCTCCACCGAGTCTTCCACCGCCACAATCCTGTATTCACCCGGCGCAACGCCGCTCTCGAACCGGTACACCCCATCCTGATCGCTCTGCGCCACTGCCACCCGTCCCTCGCCCTCTGAAACCAACAATACCGTCGCCCCAACCACCGCCACGGGCCTCTCGCCGCCCGTCGTCACGCGGCCCGACACCACGGGGCCGTCCCGATCCAATTCGATCTCTACCGGCGTCTCGCCCGGCCTCACGCCCGCCACCGCCACATCCTGCCCGCCCTGCCTCACGCTCGCCACATAATGCCCTCTCGGCAGGTTCTCCAACCTGAACCCATACGTATCCGGAAAGACGCTTTCCAACGTGACCCGCCCGTCCGTCTCCACCCGCCCGGCCAGACGGTCCGACGGCACAATCCCCCGGTTCCACAGCGCCAGACTGATCCGCATCCCCTCCGCCAGCGTCTCCCCCGTTTTCGCGCCCCTCACCCGCACCCGCCCCGCCAGATCCCTCGCCCCCATCGCCTCCACCACGCCAATCTGCTGATGCTTCTTGCCCACCCTCACCTCCGCCATTCCCATTCCATAACCCTTCATCGGCTCCCGCGTGTAGGCGAAGACCATCACCACGTAATCGCCCTCCGGCAAGCCGCAGAGCTGCGCCTCGTCGCCTGCCTTTTCTCTCCCTCCGCCCACTTGCGGACCAATCGCCCCGCCCACCAGTTCCATCACCGTCACGCCCACGACCAAGCCCGCCGCCTCCACCCCGCCCGCCACCCTCGGCGTCAGGAACAGGCAGTACACAGGCTCTTTCCTCATCACGATATCCGCGCCCTGTCGCACATCCCCCGCCGCCACTTCAAACACCGCCGCCCCGCCCCACTCCCGCACCCCCGGCGCAAACGTCACAGCCGCGTGGGCCGGCGCCAGTTGCGGCGCCTCACCCTGCCGCTTCGCCAGCCGCAGCGGCTTGCGGACCACAGGCACGGCCGCTACCCGGAACCGTCCCGGCGGCAGGTGCGCGATCCTGAACTCCCCCCGGTCATTCGAAACCGCCCCGCTCATGACGGTGAGCCGTCTCCTGCCCGCCGCTTCCCTGCCTTCAAACGCCTCCACCACCATGCCCGGCACCGCCCGCCCCGCCTCGTCCACCACACGGCCGGCGATCACGGCGCCTTTGGGAACGTTGAAATCCACGCCGTCCAACTTCGCCCCCTCGCCCACGGTCACCGTCCTTGGCCGCGCTTCGGAGGCATCTTCCGGTTTATGCATCCGGACGGTATAGGTCCCGTGAAGCGTCCCGGTGAACCTGTACCGGCCCGCGCCATCGGTCTTCACTGAGGCATACGGCATCTGCGGCCCATTGATCGACATGGTGGCGCCTTTCAGCGCCGCATCGCCTGAGCGCACCACCCCGCTGATCTCCCACTCCTTCTTCGCCGCCTCCTGCCCCGCGGCCATCGCACTCAGAGCCAGCGCCACCGCCCAGCACTTCCTCATCTCACTCTCCTCCCGCCTTCAACTCAATCGCCACCCGCTGCCCCCGCTCAACCACTACCCCCTTCCGCTCCCCCCGCTCCGTCTTCGTGTAAGCAATCGCCGCATACTTTCCCGCCGCCAACCCCTCAAACCTGAACCTGCCGTCCTCTCCGCACACTGCCTCAGCGCCAAATCCCCGCTCGTCTTCCGCGAACAAGACCACCCGCCGCCCATCGGCCTCCCCGCCGCTCACACGCCCCTCCACCACCCCATTGCCACGCTCCACCATCACCTCCACCCGTCCGCTCTCAGCCAGCCTCACCACCCGCGCCGCCGTCGCCTGGCCCTTCGTGCGAACACCAGGAAACGCGCACCCCGCCTCCAAGGCCGGCATCTCGGCCCGGTACTGTCCCGCCGGCAGACGCTCCCATCTCCACCCGCCGGCCACCTTCGCCGCCTCAAACGCCCAATGTTTGAACCACTCGCCCTCCGGCCGGAATGTCAACGAATCCATGCCCTCACATCCCGCCCCCGCCGCCGATGCCTCCACCGTCACGCCCGGCGCCATCTTCACTTCTGCCGCCGCCGTCTCGCCCTCTCTCACCTCCACCTCCGCCCACCCGAACCGGCTCGCCTTGCCGCGCGGCGGCTCTTCGTACCCCATCCCGGTCCCCGGCCCCCATGCCATCAACCGGTATTCGCCCGCCGGAATGCCGTCGATCTGGAATCGTCCCTCTCCATCGGCACTCGCCCCGGCCACGACAGCCGATCCCGGCCCCTTAGCGACCAATGCGACCAATGCCACCTCCGCCCGCGTCCCCGCATCCAGACCCACCAGCCTTCCCTGCACCACGCCCGTCGCGCGCCCGCCTAATTGAAGGTCCACTCCATCGCGATCCTCGCCCGGCTTCAATTCAACCGGCTCAGCCCGGCCTCCATCGGCTCCGCCCGGATAGTACGCCACGCCCTTGTGCCGGCCTGCCGCGGCATCGCCCTCCGCCACGGCCCCAATCAGGTACTCGCCCGCCGCCAGTCCATGGATCCGGTACCGCCCCTCATCGTCTGTATACCCCGTCGCCTCGCCTTGCCCCCTCCAGGCAAACACCCGCACCACGGCCAGCGCTTCACCCGAGGTGTTCGTCACCCGCCCCGACACCGCCGCGCTCCTCTCCAGCCCGATGATCACCGGCGTCGCGTCGCGGACCCTCACCACACGCCCCTGCACTCCGCCGGCCGGATCTATCCAGCCCCCTCCTTCCACCGTCAACCTGTAAACTCCAGCCCGAATCCCCCGAAATCGGGCCACGCCAAGCCCTCCGGTTTCCGCCTCCCAACTCCCCCCATCCCCTTCCAACCGCACCGTTACCTCTGCCGCCGCCTCCCCGGTCCGCCACTCGATCGCGACAACTCTCTGGCCCTGCTCGCCCTCGCTTGCCCCAAGGCCAAGCACCAGAATCCGCACTGCAATCGACAACGGAATTACGCGCTTCAACGCCATTGGTCGGCTCCCAGAATATCGTGCCGGCACTCCCGTTTCCAAGTAACCCCGCGCGCAGAGTGCGGCGTGCCCGGTCTTGGCCCGTGTGTTACTCTAGGAGGCAGATAGAACGAACGTAAATATGAGGAGTGTGTCAATCGGCATGCCACTGGCCGCTGAAGTTAAAGCTCAGGCTATCAACACCTACCGGGTCCATAAGACCGACACCGGTTCGCCTGAAGTCCAAGTCGCGATCCTGACCCGAGAGATCGCCCACCTGACGGAACATTTCAAGACTCACAAAAAGGACCACCATTCCCGGCGTGGTCTGCTCAACATGGTCGCCCAGCGCCGCAAGCTGCTGGACTACCTGAAGAGCCGCAGCCCGGAGCGGTATAAGACCCTGATCGTGAGCCTCGGACTCCGCCACTAGTTTGGCGGACAGCCGCGCTTTTCCAGCGCGGATTCCGGCTCCAGGCAATGTCTCAGGCCTTCGGACCACGAACCCCCATGGGGTGGCCGTGTCCGCAAGGCCTATTGGCATATATCCTCCCGAATCCCGCCGCGGCCCGCGAGTCCACACGTTCCTATGTTGCTAGTGGGCGCCTCCTCAAAACAGTCCCCACGTTCTGTCGGCGAATTAAACACAGATCGGAACACCGCGGCAATTGAGTCCGCGCCTTCCGGGGAGAATAGAAAATGGTACATACGGTTGAAATCGACCTAGGCGGTCGAATCCTGACCCTTGAAACGGGTCGTCTGGCCAAACAGGCGCACGGCTCTGTTCTGGTCAGTTGCGGGGACGCTCGCGTCCTGTCCACGGCTACCTCGAATCTCGAGCCCAAGCCCAACGTCAGTTTCTTTCCTCTCACGGTCGATTACCGTGAGTACTTCTACGCCGCCGGGCGCATCCCGGGCGGCTACCTCAAACGCGAAGGCCGCATGAGCGACCGCGAAATCCTCTGCGCCCGCATGATCGACCGGCCTATCCGCCCGCTGTTTCCCGAAGGCTACTCCTGCGATACGCAGGTGGTCGGCCTGGTGCTTTCGGCGTCGCCCGAAATCGACCCCACCACGATGGCCATCTGCGGCGCATCGGCTGCGCTGGCGGTCAGCGATATCCCGTTTGACCATATCCTGGGCGGCATCCGCATCGGCATGATCGACGGCGAATACGTCATCGAGCCCAGCTACGAACAGCAGGCCGCGTCGAAGCTCAACATCGTCGTCGCCGGCACCGAAAGCGGCATCGTGATGGTCGAGGCCGGCGCCTCGGAAGCCACGGAAGAGGAAATCCTCGGCGCCATCGAGTTCGGCCACGAATGCTGCAAGAAGATCACGGCCGGCATCCGCGAACTCCAGTCCAAGGCCGGCAAGCCGAAGCGCGTGTTCACCCCCGTGCAGCGCGACGCCGAAGTGATGGCGAAGGTGGAAGCCGCCGTCGGCGCCCGCCTGCCCGACGCCCTGAACACCAGGAAACACGGCAAGACCGAGAGCTACGCCCTGATCGCGGCGCTCAAGGCCGAAGCCATCGCCTTGTTCACCGAAGACGCCGGCCAGAGCGAAGCCAAGACCTGCTTCGAGATCCTGCGCGAGCGCATCTTCCGCGCCGAAATGCTCGACCTGCGCCAGCGGCCCGACCGCCGCGCGTTTGACGAGATCCGCGACATCACCATCGAAGTCGGGCTGCTGCCCCGCACGCATGGCTCCGGCCTGTTCACCCGCGGCGAAACCCAGGCGCTGGTCACCACCACGCTGGGCACCAAGGAAGACGAACAGCGCACCGAAACCATCAACCTTTCGCAGACCTCCAAACGCCTGATGCTGCACTACAACTTCCCGGCCTTCAGCGTCGGCGAAGTGGGCTTCATGCGCGGCCCCGGCCGGCGTGAAGTGGGCCACGGCGCTCTGGCCGAGCGCTCGATCATGCCCGTGCTGCCCTCGGAAGCGGACTTCCCTTACACCTACCGCATCGTCAGCGAAATCCTGGAGTCGAACGGCTCCAGTTCGATGGCGACCGTCTGCGGCGCCACGCTGGCTCTCATGGATGCCGGCGTGAAGCTCAAGGCGCCGGTCGCCGGTATCGCCATGGGCCTGGTGAACGAAGGCGACAAGTACGCCATCCTCACCGACATCGCCGGCGCCGAGGACCACTACGGCGACATGGACTTCAAGGTGGCCGGCACGCGCGCCGGCATCACCGGCCTGCAGATGGACATCAAGGTCCCCAACATCAGCGTCCAGATCATGAAGGAAGCGCTGGACCAGGCCAACCGCGCCCGCATGTTCCTGCTCGACAAGATGGAACAGGCGCTGCCCGAATCGCGTGAGGAGCTTTCGCCCTACGCGCCCCGCATCTACACCATCGTCATCCCGACCGATAAGATCCGCGAGGTGATTGGACCGGGCGGCAAGGTGATCCGCGGCATCATCGAGCAGACCGGCGTCAAGATCGACGTCCACGACGACGGCACGGTGAACATCTTCGCCACCGACGGCGAATCGGCCAAGAAGGCGCTCAAGATCGTTTCCGACATCGCGGCCGTGGCCGAGGTGGGCAAGACGTATCTGGGCAAGGTGGTCCGCATCGCCGACTTCGGCGCGTTCGTCGAGATCTTCCCCGGCACCGACGGCCTGCTGCACATCAGCGAGATCTCGGAAGCGCGCGTCAACACCGTGCGCGACGAGTTGAACGAAGGCGACCAGATCCTGGTGAAGGTGCTGGCGCTCGAGGGCAACAAGATCAAGCTCAGCCGCAAGGCCGTGCTCGCCGAACAGCGCGACAAACTGCGCCAGGGCGATGGCGTCACCGCCACCGTGTCGCCTTCCTCGGCCGCTCCCACATCGCCGGATGACAGGCCCAGGGACAGGGACCGCGATCGGGGTGGCGACCGTGACCGCGGCAGCCGCCGCCGTCGCTAGTCCAGCGGTACTCAAGACAACCAGAACCAAGGCCGGCCTCCCAAGGGCCGGTCTTTCTTTTTCCGGACGGGCGGTTTGCCCTTTTGATCGGGAGGACGAGCCGCTAAAATGGGAAGGAGGGAGGCGGCAACATTCTCAAGGTTTGTGTTTTGGCCAGCTCGAGCGCCGGAAACTCCGTCTTTGTCGGGACGGAAAAGACCCGCATTCTCATCGACGCCGGCCTGAGCCGGAAACAGACCCTGCTGCGGCTGGCCTCCATCGGCGAGGACCCCGCGAAACTCGACGCCGTCTTCATCACCCACGAACACTCTGACCATATCCTGGGGCTGCCCGCCATCGCGCGCGGTCTCAACCTCCCCGTCTTTTTGACCGCGCGGACAGCCCCGATGATCGAATGGAACGGCGCCGTGCCGCGGCTGGAGGAGTTTCAGGCCGGGGCGGCGATCCAACTCGGCGATATGTCGATCCAGAGCTTTACCATCCCGCACGATGCCGTCGATCCGGTGGGTTACTCGGTCACTGCCGGAGGATTGAAGTTCAGCGTGGCGACCGACTTGGGCTATCTGCCCGACAGCGTGAAGTGGCATATCGACGGCAGCCACATACTCCTGCTTGAGTCGAACCACGACCTGGATATGCTCAAGGCCGGACCGTACCCGTGGGCAGTCAAGCAGCGGGTCCTGTCACGTAAGGGCCATCTTTCTAATGATTTGGCTTGCGACTATATTCGTAGTTCGTTGACCTCCGAGGTGCAGACCCTGATTCTCGGACACCTCAGCGAGCACAACAACCATCCGTCGATCGCCGAGATTTCGGCCGTTCAGGCGCTGCTAGAGCGGAGCGCCTCGCCGCGGCTGATCGTGGCGGCCCCAAGAGTTCAGACTGATTTATTTTATTTGTAGGACGTAAACATGATTGCTCGATACACCCGCCCGGCGATGGGCAAGATCTGGTCAGACGAGAACAAGTACCAGCAGTGGCTAAACGTCGAACTGGCCGCCTCGGAGGCTCTCAGCGAGCATGGCCGGGTGCCGGTTGAGGCGGCGCGGGCGCTGAGGGCAAACGCCGGCTTCACCGTGGACCGGATCAACGAGATCGAAAAAGAGGTCCGGCATGACGTGATCGCTTTCACCACGGCGGTCTCGGAGACGATGAAGGAGAAAGGAGTCGCCGAGGCCTCGCGGTGGCTGCATTTCGGTCTCACTTCTAATGATGTAGTAGACACGGCGCAAGCGCTTCAATTGAAGGAATCGGCCGCGATCATCATGCCTGCCATCGAGAAGCTGGAGGATGTGCTGAAGCGCCGGGCCTACGAGTTCAAAGACGCCATCGCCATTGGCAGAACGCATGGCGTACATGCCGAGCCGATCACCTTCGGGTTGAAGCTGGCCCTTTATTATGATGAGTGTAGGCGATCGAGAGTTCGTTTGGAAGCGGCCGCCGAGGACCTCCGTTACGGCAAGCTGTCGGGCGCTGTCGGCACGCTGGGCCACATCACCGCGGCCGAGGAAGAGGCCATCTGCGCCAAGCTCGGCCTGAAGGCGGCGCCGATTGCCAGTCAAGTGGTCGCGCGCGACCGCCATGCTGCATTTGTCAGCGCGCTGGCCCTGGTCTGTGCGCTTTGCGAGAAGATCGCGCTCGAAGTACGACATTTGCAGAGAACTGAAGTGCGGGAAGCGGAGGAACCGTTCGCCGAGGGCCAGCAGAAGGGGTCGTCGGCGATGCCGCATAAGCGCAACCCGATCGTCAGTGAGCAGATATGCGGGTTGGCGCGGGTGGTTCGGTCCAATGTCCAAGCGGCGTTCGAGAACATCGCCCTGTGGCATGAGCGGGATATCTCCCACTCGTCGGTGGAAAGGGTGATCCTGCCGGACTCATGCATTCTCACCGACTATCTTTTGGCCAAAACCCTGTGGCTTGTGAGCGGGATGCGGGTCTATCCGGAGCGCATGAAGCGCAACCTTGAATCCACCAGGGGACTGGTCTTCTCCGGCCAACTGCTGCTGGACCTCGCCGCGGCGGGGATGCTGCGCGAACAGGCCTACAAGATCGTTCAGGGCGAGGCGATGAAGGCCTGGCACGAGGAAGGCGACTTCCGTAACGTGATGGAAAACCACGAAGAAGTGGTCAGGCGCCTCAACAGCGAGCAGATCGCGCACGCGTTCTCGGTGGAGCGCCAGTTGCGCAGCGTGGATGCGATCTTTGAACGCGTCTTCGGCGCCTGCTGACGCATCGGGCAACCCCGCGGCCGCCGACTCATTAACCTTCGTTCAGTAAAAACACTTTCCTACTGCAACTGTAGTTTTGTTTTAGCGGGCTGAGATTTATGGTTTTTGGGATAGACTGAATTCGGCGGTCAACTCCGAGGCCGAATCCGAAGGCAGTAACAATCGTGATAAGCACAGTGAACAACTTGAGCGAGCGCGGGCGGCGGCACTCGGATGCAGTGCGGTCCGGATTTGCGCGCGTCCTTGTTGTCGACGACAATCCGGAATCCCGGCTTACGCTGCAGACGGTGTTGGAGACTGTCGGGTATACGGTGGATACGGCGGCCTCGGCGGCCGAGGCTGTAGGCCTGATGGACACAGAGGAATACGCCCTGGTGCTGAGCGATCTGAACATGGAATCGCCCGAGGCGGGGCTGAGGGTGATCGATCACGCCAGGATGAAGACCTACCGGCCGGCGACGGCGATCGTGACTGCCAGCAGGGATCAGGGGACCAGGAAGCAGGGCGCACAACACCTGATCCGGCCGGAGAACGTGCCTGAGTTGCTGACCAAGGTGGCCTCGCTGATTGGCAGCCGGGCTTCACGGCGGGCCGCGAAGACGATGCGTTAACCGGGGTCCTCCCGGTTTTCCTACTTCAAGCGTAGATCTCAGTTACAGGCGGGAGACCGCGTCTTCGAAGGCGTCGAGCGCGCCGGTGAAGAAATGGCCGGCGGCCTCGATCCAATGCAGCTCCTTGGGGTGCCAGAGACGGTCGTAGAGAGCCTGCAACTCGGGCCTGGGACCGAACTCATCCAATGTGCCGTGGACAAACAGGCGGGGGATGCGGAGCGACTGGAGCAGTTCGTGGTTGCGGTAGACGGTGGGGTAGCCGGCGAGGATGAGGCGGCGCGGATCGGCCCCGTCGAGAGTAGAAGCCAGGCGGATGGAGACGCGGGAGCCGAACGAGAAGCCGGCCAGGGTGAAGGGCAGCGCCGGATAACGCGAACGGAGGAAGGCGAGGGCGGCGCGGGCGTCCTCGGTTTCGCCGCGGCCTTCGTCGTGGACGCCCTGGCTGAGATGGACGCCGCGGAAGTTGAATCTGAGGACGGCTGCGCCGCGGGCGCGCAGGGCGCGGGCCATGCGGTGGACCACTTTGTTATGCATGGTCCCGCCGCCGAGCGGGTGGGGGTGGCAGACCAGGGCGGCCTCGACCGGATCGGCGCCGGCGGGCGCTTCGAGGATGGCCTCGATGCGGCCGGCGGGCCCGTCGATGAAGAGCGATTCGATCTGGCGGCGGGCCAAGGCGGGGAGTCCTCGGCGCTAATTGGACCTGTAGTTGGTGAACTGCATGTCGATGCCGAAGTCGGCGGACTTGAGCATGGCGATGACGTCCTGCAGCGAGTCGCGGTCGCGCCCGGCGACGCGGACCAGATCGCCCTGAATGGAGGCCTGAACCTTCTTCTTGGTCTCCTTGATGGCCTTGACGATCTCGCGGGCCTTCTCGATGGGGATGCCGTTCTGGAGTGTGACCTCCTGGCGGACGCGAGAGCCGGCGGCGGGCAGGATCGTGCCAAAGGTGAGGGCCTTGAGCGGCACCTTGCGCTTGACGAGCTTGGATTCGAGGATCTCGGTGACGGCGCGGAGCTTGAACTCGTCGGGGGCGTCGAGGGTGAGCGTGCGGTCCTTTTCGTTGAGTTCGATGGAGCTGTTGGAGTCCTTCAGATCGTAGCGGGTGATGATCTCCTTCATCGCCTGCTGGACGGCGTTCATGACCTCGGGCAGTTCCACGAGGCTGACGATATCAAATGTGTTGTCGGGCATAAATTCCTTTGGGCCGCCGGACGAGCGGCGGGGCTAGTGGCCCAGCGCGATGAGAACTTTTTCGGTGATCTCCTGAACCAGAGCCGGCATCGAGCGATCCAGCGCGACAGTGACGGCGGCGCGGACGCGGTCGGGGTCGATCTGGGGCGGGGCGATGGGGCCGGTGGTCTGGACAGGCTGGCCGGGCGCGGATTCGCCCGCCGGCGCGCCGCTGGCGAACAAACCGCGCGAGAAGCGGGACTGATCGATGAGCGGACGGATGGTTTCCAGGACGGCCGAGGCTTCGAAGGGTTTCTTGAGGACGGCGTCGGCGCCGGCGCGGCGGGCTTCCTCCTCGTCGACGGGTTCGAGCAGGCCGGCGATCAGGATGACGCCGGCGTGGCGGTGGACTTCGGAGGCGCGGATGAGGCGGCAGATGTCGTAGCCGGAGTGGACTGGCAGGAAGACGTCGACCAGGACGAGATCGGGCCGCACTTCATCGAGGCTCGCCAGGGCGGCGCTGCCGTCGGTGACCGTGACCACCTCGTAGCCCTCTTCGCGAAGGATGCGTTCTCCCATGCGTTGGGCATGCGGGCTGTCGTCGGCCAGCAGGACTCGGGTGGTCATCGCGAGTCTACTTCTTCTTGGACTGTTTCTTGGCGCCCGCCTTCTTGGCGCCGGCCGCGGGCGGAGGGGCTTCGGAAGGCTGAGCGGGCTGGGCTCCGGGCTGGTTCAGCCGGGCGTCGGGCTGGCTGTCGAGCGCCGAGGTATCGGCGCCGGCGACGGGGGCGGCGGTAACGTCACTGACGCCGCGCTGGCCCTCGGCGCCGGGGATGGGCACGGTGGCGGGGATCGAGGGGCGCAGCGTGGTCATCGAGGGCTGGCCGGATTTGGCGGCCATGTGAACGTCGGGGCGGATGGAGAAGAAGCCGAGGTTACGGCCCCAGAAGCCCTTGGGCTGGTAGTTTTCCTGCTCGTACTTCATGCGGGCGGCGGCGACGGGATCGGCCTCGGGGATTTCGGCCTCCATATCGGTGAGCCGCTTCCTGGCCTCGCCGGCCAGGGGGCTGAGGGGGTAATCGCGAACCAGTTTCTGATAGGCCTGAATGGACTGGGGGCGGAAACGCGCGCCCATGCGGCCGTAGCTGTCGCCGAGGCGCAGAAGCGCGTCGTCAGCCCTGCTGAACAGCGGATAGTGTCCGGTGAGGTTGTCGAGGCGGTTGGAGGCCGAGTGGTAGCTGCCCTTATGGTGGTAGAAAGCGCCGATGCGGTATTCGCCCTCGCTGATGACTTCCTGGATTTCGCGCAGTTTCTGGGCGGCGGCGGGGGCGAAGCGCGAGTTGGGGAACTGGGTGAGGATGAGCCGGCACTCCTCCTCGCCGCGGATCATGTGGATGGAATCGCGGTCGGGCTTCACCATCTGCTTGTACTGCATGTCGCAGATCTTCATCTGGGCCTCGGCGGCCTCTTCCATGGTGGGGTAGAAGAGGATGAAATCCTTGTATTCGGCCTCGGCCTGGGCGTAGCCGTTGGAGCCGCCCTCGCGCATCCAGGAGTCGGCGATGGCGAGTTTGGCCTTGGCGAGGAATTCGCTGGTGTCGTAGGTATTGATCAGGGTGTTGAGAGTGAGGCGGGCGACTTCGTAACGGCCCCTCTCGATCTCGCGGACGCCCTTGTCGAACAGGACCTTATCGGGCTGCTGGGTGTCCTTGGTGATGGGGTTGTCGTACCTGCGGCCACGGCATCCGGCCACGGCGAGCGCAAGCAGGACAGCCAGGGCGGCCGCGGCGCGGCGGGCGTTATATCCGGGAATGATATGTCTGGTCAAACCGGTCACCTCATCAAAGATGTCGTCATCGTGCTCCGGGCGCGCTTACGCGTTGCGGAGAGCCGCCGAATCGGCGGCCTTGCGCATTGCGACGACAGCGGCCGCCGGGTCTGGATCCGCAAAAACGCTGGAGCCGGCGACGAACCAGTCGACGCCGGCCACAGCAACCATATTTATATTATCCACGGTTATGCCGCCATCGATTTCGATGGCGAACTTCAAGCCTTGCCGTTCCCGGATCTCGCGCAAGGCGCGGGCCTTGTCGAGGACGTAGGGAATGAGTTTCTGGCCGCCGAAGCCGGGGTTGACGCTCATGAGCAGGACGTAGTCGGCGATTTCGAGCGCGTGATGGAGCGTGGAGACGGGCGTCATGGGATTCAGGACGACGCCGGCCAGGGCGCCTTCGCTTTGAATGAGACGCAAAGTGCGATCGAGGTGGGTACAGGCCTCCTGCTGGACCGAGACGCAATCGGCGCCGGCCTGGATGAAGGTCTGGACGTAGCGTTCGGGCTCGACGATCATCAGGTGGACGTCGAGTTTGGCCTTCGTGGCTCTGCGGGCGGCCTCGACGATGGGGATGCCGATGGAGAAATTGGGGGCGAAGCGGCCGTCCATGACGTCGAGGTGGAACATGTTGACGCCGCCGGCCTCGGCCTGGGCCATGTGCTGGCCGAGCCTGGTGAAGTCCGCGGCGAGGATGGAAGGTAGGATCTCGGGCATTTTCGGGCGGCTCACTCAGGTTATCACGGCAGCCTGGAATCCGTCGCCGGGGTCGCGGCCGGGCAGGCGGGTGAAGGATTGGACGGAATAGCCGGAGGCGGAGCGGGCGATGACTTCGGCGTACTCCTCATGCTCGATGGAGCAGGTGGAGTATACGAGGCGGCCGCCGGGCTTGAGGCAGGCCAGGGCCTTGGCGAGGATGAGCGTCTGGCGGGCGGCGTGGCGGAGGATGTCATCGGGCGCGAGGCGCCACTTGATGTCGGGGTTGCGGGCGAGCGTGCCGGTGCCGGAGCAGGGGGCGTCGACCAGGATGCGGTCAAAGACGCGGCCGAAGGGGAGGGGTTGGGTGGCGTCGAGGCGGAGGAGGCGGGCGGCGGAGGCGTGGCCGGACCGGGCCATGGAGTGGAGACGGCGAGGGCTGGCATCGCAGGCGACGGCGATGCGGGGCGAGGCTTCGAGCAGTTGGGCGGTCTTGTTGCCGGGTGCGGCGCAGAGGTCGAGCACGGCGTGGCCCGGCTGGACTTCGAGCAGCGAGGCGACCCATTGCGAGCCGATGTCCTGAATGCGGCAGGCGGGAGGGAGGGGGCCGGAGAGGCGGTAGCAGCCGGGCACATCGGTCTGTTCGAGGGTATGGATTCGATCAAACCGGCTGCCGGGACGGATGTAGGTCACCGGCGGGGTGAGCGCGGCGAGGGCGGCGGATTCGGCGGCTTGCCTGCCCCAGGCCTCGGACCAGCGGGCGAGGATCCAGGCGGGGATGGAGAGGCGGGTGGGCGCATCGGGCCAGTGTTCGGGCAGCGGCGGGAGTTTGCGGAGCAGGGCGTTGACCAGTCCGGCGGCGGAGCGTTTGCCGTGGCGTTTGACGATTTCGACGCTCTCGCTGACGGCGGCGTGCGGGGGGATGCGGGTGAGGAAGCGGAGCTGATAGGCGCCGAGGCGAAGTGCGGTGAGGACCTCCGGATCGGGGGGAAGCTTTGTCTTTCCATAGGCCTGGAGGAGGAGCAAGTCGAGCTGGGCGCGGCGGCGGAGCACGCCGTAGGCGAGTTCGGTGGCCAGTGCGGCGTCGGGCAGGGTGAGCTGGGCGCGGCGGGATTCCAGCGCCGGATCGGTGCTGAGGCCGCGGCAGGCGGTCATTAAGATGTCATAGGCGGCCTGCCGGGCGGGAGTCACGCCTCTATAATAGAAGTTTGGATCTGGAAAACACCATTCTGCGCCGGGTCGGCGAGACCATCGGGCGCTATCGGATGATCCGGGAGGGCGACCGGGTGGCGGTCGGCTTTTCCGGCGGCAAGGATTCCTATACGCTTCTTGAAGTTCTGCTGAAGCTGAGGGATCGCGCGCCGATCGATTTCAGCGTCTGCGCCTTCACCATCGACCAGGGCAAGTTCCTGGCGCCGATCGCGCCGTTTGGGGAGTGGCTGGCGGCCAAGGGGGTCTGCTGGACTTACCACGTCGATAAGCCCTCGCTGAACCTGCTCACCGAGCAGCCCGATCATGGCTGCGACACATGCAGCCGGTTCCGGCGGCGGGCGGTGTATGAGGTGGCCAGGCAACTGGGCGCGAATGTGATCGCGTTCGGGCACACGGCCGACGATTTCTGCGAAGCGTTCCTGCGCAACGCGATGTTCACGGGCAGACTGGGGGCGTTGCCGCCGGTGACATGGTCGAGGAAGAAAGAGTTCAGGCTGATCCGGCCGCTGTTGCAGGTGACCGAGGATTTGACGCGGGGCTATGCGGGCAGCGCGGGCGCGCCGGTGATCCCGTGCGGTTGTTCGCTGAAGACGGGGACGGTGCGGCGGTCGATCCGGGACATTTTCGCCGAACTGGAGACCGACTACCCGCACCTGAAGCAGACGCTGCTGACGGCGATGGGGAATTTGCAGACGAGCCGGCTGCTGGATACCCGTTATCTGGATCTGGACGGGGTGGAAGAGGAGACGGGCGGGGGTCCGTTCCCGATGCTTGAAGAGGATGCCGTCATTGAATCGTAACCATATCAAGGTTGACCCCGATGTGTGCCGGCGGGGGATAATCAGAGAGGCCGGGCCGGGCGCCATTTCGCTCCGGATGACCGCCGCAAGGATCTTAGAGGCCGTATGATATTCCTGCCCAGAGAAGAAAAATTCTTCAATCTCTTCCTTCAACAGACTGAAATCATCCTCGAGGCGGCGACGCTTCTCCACTCCAAGGTTCAATGCGGCAATTCGGCGCTGGCGGAAGCCGTGGAGCTGATCCATAACCTCGAGGCCAAAGGCGACGAAGTCATCCACGAGATCTACAACAAGCTGCACCAGACCTTCATCACGCCGATCGATCCCGAGGATATCCACCTGCTGGCATCGAGCCTGGACGATGTTCTGGACGCGCTCGAGGAAGCCGCGCACCGGATCGTGGCCTACAAGGTGGATCCGATCCCGCCGGTGGTGGTCGAGATCACGGGCTTGATTGAAGGGTGCGCGATCACGCTTGAGAAGGCCTTCAAGGCGCTGGCCGAGAAGAAGGCGGTGCTGGAGCACTGCATCGAGATCAACCGGTTGGAGGGGGCGGCGGACAGGGTGGTGAGGAAGGCGATGGCCAGCCTGCTGAACGAGGAAACCGACGCGATCAAGATCATCAAGCTGAAAGAGATCTACGAGTATCTGGAATTGACCACGGACAACGCCGAAAACGTCACCGACGTGTTGCAGAGCGTCGCGGTCAAGAACAGCTAGGCGGGCTGAAACGATGGACGCCACTCTGATCCTGGTGATCGTGATCGTCACCACCGCGCTCATCTTCGATTTCATCAATGGATTCCACGACGCGGCCAATTCGGTGGCCACGATCGTGGCGACGCATGTGCTGACGCCTTTCCAGGCCGTGCTGTGGGCGGCGTTCTGGAACTTTATCGCCGCCGTGCCGCTGTTGTTCTTCCACGAAGCCGGGGTGGCGAAGACGGTGGGAGCGGGGATGGTGAACCTGGACTACGTCACCGAGATGGTGATTCTGGGCGGGTTGATCGGCGCCATCGCCTGGAACCTGTTGACGTGGTGGTACGGGATTCCGTCGAGTTCAACGCATGCGCTGATGGGCGGCTACGCGGGAGCGGCGCTGGCCAAGGTGTCGGCGACCGACGGGCTGGACCACCTGGGCGAAGTGCTGGTGGTGAAGGGCTGGATCGTGACGATCGGCTTCATCGTGGTGGCGCCGGTTTTGGGAATGCTGCTGGCCTACATCCTGATGATCGCCGTGTACCGGCTTTTCCAGAAGTCATCGCCGAAGAAGATGGACCGCTGGTTCAGGCTCTTGCAGTTGGTGAGTTCGGGTCTGTTCAGTTACTCGCATGGCGCCAACGACGCCCAAAAGACGATGGGCATCATCACGGGCGTGCTGGTGACGGCCGGGTACCTGAAGGTGTTCCACGTTGAGTGGTGGGTGGTGCTGTCGGCGCACGCGGCGATCGCGCTGGGCACGATGAGCGGCGGCTGGCGGATTGTCCACACGATGGGCGGACGGCTGACGCGGCTGAAGCCGCGCAGCGGGTTCTGCGCCGAGACCGCGGGCGCCATAGCGATTCTGTTCCCGACGTATCTGAAGATTCCGGTCTCGACCACGCATATCATCACGGGCGCCATCGCCGGCGTGGGGTCGATTCAGCGGGCCAAGGCGGTGCGCTGGCAACTGGCCACCAACATTCTGTGGGCGTGGATTCTGACGATTCCGTGCTCGGCGCTGGTGGGCGGCATCAGCTACTACCTGTTGAAAGCCGTCACCGGACGGCAGTAGCCGCGGCGGGCATGCGATCATCTTGTTGACCATGGGATTCGTGTACCCGATCACACTGAGCGTCGAGGGCAGGCTGTGCCTTGTCCTGGGCGGGAACGAGGAAGCGGAACGCAAGGCGCGGCAGCTTGAAGCCGCCGGGGCGCGGGTGCGCAGGGCGGCGGCGTATGCGCCGGGATTGCTGGATGGGGTCTTTCTCGCAGTGCTGGCCGGGCAGACGAGGGAAGTGAACGCCGCGGTGTTCACCGAGGGCGAAACGGGCGGATTTCTGGTGAACTGCCTGGACGACCCGCCGCATTGCCGGTTCACATTCCCGTCGATCCACCGCCAGGGCGATCTGACGATCGCGGTGTCGACCAATGGGGCGTGTCCGGCGCTGGCGGTGCGCATCCGGGAGACGCTGGGGCGGAGCTACGGGCCGGAGTATGCGAGGTTCCTGGCGATTTGCAGGAGCGTGCGGCGGCGGATCAGGGAGACGATTCCAGAGTTCGGCGCGAGGCGGGCGTTGTGGTACGGGATCGTGGAGTCGCCGGCGATCGGGCTGCTGGGCCAGGGGCGGGACGAGGAAGCCGGGCGGGCGGTGAGTTCGTTGATCGAGCAGGCGGCGGGAGACAGATCGGAACCGCCCGGATAGGAGTGGCGGACGAGCGGCTGATGCCGACGGCGGTTTATGTCATGCTGGGCATCACGTTTTATTTCCCGCCGGAGGTGGTGAATGCAGGTTCTGCTGCTGCGGCTCATGCGGGCGCGGGTCATTGACCTGGCCCAGCCGTGTTTTCCAGGAATGCCGCACTGGCCCACTCACCCGCCCTTTGCAATGGCGATGACGAAGCTGCATGGCGATGCGGTGCTGGAGGGCGGCGCATCGTCGTCGGCCGAGTTCATCGCGCTGGGCACGCATGTGGGGACGCATATCGACGCGCTGTGCCACTTTTCTCGGGATGGCATTCTGCATGGCGGCGCCGAGGCGGCCGGGGTGCAGAGCGAGACGGCGGGCATCGCGGTGCATTCGGTTGACCAGATCGCGCCCATGATCCGGAAGGGCGTGTTGCTGGACGTGGCCGGGCTGTTTGGAGACCAGCCGCTGGAGGCGGGCTTCGAGATCCTGCCCGGTCATCTCGAGGATGCCGAACTCGACGGCGGCGTGATCATCGGCCCCGGAGACGTGGTGCTGATCCGCACCGGATGGGGGCGGTACTGGCGCGAGCCGAGGAAGTTCATCAACGGCATGGTTCTGCCCGGCGTGGGACTGGCCGGGGCGCGATGGCTGACAGAGCGCGGCATCGCAGCCGCGGGCAGCGACACGGTGGCGTTTGAACGCCTGCCCTCGCCGCGCATGGAGGTTCACGTACATCTGCTGGTGGAGAGCGGCGTCCATATCATCGAGAACCTGATGCTGGAAACGCTGGCGGAGGAACTGTGCGACGAGCCGGCGAACGAGTTTGCCTTCTTCGCGGCGCCGCTGAAGATTGAAGGGGCGACGGGCTCGCCGCTGCGTCCGGTGGCACTGTTAATGGGAGAAGACGATGAGTGAATTTCAGGGCAAAACGGCGCTGGTGACCGGCGCCAGCCGCGGCATCGGGGCGGCGACGGCGATCGCACTGGCCAAGGCCGGCTGTGAGCGGGTGCTGATTCACTACTGCTCGGAGGAGGCCGGGGCGCGGCGGACGTTGGCGGCGGTGGAAGCGGCGGGCGCCAAGGCTGAGCTGCTGTTTGGCGATCTGGCGCCGGATGCGGGCCTCGCGGCATTTCTGGATACGCTTGAAGCCCATGCCGGCGGCATCGACATTCTGATCAACAATGCCGGGTCACTGGTCGAGAGGGCGAAGCTGGCCGAGTTCACGCCGGAACTGTTCGATACCGTGATGTGTTTGAACGTCAAGAGCCTGTATTTCATTACGCAACTGGCCGCGCCGCGGATGGCGGAGCGCGGCGGCGGGGCGATCGTGAATGTGTCGTCGATCGCGGCGCGCAACGGAGGCGGTCCGGGGGCGACGATTTACGCGGCGGCGAAAGCGGCGGTGTCGGCCATCACCAAGGGCCTGGCAAAGGAGCTTGCGCCGATGGGGATACGGGTGAATGCCATCAGCCCAGGGACGGTGGATAACGATTTCCATGCGCGGTTTTCGACGCGGGAGATCCTGGACGCGGTCTCGAAGGCGACGCCGCAGGGCCGGCTGTCCACAAATGAGGACATGGCGGAGGTGGCTGTTTTCCTGTGCTCAGGGGCTTCGAGGAATGTCGTAGGGCAAACCATTGAGGTCAACGGCGGCGCATACATGATCTAACACCTTAGATCAGATCTTCATAACTCCTAGCCGGCCATCTTGGCCCACGCTCTCCGGGCTGGCGTCCGATGAGACCACCATGCAATCATCCAGGTGGCTTCTCCTGGCGGCATTGATGTTGGACGTGTCCGCCGAGACTCCAATCAGACTGAAATCCGGTCCGGTTCCCGGCAACCTCATGCAGCCCGGAGCCGTGCGGCTGCGCTCGGCGGCGGACTCACCGGAGAGGACGCATTTGCTGGTGCGCTTCGACGGCGAATTGAACGAGGAACTGCGCGAGAAGTGCGAGCGGCAGGGTGTGCGCATCGTGGCCTTCGTGCCCGACGACGCGTATCTGATCTCGACGCCGTCGGTGGGCGCGCTGGAAGGGCTTGGGGTCATGTATGCGGGGATGCTGGAAGCGGGCCACAAAATGGGTCCGGGCATTGTGATGGACGACCCGTCGCGGGATGAGAGCGTCATCGTGGAGTTGCATTACGACGTGGAGCCGGAGCGCGGCCGGCAGGTGGCGGCGCGGTTCGGATTGAAGGTAATTGAGAATCCGGACCTGTTGAGCCATCAGATGATGGTGAGCGGGCCGCTGTCGGCGGTGTATGCGCTGGCCGGGACCGATCCGGTGGCATCGGTGTATAAGGCATCCGAAAAGCTTGTTCGTGGGGAACCTGTCACGGCGTGCGCCGGCGCAAGAGCCGGCGCGCTGCCCGTGGCGGCAAGCCTGATCAGGAGCTTTGGCGAGGGTTGGGACGGGGCGGGGCGCAATCCGGTGGAGATCGGGTATTGGATGGGGGCGATGGTGCGTTCGCTGCCGGAGACGCAGGCACGCTCGGAAGTGATTAGGGCGATGCAGAAGTGGTCGGCGGCGGCGGCGATTACGTTTCGGGGTCTGGCATGGGCGAATCAGAAGAAGTCGATCGACGTCTTCTTTGCGGTGGGCGATCATGGCGACGGGTTCAAGTTTGACGGTCCGGGCAGGGTGCTGGCTCATGCGTTTTATCCGCCTCCGAACGCCGAGACCATTGCCGGGGATCTGCATCTGGATGCCGACGAACCGTGGAAGATCGGCGCCGACATTGATGTGTTTTCCGTTGTGCTGCATGAACTCGGGCATTCGCTGGGACTCGGACACAGCGACGATCCGAACGACGTGATGTACGCTTTCTACCACCGCCACACGGACCTGAAGCAGGGCGACATCGCGGCGCTGCGGACGATCTACGCGGACCCGCCGGCCAAGGCGCCCGGCGCGCCGGTGGAGCCGACTGAACCGGATACGCCGCCGGCGCCCGAAGCGCCCGCGGAGCCGAAGGAACCCACCACTCCGGTGGCGCCGGAGCCGGAGCCGCCGACGGGCCCTGCGCCGGCGGACACGACGCCACCGACGTTGCAGATCACCTCGCCGGCGCGGACATCGTTACAGAGTTCGGCGTCATCGATTGTCATTACGGGCAGCGCCACAGACAACACGGCGGTGACGTCGGTCACATGGTCGACGTCGATGGGGGCCAGCGGAGTGGCCGAGGGTCTGGCGCCGTTCAAGACGCAGGCGATCCCGCTGGTGAAGGGGACCAACCAGATTGTGTTACGGGCCTTTGACGCCGCGGGCAACTCCTCGTGGCGTTCGATCTCGGTCACGCGGCGTTGACGCCCATCGGCTAAAATCGATGCGTGTCCATCGACATAGAAATCCTGGAAGCGCTGCGCTGGCCGCTTGAGGCCGTCGGGCTGCTCGGGCTGATTGGACTCGTGCTGCTGGCGGCGATGAACTACGCCCGCCTGCCCGGGACGGTCCCCCATCATTTCGGCATCACGGGCCGTCCGGACCGTCACGGGGGGCGATGGATCCTGCTGTTGATGTGCGCGATCGCGCTGGCGATGTACGCCGGCATGAGCGCCGGAGGAGACACCTTCGGCCTGCTCACCGGACAGGCGGCGGCGAAGCCGGGCGAGGCGTTGATGCTCGCGTGGACGAAGGGTGTGCTGATGCTGACCCTGTGCCACTGCGTCAGGTCGATGATCCGGGTGGCGCGCGGCGAGGCCGGGCGAATGAACGTGGCGGTGCTCTGGGGACTGATCGCGTTGACGCTGGTTCCGGTGGTGGCCGGGGTGGCGAGATAAGCTATCAGCCGAGCAGCTTTTCGAGCCTGGAACCGGGGCGGACGATGGTTTCCGAGCGTTCGGGGCCGGTGGAGACGGCGCCGACTTCGACGCCGGTCTTTTCCTCAAGAAGCGCGACGTAGTCGCGGGCTTCCTTGGGCAGATCGTCGTAGCGGGTGACGCCGCTGGTGGGTTGATCCCATCCAGGCACGGTTTCGTACACCGCCTCGACGCTCTCAAGCAGCATGTTGCCGGCGGGCATTTCGTCAGTGACGACGCCGCCGACGTTATAGGCGGTGCAGATCTTGAGGTCGCCGAGTCCGTCGAGAACATCGAGTTTGGTGACGATGAGGGAATCGAAACCGTTGACCATGGCGGTGTAGCGCAGCAGCGGGACGTCGAACCAGCCGCAGCGGCGCGGGCGTCCGGTGACCGAGCCGTATTCGAGCCCGGCTTCGCGGATGATGTTGCCGCCCTCGCCGGTGTCTTCCGACGGGAACGGGCCGCCGCCGACGCGCGTGATGTAGGCTTTCGAGACGCCAATGACGCCGTTGATTTTCGTGGGCGGAACGCCGGTGCCGGTGCAGGCGCCGCCGGCCGCGGCGCTGGAGGAAGTGACGAAGGGATAAGTGCCGTGGTCGATGTCGAGCATGGTGCCCTGTGCGCCTTCGAACAGCACACGCTTGCCCGCGGCGATCAGGCCGTTCAGCAGCGCGGCGGTGTCGCGGACCATGGGACGGATCTTTTCCGCCATGCCGCGGTAGTCTTCGCGGATGCCTTCGTAGTCGATAGCGGCGTCGAGGCCGAAGGCTTCGGCGACGGTGCGCTTGTCGGCGGCGAGGTCGTCGAACAGGCTGTAGAAGAGTTTTTCGTTGAGAAGGTCGGCCATGCGCAGACCGCGGCGGCCGATCTTGTCTTCGTAGCAGGGTCCGATGCCGCGCGAGGTGGTGCCGATGGCGACGCGGTCGATTCGGCCCTCGGAGACCTTTTCGACGAGCCGGTGGAAGGGGAAGATGACGTGTGCGCGGTTGGAGATGGAGATCTTCGACACGGGGTCGAAGCCGGCCCGTTCGAGCATCTCGATTTCGTCAAGCAGCGCCTGCGGGTCGATGACGACGCCGTTGCCGATCACCACCTGCTTGCCCGAATGGAGCACGCCGCTGGGAATCAGCTTCAGCACAAACTTCTGCGGCCCGACCTGGACCGTATGGCCGGCGTTATGGCCGCCCTGGTAGCGCGCCACGACGTCGAATTTCTCGGCGAACAGGTCGACGATCTTGCCCTTGCCCTCGTCGCCCCACTGTGATCCCAATACGATGATGTTGCTCATGATTGAACTGCCCAAACACTTTAGTTTATCCCACCACTGATGCCGAAAGCCCGCCGCTTGCGCATGGTACGCTCATCGTTGATGCAAGTCTGCGATGTCTTTGCCGGCATGGGCGAACAGGCCTTCGCCGAACTCCTGAAGCGGATCTCGATCAGCCGCCTGCGGACCTACCAGATCTATGAGCACGTCAAACTGCGCACGCGCCTGACGAAACTCAATACGGAGAGCCTGCGTAAGGCCGCGCCGAAGCTTTGGCCGCGCATCGCCGGGCAGGACTCGGACCTGGCGGCCGATCTGGCGCAGGCGATTCTGGTGTCGCATCTGGACATGATCATCGCGGCGCTGGATGCGCTCGGGATCGAGCATCAGGACGGGTTCTTCTCCAAGGACGCCGACCTTTCGGCGCAGCTTTCCGGCGACTGGCAGCAGGCCGCCTACGACGCTCTGAAGGCGAAGTTTCCGTCCGTTGTGCTGGCGTTTTACCTGAACCACCTGGGCGTGGAATCGGGCCGCGCGACCGAACTGTTCAGGCCCGCCGAGTAGCGCTTGGGCGGGCCGGACCGCGCGCCCGGGTTCACCGTAGATCCAGGACGGCGTAGCGGGAGTTGGCAAATACCGCCGGAACGCCGCGCGGGGCCTTTGCGGGCGTGACGACGAGATAGTCGATGCCGAGCGAGCGGTAGGTTTCCAGCGGCCGGAGCGGGAGTTTGCACTCATTCACCGCCGACCAGCGCTGCCACCACTCATGCGCGAACTGGCGCAGCAGGTTCACCTGCCCGCCGCTTTTCCAGTCGACGTAGAGGGCGCGCCTGGCGCCGGCGCGGAAGATGCCGGGCGCGAGGCCGCGCCGCGCGTCGGCAAAGAGGAAGACGGCGTCGTTGGGCGTTGATTGAGCGGCCCAGTGCATGAGTTGATCAAGCTCCGGGTTGGCGTGGAGATCGGGGTAGTTGCGGGTCTCGCCGAGGGTGGGGATGGCGAGCAAGAGCACGGCCACGGCAAGGCAGACGGCGAGCCCATGGCGGCGCTGAGCCAATGCGGCCGAAGCGGCCAGCACGGCGGCCAGCACGAGGGCCAGCAGCAGGCGTTTCATGGCCTGCGGCGAAGTGTAGAAATCGGTCACCAGTTGAAGGACCAGCCCGTTGAGTGGAATGGCAACGACGATGAACATCCAGCCGGTGGCTTCGAGCCATTTGCGTTCGCCGGCCGCGCGCCAGCCGGCGATGGCGCACAGGATGACAGCGAATGCGGTGATGAACAGCACGGCGCGGGCGGGTTGGTACTGGGGGATGAGGATCCACTTCAACTCATCGAGCAGCAGCCAGGTGAGCGGGACCATGAGGAAACCGAACACCGGCAGCGAGATGGAAAACCACTTCACCTTGGCCGAGAGCGTGTTCTTCAAACGGAGCCAGGCGCCCGCGACGATGCCCAACAGCAAGGGGTATTGCCAGAACCATGCCGGCGGCCAGAGTCCGATCCAGCAGTAGGGGCCGCGGAGTTTCTGCAGCCGTTCCAGTTCCGGGTCGATGCGGCCGAACAGGGGCTGGGTTTCGGTGAGGCCCGTCTGCAGCATGGCGAAAATGAGCAGAACGACGGCGGCGACCAAGGCCCAGACCAGCAGCCGCAGCCGCTCGAAAGCGTCGCGTCGGACCAGCCACCACAGCAGGGCGCAGGCCCAGAACGGCGCGGTGGTGGGCGCGTGATAGAGCGTGGCAAATGCGGCGAACAACTCGGCCAGGTTCCAATGCTCTTTCGCTCCGAAGCCAATGGCGGCCATCAGCAGCATGAAGGCGAATCCCCGCGGCACGGGCTCATATTCGAACGTGAGGACCGTGGGGCCGTTGACCACCGCGCCCAACCCGAACATGGCCGAGACAAACAACGCCCCGGCCGTGCCGATGCCGCAGGAATGGGCGACAAGGAAGACGCCAAGCAGGCCGAAGAAGCGGAAGATAATCTGCTGGCCGGCAAGGATGTCGCGGTACTCGAAGCCGGTGAGCGCGTGGATGGAGCGGGCGATTTCGTCGTAGATTGTCCAGGTAACGTGCGGGCGGATGGCGACCGGATCGTTGGCCAGAAGGGACGGGTCGTCGAGGTGTTCGAAGATCGGGATGTAGATCTGCGAATCCGACTGCAGCCAGGTGTGGCCGGGAAAGTAGAAAAAGCCTATCAGGGTGAGCGCCGCCAATGCGGCGAGGACCAATGCTCGTTCGGTGTACTTCACTTCTCCGGCGTCTTCTCCAATTGTTGCCTAGCCCACACGCGGCGCGGGTTCAGCTTCACGGCCGTTTCCAGCGCCTTGCGGGCCTCGGCGTGACGGTTCAGTTTGCGGAGCGCGACACCGAGCCAGAGGTGCGCCTCGGCGTTGCGGGCGTCCAGCGCGATGGCCTTCTTGAAATCATCGACGGCCTTGGCGGCGCCGCCGCCGAAGCTGTCGGGCAGATAGTAGTTGCCGACGCCGCGGCTGAGCCAGGCCAGCGGGGATTTTGGATCGAGTTCGATGGCCTTCGACACTTCGTCCAGCGCACACTGGCCGTAGCGCAGGCCCAGGAGGACGTTGGCCGGGATGATCTGGCCGCAAAGGGTGCCGAGGATGCGGTGGTATTCGGCGCTGTTGCCGTTGATGGCGACGGCTCGGCGAGCCAGCGCGATGCCCTCCTCGGCGGCCGATCCGGCTGCGCGTTTGTCGCGCAACTCCATCGCCACTTCGCTGCGAATCGACTGCGCGAGAGCGGCCCGGTATTGAGCGTCGGCCGATGTAGTCTTCGCATCGGCGGCCTTCCTCGCTTCGGCGGCGATGGCATCAAGAGCCACGCGGTCCTGGGTGTCGCGGGCCTTCAGCCAGGCCTCGGGCGGAGCGGCGGCGCTGGCCGTGAGTGCGGCAAGCAGGGCAAGCGGAAGTAATTTCGGCATCATCGTGATCCCCGTCTATTCGGCCTGCAACCGGCGGTTATAGGCCGCCAGCGCCAGACCGATACATACCAGAATTAGCCCCTCGCCGGCGACGACGGGCCGGGCGGCATAGTCCTGAATCAGTTTGCCGGTGATCAGGCTGCCGATCGGCATGCCGCCGCGGAAGGCGATGTTGTAAATACTCATGACGCGCCCGCGCATCTCGTCGGTTGCGGCGAATTGAATCAAGGAACTCATCATGGCGAAGCACGAGATCAACGCCATGCCGCCGAAAAACAGGAAGACGAGGCCCATCCCCATCGACGGCGCCAGGGCGAAGCCCGTCATGCAGGCGCCCAGGGCGGCGAGACTGAACATGGCCTCGCGCCAGAGCCGGACCGTCCTGCCGCGAAACGCCACCAGCAGCGCGCCGCAGATGGCGCCGGCGGCTTCGGTGGTCAACAGCAGCGTGTAGGTGGCTTCGTTGCCGCCATAGACGTCCTTGGCGAAGACGGGCAGGAAGGTGACGATCGAGATGCCCAGCGAGGTGGAGGCGAACGACACGGCGATCAGCATCTTCACGCCGGCCTGTTTGCTGATAAAGCGCAGGCCCTGCTTCATGCTCTCGCCAACGCTCTCCTTGGTCGGAGAAGGAACGAATCCGGCTTTGATCATCAGCAGCGAAGCGATGACGGCGAGATAGCTGAGTCCGTTGAGTCCGAAACACCAGGACGCGCCCAGCTTGGCCAGAGCCAGTCCGCCCAGAGCCGGGCCGACCACGCGCGCCAGGTTGAACTGGATGGAGTTCATCGCGATGGCGTTCGGCAGATGCTCGCGGGCAACCAGCGACGGCAGCAGCGATTGATACGCCGGCGCGCCGAAGGCCTGAGCCGTGCCGATGACAAACGACAGCGTCAGAATGTGCCAGACCTCGACCGTGCCCAGCGCGAACATCCAGGCCAGCGTGAAGGCGCAGGTCATCTGAACCAGTTGTGAATAGATGAGCAGGCGGCGGCGGTCAAAGCGGTCGGCGGCGACGCCTGCAACCAGCGCCAGCAGGAAGATGGGGATCTCGCCAAGAAAGCTGTCCAGCCCCAGCATGAAGGCCGAGCCGGACAGTTGCAGCACCAGCCAGCTTTGGGCCAGTTTCTGCATCCACGTGCCGATGCTCGACGTGCAGGCGCCGGCCCACATCAGGCGGAAGTCGCGCGATTCGAATGCTGTGAAGACGCGCCGGAGCAATCGGATCCTCTTCTATGGAAGCGGCTGCTGGCGGGCGATCAGATGGAGAAGATTGCCTTCGGGATCGGCGAAAAATGCCAGCCGGTTGCCCTTCACCTCGAACGGTTCGCCCACCATGTTGACGCCGTTGGCGATCAGGTCCTGGTGCGCCAGGTCGAAGTCCGGGACCATCACGGCCAGATGGCGCAGGCCGGGCGTCTTCATGGCCGTCTCAGGCGCGTCGCCCACTGAAGGGATGATTTCGAGCATGGCGCCGTTCGGGGCTTTGACGAAATAGTTGCCGTCATATTCGTAGTTGATGTGGAAACCCAGGATGTCCACATACCATTGCGCCAGATCCTTCGGCGCGCGCGAGGCGATGGCGGTGTGTTCCAGACCGGTGAACAGCATAAGTTCAGACTAGCAGGACTCGGTAGTGCGGATGGCGCGAAACCGGATTTGCAGAAAAATTCGCGCTGGGGGATTGACACGGACGCGCGTTAGAGTTACATTTCGTAGCGTGACGACCCGTAACAAACCGACCGAACCCTCCCGCGACCCCAGCAACCTGGAAAAGCTGGTGCTCGATTTCCTCTGGGCCAACGGCCGATCGACGGCCGAGGCCGTGCGCGAAGGACTCCCCGCCGATAAGCCGCTGGCCGAATCCACCGTGCGCACGCTGCTCCGGCGATTGGAGGAGAAGGGCCACATCTCGCATGTCGAAGTGGGCCGGGCCTATGTCTACACGGCCGTGGAGAAACCGCGCAACGCCGCGGTGCGCGCGCTGCGCCAGATTGTCGACCGCTTCTGCGGCGGATCGGTTGAGGAACTGGTCACCGGCATGGTGGAGCAGGAAGTGATCGACCCGGCGGAGTTGAAGGAACTGGCCCGCAAGTTGGAGCGTCTGAACCGGAGGTAGCCGCCGTGGAAAGCCTGCCGCTGTTTTTCACTCAATGGATGGTCCGCGCACTGGCGCTGGTGGCCGTGGCGGGCGTGGCGTCTCTGGCATTGCGGAAGACGGGCGCGGCTGTGCGCCACGCGGTGTGGATCGCGGCGGCGGCAGGGATGCTGATGCTGCCTGTGCTGCAATTGACGGCGCCGGAATTGCGAGTTCCTGTCTGGATCGAGCGCGCGGCGGCGGCCTCGGACGCCGTCATCGAACCGCCGCCGATGGAGTTGCCGGAGGGCGCGATTGTCGCGACGGTCCCGCCTCAGCCGCTACCGAAGCCGGTGACGTATGGAGCGGTCCTGCTGGCCGTCTATTTGACCGGCGTGGCGCTGCTGCTCGCGCGGCAGGCGGCATCGTCTGTCAAACTGCGGCGACTGGTGCGGGAGGCGGCGACGGTGGAGACTGATTCGCTCGACGATGCGGCGCAGGCTGTCGGCTACACGGCCAGACTGCCGGAGATCAGGGAGAGCGGCGCGGTGAGTGTTCCGTTCACGTGCGGCGCCGGCGAACCGGTCATCATCCTGCCCGCGGACTGGCGCGAGTGGCCGCCGGTGAAACTCTTCGCCGTGCTGGCGCACGAGACCGCGCACGTCGCCCGCCGCGACTGGCTCACGGCTCGTCTCGCCGCGGTGAACAAAGCCGTGAACTGGTGGAATCCGGCCGCGTGGTGGCTGGAGAGGCATCTGGCGGCCGAAGCCGAGGAAGCCGTCGACGAGATGGCCCTGGCCGCGGTCGGCGACGTGAAGCAGTATGCGAGCGCGGTGGTGGATTTCGCCATCGCCATGCAGGGAGCGAGGCTTGGATCAATGGAGGCGACAGCGATGGCAAGGTCAACGAAGGTCGGGCGCAGGGTGGAACGCATCCTGGCGAGCAATGCGGCGGGTGTGCGAAGCCTGCGGCGGGGCGCGGTTCTGATGATCGCGGCGGCGGCCGTGCCGCTGGTGGTGCTGGCAGCCTCGGCGCTGCCCGAAGTGCGGCATGTGGGTCCGAGCGAGCAACTCGCGCCAGCGATCCAGACGCCCGGCGCGCCAACCGTGGTCCACCAGACGCGAGCGGCTCAACCGGTCATCGAGCCTGTCCCGCAGCTTGAACAGATGATGGCCCAGAATCCGGACCAGATCTCCACGCGGTCGAAGCTGATGACGCAGTACCTCGCCGAGAAGGAGATCGAGAAGGCGCGCGAGCAGGCGTGGTGGATCGTCGAGAACGCGCCCGGATCGCGCGACTGTTCGCTGGCCAGCACCCTGTTGTTACCCGGACGGCCGCTCTTTAAGGACGACAGCGACTCGGCCCGGCTTCGCGAAATCTGGCGTGGCCATGTGAGCAGGTACGGAAGTTCAGCGACGGTGCTGGCGCAGGCCTCACAGGCATCATTGGGTTTCATGGACTTCTTCGACGCTGAAGATCTGCTGTTGCGCGCGCGGAAGATCGAGCCGGACAACAGGGGCTATTTGGGCCAACTGGCGTTAATCTACATCACTGTTCTTGAACCGATGCGGGCTGTGAATCCGAATTCGCCGCAGGTGATTTCGTTCCGCCCCAAGGCGGTAAGCGAACTGGAGACCACCACCGACGCCAACCTCGTTGGCCTCGCCGGCGAAATGCTGACGGCGGGCCAGGTGATCATGGCGTCGGCAAAGACAGCCGAGGAGGAAGCAGCGTTGCGCGCCAGACAGAAAGCGCGCAACGAGTTGGCGTCAAAATACCTGAAGCGAGCACTGTCGATGGACCCTGAGAATGCACGCTGGCGTGTTGCGCTGGAGCGCGCATCCGGCGAGCCTCAGATCATTCGACTGCCTGAAGCCGCGCCGGGCGTGAAGAGGATCACTGTCGGCGGCAACGTGCAGCGAGCGAGACTCAAGAACGAAGTGAGGCCGGAGTATCCCGCGCTGGCCAAGCAGGCGCGGATTCAAGGCTCGGTGCGGTTCTCAATCATCATTGCCACTGACGGCACGGCGAAGAACATCACGTTGCTGAGCGGCCACCCGTTGCTGGTTCAGCCGGCGACGGAGGCCGTCAAGCAATGGGTCTTCGAGCAGACGCTGCTTAACGGAGAGCCGGTAGAAGTGATCAGTGAAGCTGAAGTTCGCTTCCAGCCGCTTGAACCGCTTGCGCAACCCACCATGGAAGGCAACGCCTACCGCGTGGGCGGAGGTGTCTCGACGCCGGTGCCGATCAGCCGGGCCGAACCGGGTTTCCCCAAAGGCATCGATCCGCTGGTGACGAACGCGACCGTGCTTCTCTCAATCGTCATCGCCAAGGACGGTTCAGTGACGAATGTGGAACCGCTGCGCGGCGACCCGGCGTTCTTCGAAAACGCGATCGAATGCGTCAAGCAATGGAAGTTCACACCTGGCATGAAAGAGGGCGAACCGGTGCCGGTGAAGGCCAACGTGGAAGTCAACTTCCGCAAGCTCTGACGCGGCGCGGGCGAACCGAGCGAACTGATTGGCCTACAGCGTGTCCGACGGCTTGAGGACGCCTCGTGACAGGCGGCGGACAAGGTCCAGGTCGCCGTCCAGGAAGTCATACTCCAGCAGCGCTTCGGGCGCTTCCCACAGGATCTGCTCGAAGGCTTCAGCACGCGGTTCACCCTGGCAGCGTTCCACCTGCATGAACAGCAGCAGCAGTGGCCCGCGGCCCTTGGTTGTGTGCTCGTAGCGGGCCAGTTCGCGGCCAACCTCACAATCCACGCACAGTTCTTCTTTCAACTCCCTCACCAGCGCGTCCTTGGGCGTTTCACCGGGCTTCACCTTGCCGCCGGGGAACTCCCATTTCAGCGCATGACGGTCGTTCGCCCGCCGCTGACCGATCAGCAGCTTGCCCTCACGGCAGAGGACTCCGGCGACAACGATGAGCGTCTTTTGCATGGGCCTTAAAATGGGTCCTGGAGGCGGCGGCGCGAGTACCGCCGATTTTCATATTGTACAGTGAGCGGCTGTTAACGCATTTCCGTGACCCCTCCAACGCAGGCCAACTGCCCGCGCCGGCCCTGACGGTGGATGTCGAAAACCCTGCCTGCGGCGACCGTCTGCGGTTGTCGGCCCGAATCGACGACGGCCGATTTGCCGAGGTCCGCTTTCTCGCCAAAGGCTGCACCGCGTCCATCGCGGCGGGCAGCGCGTTGACGGTCTGGATGACGGGCAAGAGTGTGGCCGAGGTCGCGAAGATGGACGGCGCAGCCATCCACCAGGCGGTTGAAGATAAGCTGGACGGACTCCCCCCGGCGTCGCGCCACGCCGCCGCGCTCTGCGCCGACGCCGTCAGGCAACTGCTGCGATCCGCGCTAAACTTGTAGTTTCCCCCGCATGAAGACATTTGAGATCCGCCAGCAGGCGCTCCTCGAAGCGCTCAATACCCGTATTCTCGTCCTCGACGGGGCCATGGGCACGATGCTCCAACAGCGCAACCCCACTGTGGACGACTGGGGCGGCCCTGCGTTTGAGAACTGCTCCGAAAACCTGCTGTTCACCCGGCCCGAGTGGATCAGGGACATCCACCGCGCCTACTATCAGGCCGGCGCCGACATGGTGGAGACCAATTCGTTCGGCGGCCACACGATCACGCTCGCCGAGTTTGGCCTCGAAGACCGCATCCACGAAGTCAACCGCATCGCCGCCGCGCTGGCCCGCGAAGCCGCCGCCGAGTTTGACCAACCCGGCCGCCCGCGCTTCGTCGCCGGCTCGATGGGTCCGACGACGAAGGCCATTTCGGTCACAGGCGGCACCACGTTCGCGCTGCTTCGCCAGGGCTATTACCTCCAAGCCAAAGGGCTCGTCGATGGCGGCGCCGACATCCTGCTGGTCGAGACCTGCCAGGACACGCGCAACGTCAAGACCGCGCTGCTGGCCATCGAGCAACTGTCGAAGGAACTGGGCGTTCGCCTCCCCATCATGGTCTCGGGCACCATCGAGCCGATGGGCACGATGCTCGCCGGCCAGACCGCCGACGCCTTCTACTCGTCCATATCCCACGCCGACCTTCTTTCCGTCGGCCTGAACTGCGCCACCGGCCCCGAGTTCATGACCGACCACATCCGCACCATCCACGAGATGGCCGGATCCTATGTCTCCTGCTATCCCAACGCCGGCCTGCCCAACGAAGAGGGCCGTTACGAAGAGACGCCCGCATCGCTCGCCCGCCAGCTTGAGAAGTTCGCCGACCACGGCTGGTTGAACGTTGTCGGCGGCTGCTGCGGGACCACGCCCGATCATATCCGCGCCATCGCGCAGATGGTCGACGGCAAGGCTCCTCGCCGGAAGCCCGCACCGCCGCACCGGACGTATTTTTCGGGCATCGACCTTGTCGAAGCCGAAGATTCGAACCGCCCGCTGCTCGTGGGCGAGCGCACCAACGTCATCGGGTCGCGGCTGTTCAAGAACATGGTGGCTGACGAGAAGTGGGAAGAGGCCAGCGAGATCGCCCGCCGCCAGGTGCGCAACGGCGCGCACATCGTCGATGTCTGCCTGCAGTCGAGCGACCGCGACGAAACCACCGACATCCCGCTGTTCTACGACAAGCTGATCCAGAAGACCAAGGCCCCGATCATGGTGGACACCACCGATCCCAAGGCCGTCGAACTCTCGCTTACCTACTGCCAGGGCAAGGCGATCATCAACTCCGTCAACCTCGAAGACGGCGAAGAGAAGTTCGAGCGCATCTGCCCCATCGCCCGCTCCTACGGCGCGGCGCTTGTGGTCGGGACTATCGACGAGGACCCGATCCAGGCGCAGGCCTTCACGCGCGAACGCAAGCTCGCCGTCGCCCAGCGCAGCGTCGAGCTGCTGACCACGAAATACGGCATGAAGCCCGAGGATCTCGTCATCGATCCCCTGGTCTTCCCCTGCGCCACCGGCGATGAAAACTACATCGGCGGCGCGGTGGAGACCATCGAGGCGGTTCGACTGGTGAAGGAGCAGATCCCGCACGTCAAGACCATCCTCGGCGTGTCGAACGTCAGCTTCGGGCTGCCGGCGGCCGCGCGCGAGGTGGTGAATTCGGTCTTCCTCTACTACGCGACGAAGGCGGGCCTCGACCTCGCCATCGTCAACGCCGAGAAACTCGAACGCTTCGCGTCGATTCCCGAACACGAGCGCCGCCTGGCCGAGCACCTGTTGTTCAACACGCCTTCGCCCGACGTCTTCCCCGGCGTTTCGGAAGACTGGCGCGAACAATCAAAGGAAGAGCGCGCCGCCGTCAACCAGCACAACATCGCCGCCATCGCCGAACACTTCCGCGGCGCGACGGGCCGCGAGAAGCAGAAGGCCGCCGACCTGCCGCTGGACGAACGTCTGGGCCGCTACATCATCGAAGGCACCAAGGACGGGCTGATCCCCGACCTTGATCTGAAACTCGCAGAAGGCGTGCGCCCGCTCGACATCATCAACGGGCCGCTGATGGCGGGCATGGCCGAGGTGGGCCGCCTGTTCAACAACAACGAACTGATCGTCGCCGAAGTGTTGCAATCGGCCGAGGCGATGAAGGCCGCCGTGGCGCATCTGGAAGGCTTCATGGAGAAGTCTGAAGGCTCGCGGCGCGGCAAGATCGTGCTGGCCACGGTGAAGGGCGACGTCCACGACATCGGCAAAAACCTGGTCGAGATCATCCTCTCAAACAACGGCTACGAGGTGGTGAATCTCGGCATCAAGATCCCGCCCGAAGAGATCATCAAGGCCTGCCTGAAGCACAAGCCCGACGCCGTCGGACTCTCGGGCCTCCTCGTGAAAAGCGCCCAGCAGATGGTGATCACCGGCGAGGACCTCAGGGACGCCGGCGTCGATATCCCGCTGCTCGTGGGCGGAGCGGCGCTGTCTGAAAAATTCACCCGCAACAAGATCGCCCCGGCCTACGCCGCGCCCACGCTCTACGCCAAGGACGCCATGACCGGCCTGCGCCTGATGAACGCCATCACCGATCCGGCCGAGCGCGACGCCCTGCTCTCCGCCAATATCGCCAACGCCACCGTCGACGCGCCTGCTTCCGATGCGCCCGCAAGCCCGAACCTTTCGACGGCGCGCAGCCCGAAGGTGCGCACCGGTATCGCCATCCCTGCCCTGCCCTACGGCGACCGCCGTGCCCGGCTCGTGCCGGATCTGGCCGAGGTCTGGAGCTACATCAATCCGTTCATGCTCTACGGCCGCCATCTCGGCTACAAGGGCAACTTCGAAAAGGCCATCCACGAGCGCGATCCCAAAGCCCTGGCGCTGTTCCACGATGTCGAAGGGGTGAAGCGCGAGTCGATGGCGTGGATGAAGGTCCGGGCCGTCTGGCAGTTCTTCGAAGCCGAACGCGACGGCAACTCCATCCGCCTGTTCAATGCCGGCAGCGCCGAACCCGTCCATGCGTTCAGCTTCGGCCGCCAGGTGAAGGACGACGGCCTTTGCCTGAGTGACTACATCCTCGACGCCGATGACGCAGGCCGCCGCGATCAGATGGCGCTGTTTGTCGTCACCGCCGGCGAGGGCGTCCGCGAACGCGCCGAAGAGGCCAAGAACAAGGGCGAGTTCTTCAAGGCCCACGCCATCCAGGCGCTGGCGATCGAGTCCGCCGAGGCCTGCGCCGAATGGCTCCACCGCCGCCTGCGCGAGGACTGGGGCGCGCCCGATCCGCCCACCCTCACCATGCAGGAACGCTTCACCTCGCGCTACCGCGGCAAGCGCTATTCGTTCGGCTACCCGGCCTGCCCGAACCTCGACGACCAGCAAGGCCTGTTCGCCCTGCTGCGGCCCGAAGAGATCGGCGTCACGCTCACCGAAGGCATGATGATGGAGCCCGAAGCCTCAGTCAGCGCCCTGGTCTTCCACCACCCCGACTGCGCGTACTTCACCGCCGGGGAGTAGGCTCGGCTGAATCGGCAACAAGGCCTTCGCTCGCTGATAGACAGGCGCGCAAATCGTCCTCCGTCAGTTGCGGATACGCGGCCAGAATCCGATCATGGGACTCGCCCCCAGCAATCATCTCCAGCAGAAGATAGACAGGGATTCGCGTGCCCTTTACGCAAGGCTTCCCCATCATGACGTCGGGCCTGGATTCGATCCGCTCAGGCAACCTCATACTGTGACGCTATCATGCCGAAGGTAGTCTGCATCCACCGAACATCTCTGTTGGTTGGAGGTGGAGCCGACCGAAGCTATTCCACAAGAAATATCTTGACACAGCCTTCGACCAGAAGCATACTAGTTTGCGGTACAAACTTGTATGCAAAGCATTAACCTGAACGCAATCTCTCAACGTCCCCTTCGCACCATCAACGCCGACGGCATCCCCGAGTTCGTGATGGGGGTCCAAACGCTTCTCTGGGGTGTCCTCATTGGGATCCCTGAGCTCGTTCCCAGAGGCGAGTGGTGGCGGCCTTATTGGATGATCGTTCCGTTCGTTCTCGCGGCTTCAGGTCTCGCCGCCCCGTGGGTGACGAACCGCCTTAAAGAGCGATTCAGTTACAGGCGGGCCGGATATGTTGAACTCCGTAAACCAAAGGGTGGCTACGCCTGGGCGGTGATCGGGTTCCTGCTTTGTACGAGCCTTGTCGCATCGGCGTTTGTCTTCCACAGCAAGACGTGGCTTGAGCTATTGCCGGTCGTTGTTGCGACAGGGATGGCGGTCGGCCTGCACTTCTTGCTCCGAAAACAGACCGGCATGGGGGCATACCTCTACCCTCTCCTCTGTCTGGTCCTGGGAGCAATCGGATTGGCGTTGAACCTTGGCACTGGGGCTTCGTTCGCGGTCCTCTATGCCGGTCTGGGTCCCGCCATGACCATTGGAGGCGGGCTGCGGCTCATACGCTTCGTCCGGTCCAACGAGGAAATCGATGGCTGACCTCGATCGCGTCATTCACGAACCGGCACGGCTCCTGGTCGTCGCCCTGCTCCGCAATATCGAGAGCGCCGACTTCGTGTTCCTTTTGAAGGAAACAGGGCTCACGAAGGGTAACCTGTCCAGCCATCTTTCGAAGCTTGAGGAGGCCGGCTACGTCGCCATCGACAAGACCTATCGTGGCAAAATTCCGCTGACGCTGATCGGCCTTACCCTTGCCGGCCAGGAGGCCTTCGACAGCTACAAAAGGCAGATCGGCGGGTTGCTCGCACGCGCAGGAGGTCCGGCGACCGACAATCCTGGATCAAGGAAGCAGAAGAGGTCAGCCGCTTCTGCATCAGGCCCGGATCAGGTTGCTCCGTTGACGTGAACGGTTCCCGGCGAACCAGCCACAATTGGCCGCGCCCGCCCCGTCAGCGCCGCGACCCTACTTTGAGAGACATTAGTGTTATCACTTGAATGCGGCCCGGGCCGCGCTCTCGAAGGTGGAAGTCTAGACCGGCGTAATGGATCACTCTGCAACCTCGCCGCCCCTTGGCGGCATCACTCGGCAACTGTCCCTCAATGGCATCGCCAGCCGGGCGCTTCAATCGGCCGCCCTGCTGGCCTGCCTCTCCGCCTGCGCCTGGCCCGCGTTCGCCCAGAAAAAGAACGAGTCCTACCAATACCGCATCAGCCGCGCCGCTTCTCCGATCGTCATCGACGGCAGCGTAAACGAGCCGGCCTGGCGGTCGGCCGATGTCGCAACCGATTTCTGGATGGTTCTTCCAATGGATACCGGCCGCGCGAAGGTCCGGACCGATGTCCGCATGGCCTACGACGACCACAACGTCTACCTCAGCGCCGTCTGCTACCACGGCGGCGTTCCCGGTCCCTACATGGTCGAATCGCTGCGCCGCGACTGGTCGTTCGGCGCCAACGACAACTTCATCTTCTTCCTCGATACGTTCGACGACCAGACCAACGGCTTCACCTTCGGCGTCAACGCCGAGGGCGCCCAATGGGACGGGCTGCTCTACGACGGCGGCCGCGCCAACCTGAGTTGGGACAACAAGTGGACGTCGTCGGTAAAGTCCTACCCCGACCGCTACGAACTCGAAATCTCCATCCCGTTCACCAGCATTCGCTACAAAAAGGGCATCCGGCGCTGGGGCGTCAACTTCAGCCGCCTCGACCTCAAGACAACCGAAAAGTCGTCCTGGACCCCGGTCCCGCGCCAGTTCCCCACCGCCTCGCTGGCGATGACCGGCGTCCTGCTGTGGGACGAGCCGCCGCCTTCGCCCGGACCGAACATCTCGCTCATCCCCTACGTCCTCGGCGGCGCCACTCGCGACCATCAGGGCAATGCCTCGTCCACCAGCAAAGAGGCCGGCATGGATGGCAAAATCGCCATCGGCTCCGCGCTCAACCTCGACCTCACCGTGAACCCCGACTTCTCCCAGGTTGACGTCGATCAGCAGGTGACCAATCTCGACCGCTTCGAACTCTTCTTCCCCGAGCGCCGCCAGTTCTTCCTCGAAAACGGCGACCAGTTCGCCAACTTCGGCTACTCGACCATCCGGCCCTTCTTCAGCCGTCGCATCGGCCTTGGCGGCGTACCCATCCGTTTCGGAGCGCGACTCAGCGGAAAGCTCAATAAGGACTGGCGTATCGGCGCGATGGACATGCAAACCGGCCCGGCCGAGGAACTCGGAACGCCGCCGCAGAACTTCGCCGTCTTCGCGCTCCAGCGCCGCGTCTTTGCGCGCTCGAACATCGGCATGCTGCTGGTCAACAAGGAGTCGCCCGCCTACCGGTGGCGATCGGGTGCGCAGTCGCCCGCCTCCTACGACCGCAACTTCGGCGCCGAATACAACCTCGCATCATCGAGCAACGCCTGGACCGGCAAAGCGCTCTACTTGAAATCGGTCTCTTCCGGCACGCAGAGCGGCGGATCGGTCTTCGCCGGCAACCTCCAGTACTTCACCCGCCGCTGGCTGATCAACGGCCAGGTGGAGAGCGTCGGTGAGCGCTACAGCGCCGAGGTCGGCTATGTGCCTCGCCGCGGATACCGCCGGGCGCTCACGACCGCCGGCTACACGTTTCTGCCCTCGGGCGGACCCGTTCTCAGCCACGGCCCGTCCATCACCAGCAGCAACTTTTATGACATCCACGGCCGCGTGGCCGACTACGACCAGACCGCCGAGTACAAAGTCACTTTCCGTGACCAGAGCGTCTTCACCACCAGCGCCGTCGCGGCCTACGTGCGTCTGCTCCAGCCCTTCGACCCCACCAACACCGGCAAAGCGAAGCTCGAAACCGGCACCATCCACCGCGCCAACTACTGGACAACGAAGTACGCCTCCAAGCAGCAAAGCGTCTTCCGCTACGGCTTCCAAACCACCCACGGCGGCTATTACGCGGAGGGCGCCCGGACCAATCTCACCGCCACCCTGGGCTACCGTTTTCAGCCCTACGTCAGCCTTTCCGGAGAGGCCAACTACACCGACATCCGCCTGCGGGAACCGTGGGGCCGCAACACGTTCTGGCTCATCGGCCCGCGCTTCGACGTCACCCTGACCAACACGCTCTACTTCACCACGTTCGTCCAATACAACGAACAACAGAAGAATATGAACGTGAATACACGCGTGCAATGGCGCTACAAACCCGCCTCCGATATCTTCCTGGTGTGGACCGACAATTACATGCCGAACTACCTTCAGCCGGTCCAGAGCATCCCCGGCAATTTCAGCGTCCGCAACCGCGCCGTCGTCCTCAAATGGACCTACTGGTGGAACCTGTAGCGGGTTGCCTGCACCGCTCCGGCCCCGGCGCCCTGTTTTACTGCCGCCCGAACCGCGCTCACTTCACAGCCGGGGAGTAGGGGATCTGCACCCGCTCCAGTATCCTTTCGGCAAGCAAGCGGAAATCACGGTATGCGCCCTGCGCGGCTTGGTAATGCGAGCCGATTGCCCCATCGGCCGGCTTGAGCATGAACATCGGCTTCCTCGCCTCCTGGGCGAGCGGCATTAGGCTTCTATAGTGTTTCAGCAGGGCAAGTTGGTCTTGCTCAAACTCGGCCTGTCCCGCAAGGACGAACTTCCGATATGCGTCCGGAACGCGGTCGATCCATTTCTCATATGCGTGGACCGGGCGGTCGAGTCGAACCGAGTGTTGCTGCAGGACGTAGCCAATAGGACGCATAGACCCCTTGGGCAGTTCAGGAGCCTCAGGCGGAACTCTCGCCAGCCGATCCGTCCATTCCCTTCGCCATTCCCGCAACCTTGGCCCCAGGTTCTTCAGCCCTTGCAGCGAGTAGAGGTCCGGTGAGAGAGGAACCACAACAGCATCCGCTCCCACCAGCGCAGTGCGATTCGTCGCTCCGAGACTTGGGCCGAGATCGATGAGTGCGACATCGGCTGCTGCCAACTTGCCGGCACTTTGGATCAGCCTCCAATAGGCCGAGACAACCCGAAATGCCCGTTCTTTCCCCGCCAGGCAATCGGGCCAAACCGTCGAGAGTTCGTCTTCAAACGTAGATAACTCGAGATCGCCCGGCAACAGACTGAGCCTATCGTTGATCGGTACCACATGCGGCCTCGCTACATCCCCGAGACCGCGGATGAGCGGACTCAGTGCGCCATAGATCGTCCGGGCCGTCTCTCCTTCGGGAAACAGTTCTTCGAGTTGCTCCTCGTCAAGGAAAACGGCCGTCAGATTGGCCTGCGGATCGAGATCGGCGGCCACCACAGAGAGACCCATCTCCGACATCATCCAGGCCAGATGGTAGACCAATGTGGTCTTGCCCACTCCGCCCTTGTTATTAAAGAAGGCGATGACCGGGATGCTCATTCATGCCTCCTCAACGTGACCATCACCGCATTCTGCTCCACGGCAAACTCCGGAGCGGGATTACCGTTCCTGGCCATCGCCTCCCTGGCCATTTCAATACCCATCCCGAATCGCTGCACGAAGCCGAGGTTTTTCATCGCTTCAGCCAAACCGGGATTGCGGTAGTCGGTCACTCCCGCTTGTCCAAAGTTTGCCCGGTTGACCGATCCGAATGGCCCACCCGGACTCCATATCTCGATACGGTCCTCAAACCAACTCACTCGAACTGGGGAATTGGTCCCTTCATAGTTGCGGTGGATCAGCGCGTTTCTAACGAGCTGACGAAGTGCATCGAGCGGGAAATCGGGACGTCTGGCCTCCACGGACCGTCCCACCACATCCGAGGTGACACGGATGTGCGCGTTTAGCTTTTCCTCAAGCCGCCTCACGATCTCTGTCATCGTGCCACTGATCTCCGCTTGGTCGACGATCGGAGAAGTCAGTCCCGGCCCGTCGAAACGGGCAAACTGAACGTAAGCTCCCGGAATCCAGGCTCTCGGGTCCTTCCCTGCGATAAGCATCCCCAACACTGTGGGAACCGGCTCCGCCACCGAGGAAGCAAACCGCAGTGACACCAACTGCTCTGCGATTGACCTGTGGTTTTCAGCCAGAATCTCGGCGGAGACAGCAGTGGGCAAGTAGGTAGACCGGCACCATTCCAGATCAAGTGATTCAAGGTCCGCGCCTCGCACGCCACGCAGATCGAAGGGCAGATCAGAGGATCTCCTTCGCTCTGAGAGCCTTCTCTCATCGTCAGCACCCGCCAAAACCGTCGTCGGACCCATTCTGACCCAAACATTGCCACGAAAACGCACCGGCGGAGTGCTTGAAGGTTCAACCTCAACCACGGCCACCTCGCAACCGAGGAGGGATCGCTTCTGCACCCTCATCGAAGGCAACGGCACAATCTGCCCTTCTTGCCTGAAGCCAGCAAGCAACCTGAGCAGTTGGTCATCAATGGGTAGGTTGGCGCAGGCGCCGTCATCTTCAACGCCAATGAACAAAACACCCGGACAGCCGTGCGCAGGCAGATCATTGGCAAGCGCACAGATCGTCTTTTTGAGGTTATCCCGGTCGGCAGCACTCCGTTTCCGCTCCGCCCGGTCCGACTCCAGGTCGCGAAGAAGCGCCTCCAACTCTTGATCGCTCATGGCCTTAGTCTAACTGGCTTCGCCGCCGAACGGGCGAATCCGGCAAAGTCCGATCACTAGGCTCAGCAGTTCTCCCGCCAGCTACCCCGCCACCGGCTCCAGTTCGCGTTTGTACTTGCAGCCCTTATTGGGGCATTCGGCGAAGTGGCCGCTCTTGAGGACTTTGTCCACAAGGTAGTCGTGGCCGCATTCCGGGCACTTCTCGTTGATCGGCTTGGCCCAGGCGACGAAGTCGCACTCCGGATACCGGGTGCAGCCGTAGAACGTCTTGCCGCGTTTGGACCGCCGCGCCGACAGCTCCGCCAGCCCGCACTTCGGACACGTCACGCCGATCGTCTGGTGCTTGATGTAGCGGCACTTGGGATAGTTCGAACACGCCGTGAACTCGCCAAACCGGCCCTGCTTGGTCACCAGGTTGTGGTCGCATTGCGGGCACTTTTCGTCCAGAATCACGTCCGGCTTCTTCTCGGCCTGGCCCAACTGGCGCGTGGTCTTGCAGTCCGGGTAGCCCGAACAGGCAAAGAACGTGCCGAACCGGCCCTTCTTGAGCACCATCGGACGGCCGCAGTTGACGCAATACTCGTCCGCGCCCTCCTCTGAAAGCTCCATGCCGCCGCCGTTTTCGCCCGGCGCCTTGGGCAACTCGCGCGTGCCGGTGCAATCGGGGTAGCCCGTGCAGGCCAGGAACTTGCCGTGCTTGCCCCACTTGATCACCATGGGCTTGCCGCACTTCTGGCACTTCTCGTCGGTCGGCTCCTCCATGCGCTTGATGTCGCGCATCGAGCGTTCGGCCTCGGCGATGTCCTTGCTCAGGCGCTGGTAGAACTCCGTCATCGCCTCGATCCAATCGAGTTTGCCTTCCTCGATCTCGTCGAGTTCCTCTTCCATGCGCGCCGTGTAACGGACGTCGAAGATGTCGTCGAAGCTTTCGACCAGCAGTTCGGTGACGATCTCGCCCAGTTCGGTCGGGTGGAATTTGCCGCCGGGCTTGGTGACGTACTCGCGCTCCTGGATGGTGGAGAGAATCGCCGCGTAGGTCGACGGCCGGCCGACGCCGTCGGATTCGAGTTCCTTCACCAGCGTGGCTTCGGTAAACCGCGGCGGCGGCTCAGTGAAATGCTGCTCGGGGTGGACGGACTTGAACTTCAGCTTCTCGCCCTGCTCGACATGCGGAAGGCGGTTCCTGAGTTCTTCGTCCTCGGAGTCCTTCTGATCCTTGCCTTCTTCGTAAACGGCCAGGAAGCCGTCGAACTTCGGCACCGAACCGGTGGCCCGCAGCAGGTAGTTCGACCCATCCTTGCCCGGCGCATCCACTTCGATCGTCGTCTGGTCGAAGACGGCCGAGGTCATCTGCGAGGCGACAAAGCGCATCCAGATGAGGCGGTAGAGTTTGAGTTCGTCCTCGCCCAGGTATTTGGCCACCAGTTCGGGCGCGCGCATGGCCGACGTGGGGCGGATGGCTTCGTGGGCGTCCTGGGCCGCCTTCTTGGTCTTGTAATAGTTGGGCGAGGCGGGCAGGTACTGGTCGCCGTAACGGTCCTTGATCAGCGCGCGGACATCGGCCAGGGCGTCGTCGGAGACGCGCGTCGAGTCGGTACGCATATAAGTAATGAGGCCGACCGAGCCTTCCTTGCCGAGTTCGACGCCTTCATAGAGGCGCTGGGCGATGATCATGCTCCGCTTGACCGAGAATTTCAGTTTGCGGGCGGCTTCCTGCTGGAGCGTGGAGGTGATGAAGGGCGGGACGGCGTGGCGGCGTTTTTCCTTGGTGACGACCGAACGGACGGTGTAGGTGGTCCCGTCGAGCGCGGCGACGATCAAGTCGGCCGAGGCCTGGTCAGGGATCTCGATGTTCTTGTCGTTGCGTTTGACCAGCGCGGTCTTGAGCACCGGCGCCTTTTTGGCGTTCAGGTGGACATCGATGGACCAGTATTCATCCCGTTTGAAAGCGCGGATCTCGTTTTCACGGTCGACGATCAGGCGCAGGGCGACGGTCTGGACGCGTCCGGCGGACAGGCCGCGCCGGACCTTATCCCAAAGCAGCGGGGAGATCTTGTAGCCGACCAGGCGGTCGAGGATGCGGCGCGCCTGCTGGGCGTCGACCAGATGGGTATCGACGGGGCGCGGGTGTTCGAACGCCTTCTTGACCGCCGAGGCGGTGATTTCGTTGAAGGTGACGCGCAGGATCTTGGTGGCCGAGCCGCGTTTGGGCTGGAGTTCCTCTTGCAGGTGGGCGCAGATGGCCTCGCCTTCGCGGTCAGGGTCAGCCGCGAGATAGATGGCGTCGGCGTCCTTGGCCGCCCTTTTAAGTTCGTCGATCAGCTTCTTCTTGCCCTCGATGACGACGTAGGTGGGGCGGAAGCCGTGCTCGACATCGACGGCGATGTCATTCTTTGGAAGATCCTTGACGTGGCCGAGCGAGGCCTTGACGGTAAAGTTCTTACCCAGATACTTGCCGATCGTTTTGGCCTTGGCCGGCGATTCGACGATAACGAGAGACTTCGACATATTTGCTTTCAGTGGACCAACAATGATGCTTGGGCCTGGACCGGAGACTCACCGGACCTCGGGGCGGGCATTCACGTCCATACTTTAGCAAATGTTCTTCCGGCGAGTTGCCGGATCTGGCCCTGGAGTTCGAGATCGAACAGCGCGGCGATGATCTCGGACGAGGAATTGTCGGGCAGCAGATCAAGAATTTCGTCCAGGTGGATGGCGGCGTCAACGGGAATGATTTCAAGCAGTTGCGCGGCCAAACCGGCCATCGGCGACAAAGGCTGAGCGGTGGCGAGGGTGCGCTGGGCGACCAGGCCCTGGCGGGCGGTGAGCGGCAGGTTTGCCAGCACGTCCTCAGCCGACAGGGCCGGCTGGGCGCCCTGTTTGATCAGCGTATTGGGTCCCAGGCTCATCGGACTGGTGATGTTGCCGGGCACGGCGAAGACTTCCCTGCCCTGGTCCAGCGCCAGCCGGGCGGTGATGGCGGAACCGCTGAACTCCTTGCCCTCGACGACGACGACGCCCGAACAGAGTCCGGCGACGATGCGGTTGCGGATGGGGAAGTTCTGCGGATAGGCGGGCGAGCCGGGCGGAAACTCGCTGACGAGCAGGCCGCGCTCGGCGATGGACAAAGAAAGTTGCTTGTTTTCAGTTGGGTAGATGACATCCACACCGCAGCCGAAGACGGCGATCGTGCGCCCGCCGGCTTCGAGGGCGCCTTTATGTGCCGCCGTATCGATGCCGCGGGCCATGCCGCTGACCACGCAGGCGCCGGCCTCGGCGAACTGCCTGCCGAACCGGCCGGCAACGGTGACGCCGTATTGGGTTGGGCGGCGGGCGCCGACGATGGCGACCGAGGTCATCGCCAGGCAGTCAATGCCGCCGCGGTAGAACAGACAGACCGGCGGGTCGTAGATATGGCGGAGCAGTTCGGGATACTGGGCGTCCTGAATGGTCAGCAGGCCGATGGATTCGCTCTTCATCCGCTCCTGGAGGCGGATGGCGATGTCGAAGGCGCAGCCGCTGGCGATGGCCTGCGCGGCGGCGGCCTGGACGCCGCATCCACGCAGTTCAGACGCCGAGGCGCGAAACAGAGCGGTGGGCGAGCGGTAGGCCTCGATCAGGTCGGCGGACTTGCGGGCGCCGATACCGGGCGTCAGAACCAGCGCCAGCCAGTGGAGCGAGTCGGTATCTGAGCGCGCGGGGGCGGGTGCGGGCCGCGAAACGGTCTCCATGAATACTCTGTGGCCGGAGGGGGCAGGAATTCTCACCTCAAATCGAAGCCTGATGGGCGGACGGCGGGGATGGTAACCTAGTGGTTTCGATGGCGGGCGTCCGCGGAAATCCGTAAACCGGCGCGGTGCGGCGTGCGTCTCAGGAACCGTGGTGTTCGCGTGGACGCCGGAACAGAGGCGTACGCGCGGTCAAGTTGTGAATCGAGGCAGCCAAGCAAAATGTTAAATCCTGGTCTGATGAAGGGCGCGTTGCGCGGAGCGGTGGCGGTTGCGGTACTGTCGGCGCCGGCCGGACTCGTTGCGCAGCAGAAGTACACGATTACTACATTTGCCGGGACAGGGGTGGGGAAGTTTTCGGGAGATGCCGCGGCGGCCACGTCAGCCGAGATCAACAGCCCGTTTGGAATCGTGGTGAACAGCAGCGGCGTTGTGACATTCGCCGACCAGGTGAGCCACCGCATCCGCCGCATCAGCAGCGGCACCATCACGACGGTGGCCGGCAAGGGGCTGGCCGGGGCGCTGGGCCAAGCCGTCACCACGGCCACCGAAGCCACCATGACCTACCCCAGCGGGATCGCGCAGGACGCGGCGGGCAACGTTTTCTACTGCGACACCAACAACCACGCCATTATTAAGGTTGCAACCGACGGCAAGATCTCGAAGGTGGCGGGCGAGGGCGTCAGCGGCTACAATTCGACGGACGAATACGACTCCACGAAGAGCGACACGGAGAATGTCCTGGCAACGAGAGCCTTCCTGAACGCCCCGATCGGGGTTGCCGTTGCCAGCGACGGGACCATTTACATCGCCGACACCAAAAACCACCGCATCCGCAGGGTGAACTCGAAGGGCTTCATCCAGACCATCGCCGGCACGGGCACGGCGGGGTGGTCCGGCGACGGCGGCAAGGCCACCGCGGCCAGGATCAACAACCCGATGGGGATGTCGTTCGACGCGACGGGCAACCTCTATTTCGCCGACACCTTCAACCACCGCATCCGGAAGATCTCGCCCGACGGCATTATCTCCGCCGTCGCCGGCCGGGGCAATCCGGGGTTTGCGGGCGATAACGGCGCGGCCGCCAACGCCAGGCTGTTCTATCCCAAGGGCGTCCACCATGGCCCCGACGGCCAGTTGTACGTCGCCGACACGTTCAACAGCCGCATCCGCGTGGTGGCTGCCGATGGCACGATCACGACGATCGCCGGCAACGGCAAGTTCGGTTTGAGCGGCGATGAGGGCGACTCGCGCACCGCGGAGCTGCGGTTCCCGAACGCGGTGGCGGTGGGCGCCGACGGCAAGGTTTACGTCAGCGACAGCCAGAACAACAAGTTGCGGCTGCTGACGCCGGACGCGCCCGGACCGACGCTTGAGCAGCGGCCGGTCATCAGTTTCAACGGCGTCTCGACGCCGGCCGATTTCGGCGTTTCCGCGCCGTTCGCGCCCGGCTCATGGATGGAGATCCGGGGTATCCGGCTGGCGGGGGCTGAACGCGCCTGGCGGCAGGAAGACTTCCAGGACGGCATGGCGCCGGTCTCACTGGCCGGAACGCGGGTGGTGGTGGACGGCATTGACGCCTATGTGGCTTATGTAAGCCCGGAGACCGTCCGTGTGCTGCTGCCGGACTCGATCCCGCCGGGCAAACGGGAGGTCTTCGTGGAGACCGCCTTTGGGCGCAGCGACGCCTACAAGTTGACCATCGACGAAAGCAGCCCCCTGCTGAACGCGCCCGCGCGCTTCGCCGTGGGCGGCCTGCAATACGCCTCGGCGGTGCTGGAGGACGGCAAGACGTTCGCGCTGCCGGAAGCCGCGGTGGAAGGCATCGAAAGCCGTCCGGCACGCGCGGGCGAGTTGGTCACATTCCACGGCATCGGCTTCGGGCCGGTGACGCCCGGCATCGTCAGCGGTCAACTGGTGACGGCCGAGAATTCGCTCGTGAGGCGCGTCGAGGTGCTGTTCGGCGAAACGCCGGCCGAGGTCAGGTCGGCGGGTCTGGCGCGTGGCGCGGTTGGCGTCTACCAGATCAGCGTGGTTGTGCCGGCGGGCGTCGATGCCGCCGCCGCGCCGGTGACGGTGAAACTGGACGGCGAGCCGGCCAGGCAGCAGGTGGTGGTCGCAACCGCTCCGGCTGTCGAGTAAAGTCAACCACACAATTGGCTGAGTGACGGTCCGGCAGCCGCTGCCGGACCGATTCATTTCCAGCCGCGCCATGCGGCGCCATCCTCTCATCCGCCCCATGCGAGAATGAGGGTTCATCGCCATGGGGGTTCACCGATGCTGCGGACAGCGGACTTTTTCGGAGACATTGACCTCGATCTGCTCTTCATCGCCGCGCGGCTCAAGGAGGCGCAACGGCTGGAAGGCGTGCTCGACGAGGCGGGCATTGACTATCTGATCGAGACCGACACCTACCGCGGCGGCTTCATCTTCGTCAGCGAGCGCGTTGGAGCCTTCTTCTACTGCCGGGAGCAAGACACGGAACGGGCCCGCGCGGCGATGCGGGAGGGCGGGTTCAAGCCCTACACGGTGAAGGAGTAAGGGCGCGCGGACGAGGCCGGCGCGGCCGGCGAAACGCGGCGGCTGTTGGGGTCCGGACCGCGCGGACTCACTGGGCCAATCTGGGATTGACCACCGGGATGTAAAAGTAGTTCGAGATCTGGAAGCTCTGGGCCACCCAGGCCGGGGTCCGGGGATTGGTGGGGATGTCGGTGTTCAACTCCAGATGGACCTCGTAGACGCCCACCAGTCCCTTCACCAGGCCCGCGAACAGGACATTGGCGGTCTTGCCTCCGGCCATGGAGTTGGCGAACTCGGTGACGTCGTTTAAGTCGGGCCCCGCGTAGGGCATACCGGTCTTCATGGCATCGCGCGCCTCGTCGGGGCCAACCAGGCCCATGCCGGCCGCCAGCACGACGATGGTCTCGCCGGGGACGGCCGGGTTGTCCACGGTCACCTGGGCGCCGGCTTCGTTGGCGCAGCAGAGTTCGGTATTAAACGCGCTGATGATGACCGAACCGTCGATGACGCTGCCGGAAGCGCCGTCGGAGGATTTGCCGCTGATGGGGATGCCGTTGCCGATGGGTCCGGGGATTTTGGCGCGGAGCCGGACGCGGGCGAAGGTGCCCGAGCCGAAAGCCTCGACCTCGGGGTCGGCGGCATTGATGAGGGCGATGAGGCCATCGCGGATGGAGGCCGTCGTGTCGCCGGCCTGGACGCGGTAGGCATACTTCCGGTCACGGATGAAAATGCTGGCTTCATCGCCCGGCTGAGCCGTGCCGTCCACCGAAATCGTGCCGGTGGCGGCGGAGGAGAAGTGGTAGGCGATGCCGGGCGCGGGCGGCAGGGAGGGGTCGGAAAAGACGCTCGGGTTCTGCTCGATGACGCGCACGGCGGCCGGGGTCGTGACCGTCACCCGGCCGTCGGCGCGAACCGTTCTGATAATGGCGCTGGCCGAGGTCGAACCGGTCATGACGACCGGCAACTGGCAGACGACGCGATCCGGCGCCACCAGGATCAGAGGAGCCCGGACGCCATCAAAGAAGACCTCGGTGTTGACGAGTTTGTAGGGCAGCGGCCTGTCCAGCGGCTGAACCGCGGAGGTGAAGTCGGCGAGATTTTCGCCGAGGATGGTGACCAGCCCGAAGGGCGCGACTCGGGCGGCGTCGTTGCCGCCGAGCAGGGTGGTGCCGGAAGTGGTGAGAGTGGTGAGGCTGGATGCGGGATCGAGCGAGGCGGCGAGGGAGACGTTGTTGCCGGGAGGCCCGGCGTTCCTGGCCTGGAACATGATGGCGTTGAAGTCGTAGTTTGGCGAGGCCAGGGCGAGCGGGTCGCCGCCGCCGCCGTTGATGGCGGCGATGAGGCGGTCGATGAGTGCCCGGATCGTGTCATCCTCGGCCACGGTGACGGTGTATGATTTCTCGGAACCTTCCACCGAGTTATCGCCGATCTTGATGGTCGCCTTTTCCTTGGCCTTGAGCGTTCCGGCGACGACGATATAGCCCTGGGCGAAAACCTCGGGGCTGGCGGCGTTACGGACGGCGGTGAGCGGCAGGTGGTAATCGGCGGGCGTATAGAGCAGGACGCGGCGGTTGAAGGCGTCGGCGACGTAGAGGTTGGCGCCGTCCCAGGCGAGGGCGCCGGGCGTACGGAAGGAGTCGGTCGAGGCGACGCGGTCCGGTTCGGCGGAGTCCGATGCCTGGTTGAGGGCGTCGCCCTGCTGGCCGAGCACGGCGTCGGCGGCGAAGCCATTTCCGCTGGGGATGGAGTTGTAGACCAGGACGCGGTCGTTGCCGGAATCAGAGACGTAGAGCCGCTGGCCGTCGGAGAGCGCGAAACGGGGCATGGACATCGAGCGGCCGCAGAGAGCCGGGTAGGCGGCGTTGCCATCCGCGCCGGTCCCGGTCGACTGGCAGAGTTTTTCGACGTTATTGCTCAGATACGAGGTCATGTCGGGCTGGCCGACGACGACGTCGGCCGCCTTGCCATTCTGGGTGGGAATGGTGTTCCAGATCAGGACGCGGCTCAGGCCGAGGTCGGCGACAAAGAGGCGGCGGCCGTCGGTGGAGACCGAGACGGGATGGCGCATGGTGTCGGCGCGGGCCACGGGCACCAGGGCCAGCGAGGTTTGCTGATCGGAATTGAAGTCCTTCTGGCCGAGGACGAGTTTGGCGTCCGGATTATTCTGGGTCACAACGCCGTAGAAGAGGATGCGGCTGTTCTGCGTGTCGGCGACCCAGAGGCCGTCGGCATCGTCGAGCCAGACGCCCTGAGGGCCGCGCAGGGTCCTGGAAGTGAGTGCCCTGGTGGCGGCGCCCCTGGTGAAATCGGCGTGGCCGACGACGAAATCGGCGGGCGCTTCGTTCGAGGTTGGCAGCGAGCGCCAGATGAGGACGCGGTTGTTGTCGGTATCGGCGACGGCCAGCATGCGGCCGTTGTAGGCCACCCCCAGCGGGCGGTTCAGCGTGGACTGGGCGATAGCGCGGGGGAAATCGACCTTGGCGAAGTCGGGCTGGCCGAGCACGCTGGTGGCCTTGCCGATGCAGGCCGGGCAACGGGTATCGTTTTGCGGGAACGCGTCATAGGGGCTGAGGACCTGGCTGGAGAGGTCGCGATAGACCAGGACGCGGTTGTTATTGGGCAGGGCGCCGACACGGTTGGAATCGGCCACCACGAGCGTATTGCCGCCGTAGGCGACGCCGTTGAGAGCGCCGAGCAGAACATCGGACGCTCCGGGATCGCCGGCGCCAAAAGGCTTCTGACCAATCACGAGCCGGGCCGCCTGGCCGGTGGCGAACTGCTGAGCAGCAGCGGGACCGGACAAAGCCAGGGCGGCGAGCACAATCGGGGCTAACCACTTCTTCATAGGCATGGAATTAAGCAAACTCCAAGTATATCAACCGGACAGGGTGAACAGGGCGCGCATGGGGCGCTTTGGCTCATTCCGGCGCAGCCTTCATCGACGGCTAGACGCGGCGGCGGGCGGACGGGTTTCGCTCACCAGAGGTAGCCGCGGGCGGTCTGGCGGCGGGCGAAGCTGTCGAGCACGTGGACCACGCGAATGCGTTTCAGCCTTGAAGGCGACAACTGGCCGGCGGGGACGTAGAGGATGTTCCTGCCGAGGTGGGCGGCGACTGACTTGAAGATGGAGCGCGGCGGTTTGGATGCGACGTAAACGACGTGGCGTTCGAGCGAGTAGTCCAGCGCGGAGAGCAGGAGGCGTTCGGAGTGCGATTCGGCGAAATCGTAGTCCGGGTCGTTCCAGATGTCGTACATCCGGCGCGGGGGCAGGGTCATCATCAACCCGCCGTATTCGGCGCGGCCGATGCCTGGGCCGACCATGTGGCTAAAGGGCTGGGTGGAGTAGAAGGCCATGTCGCTTTCGTTCTGATGCTCGCCGAGCCAGGTGGTGAGGAAGCCGTAGCGCTCGTCGTTGTCCTGGTCGAAGATGATCACGACGGCGCCGGCGTTGCCGGAGAGGCGTTCGTGGCGGCGGACGAAGATCCTGCCCTCATACCAGTTGCGGATGGTTTCGCGGATGTCGACGCCGTCGAGCATGGAGGTGGTGAACGGCTCGACGCGGGTGAGTTCCTCGCTGACGAGGGATTTTGCCTTCTGTTTGACGAAGCGGCCGAACTCCTCGATGACGAGGTCCTCGGGCGGGTAGCTGCAGATGGCCGAGCCGTCGATCTGGCTGGCCCACTCGCCGGGCGAGGATTCCTTGGGCCGGGGCTTGAGGCCCCTGGGCATGAGGCGGCGCTTCATCCGGGGCAGGCGGCGGCGGAGTTTCATGCGGCGGGTGTTGATCCAGATCTCCTCGGCGGAGATGCGGGTGGTGGGGATTTCGGCCGATTCCTGCTGCCAGGGCCAGACGCCGGCGAGGCGCCAGAGTTCCCAGGCGTAGTTATCGTCGATGACGGCGCGGGCGGCGGTGGCGAGGTCGTAGAGCGAGGCGACGAGCTGCTGGTCGAGGTGGGCGAGATTACGGGAGTAGCGGGCCAGGGCGCGGCGGTGCCAGTGGGCGAGGCGGTCGCCGGTCTGGGCTTCGTAGTCCTTTTCGGCATCGCGGAGCAGATCGAACTGGATGCGGCGGCGGTCGAGGAAGTTGGCGGCGCCGGGTTGGAGGCGGAAGCGTTCGTAGCGTTCCTGGAGGAAGGGCATCTCGGAGGTGATCTGGGCGAGGCAATCCGGATGGGGGTGGACGAGTTCAGCCTCTTGAGGCGACTTGCGGCGCGGGGGACGATCCTGTGGGGATTCCATGGCGTCGAGGACGGCATCGAGCATGTTGAGGGAGACGACGGCCAGGACGGGCTTGCCGGGATCGGAGCCTTGGAGGCGCCAGGCCATGGCGGCGGCATGGGAGTCGATTTCATCGTTGCGCGGACGGGGGTGGACGCGGTAGGCGTCGACGTAGGCCTGATAGGAGACCGAGCGCAGGGCGTGGGAGTCGGGGTAGGCGTCCTGGAGGTGGGGGCGGTCGATGGAGTCGGGCTCGATGAAGAGGGCTTCGGAGCCGATTTCGCGGGCGGTGCGGAGGGCTTCGATGAAGGGGTCGGCGGGTTCGACGACGACATAGACGGCGCGGTCGGATTCCGAGTCCTCGGGGTAGACGATGACGGTGAGGCGCGGCAGGCGGGCGATGGCGTCGATATAGCACTGACGGAGCCAGCCGGGCAGTTCGACGGCGACCACGGCGGGACGATTTTCGAGGATGCGGCGGCGGACTTCGAGGGCAAACTCCATGCGGCCGGGGACGACGGGGACATAGGAAATGTGGCCGCGCGCGAGGCTGGAGAAGTCGAAGGCGGAGATGTCAACCGGTCCGTCGGGCATACCGCAAGGCCTCCTCGCCGAGGATGTGGCGGACCGAGAAGCCCAGCGCCACGGGCAGGCCGCCGGCCAGCACGGGTTCGACCATCAACTTCATGGCATAGCGGCCGATGTTGATGCCGTCGCGGACGGTATAGCGTTCCTCGGAGGCGTGGGCGTGCTGGAGGAAGTCGACGATATAGTCCAGGACGCGCTCGTCGGCGAAGGGGAGGTTTTCGCGGAGGATCATCATCTCTTCGTCGCGTTCGGGGAAGTCGATGAGGATCTGGGGCTGGAGGCGGGAGTGGATGTATTCGGGCAGGTCGAAGGTGGAGGAGTCGTCGTTCATGGTGGCGACGATGCGGAACAGGGGGTGGGCCTTGATCTTGATGCCGGCGACGATGCTTTCGACGTAACGGCGGCCGTCGAGCAGCGGGGCGAGGCTGGCCCAGCTCTTTTCCGACATACGGTTGCCTTCGTCGAGGATGGCGACGCCGCCGCGGAGCATGGCGGAGACCAGCGGGCTGGCGACGTAGCGGAGGGATTGGGGACCGTCGATGACGGGCTGGACGATGAGGTCCTCGGGGCGGGTGTCGACGGTGGCCTGCATGACGTAGGTCTCGCGGCCGAGGCGCTGGGCGGCGGCATAGGCGAGCGTGGTCTTGCCGACGCCGGGTTTGCCGATGAGACGGGGGTTCATGGGCAGGTCGGCGTGGTCGACGACGAGCCACGCGGCCAGCAGTTGGCGCATGACCTCTTCCTGGCCGACCCAGCGGACGGGCATTTCGTCAGGGTGGGCGAGATGGAGCGTTACGCCTTCGATATCAACAACCATACCGTTCATTGTGCTAAAACAGGCGCCAGAATGCCTATTAGAAAATGCGCGGGGTGCGGCGAGGAAAGCCGCCAGGAGAGCGTCCATGTCCCCGAGGGCGGGGGCGCGCCGGATCTGGATACGAGGCCGGGGGGCGAGGCGAGGGCGGCGCTGGAGCGTTGGGTGGAGGTGTGTCCGGGGTGCGGGCTGGCGGCGCCGGAGATTGAAGCGGCGGTGGAGGGGGTGGGCGAACTGGTGCGATCGGAGGAGTTTCCGAGGGGCGAGCATCCGTTCCGGAGGCAGTCGTGGCTGTTGGATCAGTTGGGGCAACATGCCGATGCGGGATGGTCGGAGCTGTATCTAGCGTGGCATTGCGACGATGCGGGGGACAGGGCGGGGGCGGCCGGGGCGCGGATGCGGGCGATCACGTGCTGGCAGCACGGCAAGAGCCACGGGCAGAACTTCTGCGACTCGATGGGCGAGGAGTTTGCGCTGGCGGCCGACGTGTGCCGGCGGGCGGGGCTGTTCGACGAGGCGGGGGAGACGGGGCTGGCGGGGCTGGAGTTGGAGGGGTTGCCGCCGGTGGTGGAGGAGGTTTTGCGATTCCAGTTGACGCTGGCGCAGAGGAGAGACGACGGGGCGCATACGGTGGCGGAGTTGAGGCAGGCGCCGCAGGGCGGGACGAGGGTGAGGCTGGATTGAGGGACTGGCGAAACGAAATGCGGGGGCCACGCCGGGGTGACGTGAGGGGCTCGGAGGAGGGGGCGGAAAAAGTTGACCAAACGAACTCCATGCTGGTTAAGTCCTTTGTTATCAATGTGTCGATTTATGACTGCGGAGAATTTCACGTAAGATTCCACGGAGGCGGGGTGCGGGCGGAGGCGGGAGGCGGGCGGCTCACGGGTGAGGAGGACGACTGGCGGCGGGACGGCGATGCGGAGAATTTCACGTAGGATTCCACGGAGGCGGGGTGCGGGCGGAGTGAGGGCCGGCGGCGGGTTTGAGGACGGCGGACGCAAGGGATATGCGCGGGGCGAGGCCGCGGACACGGAGGGCAGGGGCGGCGGCGAGGAGTCAGGCGAGCATTTTCTTGACGACGTTGCCGTGGACGTCGGTGAGGCGGAAGTCGCGGCCCATGTGGCGGTAGGTGAGCCTGGTGTGGTCGAAGCCGAGGCAGTGCATGATGGTGGCTTGCAGGTCGTGGACGTGGACCTTGTCCTGGGTGATGTTGAAGCCGATGTCGTCGGTTGCGCCGATGACCTGGCCGCCCTTGATGCCGCCGCCGGCGAGGAACATGGAATAGGCGAGCGGGTGGTGGTCGCGGCCGGCGTTTTCGGGATCGAGGGTGTTGCGGATTTCGACCATGGGTGTGCGTCCGAATTCCCCGCCCCAGACGATCAGGGTGTCATCGAGAAGGCCGCGCTGTTTGAGGTCCTTGATGAGGGCGGCGGTGGGCTTGTCGGTGGCGTCGGTGTTACGCTTGAGACCCTTGTTCAAATTCGTGTGCTGGTCCCAAGAGGCGTGCATCATGAGGACGAAGCGGGCGCCGCGTTCGACGAGGCGGCGGGCGAGCAGGCAGTTGGTTCCGAACTGGCGGGTGTCGGGCGAGTCGAGGCCGTAGAGTTCGCGGGTGTGGGCAGGCTCGGAGGAGAGGTCGGCGAGTTCGGGGGCGGCGGACTGCATGCGGTAGGCGAGTTCGTAGGACTGGATGCGGGAGGCGATCTCCTGGTCGCCGGTGGATTCCATGCGGATGCGATTCAGGTCAGAGGCGGCGTCGAGGACGGCGCGCTGGGATTTGCCGTCGACGCCGGAGGGGTTTGACAGGTAGAGGATGGGGTCGCCGGAGTTGCGCAGCAGGGCGCCCTGGAAGTGGGAGGGCAGGAAGCCGGAAGAGAAGTTGGATGCGCCGCCGCTGGTGCCGACGCCGGAGGTGAGGACGACGAAGCCGGGGAGGTTTTCCGACTCGCTGCCGAGGCCGTAGAGTGCCCAGGCGCCCATGGTGGGGCGGCCGAGCTGGATGGAGCCGGTGAACAGAAGAAGCTGGCCGGGGTGGTGGTTGAAGGCCTCGGTGAACATGGAGCGGACGAGGCAGATGTCGTCGGCGCAGGAGGCGATGTGGGGGATGTAGTCGGAGAATTCAATGCCTGACTGGCCGTGGGGTTTGAAGACGCGGGGGCTGGCGAGGACGTTGGCGCTCTTGTTGATGAAGGCGAGGCGGAGCTGCGAGGTGAGCGACTCGGGCAGCGGCTTGCCGGACCATTTGGCGAGGCCGGGCTTGGGATCGAAGAGATCCATCTGGCTGGGCGCGCCTTCCATGAACATGAAGATGACGTTCTTGGCCTTGCCGGGGAAATGGGGTGGTTTGGGGGCGAGCGGATTTGAGGATTTGGGCTGGGCGGAGCGGCCGTCGCGGGCGAGCAGGTGGCCGAGGCCCAACATGCCGATGCCGCAGCCGACTTCGCTCAGGAAGCGGCGGCGATTGCGGAGAGCGAGGGTTTCGTTGATTTCCATGGATGGGGCCTATTCGCGGGTGATGAATTCGTCGAGGTTGAGAAGGACGCGGGCGACGTTGACCCAGGCGGCTTCGTTGGGATTGACGGGGAGCAGATCGGCGGCGGCCTGTGCATTGGCGGAGAGAGCAGTGGCGGAAGAATCGAGCAGGGCGGCGAGACGGGCGCGCTCGGCGGCGGAAGGGGTGCGGCCGAGGGCGAGCAGGAAGGCATCGTCGAAGCGGCGGGCGGAATCGGGCTGATGGGAGAGGCGGAGGGCGAGGGCCTGGGCGGCTTCGAAGAAGACGGGATCGTTGAGGAGGTTGAGGGCCTGGAGGGGAGAGTTGGAGCGGCGGCGGCGGGAGCAGGCGACGTTGGAATCGGGGGCGTCGAAGTTCATGAGCATGGGGTAGGGCGTGGTGCGCTGGAAGTGGATGTAGAGGCCGCGGCGGTAGCGCGAGGGGCCTTCGTCGTCGTTCCATTTGACGCTGCCGGCGTAGCCGAGTTCGGCGATGCCTTTGGGCTGGGGCGGGCGGACGCTGGGTCCGCCGATGGCGTCGTTGAGCAGGCCGGCGGCGGAGAGGGCGGCGTCGCGGATCTGTTCGGCCTGGAGGCGGATGCGGGACTGGCGGGCGAGGAGGGTGTTTTCGGGATCCTTTTCGAGGAGGCCGGGGCGGGAGTTGGAGGACTGGCGGTAGGTGGCGGAGGTGACGATGAGGCGGAGGGTTTGTTTGACGCTCCAGCCGTTGTCGCGGAAGTTGGAGGCGAGCCAGTCGAGCAGTTCGGGATGGGTGGGCGGGGCGCCCTGTGTGCCGAAGTCCTCGGAGGTGAGGACGAGGCCGCGTCCGAACATTTCCTGCCAAAGACGGTTTACGGTGACGCGGGCGGTGAGGGGATTGTCATTCGATACGAGCCAGCGGGCGAAGGTAAGGCGGTTACGGGGGGCGCCTTCGGGCAGCGGGGGAAGAGAGGCGAGGGCGGCGGGGAGGACTTCGATGCCCTTGGCCCTGAAGTCGCCGCGGACGGCGAGACGGGTTTTAGGCGGGTGAGGCGATTCGACCATGATGGGCGCCTGGGCGAGGCGGGGCTGTTTGGCGTCGAGTTCGGCGAGGCGTTTCCGGAAGTCGCGCAGACCGGCGAGGGCTTCCTGATTGCGGTTTTTGTCGGGGCCGGTGTTGGAGATGAACCAGTACATGAGGCGTTCGCGATCGGATGCGGAGCGCGAGGCGGAAGGTGTGCTGATGACTTCCTCGAAGCGGTCGAACATGGGGCGGGAGTTGGCGACGATGAAGTCCCAGTCGAGGTCGGCGCCGGGGTTGTTCATGGCCTGGAGGACGCTGGCTTCCCATTCGAGTTGGAGGCGGGGGACGGCGTAGAGGTCCATGAGGCGGGCGCGCTCGGCGAGGTAGGCGGGGCGGGCGCGCATCCAGGGGCCGGTTTCGCCGGGCAGGGGGGCGTCGATGTCGCGTTCGGAGGAGTTATTGAAGAAGGCGTAGAGGGCGTAGTAGTCCTTCTGGCTGATGGGGTCGAATTTGTGGTCGTGGCACTGGGCGCAGCCGACGGTGAGGCCGAGCCAGACGGTGGAGGTGGTGTTGGTGCGATTGACGAGTTGTTCGAAGCGGCTCTCTTCGGGGTCGGCGCCGCCTTCGCGGTTGGTGAGGGTGTTGCGGTGGAAGCCGGTGGCGATTAATTGGTCGGGGCGGGGGTGGTCGAGGAGGTCGCCGGCGAGTTGTTCGACGGTAAAGCGGTCGAAGGGCATGCCGGTGTTGTAGGCGTTGATGACCCAGTCTCGCCAGCGCCAGTGCCAGGGGCGGGTGCGGTCTTTTTCAAGGCCGTCGGAGTCGCCGTAGCGGGCCTGGTCGAGCCAGGCGCGGGCGCGTTGTTCGCCGTAGTGGGGCGAGGCGAGGAGGCGGTCGACGAGGCGATCGTAGGCGTCGGGGGAAGAGTCGGCGAGGAAGGCGGCGACTTCGGCGGGGGTGGGGGGAAGGCCGGTGAGGTCGAAGGCGAGGCGGCGGATGAGGGTGGTTTTGGGGGCCTCGGGCGAGGGGGCGATGGATTCCTTTTCGAGGCGGGCGAGGATGAAGTTGTCGATGGGGTTGCGGGTCCAGGCGGCGTTCTTGGGAGTAGGCGGATCGGGTTGAGTGATGGGTTGGAAGGACCAGAGAGTTTGCTTGGATGCGGCGGGTTTGGCGGCGGAGGTGCGGGGCCAATCGGCGCCGGAGTCGATCCAGGATTTGAGGGTGGCAATCTCGGCGGCGGAGAGGGCGGGTCCGGCGGGGGGCATGCGGACGCCGTCCTTATCGGAGGTGACGCGGTGGATGAGTTTGCTGGCGGCGGAATTGCCGGGGACGATGACGGGGCCGGAGTAGCCGCCTTCGAGGGCGGCGGCGGGGTCGTCGAAACGCAAGCCGTTGGACTTCAGGCGCGCGTTGTGGCACATGACGCAGCGGCGCTTGAGCAGCGGTTCAACGTCTATCGAAAAGCCGGGCCGGGCCTGCGCGAAGACGGCAGGCGTGGCCGCGGTGGCGGCGAAGGCAATGATCGCCCAGATGGATCCCCTCATGGGTCGATATTGTACCTCTAAATGCGGTAATCATTAACAATGCGATCGATTTCGAGATGGACGTGTCTTTTATTGCTGGCGGCGGCGGCGGTTGGCGCGCAGACGGCGGATGTGGCGGGGTCGTGGGAGGGCGTGCTGGAATCGCCGGCCGGGAAACTCAGGATCAGGCTGCATGTAGAGAAGACGGCGGCAGGGGCGCTGGCGGCGAAGATGGACAGCGTGGACCAGGGGGCGCTGGGGATTCCGGTGGATCAGGTGTCGTTCGCCGACGGAGTGCTGAGGTGGAGTATCGCGAGGGTGGGCGCATCCTACGAAGGCAAGCTGAACGAGGCCGGGGACGCGATTGAAGGCACGCTGACGCAGGGCATCACGTTGAAGCTGAACCTGGAGCGGATGTCGGCGGCCGCGGTTGCGTCGTCGGCGATCAGGAGGCCGCAGACGCCGAAGCCGCCGTATCCGTACAAGGTGGAGGAAGTGTCGTTCGCGAGCAAGGCCGAGGGCGTGACGATGGGCGGGACGCTGACGATTCCGGAGGGTGCGGGGCCGCATCCGGCGGTGATACTGATCAGCGGGTCGGGGGCGCAGGACCGCGACGAGACGATCTTCAGCCACAAGCCGTTTCTGGTGCTGGCGGATCATCTGACGCGGCGGGGCATTGCCGTGTTGAGGTATGACGACCGGGGCGTGGGCAAATCGACGGGCAGCCGCGAGGAGGCGACTTCAGTGGACTTTTCCGAAGACGCCGAGGGCGGGTTGGATTATCTGGCCAAGCGCAAGGAGATCGATGCGAAGCGGATCGGGTTTGTTGGGCACAGCGAGGGCGGAGTGATTGCGCCGATGATCGCGGTGCGGAGGCCGGAGACGGCGTTTATCGTGCTGATAGCGGGGACAGGGGTAGACGGGGAGCAGATTCTGTATGAGCAGGGGCAGGCGGTGTTGAAGGCGAATGGCGCGAGCGCGGAAGCGATTGCGGCGCAGAGAGAGATCCAGGAGAAGATGTTCGCGATTGTGAAGGCGGAGAGGGATCCGGAGGAGGCGGCGGCGAAGTTGAGGCAGGTGCTGGGCGGGTCACCGGCGGCGGAGCAGAGCATCAAGAGCGTGACCGCGATGTGGTTCCGGTATTTCCTGACGTACAATCCGCAGCCGGTGCTGGAGCGGGTGAAGTGTCCGGTGCTGGCGTTGAACGGGAGCCTGGACACGCAGGTGGTGGCGGGGCAGAATCTGCCGGCGATCGAGGCGGCGCTGAAGAAGGGCGGGAACGAGGATTTCGAGACGGCGCTGCTGCCAGGGTTGAACCATCTGATGCAGACGGCCAAGACGGGCGGCGTGCCCGAGTACAACCAGATTGAAGAGACGATGGCGCCGGCGGCGCTGGACAAGATGGCGACGTGGCTGAGGCGGCGGGCGGGGCTGGAGACGGGACGATAGGGCGGGCGGCCGAGGTGGAGGAAGCCGGGCGTTCAGACGATAGAGTGAGGGTGAGAGAGAGACGATCCGGGCGGCGGGTGCTCATAGCCGCCATTTGCGCAGCCGCGCTATGGGCGATCGTGCTGCAGGCCGTGAAGCCGGAACGGTTCCTGACGGGGGCGAATGATTTCGCTCAGCTTTACGCGGGAGCGAGGCTGGTGGGGACGCCGGGGCTGTATTCGGTGGAAGCGAATGAGCGGGTGCACCTGGAGACGTTGGGCTACGTGATCCCGTCGGTGTATTATTCGCGGCTGCCGTTTTATGCCTGGATGCTGCGGCCGCTGGCGGGGTTGCCTTACCAGGCGGCGTACTGGACGTTTCAGGCGCTGAGCGCGGCCTGCCTGGCGTGGTTCCTTTGGATGTTTGTCAGGGACCGGTTGGACGTGGCCATCTTCGCGTTTCTCTATCCGCCGCTGGTGTTCACGCCATTCAACGGGCAGGATGTTTCGATGGTGCTGGCGCTGGCCGCGGCCGGGTATCTGCTGATGGAAAGGGAGAGGCCGTTCACGGCGGGGCTGGTCTGGGCGTTGTGCGCGATCAAGCCGCACCTGGTGCTGCTGCTGCCGGTGGCGCTGATCGTCCACCGGAAGTGGCGGGCGCTGGCAGGAGGAGTGGCGGGCGGCGGGGTGCTGATCGCGCTGTGCTATCTGGCGCAGGGCGGCAACTGGATGGCCGAGTACGGGGCGCTGCTGGGCAGTCCGGAGTTGCATCCGAATCCGCAGTTGATGCCGAATTTCCAGGCCGTGGGCGCGGCACTGCCGGCGCTCGATGCGGGGTGGTTGGTTGCGATGGCGAGCGTGTTGGTGGCGGCGGTGGCGGCGGCGGCGTTCCGGAAATCGGAGCATTGGGCAGAGGCATTTGCTTTGTCGCTGCCGGCGAGCCTGTTGATCAGTGTCCATGCCTACGCGCAGGACACGCTGCTGCTGCTGTTGCCGCTGGTTGTGCTCAGCCGGATGGCGGCGCGGCCCGCGATGGTCCGGTTCGCGGCGCTGATGACGATGCCGCTGACGCCGGTGCTGGTGGTGGTTGGCGCGCCGTGGTCGGCGGTGTACCCGGCGCTGCTGGCGGCCTGGGTGACGGCGGGCGCGCTGAGAAGGCGTAGCGCCAAGACCGGCGCGGACCCGTGTACCATTTGAGGGTGCGACGCAGATCCTTTTTGAGTTCGGTTGGCGTGACGGTGGCGGGTGCGGGGGCGATGAAAGCGCAGACGGCGAAGGTGGTGCGGCCGAAGGCGGTTAAGCCGGGCGATACGGTGGCGCTGATTACGCCGTCGACGTACGTGAGCGATCCGGACCGGCTGGAGCTGGCGCGGCGGACGGTGGAGCATTTCGGGTTGAAGGCGAAGTGGGGCGCGGGCGTGGGCAAGCGCGACGGCTACCTGGGCGGGTCGATCCAGACGCGGGTGGATGATCTTCATGCGGCGTTCGCCGACCCGCAGGTGAAAGCCGTGTTCTGCATCCGCGGCGGCTACGGCTCGGCGATGCTGCTGGACAAGATCGACTTCGGTTTGATCCGGCGGAATCCGAAGATTTTCATCGGCTATAGCGACATCACGGCGCTGCATGTGGCGATTCATCAGGAGACGGGACTGGTGACATTCCACGGGCCGGTGACGCTGTCACGGTTTTCGAACTACACGCAGGAGTGTTTCCGGCGGGCGTTGTTTGAGGCCAAGCCGCTGGGCGTGTTGACGAATCCGCCGGAGGAGAATCAACTGCGGCCGCGCCATTTGACGCGAGTGATCCGGCCGGGCAAGGCGAGCGGGCCGTTGACGGGGGGCAACCTGTCGCTGATCGCGTCGCTGATGGGCACGAGGTGGGAGATCCGGACCGAGGGCAAGATGCTGTTCATCGAAGACGTCGGCGAGCAGCCGTATGCGATGGACAGGATGCTGACGCAGTTGCGGCTGGCGGGGAAGTTGAAGGGGATTCGAGGGCTGGTGATCGGGGAGTGTTCGGGGTGCACGCCGAGGGAGTTTCAGCCGAGCTTTGAATCGACGTTCTCGCTGGGCGAAGTGTTGAACAATATCCTGGGCGATCTGGACGTGCCGGTGTTGACGGGCATGACGATCGGCCACACAGACGATCAACTGACGCTCCCGATGGGCGTGAAAGCGACGCTGGATACGGCGGCGGCGACGCTGACGGTGGAGGAGCCGGCGACGGAGGCATGACGATGAAAGACGGCAGGATCACCAGGCGCACGGCGGCGGCGATGGTTTCGGCGGCGGCGGTGATGCAGGCGCAGGCGCCCACGACGGAATTGCTTTGGCCCGAGGGCGCGCCGGGCGCGGTGGGGACGGAAGATCTGGACAAGCCGGCGTTGACGACATGGCTGGCGGCGAAGCCGAACGGGGCGGCGGTGCTGGTGTGTCCGGGCGGCGGCTATGGCGCGCTGGCGATGGATCACGAGGGCAAGCAGATCGCCGAATGGTACAACGCGCTGGGGGTGTCGGCATTCATTTTGAAGTACCGGCTGGGGCCGCGATACCGCCATCCGGCGCCGCTCGACGACGCGCGGCGGGCGATGCGGATGATCCGCGAGCGGGCGCCGAAACTGGGCATCGATGCGGCGCGGGTGGGCGTGATGGGTTTTTCGGCTGGAGGGCATCTGGCGTCGACGCTGTCGACGCATTACCAGCAGGGCGAGAGGCCGGACTTCGCCGTGCTGTGTTATCCGGTGATTTCGTTCACGACGCGGTATGCGCATTCGGGGTCGATGCGGAACCTGCTGGGCGCGCCGCCGGATCCGGCGCTGGTGTGGGATCTGTCGAATGAGTTGAAGGTGACGGCCGAGACGCCGCCGACGTTTTTGTTTCACACCAACGCCGATGCGGGCGTGCCGCCGGAGAACAGCATCCTTTACTACATGGCGCTGCGGCGGGTGGGCGTGCCGGCCGAGATGCACATCTATCAGGAGGGAAGGCACGGCGTGGGGCTGGCGCAGAAGGACCCGGTGCTGTCGACGTGGCCGGACAGGTTGAAGGACTGGCTGAAGGTGCGCGGATTCGTGCGGTAACGCGGCGGCGGGGGGCCGCGTCAGAGTCTATCAGGAGATGATGCGGAACCTCATCGTTGCGGCGGCGGCTGTGGGCGCCATCGCGTGGGCGCAGGAGTCCGATCCAGGGCGTCCGATTCTGAAGCGCGGCGGGCCGGCGACGCAGCGGGAAAAGCCATCGGAGGCGCCGCCGCCAGCAGCGCCGAGGGGCGAGCCGGTCTACAAAGAAATTGCAGTTGATGAAGAGGGGCGGGGCGACAAGCCGCTGGCCGTGGCCTCCGCGGAAAACGACGCGGAAGTGTTGATCGAACGGGCGCGGGCGGCGGCGTATGAGTTCAACGACAAGCTGCCGGATTTCATTTGCGACCAGTTGGTGGTGCGGTACGAGAGCAAGACGAGGAAGCCGGAGTGGAAGCAGAAGGACCGGGTGCAGGTGGAGTTGACCTACGCGGGCGGGAAAGAGGATTACCGGAATATCCGGGTGAACGGGAAGCGGCTGAAGAAGGGGTCGCCGGAGGATTCGGGATCGTGGTCGACGGGCGAGTTTGGCACGACGCTGGCCGACATCATGGCGTCGAACACGGACGCGCAGTTCCGATTGCGGAAGGACGATTCCACGGCGGCCGGGCTGAAGGCGAAGGTGTTCAACTTCAGCGTGGCGCAGGCGAATTCGCATTGGACGATCCGCTATGGGCGATCGGTGCGGCCGGCGTATAACGGGGCGTTGTGGATCGATCCGGAGTCGGCGCGGGTGCTGCGCATCGAGATGGACTCGCGGCGGTTGCCCGTGGATTACGACATCGACAAGGTGGAGATGTCGGTGGACTACGGCTGGGTGGTGATCAGCGGCCAGCGGTATCTGCTGCCGGTGAAGAGCGAGGTGCTGGCGTGCCAGACGCACAGTTTCTCGTGCTTGAGGAACACGATCGAGTACCGGAACTACCGCAAGTTCGCGGTGGAGTCGCAGTTGCTGCAAGTGGAGAGCGAGATCACGTTCGAGGACGAAGAGAAGGAAAAGAGCAAGACGACGCCGCCGTCGATCACGCCGGAGCAGCCGAAGACGGCCCCGGCGAAGAAGAAGTGAAAGCCGCGGCGGATCAGAGTTTGCCGAGAACGGCGCGGGCGATTTCGACGCCCTTCTGCCGGCCGCCGGGCAGCGCGGGCATCATCAGTTCGAGGAAGTTGTCGCCCTTGAGGGCATAGATGCCGGAGGCCAGCGGGGCCATGACGGCCTGATCGCCGAGTCCGGGTATCTTTTCCATGCCGCCGAGAGCGCCTCCGGCGATGGAGACGCCGGCCCAATCGGCTTTGCCGCCGCCGCGGCGGACGGCGATCTCAAACACGAGGCCCGCGCTGTTTTGCGCTTGAGCCGCGCCGGCGATCATACCCTTGGTGAACCGCTCGAGTTGCTGGACGCCTTCGGCCTGGTTATCGCCTTTAGACGATTTCAGGGCCTCCATGGCGGCGCTGGTTTCGGCCTGGGCGATCTTTGCGAGTTCATCGGGGCCGGCAAAGTAGCGGCAGGAGAGTTTGCCGGAGTCGGCGTCCGGGTTGGGCTCGACGCGTACGATGGCGATGCCGGCGAGTTGAGAGGCCTGTGATTGCGACAGCAGCCAGCAGCCGTCGCCGCCTTCGGATGCAGCGGCGGCGGCGCCCTGTTCGGCGAGGTCTTTCAGGCTCACTCCCCGCTCGGCGGCAACGGTCTCGACTTTGTCCTTGATCTTGATTGCGGCCCAGTAGAGGCCGACGCCGCCGAGGATGCCGAGGATCACCAGGACGCCGAAGACGACGAGGATGATCTTGAGCACGGGGCTGGAACCCTTTGCCGGCGCGGGTTGCGGCATGGTGGCGCCCATGTTCGGGACGGGAGGCTGGGCCTGGGCGCTGCCCGCCTTGGCTCCACACTTGCCGCAGAATACGCCGTCGAGCGGCGCACCGCATTGTTCACAGAACCGGGCCATGAGCGTATCCTCCTGGTCCGCGCATGGTGAGCGCGGAGTGCTTCTGTCCAAGGTTACAGCGATTGCGAGGCGGCAACAAGCGAGCGGGAGTCAGTGAGCGGGAGTCAGCCGCGTTCGAGGGGTTGGGTGAGGCAGTGGGGGCCGCCGTTCTGGCGGGCGAGTTCGGTCCCGTTGAACGCGATCACTTCAACGCCGGCGGAGGCGAGCGCCTTGGCGGTATGGGGGTTGCCCTGATAGGCGACGACCTTGCCGGGCGCGACGGCGACGACGTTGGAGGCCTGACGGCGGAGTTCCTTGAGGACGACTTCGGCGGCGTGGCGATCACGGTCCGCGGCGGGCGGGTGGCCGCCGACGAGGACGATTTTGTAGCCGCGGGCGCGGAGGAAGTCGGCGAGTTTAATGTCGCCGAGAGTGTCGTCCTTCTTGCCGGTTGCGGCGAGGAAGAGTTCGACCGAGCCGAGGCGGGCGAGCGCGGGCAGATGGGATTCGAGGTTGTGGTCCTTGGCTTTCGGCTTCGCCGCCATGCCGCGGAGCATGTGGGAGAGCGGGTCGCGGCCGGATTCGGACTTGTCGAAGAACCAGGGCAGGGTGAGCGCGGTTCTGGTGTCGACAAAGGTGCAGACGGTATCCAGGTGCAGGAAGATATTCTGCAACGGGGAGCGCGTGCCGGAGGGCAGGCGCACGGCGACGACGTCCATGTTGAGCGCGCGGGCGAGTTTTGGAGCGGCGGATTCGGAGGTACGGTTGCCGACGCCGACAAGAAGGGTATTCTCATCGGCCACCATGGCGTCGCCGCCTTCGAGGGAGACGTCGTGCTCAGCGGCGTCGAAGACGATCGGGTATTTCTTCAGAGCCGGTGACCACTCGTAGAGGAAGCGCGCGAGGATGGACTCGACGGTGCGGGATTCATTGGCGAACCTGCCGATGACGACGCCGCGCGGGGTCATGAAGGCGCAGTCGCGGGCCCAATAGAGGGAGCCGGCGGGATCGGAGAGCGGCGAGAAGCGGCCGTCGTCGTCGTTGCGGAAGAGCCAATCGGCGGCCGCGCCGAGCAGCACCGATGCGTCGATTTTCGCCGAGTGCGGTGCGAGTTGAGGGGCCCAGCCGCGCAGCCAGGTTGAGAGCACGCCGGCGGCGCGGGCCGATTTGACGGCGGCGTCGAGTTCATCGCGGAAGAAGAGGACCTCGGCGCCGGCGCGGCGCAGGATGTCGACCAGGGCATTGTGTTCGATGGCGGCGCGCGGGTCGATGCCGGTGCTGAGCAGGCGGATGGGACCGTAGCCGAGGCCGAGGCCGTGGCTGGTTTCCTCGCCCGGCGCATGGACGAGAACGCGGCGGAGGGGGCCGACGTCGGAGGCGATGAAAGCGGGCGTCCGGCCGCGCAGAAGGGCCGGCGAACCGGCCGCGGCGAGGAAATCACGACGGCGCATAAGAAGTGAAGTGTAGCATGGAGAGTATGCGCGGACTCTCGATTATCCTGCTTTCCTGCTCGCTTTGGGCAGCGGACAGCAAGCCCGGACTGGACGCCGAGACGTTGTTTGAGATGGAGACGATTTCGTCGCCGGCGATCTCGCCGGACGGCAAGCAGATTGTCTTCAGCCGGGGCTGGGTGGACAAGGTGAAAGATCAGTTGCGGTCGAACCTGTGGATTATCGACCGCGACGGCAGGCGGTTGCGCGAGTTGACCACCGGGCCGTGGCGGGACTCGTCGCCGGTGTGGTCGCCCGATGGCGCGCGGATCGCCTTTGTCAGCGACCGCGACGGGACATCGCAGATTCATGTGCTGTGGCTGGATACGCGCGAGGTGGCGCAGTTGACGCGGGCGCCGAAATCGCCGTCGAGTCTGACGTGGTCGCCCGACGGCAGGCAGATCGCATTCACGATGACCGTGCCGGATGAGGAACCGGCGCTGTCGATCAAGTTGCCGAAGAGGCCGGAGGGCGCGCAGTGGGCCAAGCCGGCGGTGGTGATCGACCGGCTGACGTGGGCGCGCGACGGCGTGGGTCCGATACCGAAGGGGTTCACGCATGTGTTCACCGTGGATGCGGTGACGGGCGGGACGCCGAGGCAGTGGACCGACGGCAAGTATAATCACGGCGAGCCGGAGTGGTCGGCCGACGGCAAGCAGTTGTTCATCAGCGGCATCCGCAAACCCGACGCCGAATACCTGCGCAACGACAGCGAGATCTACGCGATCGATTTGACGACGGGGGCGATCAAGGCGCTGACCAGCCGCGTGGGGCCGGACGGGAATCCGGCGGTGAAGGGCGGATGGATCGCATACACGGGCTTCGACGACAAGAAGCTAACCAACACGGTTTCGTCGATCTATCTGATGAAGACCGACGGCACGGAGCAGAGGCTGTGGGCGGGGGCGCTGCCATCGTCGCCGGGGCGGCTGCAATGGGACACGGAAGGGCGAGGCGTGTATTACACGATGGAGGAGAGGGGTTCGTCGAACATCTACTATCTGAGCGTGGGCGGGCAGCCGCGCAAGGTGTCGGACGGGGTGCACATGATCGCGCAGGCCGACTTCGCAAAGACGGGCGAGGTGGCGGCGGTGCGCAGCAGTTTTCATGAACCGCCGGCGCTGGTGATGTCGTCGACGCGCGATATGAAGACGTGGCGGAAGCTGGTGGACGTGAATCTGGATGTCCTGTCGCAGCGGCAGTTGGGCGCGGTGGAGGAGATCTGGTACGAGTCCGCGGACGGCTGGAAGGTGCAGGGGTGGCTGGTGAAGCCGGTGAACTTCGACGCGTCGAAGAAGTATCCGCTGGTGCTTTACATCCACGGCGGGCCGTGGTCGATGTATTCGGTGGCGTTCAACTGGGCGTGGCAGAATTTCGCCGCCAACGGGTATGCGGTGTTGTACACGAATCCGCGGGGGTCGACGGGTTACGGGCAGGAGTTCGTGAGCGGGATTCAGTATGCGTATCCGGGCAAGGATTACGACGACCTGATGGCGGGCGTGGATGCGGCGATGAAGAAGGGCTTCATCGATGAGCGGAATCTGTTTGTCTGCGGGGGGTCTGGCGGCGGCGTGTTGACGGCATGGATCGTCGGGCACACGGACCGTTTCCGGGCGGCGGTGTCGATGCGGCCGGTGATCAACTGGCACAGCTTCGTGGGCACCACGGACGGGCCGATGTGGTACGACCAGTTCAAAAAGAAGCCATGGGAAGATCCTATGGAATACGCGGCAAGGTCGCCTTTAACCTATGCGGGCAGAGTGAAGACGCCGACGATGGTGATGACGGGCGAGGCCGATCTGAGGACGCCGATGACGCAGAGCGAGGAGTATTACAGGGCGTTGAAGATCCAGAAGAAGGAGACGCTGCTGGTGCGGGTGCCGGAGGAGTTTCACGGATGGCGGAGGCCGTCGCACCAGTTGATGCAGCAGCTCTATTTGCTGGCGTGGTTTGAGAAATACCGCGTGAAGGATGCGGCGAAGGCGGGCGGCGAATGAATTGGGCACAGGCCGGACTGGACGTAATCATCTTCTGGATGCTGACCACGCCGCACGAGTTCGCGCACGCCTGGGTGGCCGAGAAGCTGGGCGACCCGACGCCGCGCGAAGAGGGGCGGGTGACGCTGAATCCGCTGGCGCATGTGGATTGGCTGGGGACGGTGATCCTGCCGGCGTTGACGTCGCTTTTCACGGGCGGGTTTCTGGGCTGGGGGCGGCCGGTGAACACAAACGTGGCGCGGCTGCGGGGCCATTACAACGGGCTGGTGGTGGTGGCGCTGGCCGGGCCGGCGTCGAATGTGGTGTTCGCCATGGTGATGGCGATCATCGGTTTGTTCTGGATCGACGGGCAGCAGATCCTGTTCCGCGCGGCGTACCTGAGCATCTACCTGGCGCTGTTCAACCTGCTGCCGGTGCCGCCGCTGGACGGGTCGAAGTTTCTGCTGGCGGCGAAGGTGCCGCCGCGGATCTATGTCGAGGTGGCGCGTTTCGGATTTCTGATCATATTGATCGCCATCTTTTCGACTGGGCTTGGGCGCTGGATGTCGGAAGCCAGCGCGCTGACCGCGTTGAAGATGTTCACACTGTTTAGAGGTTGAGATGAAGCACACGACCGCCATCATCGTCCTGGCCTGTTTCTCCATTGGATACGCGCAGCAGCGCGGCCGGATGGACGCACGGATGCTGGATCGCCAGGCCGCCGTCAAGGCCGCCTACACCAAGCACGAATTCATGATCCCGATGCGCGACGGGGTGAAGCTGTTCACTGCGGTCTACACGCCGAAGGACAAGAGCGAGCCGTATCCGATGATGATGAGCCGCACGCCGTACAGCGTGGCTCCGTACGGCATCGAGAACTACCGGGCCGCGCTGGGCCCGCCGAGCGAACGGTTTTTCAAGGAGCGATTCATCTTCGTGTATCAGGATGTGCGCGGGCGCAATCGCAGCGAAGGCGAGTTCGTCCACGTGCGGCCGGTGAATATGAACAAGCAGGGCCCGAAGGACGTGGACGAGTCCACCGACACCTACGACACAATCGACTGGCTCGTGAAAAACGTCCCGAACAACAACGGGCACGTTGGGATGTGGGGCATTTCGTATCCGGGCTTCTACGCGGCGATGGGCGCGGTGGATTCGCATCCGGCGTTGAAGGCGACGTCGCCGCAGGCGCCGGTGAACGACTGGTTTGTCGGCGACGATTTCCGCCATAACGGCGTGCTGTTCCTCTCGCACGCCTTCGACTTCCTGGGCGCGTTTGGGCGGCCGAGGCCCGAGGACGCAATGCTGCCGGGATCGAAGTTCACGATGGACACGCCCGACGGATATGATTTCCACCTGTCGGTGGGTCCGCTGGCCAACTACGACGAGAAGTTTTTCAAGGGCCAGGTGAAGTTCTGGAAGGACCTCATCACCAACGAGACGTATTCGGAGTTCTGGCAGTCGCGCGCAGCGAACCGCCACATGAAAAACATCAGGCCGGCGATGATGACCGTCGGCGGGTGGTTTGACGCCGAGGATGTGTACGGTCCGCTGAGCATTTATGCCTCGGCCGAGAAGAACAGTCCGGGCGCGACGAACATGATCGTTGAAGGGCCATGGTCGCATGGCGGCTGGGCGCGCCGGGACGCCACGAGCCTCGGCAACATCAGCTTCGCTTCGAACACGTCGAAGTTCTATCAGGACGAGATTGAGTTCCCGTTTTTCAATTACCACCTGAAGGGCAAAGGCGACGGCAACAAGCTGCCCGAGGCCTATATGTTCGAGACCGGGCGCAATGAGTGGCACAAGCTGGATGCGTGGCCGCCGAAGCAGGCCAGGTCCAGCACGCTGTACTTCCATCCGCAAGGCAAGCTGTCGACGAGCGCGCCGGCGGGCACGGCGGCGTTTGACGAGTACGTCAGCGACCCGATGAAGCCGGTGCCGTTCACGCCGTATATCACCAACCGCATGGACTACAACTACATGACCGACGACCAGCGCTTCGCGGCGGCGCGGCCGGATGTGCTGGTGTACCAGACCGAAGCGCTCGGGTCGGATCTGCGCGTGGCGGGGCCGCTGAAGGCGACGCTGTGGGTTTCAACCACGGGCACCGATTCCGATTGGGTCGTCAAAGTGATTGACGTTTTCCCGGCCGAAACGCCTGACAACAATCCGAATCCGGCGAATGTGCGCATGGGCGGCTATCAGATGCTGGTGCGCGGCGAGCCGTTCCGGGGCCGGTTCCGCAGATCGTTTGAGAAGCCCGAGCCGTTCACGCCGGGCAAGGTGGAGAAGGTGGAGTTTGAACTGCCCGATGTGTTCCACACGTTCCGCAAGGGCCACAAGCTGATGGTGCAGGTGCAGAGCAGCTGGTTCCCGCTCACTGACCGCAATCCGCAGAAGTACGTGCCGATCCATGAGGCGAAGACGAGCGACTTCGTGAAAGCAACGCAGCGCGTCTACCTGGGCGGGCAACAGGCGAGCGGGCTTACGGTTCGGGTACTCGACTGAGCCAGAGAATGACAAACGTGGCAACGGCGATGGTGACCGCGCGGGGAAGCCCGAGCGACTTATCGCCGCCGGCTTCGAGTTCCTCGTTCTCCTTGTAAGGCGCCTTGCCGCGGAACAGTGAAGAGATGATGCGGCCGATGTTGGCGAAGGTCTTCCTCATCCGGCCCTTCACGACAATCAGCGCCAGCGCGGCCACGCCGCCGAGAATTGTATCGACGATGAAGATGGCGATCAGGTTCTGAAAGCCCGCCAGCGCGCCTACGGCCGCCATCAGCTTGACGTCGCCGCCGCCGAGGAAGCGCAAAGCGAACAGCGGGAGAAAGATCAGCGCGGCGAGTCCGAATCCGGCGGCGGAGAATTTCAGTCCGGCCCAGCCGGTCAAAGAGGCGTGGAGAGCGAGGCCGGCGGCGATGCCTCCAAGGGTCAGCCAGTTCGGCATGTTGCGCGAGCGGATGTCGCTGAACGCGGCGGCAAGCACGATGAGGGCAAGGCAAATCTCGACAGACTGCGGGAGGAGATGCATAGAGCGTAGAATTCCTATATGGCTTTCTATTCTCGCAGGGACTTCGTCGCCGCTGCATCCGCGGCGGCGTTCAGCGCAAAGAGCTATGCCCAGGTGAAGGGCGCGGGCGAACGGTTGAAAGTGGGCATCATCGGCTGCGGCGGCATGGCCGGGGCCCATCTCGATGGTCTGCTCAAGGCCAAGGATGCGATGAACATCGAACTGGCCGCGGTTTGCGACGTTTTCGACAAGCGGCGCGACAACTTCGCCCAGCGCTCGGGCGGCAAGCCGTACAGCAACTACAAGCAACTGCTCGACGACAAAACGATCGACTATGTTCTGATCGCGACGCCGGAACACTGGCATGCGCAGATCACGCTGGACGCGCTGGACGCAGGCAAGCACGTCTACGTCGAGAAGCCGATGACGCACACGATCGAGGAGGCGAAGAAGGTTGTCGCCAAGCAGAAGCAAAACCCGAAGCTGAAGCTGCAAGTGGGCGTGCAGGGCATGTCGGACGACAGCTACGAGGCGGCGTGGGAACAGATCAAGGCCGGCGCTCTGGGCAAGGTGGTGCTGTGCCAGATCGACTACTCGCGCAACCACCGCGACGACTTCTGGGCGGCGCCGTTTTACAAAATCGACGAAGACGCCAAGCCGGGGGTGAACCTCGACTGGAACATGTGGCTCGGCCCGGCCAAGAAGCGGCCGTGGGATCCGGAACGGTATTTCCGCTGGAGGCGGTACTGGGACTATTCGGGCGGCATCGCGACGGACCTCTATGTCCACCGCGCCACGCGATTGATCAAGGCGCTGAACCTCCAGTTCCCGGAGTTTGTCGTGGCCACGGGCGGCAAGTTCGAGTTCACGAAGTCGGCCGCCGAGATTCCGGACACCTTCAACGTGCTGGCCGATTATCCCGGCGGCCCGACGATGCAACTGGTTTCGTCGATGGCCAACGACACGCCGGTGGCGCACCTGATCCGCGGCCACCACGCCACGTTGACGTTCGACCGCAACGGCTTCACGATCACGCCGCAGCGCGAGTTCGCCAAGGAAGCCAAGGCGTTCACGCACAAGAAGGGCGGCGCCGAAAACACGAACTACCACCACCGCAACCTGCAGAACGCCATCCGCTCGGGCGAGGCGCTGAAGTGCGACGCGATGCTGGGCCTGTATGGCGTGGTGATCTGCGAGATGTCGGTTGAGTCCTACAAGAAGCGGCAGTACCTGAAGTGGGACGCGAACGCGCAGAAGGCGCGCAGGGCTTAGAGCGATGAAGACACTGATCCTGGCCGTGATGCTCGCATCCGTGGCCGGCGCACAGCCGGCATGGGATTTGCTGCTGAAGGGCGGCCGCGTGGTGGATCCGAAAAACGGATTAGACCGCGTCACCGACCTGGCAGTGAAAGACGGCCGGATCGCCGCCATTGGCTCGGGGCTGGAAGCGTCGAGAGCCGCCAGGGCGCTCGACGTCTCCGGCCTCGTCGTCACACCGGGGCTGGTGGACATCCACGTCCACCTGTTCCATACAACAGGGATCAAGGACGTCTGGGCGGGCGACAACAGCATCCGCCCGGACGACTTCAGTTTCCGCACCGGCGTCACGACGATGGCCGACGCCGGCAGCGCGGGCTGGCGCAACTTTGAGACGTTCCGCCACACGGTGCTGGACCGCGCCAAAACGCGCGTGTTCGCGTTCATCAACATCGCCGGCTTCGGGATGTTGTCGAACATGGTGGAACAACACGCCGAGGATATGAACCCGGCAGAGGTTGCGCGGCTGGCGAAGAAACACGCCGACATCGTGGTGGGCGTGAAGACGGCGCATTGGGAATCGGGCGAATGGACGGCGGTGCTGAAGGCGGTCGAGGCAGGGCAACTGGCATCGCTGCCGGTGATGGTCGATTTCGGTTTCTTCAAGAAAGAGCGGCCGTTCTGGGAGCTGGTGACGCGCAAGCTGCGACCCGGCGACATCGCCACGCACGCCTTCCGCGCGCCGGTGCCGTGGATCGGCGCGGACGGCAAGGTCTATGCGTATCTGCATGAGGCGCGCAAGCGCGGCATCAAGTTCGATGTCGGCCATGGCGGCGGCAGCTTCGCGTTCCGCAACGCCGTGCCGGCGGTCGAGCAGGGCTTTTATCCGGATTCGATCTCGACGGATCTGCACACGGGGTCGACCAACAATTTCATGATGGACATGCCCACGACGATGTCGAAGTTCCTGGCCATGGGTATGCCGCTGAACGAAGTGGTCGCGCGCTCGACATACCTGGCGGCCGCAGCGATCGGCCAGCGCGATCTGGGCCATATCGCGGTGGGCGCGCCCGCCGACGTGGCGGTCTTCCGCATGCTGCAGGGCGGCTTCAAATTCGGCGATTCCGACGCCGGAACCATTTCGTCCAAGCAGAGGCTGTTCTGCGAACTCACGCTGCGCGAGGGCAAGATCGTGTGGGATTGGAATGCGCGGTCGGGCAAGGACTATAAGCTGCTGGGACCGGCTTATGGCGTGCGCGAAGGCGAGTTCATCGTCCCGCCGCCGAAGTAGCGCGCGGATTGACCAGACGAACTCCAGGGGATTAGCGCGGCGTGAGACGCGGCCATTCGATTTCAACGCCCTGGCTGGTCAGTGACGCCTGGAACGAGCGCAGAAGTTTCTCCGTGTTGCGCACCTGGCGCGGGGCGAGCCTGTTCGCGACGCAATAGGCGGCCAGCGCGCCGGCCGATTCGCCGATGTTCCACTCCACCGGTTGCAGGCGGTAACAGCCGTTGGTGATGTGGGTGACGCCCAGGTTCTTGCATCCGGCCAGGAGGTTCTCGACGCGGCGGGGAATGAGCGCGCCGAGCGGGATCTGGAACGGGAGCGAACTGACGTCGATGTAGTTGTCGCCGCCCGATGACGGGTGCAGATCGATGCGGTAGCTGCCGAGGCCGACCGAATCGGTGAACCGTTCGGCGGTGACGTCGTCGCGCGATTTGGCGGTCGCTTTCATGCGCGCCTCGACGCCGACATGGCGGTCGAGCACGGTGAACTCGGCGCGGATGCGGCGCGACTCGCGGATGTAGGGATACATCGCCAGGCCGTCCTCGGTGCCGGTGATGTCGGGCCGCAGGCGCAGGCCTTTCCAACCCGCGCCGCCGTCCGGGCGCGGGGCTTCGGTCTGCATCCAATACACCAGCGACAGGCTGAGTTCACGGCCCCGCCGCAGGTGGCGCGCGGCGTCGGCGCCGCTGCCGCCGTAGAGGTTGCCGAGCCAGTAGTCGTTCTGCGGCCAGTTGACCAGCGTGACGTCTTCCTTGCAGAAACCGGGCTGGTGGTTCCTCGCACGGACGATGCGGCGGTAGATCCAGAGGTTGAGCAGCGGACCGGCGCCGGTATCCTGGCGCGGGTCGAACATCACGGCGCGCTCGGCGAGCGTGATGGGGTTCGACATCGACCAACTGAGCAGTTTGCCCGGCCACGGCGGGCGCATGGCGGGGACGTAGTCGCGCCAGAAGGCGTAATCGGCGGGCTTGTCGATGGTGTGGTCGCCTTCGGGGTCGTAGCCGAGGGCGAAGCAGACGGTGAAGGCCTGGTGGTTATCGGGCTGGGCCACCGCGGGCGCATTCAACTCGCCGGTGTCCTTACCGGATTCGAAGCCGGTGACGAACTCGGTGCGGGTGAGCGGGAGCAGATCGCCGAGTTCGGTGGCGTCGATGAAGTAAGCGGCATCGATGGTGCGGACTGTACCGGTCTCCAGGCTCTTCACCGCGACGGAACGGACATGGCCGGCCTGGGTGTCGGCGGAGACGGGTCTGTGGCGGCGGAGGACGGCGAGTTGCCCGGCGCTCACATAAGGCGCCAGCAGGGCCTCCAGCACGGCGAGAGAGACCTTGGGCTCGTGCGTGAGCGCGGAGACCGAGCCGCCGCCGGGGTTCAGATGCGGGTTGTCGAGCGATTCGCGCGTCAACGGATAGTTATCGCGGTAGTAGCGGCGGACGCTTTCGCGGTACGCCCTATAGGCGCGCGTGGCTCCGAACGATTCGATCCAGGGGTGCTCGTCCGGGGGCACGGCCTGGGAGGTCAACTGGCCGCCGATCCAGGCGGTCTCCTCGGTCATGACAACCCTCATCCCCGCGCGCAGGGCGGCGAGGGCGGCCGCGCAGCCGCCCGTGCCGCCGCCGATGACGGCGACATCGCACTTGAGGGAATTCGCCGCGGCCCACGCGGGAGCCGAAACAGCGATGGCTGAAAATGTTTTAACGAATCCGCGCCTGGTGAGGTGATTCATGGCTACCTTCATACGCTATCATTCTGAGTGAATGGCGGTGATCACGGTCTCGGGCGAGCCCGGCTGCCGCAGCGGCGAGGTGGCCAGGCTGGTCGCTCAGCGTTGCGGATTCGAGCACATTGGCGCAAGCCGGCTGGATGCGATGCTGGAAGAGGAGTTCGGCCTGACGGACGGCTTTCCGGAGAAGGCCTGGCCGGCGATGGCCGCATCCATCCTGCTGCGGCACGCCACCGAAAGCCATCTGGTTGTTGGCGTGGACGGCGCGGAAAACCTGTTCCGCAATTTCCAGGGGTTGCTGCGCATCCGGATAGTCGCCCCGCGCAACCGCCGGCTGGGCAACATCATGCTGGACGACCGGCTGGACCGGCCGACGGCGCGCCAGCAGTTGAAGGCCCGTGAAAGGGAGGTTGCGGCGGCGCGGAAGGCGCGCTTCGGCAGGGCGACGGCGCCGGTGGAGACGTTCGATCTGATCGTGAACGCCGAGTCCGCCGACGGCGGGCATCTGGCGCATTATGTGGCGCTGGCGATGGAGGTGCGGTCAGTGAAGGAATACGGCTGGGTGTCGAAAGCGGCCGAGGCGCAGCAGCAGTTTCAACTCCGCCTGCAACTGGCCAAGGACGGCATCCACCCCAAGGGCAAGGCGAATCTGCGGCGAGTGCAGTTCTCGCATCCCAGCGAGGAGATTTTCGCCAACCTGCTCGACTTCTACCGCATTGACTGGGACTACGAGCCCAAGAGCTTCCCGATCGCCTGGGACGAGCAAGGCCGGGTGATCGAAAGTTTTACTCCAGACTTCTACTTGCCCGAATCGAACCGGTATGTTGAATTGACGACGATGAAGCAATCGCTGGTAACGAAGAAGAACCGCAAGATCCGCCTGCTCCGCGAGATCTATCCCCACATCCAGATCCAGGTCTTCTACCAGAAGGACCTGCAGGACCTGGTGTTCAAGTACGGGCTGGCCGAGCAGAAGGCGGAGTAGGCACAAGATGAAAACACCCTCAGCGCCGGCGATCGAGCGCGTACTGTTCAGCGAGGAAGAGATCCGCGACCGGATCCGCCAGGTGGCGGCCGAGATCAGCGGCCGCTACCGCAACGGCAATCTGAAGATGATCGGCGTGCTGAAAGGCTCGATCTTCTTCCTGGCGGCGCTGGCGCGGGAGCTGTCGATCCCGGTCAAGATCGACATGCTGGCGATATCGAGTTTTTCGAACCACTCGGGCGCGCCGGGCGTGGTGAGGATCGCGAAAGACCTGGACGACTCGGTGGAAGGCGAGGACGTGTTGCTGGTGGAGGACATCGTCGATACCGGCTTCACGGCGCGTTACCTGCTGCAGACGCTGGCCGGGCGAGGGCCTAACTCAGTGGCGCTTTGCACGCTGCTGGACCGTTCGGCGCGGCGCATCGTGCCGCTGGAGATCGATTTCAAGTGTTTCGAGATCCCCGACCGCTTCGTGATCGGATTCGGCCTGGACTACAAGCAACTGTACCGGAACCTTTCCTATATCGCCGTGCTGAAGCCGGACCGGAACGCTTAGGACTGCTGTTCCGGTTCGAGCACCACCTTGCAGGCGCCGTCGTCGAACCGCATCAGCATGTCGAAGGCGTTCTGCACTTTCGACAGCGGCATGCGGTGCGTCAGCATCGGCTTGAATTGCCGGCCCCGCTCCTTCAACAATGCCACCGCCGCCGCGCCGGTGTGATTCGAGCGGCGGATGGCGGCGAGGTAGAGTTCCTTGCGCCGCATGTGGTGGAAATCGAAATTGCTGAGCCGCCGCTCCTGAGGCAGGCCCGTAATGATGACGCGGCCGCCGGGGCAGGCGACATACATCGACTGATTGACGGTGTCGCCCTGCGAGGCGCAGTCGATCGAAACATCCACGCCGCGGTTCCGCGTATCGCGCAGGACTTCGGCGACTGGGTCGGCCTGGTTGGGATCGATGACAGCGTCGGCGCCCATCTCGAGCGCGATCTCGCGGCGGTATCCGACGGGCTCGACGCACCACAGCCGCGAGATGCCGGCGATCTTCAATCCGGCGATTGTCGAAAGGCCGATGGGTCCGGCGCCGAACACCACCGCGGTGTCGCCCACCTGGGGCTGGGCAAAGCGGAACGAATGCAGAATGATCGACACGGGTTCGTAGAGCGACGCCTCGGCGAAGCCCATGTCTTCGGGCAGGGCCAGCAGGTTCGCGGCGGGCAGCGTGACATGGTCGCGGAAGAAGCCGGGCACGCCGGGGTTGCTCATGAACGTGACGTGGTCGCAGAGGTTGTGGCGGCCCTTCATGCACCATTCGCAGTGGTAGCAGTACACCGGCGGCTCACAGGCCACGCGGTCGCCGGCGGCCCAGCCGGTGACGCCCTCGCCAAGGGCCGTGATCGTGCCGGCGGGTTCGTGGCCGAGCACCATCGGGTAGACCGAATCCTGGTCGCCGATGTGGCCGTCGATGAAGTGGTGCAGGTCGCTGCCGCAGATGCCGACCGCGGCCATGCGCACCTGAACCTCGCCGGGCTTGGGGGCCTGCCTGACGTAGTCGTGCACTTCGAACCGGCGAAAGCCGGTCAATTCCGCAACTGCCATGCCCCTATTGTCCTACAGCCGGGCCTGGCAGCTTGGCGAAGAACAGCCGCAGCAGCGGATCGCCGGGCGGTTCGGGCGAGTCGACGATGCAGCCCGAGGTGCGGCGGATAGTGATGAGGCAGGCATCGCTGCCGACGGCCAGGACGGGGCGTTCGATCCTGCGGGTGTCCATATCGAGTGCGGCGCCCGCGAGTTCAACGACATCGGCGGCCTGGATGAGGGATGAGTTCTCGCCGGTGCGGTGGCCGAGCGTGAAGGCGATGGGCGAGGCGAAGCCGGCTTTAAGCGACTGGAAGCGGGCGCGCGCGGTTTCGGCGAGCAGTTCGAGGTGCATGGGAACCCAATGGTCGAAGTCCCAGCCCGCCTGTTCCCAATCCGGCGCGAAGTTGATGATGACGTTGCGGTGGCCGCCGGCGACCAGCCATTCGACGACGTTTCCGGCGGCGTCGAGCATGAAGTCGGGCGCGTGAATATCCTGGTCGCGCGAGGGATGGAAGACGCCGAGTTCGACGATCAACTGATTGCGGGCCGCCGAAGCGATGAGCGCCGAGATTTCGCGCGCCTTGGGCGGATCGAGCTTACCGAAGGGGCTGAACAGGTTCTCCGTCTCACTCTGCAGAGGGACGCGGATCATGGTGGCGCCGGGCGGGCGGCCGGCGAGTCCATTGCGATTGGCGGCGCCGAGGACCTTGCCCTCGGCGGATTTGTGATAACCGCCGGCCTGGACCTTCATCCAGGGCGATGAGGGCAGTGCGCGGACATAGATCGCCCTTGAGTCGTACTTCGGACCGATGAGGAATCCCGTGCTGACCTCGATGGCCGGGGCGGGCAGGGCCGCCGCTAAAAGCAGTGACGCCAAAAGTACGCGCATCCCGGTGCTCCTGGTCCGGCTTTCGCCGCGATTGGATTTGACTACTTCTTGAAGAGATTATCAAAAGCGATGCGGGCGTCGTTGGCCGACTTCGGAGCGGATGCCTCCGGACGCGTGTTGGCCCTCATCATCGAAGGCGGGGGAGCGCTGTCGCGGGCGACGGTGACGCGCACGCGGAAGAAGGAGCATTCGTTGGCACTGTCCTTCGAGGCGATGCGTTCGGGAATCGGCTTGGTGCACTGAAAACGGGTGGAGGGCTCGAAGTAGGTGCACTGTTTGCAGCAATGCAGGGCCGCCTTGCACTTCGGGCATTCCTGGGTGAAGTCGTGGCCGGGGGGAAGCGCCGTGGCGCAGTTGTAGCAGCGGGCGGCAGCGGTGGCCTCGACCAGGCGTGGCAGCCGCGGGCCGGTAACGTCAAGGGGAGGGCGCGGACCGCGGGGCCTGTCGCGGTCCTGACGCTCGCCGCGCCCGCCGGAGTCGAACCCCGTATCCATGTAGCCGCGCTGTTTATACTTCCGGTCGTCGTCCATCGGGACGCTCCTTCTGGGTTTGATGCTCCCGCTGAGACAGGAGTCGATGAGCCAGCCAGTCAAGATCGTTCTCGTCCGGGGATCGCAACCGCGCCGTTTGTGGAGAGCGGAAGCGTATCAAGGGCTGGCAAGTCCGGGTTTCGGTTTCACCCACCGTACCGGGCCCACGGAAGGCCCGGACGCTTTGAATACACCCGGCTCAGTTCCTGTTTAACAGATTTCGCGCCGGGAATCCAGCCCGGCAGGTCTCATTTCCGTCTTTTCTTTCCTCGCGGGCCATCGTGTCTAGATGGCCGCCCACTTGATCGGGCTGTGGCAGGGCCGGGCCAGAGGGTCGTCGCAGTGGTTCGGGCTTACCCTGAGAGTGTAGCCCAAACGGCCCGTCTGGTGGGGAACGAACTCGCGGGAAAAGATCTGCCTGCCGCCGGACAGGCCCGACGGATGCAGCACAAGCACACTGGTGTCCTCGATTTTCCCTGTCGATCCGACCTTGCCCACGACGGCCTCGACGCGGACGTCCTCGGCCTTCAACCCGGAGAGCACGACCGCCGCGCGGAGTTCGAGCAAGGCTCCGCTGAGGTGGCACGGGCCGAGCGAGGTTCCGGCATCCTCGATCACGACGCCGGGCCAGGACTGCTCGACCAGGCGTTGCCATTTGGCCTTTTCGCGGGCCTGTTCGAAGCCGCCGCGTTTCAGGCTCTGCCACGCCTCGTGGGCCGGCTCATAGAGCCTTGACGTGTAGTCGCGGATCATCCGCTGGCAGTTGTAGCGGGCGCTGAGAAATTCCAGCGACACCTTCATGCGCTGGATCCATTGCACCGGCACGCCCTCTTCGCGGTTTGAGTAGTACAGCGGCAGGATCTCGTTCTCCAGCAGCGAATAGATGGAACTGGCGTGGATGGCCTCCATCCAGTCGTGATAGGGCTCGCGGTCGCCGATCGCCCAGCCGCCGGACTCCTCGTAGGCTTCGTCAAACCAGCCGTCGAGAACCGAGAGGTTCAGCACGCCGTTGATGGCGGCCTTCATCCCGCTGGTGCCGCAGGCTTCCTCGCCGCGGCGCGGATTGTTCAGCCAAAGGTCGACGCCCTGCACCAGTTCCCGGCCCACCTCGATGTCGTAGTCCTCGATGAAGACGACGCGCTTGGCCAGTTCGGGATCGCGGATGGTCTGGATGATGCTGTGGATGAGTTGCTTGCCCGGATCGTCGGCCGGGTGCGCCTTGCCGGCGATGATCACCTGAACCGGCATGGCCGTATTGGACACGATCCGTTTCAACCGGTCGACATCCTTCAACAGCAGCGTGGCGCGCTTGTAGGTGGCGAACCGGCGCGCGAAACCGATCGTGAAGACCTCGGGATCGAACAGTTCGCCGATCCGGCGCAGTTCGAACGACGAGGCGTGGCGGCGTTGCGCCCGCCTGGTGAGCCGCTCCCTGACGAACTGAACGAGCTGGCGCTTGCGTTTCCGGCGCATCTCCCAGAGGTCGCGGGGCGGGATGTCCTGGGCGTGCTGGAAGACCGGCGAGTGGGGATAGCTTTCCCTCCATTCAGGTTCGAGGTGCTGATCGTAGAGCCGGGCCAGCTCGCCGTTGAGCCAGGTGGGCAGATGGACGCCGTTGGTGATGGGGGTGATGGGGACTTCGTGCTCGGGCAGGTTGGGCCAGAGGTCCTGGAACATGGCCTGCGAGACCTCGCTGTGCAGCCGGCTGACGGCGTTGCGGTAGCAGGAGGTCATGATTGCCAGCACGGCCATGGAGAAACGCGCATGCGGATGCTTCTGGCCGAGTTTGAGGACGCGTTCGAATTCGACGCCGGCATCCTCGCAGAAGCTCCGGGTGTAGTCGTAAACCAGGTGCGAATCGAACTGGTCGATGCCGGCGGGCACCGGCGTGTGGGTGGTGAAGACGTTGTTCACCCTGACGGCGTCCAGCGCTTCGTCGAAGCTCAGGTCCTGATCCTTCATCATCACCCGGATGCGTTCAAGCGACAGGAAGGCCGAATGCCCTTCGTTCATGTGATAGACCGACGGCTCGAACTTGAGCGCCTTGAGCGCCCGCAGCCCGCCGACGCCCAGCACGATCTCCTGGCGGATCCGGACCTCGTTATTGCCGCCATAGAGCTGGTCGGTGATGTCGCGCAGTTCCTGCACGGCGTTTTCGGGGATGTTGGTGTCGAGCAGGACCAGATCCACGCGGCCCACCTTCATGACCCACACCTTGACGTGCACCTTGCCCTGCGGCATCGGCACTTCGACACGGATCTCCTCGCCGTCGTCTCCGACCGCCGGATGCACGGGCCAGGTGTAGAAGTCGTTCTCCGGGTACTTCTCCACCTGCCAGCCGTCCGGATTCAGATTCTGCTGGAAATAGCCGGTCTGATAAAGCAGTCCCACCCCGACCAGATTCAAGCCGGCATCGCTGGCCGACTTCAAATGGTCGCCAGAGAGGATGCCCAGTCCGCCGGAGTAGATCGTCAGCGACTCGAGCAGGCCATACTCCATGGAGAAATAGGCCACCGCCATCGAGTCCTTGCGGCCATGGCTGAATTGTCCGGCTTGCAGGTACCGGTCATGGCTGTCGCAGGCGCGCCGGTAAGCGGCCAGAAACCGGGGATCGTCGGCGGACTTCTCGAGCGTCTTCTGGGGAATCCGCGCCAGCATCAGCACCGGATTGTGCCCGCACTGCTTCCAAAGGCTCTCATCGAGCCGCTTGAACAGCGTCCGGACCGTGTAGTCCCAACTCCAGTGCAGGTTGTTGGCCAATTCGCTCAGCCGCGAAAGCGCGGCAGGCAGAGCGGGACTCACAAGAAATTCGCGGACGGGTTTGATCTCAAAAGCCATATGTGTAGAGATTCTCCCTTATCTGGCTCAAAGGACTGCCTGCGGGGGGCACGGCTCCGGCAAGGAGGCGTTTTGACTCCCTTCAGGATACCAGATCGAGGTCTCCAGCCGGGCGCGGACGCCGCTTCCGGGCGGTCCGAATACCGGATATCGAAATCTTATTTTCCGTTTTGATCCGTTTCGACATACAATACTGTCATGAAGCTCAGCGCCCAGGAAGAATACGGTCTGCGCTGCCTGCTCTACATGGCCAGGCACGGCGAGGACCGCAGCCATAGCATCCCTGAGATCAGCCGCGCCGAGGGACTGTCGGTTCCGAACGTAGCCAAGTTAATGCGGATATTGAGGTTGGGCGGCCTGGTGGACAGCGTCCGCGGACAGGCCGGCGGCTACATGCTCTCGCGGCCGGCCGGCCAGGTGACGGTTTCCGAGATCCTCTCGCTGCTCGGCGGCAGTTTCTTCGGACCGCACTTCTGCGACCGCCACGCCGGCCTCGAACGCACCTGCGCCCACTCGGGCGACTGCTCGGTCCGCCTGCTCTGGTGCGCGGTCCAGAAGACCCTCGACGGCATCCTGTCGAAGACCACACTCAAGGACCTGCTCAAGAACGAGGAAGAGATGCTGGAATTCCTCGGCGCCCGGTGTCCCGCGCCCTCAAAGGAAACACCGGCCCTGGTCTAGCGGAGAGTCCGCGCAACCCGCCGAGCCGGAGTGCGGGCTTCACTCCACTGGCTCTTTGGCGGGATCGGCTCCGTGGGCGGCCCCGTCCACTGTCCGTCTGCCCCTTTCGCGCAAGAACTGGAGGTTTGCCGAGACCGTCCTGGTATTCGGGTGGTCAATGCCCAGCGTCCTCTCAAGCCCATCCAGCGCCCGCACATACAGCGGCTCGGCTTCCCCATACCGGCCCTGGCTCTCGTAAAGTCCGGCCAGGTTGTTGACCGAGATGAGCGTGGACGGATGCTCGGGGCCCAGCACCCGCTCGCTCGCCGCCAGCGCCCGCACATACAGCGGCTCGGCTTCCCCATACCGGCCCTGGCGCCTATAGAGTCCGGCCAGGTTGTTGACCGACGTGAGCGTGTCCGGATGCTCGGGGCCCAGCACCCGCTCGCGCGCCGCCAGCGCCCGCACATACAGCGGCTCGGCTTCCCCATACCGCCCCTGGCTCCTAAAGAGTCCGGCCAGGTTGTTGACCGACGTGAGCGTGTCCGGATGCTCGGGGCCCAGCACCAGCTCACTTTGAGCCCGAGCCATCTCGAGGAGACCCTCAGCCTCCGCGTAATGTCCAGCCAGGTAGCGAGCTTGGCCGATCTCGTTCCAGATTGCGATCTGGCGCCGTGGCTCCATCCCTTCCAGGCTGATCTCGACCCCCTCCCCAGCCAGTCCGGCCGCGGCTGGATAGAAACCGCGTTCGATCAAGGCATTCAGGCTCTTCCGGATCTTCCGCTGGCGTTCGGCATCGTGAGCCGAACCGAAGATCCGGTCGAGGAACTCTTCGCGCCATTTAAGCTCTTCAGCCACAGCGCCGGCTCGACGCAGGCTCTCCAAAGCGGGGTAGGCCAACCCGGCCCAGATCTCATCCGGCGCGATGCCGGCCTCGACACTCCTCGCAATGCGTTCCTGTGCGCTTGCGGCCTGGGCGCGGGCCGAATCGAGGTTGACGGTGTCAGTCTGTATCTCGGATGCCGGCTTTTCCACGGCGGGCGCATCACTGGTGAGCCTCAGGCGGAGAGTGAACCAGGAGAGCCAGTCCGGCGCACGGTGGGAGAGGAGTTGCCCGGTGTTGGCGGTAACAAACCAGACCTGCCGGCAGGGGGCGCCGGCAATCGTCTCCCGCAGGAAGTTCAGCAGATCGATCGCCTTCTCCCGGTCTTTGCCAAGAGCAAAGGCGTCCTCCAGCCCGCGAACCCAGACAACGGGGGAGGCTGCCGGGACGAGTCTCTCCACAAGCATGCGGACATCCCGCTCGACGTCCCCGGTCGAAGGAAACCTCTCCACCTCGGACTCCGGCATCCCGGCCATCGCCAGGTTCAGGAAGACCTCTTGCACCGCCGGTTCCGAGCTGAATTCGACCAGAGCCATCCCTGGGCCAGGCAGGGCGGTCCACCGGCGAAGGCGTTCGGAGACTTCGTCAATGGAATGCGGTGCCACGAGTCTCAGACCGGCGATTCAAGCCCGCCTTTGGAATTGCCGGGCAGGTGGCCCTGCTGGATCAGAATGTCGACAACCAGCGGAGGCAGGCCGTACCAGTAAGTGTCGTTGTATTCGAGCACCACACGCGAACGGAGCAAACGGTAGAGCACGTGATCCTGCACGAGGCGGGAATCGCCTCCCTCGTAGATATCCGTCAGTTTCGTGACCTTTTCAGAGTATGGAATGACGTTTTCCTGGACGGTCTCTCCCAGGCGGCGGAGGTACTCATTGCGCAACCCGTTGACAGCGCGCTTGGCGTGCTCCATTTGAATCAGGGGCTGGCCGGTAACAGCGGCGAAGTTGGCTGCCTCAGATACCAGATGGAACATGTCCCGGAGGTTGCCCCCGGCGGCCTGAATGAGATGCTCTTCAACCCCCTCACCGAACAGGGCCGTATCCACGCGCTTGTCCAGGATTTCACGAAGTACCCGCCGCCCTGTGTGATTGGGTTGGTGAGTGGCATCGAAAACGGGGATGTCAACAAGTGTACGAGGGCGAAATGGAAGCAACGCTCCAGTCTCGCCGAAAGTCAGCCACAAAGGGACGGTGCAGATGAAGTGGACTCGAAGATCGCGCCAGATGTTGGAGTATTGGACGAAGAGTTGGTTCAGAACCTGCTCCGCGACTGATTTCTTGTCCAGATCTTCGACGAGAAACACCCACTCCTTGCCCGTCGATTTAACCAGAGCCTCGTTGCAATGCCGGAAGAGTTCGTTGCACAGGCTGGTGAGTTCGGGAAGTCGCTGCAAACGCTTTCGCACCGCCTCATCCGACCGCGAACCGGAGTACTTGGCTTCACCTTTGACCTTGACGCTCAGACTCAGGAAGCTCTGAATGATCGACGGCAGACTTGCACCCGCTGCCGCAACGCTCTCAGCCGATAGGGTCCTCTCTGTGACACGGGTCTCGGTAACTTCCGAGAACCAATCGCTGAGTTGCTGGAGCAGCTTCCCGTCGAGGCTCAGTCCCAGTTCGTTGGCGCGCTCCACGAGCAGGATGGCCATGACTTCCAAGAGGTCGAAAGGCTTCGTTGAGAACGGGGACAACTCGCTCTGGGCAGACAGCCGCAGAAATTCGAACCGGTCGCTGAGTTCGCGGCTCAGGCGGGTGAGTTCGGTTGATTTGCCGGTACCGCTGTGCCCTGTCAGAAACTGCTGGTAGAACACCCCGCCATGACGCTGCCTCAACTCAAGCGCCATGATGGCTGTGGTGTCCGCTTCTCTGCTTTCGAAACGCTCACCATAGAAACGAGCGAATTCGCCCGAATCGGTGAGCGGTTGCGGAGACAGAGCTTGCGCAATGTCAATGATCCGGGTAGCGCGTTCCACATCTGGAAGTATATACCTTGACGCGAGCCGGAGAGCGCATTTGAGCTTGCCGCCTGCTGGAACTCAGTGCCGGATCGTGAACCCGGTTCCGGCCACCGGTTCGCACTCGGTCACTTCAACCGAACGAACTTCACCCCATCTCGGCCCCTGACGCAGATACCCCGCGAAGGCATCCAGCCGCTCCTTGGTCCCGCAGGCAACCGCCTCCACCGTCCCGTCGTCGCGGTTCTTCACCCAGCCGCTCACCCCGGTCACCGACGCCGCCTTCTCCGCGAACGACCGGTAGCCCACGCCCTGCACCCGCCCCCGGACGATGAATCGCAACGCAGTTCGTTTTGCCGCTTGTGCCAATCATCAACATCCTAACGGGAATGCCTCCACGAATGGGACCTGCCGCGCGTCATTCCTGATTGAATGCGCTGGCTCCTGCTCCTCCTGGCCGCCGCGCCGGCGTTCGGCCAGTTGACCGTCAAAGTGATCGAACCCGGCCCTGAAGCCCCAATCGAGGCCGTCCGCGTCGAACTCCGGCTGGCCGCGGGCCTCGGCCCGGCGAGCCGCCTGAACCGCAAGTACCCGGACTGCGTCACCGGACCCATGGGCGAGTGTGTCTTCGACAATCTGATCCCCGGCAGCTACGCCATCCGCGTCAGCCGCGCCGGATTCATCGACGCCGAGGATCTCCAGACCCGCGTTGTCGCCCTCAGCCTGCTGATGCAATCGCGCAAACCGGTCTCCGTCGAGGTCCGGCTCGTCCGCACCGGCATGATCCACGGAACCGTGTTCAGCGAGGACGGCAAACCGGTCGTGCTGGCGCCGGTCCGGCTGCGCCTCATGGAGCCATCCGAGCCGGGCCGCCGTCCGCCCAGCATCCTGCTCCGGACAGACGAGTCGGGCGCCTTCTTCGCCGAGGACGTCCCGCCCGGCAAGTGGGGCATGTGGATCATCACCCCCGACCGCCTGCGCGGCTCCACACAAATCGTTGACCCGGCCTCGGGCGAGGCCATCGGCTATCCGGTCATGGTCTATCACACCGGCATCGAGGAGGAGCATCGGGTGGAACCGGTCGAAGTCTGGCCCGGCTCGCAGTTGCGAAACCGCGTCATCGTCATCCGCAAGATGCGCACCTACCGCATCCGCGGCCAGTTGATCGACAGCCGGACCGGCGAGCCGCTCGGCAACGCCCGAGTGGCCCTGCGCACCGGCGACGGGGTCCGCGAGGAGGTCTACTCGCAGCGGACAGTGCATCCGCAAAGGGGCACGTTCGCCTTCTCTTTCCTCTCGCCCGGCGATTACGAACTGCTCGTCTATCGCCCCTCGCCCGGTCCTTCGGCGCCCTGGATCGTCCCGGTCGCCGTCGAACGCGGCCGCGGGGCGAGGGAACTGTCGCTGACAGTCCCGCAATGGTCGGATGTCCTGGGTTTCGTCTCCTTTCAAAGCCTGGCGCCGCGTTGGATCCGTCCCGAAGCCAGGGTCTCCCTCTTCCCCGAATCGGCGGAAGAAGAGCCTTTGCCCGCCATCCACGAGGGCAGCCGGTTTGTCGTCCGCGGCCTGCCGCCCGGCCGCTACACGCTCGACGTCATGCCGCCGGAGGGTTGCTATGCCGCCGACGCCTCCATCGGCGACCTGGGCGTCCTCGAAGAGGGCTTCACGCTGACCGAAGCCGGAGTCGCGGAACTGCGCGTCTTTTTCGGCTGCGAAGCGGCGTCACTAAGAGGCGAGGTTCGGGACTCGCAGGACCGGCCCGTGACGCGCGCCCATGTCCTGATTGCCCATGGATTGTTGTTCCCGCGGCGGCTGGGTAAGGTGCAGGTCCACCGCACCGGCGCCGAAGGCGAATTCTACTTCGGCAACCTGGCGCCGGGCGATTACTGGGTGGTGGCAGTCAAGGACAAACCCAAATCCACCCCCGACAGCCAGACCTTTTGGCGCGACTACGCCAAGTACGGGATGAAGATCATGCTCAAGCCGAACGAATCCCTGCCCGTCGTCCTGCCCCTGCGCGAACAACCGGCAAACTGAGCCGCCCGTGGCCATGGCATACTCGGCTCATGGGCTTCCCCATCAACCGTATGCGCCGCCTGCGGGCCACTGAACCGCTCCGCCGCCTGGTCCGCGAAACCCAACTCGACCCCGGCGATTTCATCCTGCCGCTGTTCGCCGTCGAGGGCGAAGGCGTCCGCCGCGAGATCAAGTCGATGCCCGGCAACTATCAGTTGTCCATCGACGAGATCGTCAAGGAGTGCGAGGAGGTCCACGCGCTCGGTATCGGCGGCGTCATTCTGTTCGGCATCCCGGATCACAAGGATGAGCATGCCTCGGGCGCCTATGACGAAAACGGCATCGTCCAGCGCACGGTCCGCGCCATCAAGCAGGCCGTGCCCTCGCTGGTCGTCGTCACCGACGTCTGCAACTGCGAATACACCAGCCACGGCCACTGCGGCCTGGTAATTGACAACGATGTCGACAACGACGTCACGCTCACCTGGCTGGCGAAATCCGCCGTCTCCCACGCCCGCGCCGGCGCCGACATCGTCGCCCCGTCCGACATGATGGACGGCCGCGTGGCCGCCATCCGCGACGCCCTGGACGACGCCGGGTTCCCGAAGACGCCCATCATGAGCTACGCGGCGAAGTACGCCAGTTCCTTCTACGGCCCCTTCCGCGACGCCGCCGAATCCGCCCCCCAGTTCGGCGACCGCCGCGGCTATCAGATGGACCCGCCCAACGCCCGCGAAGCCATGCTCGAAATCGAACTCGACGTCGAAGAGGGCGCCGACATCATCATGGTCAAGCCCGCCATGCCCTATCTCGACATCATCCGCATGGCCCGTGACGCCTGGGACCTTCCCATCGCCGCCTACCAGGTCTCGGGCGAGTTTTCGATGATCCACGCCGCCGCCCGCAACGGCTGGATCGACCTCGACCGCGCCATGATGGAATCGCTCACCTCCATTAAACGAGCCGGCGCGGACATCATCCTCACCTACTTCGCCAAACCCGCCGCGCGTGTGCTGGGCTGAAGCGTCAGGCGGCGGCTTCGTGTGAACAGGCCGGAGACCGCGCCCTCACTTCGACGCCGGTCTCATCCCGCTGACCTCGGGCTGCTGCGACGCCGTCTTCTGCCTCGATGTCCTCATCCATCTCGAACCCGGCCGCGAATCGGTCGCGCTCGCCGAATTCGCCCGGTTCCGGCTGTGGGAACCGCTGTTCGCCCGCCGTCCAGCCAGCGCCGTTACCGGTCTCCCCTGCTGGCTCGACGCCCTCCTGCTTGCCGGCCTCCGCGCTGAACTCTGGCTGCTCCGCCGCCGTATCCAACTCCCCGCCGGACAGTCCGTCTTCCTCATCGCCCGGAAACCGGCCGCGCCGGCCGGCGCGCTGAACTGAAAAGGAGCACGCCCCAGCGGCGGAATCGGCTACAATACAGAAAGCAAGGGAACGCGCCCGTAGCTCAGCTGGATAGAGCGTTTGCCTCCGGAGCAAAAGGTCGCACGTTCGAATCGTGCCGGGCGTACCACC
>PNKE01000013.1 GCA_013822245.1 Candidatus Solibacter sp.
TCTCCTTGCCTTCCTGATCGTCCTCCGGGTTTGGGTGCGTCCGCGCTCATCCTCCGGCACTTGCGGCCGGGAATGAAACGGCAAACGTGCCGCCCGCATCCATTGAACTTCGGGGCCTGGCCGTCCCTCGGTTTGATCATGTCCGCGCTGATTTCCACTCAAGTCCTGCTGCTTTGCGCCGCCCTGGCCTGTCCTGCATTGGCGCAACAGGAGCCGGAAGCCAAAGCCGAGGCGCCGGAGGCGAAATACGGCGAACCCTGGCTCAAGAAAGACATAGGCAAGGGTGTGGACTGGGGCGGGCTGTTCAGGTCCGGCTTCCTGTTCCTCGGCGCCCAGCACGCATTCCGCATCGCCACCGAACCTGGCACGCGCGAAGGATTGCGCCAGCCTTTTTTTAGCGGTTACGCGGCATCGCTTTCGAGCCTCAGGGGGTGGTCCGATGGCGACCCGTTCCTGGTGAACTACATCGGCCACCCGATGCAGGGCGCGGTGTCGGGCTACATCTGGGTGAATCACGACCGCGACTTCCGTACCGTCGAGTTCGGCGACGGGCCTGCTTATTGGAAAGGGCGGCTGCGGGCGACAGCCTTCTCAGCCATTTACGGCGCGCAGTTCGAAGTCGGGCCGTTCAGCGAGGCTTCAATCGGCCAGGTCCAGAAATACTACCCCCAGCACGGCTTTGTCGATCATGTGGTGACGCCCGTGGTCGGAACCCTGTGGATGATCGGCGAGGACGCATTGGACCGCCATGTGATCAAGCCGCTCGAACGGCGGATCGACAACCGGTTTCTGCTGATGATGCTTCGTGGCGGGCTGAATCCGTCACGCTCGTTCGCCAACCTCATGAGCCTGCGGGTGCCCTGGGCGCGCGACACGCGGCCCGGCATCTTCACGGGCAAGCTCAAGAGCTTTCTCGATGCCGAGGCCCGCGGCGAGATCAGCCGGCCCATGCCTTCGTTCAGAACCGACCGTTCCGGTGAGTTCGGCAACGCTTCGGTGGAAGTCGCCATGCACTACAGGCCGGTCATCTATGGCTACGCCGGCAAACGCGTCAGGTGCCAGGGCGGCGGCGGCGAGGTGGCGGCAAGGGTGAAGCCGGCCTGGCAGATGCTGCTCGACGTCTCGGGCTGCGACCTGGGCCGGGTGGACGGCGAATGGTCCGGCGACACGCTCACCTACCTCACCGGCCCGAGGTGGGTTCCGCGAGCCGGCGGCCGCTGGAGCCCGTATCTCCAAGCGCTTGCCGGCGGCATGCAGACGACCAAGGAAAAAGACCGCCAGGGCAGCTTCAACAACAGCACCGTGACTCAGCTTCAGAACAACCGCTTCGCCATAAGCATCGGCGGCGGGTTGGATCTGCGCGTCCATCCGGCGGTGGCGTTGAGACTGGCCAGGCTTGAATACAAACACGTCTGGGGGCCCCCGCGCGGGCCGCTTTCGTACAACAACGGGATGAGTTTCAGTTTCGGCGTGGTGGCGCGCGCCGGAACATGGTGACACGGCGCGCCGCCACGCGCCATGGCGGCGCCGGGCGTGTACGGTAACTGGAGGAGCACGATCGTGAAGATCCTGATTTGTCTGGCGCTGGCCGCGGGGGTTCTCTCCGCTGACCAGATCACTTTGAAGAACGGCGACCGGATCACGGGCACAATCGTGAAATCCGACGACAAATCGCTGGTCCTCAAGACCGCCTATGCCGGCGACGTGACGATCGACATGGCGCAGATCGCCTCCATCAACGCCGGCGATATGCTGCACGTCCAACTCAAGGACCGCATCGTGGTCGGCCGGATCGCGCCGGCCGCCGAGGGCGCGGTTGAAATCAGGACCGGCGAGGGCGCGGCGTTCACGGCCCCGCTGGGCGAACTGCTGGCGCTGCGCACCGCGGCCGGGCAGCGGGCCTGGGAACGCGAACAGGAGCGCATCAGCCGTCCCCGGCTCAACGACTTCTGGTCCGGCTTCGCCAGCCTGAGCTTTGCCGGCTCGTCGGGCAACGCCCGGACCTCCTCGATCGCCACCGCCGCCGCCGCATCCCGGCAGGCGGGCAAGAACAAGATGGGCCTGTACTTCAACCAGGTCTACGCATCGCAGTCCAACGTCCTGCCCCACGGCGCGACGGCGAATCGCATTTCGGGCGGCTACCGCCTGGACCGCGGTGTCGGCGGCAGGCTGTTCGTTTTCGGCACGGCCGACTTCGACCACGACCGGTTCATGGACCTCGATCTTCGCTCCGTGTTCGGCGGCGGCCTCGGCTATCACATCTGGAAGAGCGGCCGCGGCTTCTGGGACTTCAACGCCGGCGGCGTGCATAACCGCGAAAAGTTCGGCGCCGGGCTGGTGAGGAACTCCGGCGAAATCCTGCTCGGCGAGGAGTCGTCGCACAGGCTGTTCCAGTCGGTGAAACTCTATCAGAAGGCCATCTTCTATCCGAACCTCTCCACCCGCGGCGAGTACCGCCTGAACTTCGACGCCGGCGCGGCCATGCCCATCTTCAAGTGGCTGGAGTGGAACATCGGCTTCTCCAACCGCTACCTGTCCAATCCCATCGCCGGCAAGAAGAGCAACGACCTGCTCTACACCACCGGCATCCGCTTCAGCTTCGACCAGTCCAAGCGCTGAAGCGGCGCTGTTGTTCCGGGCCGCGGCTTCCCGGCATCGAACAAATTCAAGGAAAATTGTACGAGCACCCGCGCATCTGCGTTTAGAATGGCTAAATGGAGGCCTTCCTCTGAACCGGACCTGACCGGGCGGACTCCGCCCGCGGCGCCGGATCAAATTCGGGACTGAACCAGCTTGACGCTCCCTCGCCGCGCCATCTGCTTGCTTGTGCTGTCCTCTGCCGGTTTCGCCTCCGAAGTGCCGGCCGGCGCCGTTTGGGAGGCAAGACTCACCGCCGCGCTTTCCAGTTTCACCAACAAGAAGGGCCAGCGCGTGGAAGCCGTCATCCTCACGCCCCCGGGCCACCCCGCGGCCGCGCCCAAGGGCGCCAGGCTGATCGGCGAACTGGCCGAGACAAAGCGTGTCGGGTTCGGCATCAGGCGGGGCCGGGCCATGATGAGACCGGTCTTTCACACGCTGCTGCTGCCGGACGGCGAGGCGATCGCCATCGAAACGCGGCTGACCGGCCTGGATAACGCGCGCGAAACCGTCGACCCGAAAGGCCGCATCCTCGGCATCCGCGCCACCAGCGTCTTCGGCCACCGCATGGCCGGCATCACCCGCAACATTTTCATCTGGGATCCGTTGATCCAAACCGTGCTGGCCGGGACCACCATCGCCACGCTGCGCTTCCCCGAAGCCGAAATCCACCTGCCGGCGGGCAGCGAGTTCCATGTGAGGCTGGAGAAGCCGCTGGTCTTGCGGGACGGCCTGACAGTCCCTCTGCCCGCCGTCGCCATGGCTGGAGACGCCGAGGAATTGACCTCCATCGTCGCCCGCCTCACGCACGCCACCGTCGACGCGAAAACCAACAAGGACGCCGATATGGTGAATCTGCTGCTGCTCGGCGAAAGCGAGTGGCTGGAGCGCGCATTCCGCGCCGCCGGCTGGGTGCAAGCCGATCCGCTGACAAAGGCGACGGGCTGGAAGACGTTCCGCGCGGTGGCCGAGGCGCTGCCTTATCCCGAGGCGCCCATGAGCAAGCAACTGCTCGACGAAGCGCCGCCGGACTACGAGTTGTCCAAGACCATCAACGATTATTCCAAACGCCACCACGCCCGCGTGTTCACGCAGAAAGAGACCTTCCGCGGGCGCCCCATCCATGCCGGTTCGGCCACCCACGATGTCGCCATCGACTTCCTGTTCAGCCGCTTCACCCTCACCCACCTGATCGACGCCAGCATCGACAACGAACGCGCAAAAGTGGTCAACGACCTCATCGCCACCGGCTGCGTGGATGCCGCCGAACTGATCGACCGGCCCTGGGCGCCGCGCGGCCACCGCAACTCGTCGGGGCAGAATCTGAACACCGACGGCCGCATCGCCGTTCTCGAGTTGAATCCCTGCCGGGCTCCGCTCCGGGCCATGGTCCCCGAGCCTGCCCCGAAGCCGAGCGTCTGGCGGCGCATCCCGCGCCAGTTCTTCCTCACTGTCCGCAACGACTTCACCCGCAACAATCCCGCCGTCCAGGCCGGCCTCGGCGTGAAGTACCTCTGGAAGAAGATGACCGGACGCAAGGTCACTCCCCAAGCACTGTCACGGTAAGCTCACGCTCCCGCGCCCGTTCGTCGAAATCGCAAAGCACGATCTGCTGCCATGTGCCCAGATGCAGCCGGCCGTTCTTGACCGGATAGCTCTTCGAGGCGCCCATCAGCGCGCTGCGCAAATGGGCATAGCCGTTGTGATCGCCCCAACGGGCGTTGTGCGCGTAGTCGTTGTTCATCGGCGCGATCTGTGAAAGCGCTTTTTTCAGGTCCAGCACCGCGCCGGATTCGAACTCGATCGTCGTCAATCCCAGCGTCGAGCCGAGCCCGCTCACGTTCACCACGCCCGCGCTGACGCCGCTTTGCGCCACCGCCGCTTCCACCTGGCCGGTGATGTCGATCACGTCGCACAACCCGCGCGTCGGGACGCGGAATGTTGTTTGAACCACTGCCATCCTTCTATTTCGACACAATCCGGCCGCTTTTTCACGCGCCTCGGATCACGGCGCGCCCAGGCCGCGGAACAGTTCCAGCGAACGGGCGGCGCAGATGCTCCAGCGGTAACGCGCGCGGGCCGTCACCGCCCCGGCCGCGCCCAGACGGGCCCGAAGCGAATCGGATTCAAGCAGCCGCTCCAGCCCCGCGGCAATGGACCCGACATCACGCGGATCAACATATTCGCAACCATCCGCGCCCACTTCGGGCAGCGACGAGACATTCGACGTCAGCACCGCCGTGCCCGCGGCCATGGCTTGCGCCACCGGGAATCCGAAGCCCTCATAGAGCGACGGGTAGGCGGCCACCGCCGCCGCGCGCGTCAGGCCCGGCAGGTCGCGCTCATCGGCATAGCCAAGCCAGCGCACCGCGCCCGCGCCTTGCTTGAGCCGCTCAATCGTCTCCGCCGGCGCCCAGCCCGCCGGTCCGGCGAAGACCAGGTCGTGATTCCGCCGCCAGCGTTCAGGCAACGCCGCCCAGGCGTCAAGCAGCCGCGCCGTGTTCTTGCGCGGCTCGATTGTGCCCACAACCAGCACAAACGGTTTCATGAGCGAATGTTTCGACGCCGCGGCTCGCGCTTCCGCCTCGGTGACGTCGAAATAGGCGTCGCTCACGCCCGAGTGAATGGCGGCAACGCGCTCCGGCGGCAGCTTCAGGTATTCGATCGCGTCGCGCCGCGTGTTCTCGCTCACGGCGATCAACGCGTCGGCGCGCTTCCAGACGCGTTCGGCGAATTCCGCATCGGCGCGGATGTTGCCCTCGGTGTGCATCCCGGGCATCGTCCAGCAGGTGAGATCGTGCAGCGTCGATGTCAGCAGCGCCGCGCGCGGCGGCCGCCTCACCTGATTGGTGGCATGGAACAGCTTTGCTCCGCCCATCCGCAACACGGGCAGCCGCAGGTAGTTCGTGGCATACAGCGCGGCCAGTCCCAGATACGTCTCCGCCGGCTTGGCCATGCTGCGCTCGTGATTCAAGGGCGCCGAGAAATCCACCCGCGGTAACGTCCGCACCGCTTCCGGCCCCGCGGCTTCGATCAGAGCCTTGGTCCAATGCCAGACGTAGGCCTTCACGCCGGCGCTGCGCAGCATCAACGGCGAAACATCGATGAGCAGGCTCATGGCGCGGACTCCCCAGCAACCGGCTGGTTGGTGAAAAGGTACTTGCCGCCGCTTTCCTTCACCGTGTACAGCGGCGCCGATGCGGCTGCCCTGACGCGTTCGGCCGATGGCTTCTCCACCAGGATGTACACCCGGCCCGGCCCACGCCACAGGCCGGCGAACGCAGCGTCATCGATGAAGACATCCGGCGCGCCCGGCGCATACGAACCATACTCCAGGTTGTTGACGCGGCCGTTGAGCAGCCGCACGCGTTCGAGGCCGGCATAGAAGAACACGCTTGAAAACGTGTAGTACTGGTTGTCGAAAACCACCGTGCCCGGCCGCTTCGCGAGTTCGGTTTTGAGCGCGGCTGCGAGCGGCTGCGAACTCAGATACGGGTCGAACGAAACCATGGCCACGCGCGCGGCGTTCAGAAACAGCACCATCATCAGCGCCAGGCCGAGTTGAGTCGCCGCGCCGCGCCAGCGCCAGGCGGCCAGCGTTCCGCAGAGGAAAGCGATCCCGGCCAGCATCAGCGGCGGCCTCAGGTAGGCGAACGAGTTCAACGTGAGGTCGCCCATGTGGCCCAGTGACAGGGTGTAGAGTTCGGGGTTCCGCGTCAGCGCCTGCGAGATGTCGCCCGGCGCGGGCAGGTTCCAGACGCTGGCCAGGATGTAGACAACCGCCGCCAGTGCCAGCGCCGAAACCGCCGCCGCGGCCTTCAATCCATGCCGCACCCAGGCCGAGCCTTCCGCGATCGCGCAGCCCAGCAGCAGCGCCAGCGCCGGATACGCCGGCAGCGAATAGTATTCCTGCGTTGTCGAAAACGAGAAGAAGACAAGGATAAATCCGGCCCAGCACAGCATCAACAGCCGCGCTCGCGATGCCCGGTCCGGTTGGCGATAGGAGAGCTTCGCCAGCCTCGGAAAGTACGCCGACCACGGGAAGAACCACAGCAGGTGGAAGAGCCAGAACAGGTGGCGCGGGACAGTATTGTAGTCTCGCGGCCAGCGGCGGTCGAGGAAACGCAGGATGTGTTCGTTGAAGAAGTAGAACCAGAAAAAGCCGCGGTACTTGCCCGGACCCGAGTCCATCGAGAAGTCCAGATACGGAGGGTTCCGCAGCGTGGCGATGATGTGCCAGGGCGCGGCGATCAGCAGGATGATGGCCGCGCCTGAAAACGGCCGCAGCCGCTTCCATGTCTGGAGATCGAACAGCCGCCCTGTGATCGCCAGCCAGACGATACCCGCGCCAACAGGGAACACCGCCGCGATCAGTCCCTTCAGCAACAGGCCCGTGCCGATGGCCGCCGCCATCACCGCCGCCCACAGCCGCGGCCGCGTCTCGCTTTCGTCGAGCGTCCGCATCAGCGCCCACATCGCCAAAGTGATCGTCGCCGTCAGGATGACGTCGGGGATCAGGATGCGCGTAAACAGGAACAGCCCGGTGGATGTCGCCATCGCCAGCCCTGCGTAGAACCCTTCGCGCTCGCCGAACGCCCATCGTCCAAAGGCAAACACCAGCCACGACAGCGCCAGGATCGAGGCGACGACGATCAACCGCGCCGCCCAGTCATTGACGCCGAACACGGCGTAGGAGACGGCCATCATCCAATATTTCAGCGGCGACTTTTCGAGATACGCCACGCCATCAAGCCGTGCCGTCACCCAGTCGCCCGATTCAAGCATGTTGCGCGCGATCTGCGCCTGCACGGCGTCCACGTCGTCCATCAGGTGCGGCGGCGCAACAAGCGCCGGCACATAGATGGCCGCGGCGAACAACAGGACGATCAGCGCGTGGCGGCGGATTCGATCTTCCATCGTTTCATCCATAGGAACAGAATCAGCAGGCCCCAGAGTCCGTAGCCGTGGCTGGCCCGGCGCTGCTGGTGCTCGGCGTTGATGCGGCTGACCGAAGCCCAATTGAAGATGCCGGTCGCTTCGACCTCCTTCCGCGAAACGGTCTCATCGAACAGAGCCTTCAGCGGGCCGCGGAACCAGCGGTGGGCCGGGATGTCGAAACCCTCCTTGGGGCGCGTGAGCACGGCTTCCGGCAACTTGCCGCGCATCAGGTCGCGGAGAATGAACTTCAGCGTCTTGCCGCGGATCTTGAACTCCTCGGGCAGCGACGCGGCGAACTCGACGATGCGGTGGTCCAGGAACGGCGGCCGCACTTCCAGCGAATGAGCCATGCTCATGCGGTCGCACTTGTTCAGGATGTCATCGGCCAGGTAATAACGCTGGTCGAGCCACAGGAAGCGGTTGACTTGGCCGCAGGCAAAGGCCTCGGCCGGCAGCGTATTCATGAGGCTGCCCGGATCGGTCTCGCGCGGCAGCCGGGCGAGAGAGCGTTTCCGCGCCATGCTGAACGTGCCGTTCCAGAACAGGTGGGCCGCGGCAGGCGTCAGCAGGGAACCTTCCAGGAACCGCTTGGCCTTGTACTCCAGACTGATCTTGTCGTCGGAAACCGGCCACAGCCGCAACAGCCCGAGGCCGGCGCGCCGCATCCAGGCCGGCGCGCGATTGGCGTGGTGGTAAAGATGGTCGGCGCGATAGGTCAGGTAGCCGCCGAACAGTTCGTCGGCGCCTTCGCCGCTCAACGCCACGGTGACGTGGCGGCGCGTCATCATCGACAGATACCAGACCGGCAGCGCGCCCGCGTCGGCCGAGGGTTCGTCGGCGTAATCCACCAGGCGCTGGACGGTGGCTTCGAGATCGGCTTCGGGGTTGAGGTCAAACTCGTGGTGGTCCGTGCCGTAGTGCGCGGCCACGGTGCGGAAGAACTCGCTCTCGTCGTGCGAATGGCCCTTGAATGAGATCGAGAACGTCTTCAATTGCGGCACTTGCCGCGCCGCGTAGTGCAGCACCGTTGAAGAATCCAGCCCGCCCGACGCCCAGACGCCCAGCGGGACATCCGAGATCAGATGTTCGCGCACCGACAATGCCAGCAGTTCGTCCAGCCGCTCCTTGGCATCCTCGATCGTCCAGGCCCGCGGTTCGAGCCTGAGATTCCAGTACGGCGCCCGCGTGATCTCGCCGCCGCGCCACTCCAGCATCTCGCCGGGCAGCAGCTTCCCGATGCCGTCAACCAGCGTGTAAGGCGCCGGTACGTAGTTCAGCGAGAGGTAGTAGCCGAGGCCGTTGAGGTCCAGCCGGCGCGGGATTTCGGGATGCGCGAACAGCGTCTTCAGCTCGCTGCCGAAGTAGATGTCACGGCCGCGGTGGTGGATGTAGAGCGGCTTGATGCCCATGCGGTCGCGCGCCAGCACGAGCCGCTGCTTCGATTCGGTCCAGAGGGCGATGGCGAACATGCCGCGCAGGCGCGGGAAACAGGCCGTGTCCCACTCGATGAAGGCGCGCAGCACGGCCTCGGTGTCGCAGCGCGTCTCGAAGCGGTGGCCGAGCGATTCAAGTTCGGCGCGCAACTCGGCATGGTTGTAGATTTCGCCGTTGTAGACGATGACCGTGTCGCCGCCGGCGGCGTACATGGGCTGCCGGCCGGCATCGACGTCGATGATGGATAGGCGCGCGTTTCCAAGCGCCACGCAGTCCGATTCATGCACGCCCTGGCCATCAGGTCCGCGGTGGTTGATGGTGGAGATGACGTGGTGAATGCGGCCGCGCTCAACGGGGCTAGCCAGCGTGGTGAATCCTGCTATGCCGCACACAAGCTTTCAGGATAGCCGATACCGGCGGCGCAGCCACTCAGTGAGAGGCGATGGTGCGGACGGGGAGACTCGAACTCCCATGGGTTGCCCCGCCAGATCCTAAGTCTGGAGCGTCTGCCAGTTTCGCCACGTCCGCGCCTGGCTCCATTTCCACAATACCAGCGGCGCCCGGCGGCGGGCCAACCAGCCATCAGGCGGCCGGCGGCGCCTCGGCCAGCTCCCCGATGCCCGCCATCGAGCAGACGCAGGGCCTCGTATTGCCGGCCAGGGCAACCAGCCTGGCCGGCGCGTCCGGGGCGAAGTGAAAGCCGTCGCGCGATTCGCATTCCCAGGCCAGCAGCCGCCCGTCGCGGTCGCGGACCTGCTCGAACGCCGGCAGCCGGAACAGTTGCCAAAGGCGGTCATGGTCGGCCTCGCTGAGCGGCGGTTCGCCCAGGCGTGTGAATACGACCAACGGGTGGCTGAGCGAGCGCAGCTTCAGCACGCGCATCTCGCGGAGAGCGGCCACCTCGATCAGATCCTTCATCGACCCGGCGAGCGCCCGTGGACGCGCCGATTCGAGTTGCTTGACCGACCAGGTCTCGAACACTGCGATCTGAGGCTCCGGCCGCAGCGGCCACCCGAGAACGGCAACGCGCGGCATGGAGTCGAGCGGATATTCGAGGCTATGCAGCGAGGCTGAGTCAGTGTGGGACTCAGCCTGCCGCCACAGCCCTGGCAGGGAAAAGGGCAGGATCGACATAGGATTACTCCCATGTAGTGGCCCCACACCGCGAAAATTCTCAATCGTTCTGCCACAGCAGCCGGATCAGGTTGCCGCCGAGGATGGCTTCGGCCTCGCCAACGCCTGTTCCCACCGCCTGGAGGGCGGCACTCTGCTGCTCCAGGATGGCGCCGTGCCAGCCGCGAGGGAAGAACGACGAATCCGTGCCGAACAGCAGCCGGCCCGCTCCGGCGACGGCCAGCGCCTGCTCGAAAACCTGTTCGAGCGAAGGCGGCGGGCTGAGGTATTTCGTCCAGGAGTTGCTGCTCGATGTGTCCAGCAACACGTTCGGACACAGATCGGCCGCCATCAGCGCTTCACGGAAGTGGCCGGCGCCAAAGTGCGGAATGACGAACCGGAGATCCGGATAGCGCATTGCGGCCGAATGAACATTCAGCGGATCCGAACAGCGCATGTCGAACGGCGAAGCCAGGCCCAGCCGCTTCCGCACGCCCACCGACAACACCCCGCAATGCACGAACACCACCGCCCCCGGCACGCTCGCTGCCGCATCCAGCACCGGCCTCACCCGCTCATCGGCCACCGAAATCCCGTGCATCGCCTGCATCAGGCAGATGCCCTTCAAGCCCGCCTTCAATCCGGCTTCGGCTCGTTCCGCCGCGCCATCGGCCAGCGGGTTCAAAAAGAAGTATCCGGCGAATCTCTCCGGATATGCGCGCACCGCCGCGATGACTGACTCCTCATCGCCCGGAAGGCTCGCCAGCAGGCAGGCGCGCGAGATCTGGTGGCGATCCAGATCCTTCACCCACCACGCGGCAAGTTCCGCCGGATCCTCGGGCGGGACAGGCCAGCCGAGTTCCTCGCAGACGGACTCGGCGGTCGCGCCATCGCCTTTCTGCGCCGCGAGCATCGAATAGAAGCGGTGAGAAAAGAAATGCACATGGGCGTCGGCGATTTCCACCGGCCCCCATGGAGTTCCCCTTTTCATTTCCCCCCTCCCGCGGCCGCGGCGGCGCCGATGCCGCGGGTGACCCCAAGCTTCAGGGCCAGTTGAGTGAGTTCGGCGACATTGGTGACCCCGAGTTTCTTCATGAGCGTTTTGCGGTAGCCGCGCACGGTCTCGACGCCGAGGTCGAGCAGCGTGGCGATTTCCTTGCTCGACTTGCCCTCGGCCACCAGCCGCATCACCTGGCGCTCGCGGGGCGAAAGCCTCTCGAGTCCGTTCACCGCGCCCACCTGGTTCACATCCCCCTTGCGGATGTGCGACAGAAACTGCTCGGCGATGCGCGGGCTTAAATACGATCCTCCGCGGGCGACCGCGCCGAGCGCCCGCACCAGATCCTCGTCGCTGCCGCTTTTCAGGACGAAACCCCGCGCGCCTGCCCGCATGGCTTCCATCACCGTGGCGTCGTCGTCATACATCGAAAGCACGACGATGCGGGTGTCCGGCAGATGACGCATGATCTCGCTGGTCGCCTCAAGGCCGCTCAGGCCCGGCAGGTTCAGGTCCATGACGACCACCTGCGGGCGGAGCGATTTCGCCATCAGGATGGCTTCATGGCCCGATGCCGCCTCGCCGGCGATGCGGTACTCGGTGTGGCAGCGCAGGATCGCCTTCAAACCGTCGCGCATGATCTTGTGGTCATCCACCAGCAGAACATCGATCACTTCCGGCTCCCTCCTTTCTCCCATCCGATCTTCAACCTCACTATCAGCCCGCCGCCGGATACCCGGCCGCCCGCTTCGACGGCCAGTTCCGCAACTTCATCGGGAACCGGCGCCGAGGCGGCGATCCTCACCGCCCGCGGAGACCAGATCAACGCAAACTCAGCCTCCGGGCTGCATTCGGACCAGTACAGCAGCGCACGCCGCAGAACCAGAAACGCCGCTGCCGCCGCGGGATCCTTCCGCACGCCCAGATCACCCATCTCGCCTGGGTCCAGCCGCACCATCCGCGACAGGTATGCGATGGCCGCTTTCAAGCCCAGACGCCGGACCAGCGCCGGATCGCAGACATAATTCAGCGTCCGGACCTCCTCGGCCGATTCGGCGAGAGCCTCCCGCAAACCGGCCACTGCCTCGGCGGCTTCGCTGCCCGGCGCGGCCGCCAGCGACCGCTCGATGAGCGAAAGCTGCAAACCGGCGGCGCACAGCGCCGGGCCGATGCGGTCATGCAGACGCCCGGCGATGCGCGCCAGGTCGCGCTCGTGCCAGAGGGCGGACTGTGGTCCGGCGGCGTCAGGCATTTCTCTCAACGCCCAATGATGACCGATCACGGCCGCCTCGTGCAAGACAAAGCAGCCGGGAAATGTTTCGCCGCCGGACTACCCGTTCTTGCGGGCGATGGCGCGTCTGGCCGCGGCGGCGACGGCCGGAGCACGCAGATTGTACTTGTCGAGCAAGCCGTCGGGAGTGCCGGATTCGGCGTAGCAGTTCTCGACCCCGATGAACTCCATCGGCGCCGGCGTCGTGCTGGCCAGCGCCTGGGCGACGCGCGAACCGAGTCCGGTGTCCACCAGATGCTCCTCCGCCACAACCATCGCGCCGGTCTCCTTCGCCGCCTTGGCGAGGGTTTCCACGTCGAGCGGCTTGATACAGATCACGTCGATCACGCGGGCCGAGATGCCTTCAGCCGCCAGCTCCTCCGACGCCTTGATGCACTCCGCCGTGAGCAGGCCCGTGCCCACCAGGGTGACGTCGGTCCCCTCGATCAACTGGACTGCCTTGCTGAAATCGAACTCGTAATCGGCCGGATAGATGACGGGCGCCTTCACGCGCCCCGCCCGCAGGAATACCGGGCCATCCAGATACGCCGCCCACCGGATGGCCGCCTTCATTGTGGCCTCGTCGGCCGGGCACAGCACGGTGAAGCCCGGCAGGTTGCAGGCCAGCGACAGATCCTCGATCGACATCTGCGACGGGCCGTCCTCGCCGATCGAGATGCCGCTATGGGTGCCGACCACCTTCAGGTTCACCTGCGGGTAGGCCACCGTCGTGCGCAACTGCTCGAAGCCCTTGGTCATGACGAAGGCCGAGAAGCTGGAGACAAACGGGATCTTGCCGGTCATGGCGAGGCCCGCGCCGAGGGCGACCATGTTGGCTTCGGCAATGCCGCACTCGAAGAATCGCTCCGGAAACTCCTTGGCGAAGTACGTCGTCATGGTCGACTTCGACAGGTCGGCGTCGCACACCACGATGCGGGGATCTTCCTTGCCGAGTTCAGCCACCGCCTTGCCGAACGCCTCGCGCGTCGCCGCGCCCATCTTGAGTTCGTATTTCGTATTGGCCGGCATGGTATTTACGCAAGCTCCTTCAACGCCAGTTCAACTTCTTCCTTGGTGGGCGGCACGCCGTGGTACTTCGGGTTGTTCTCCATGAAGCTGACGCCCTTGCCCTTGACGGTATTGGCGATCAGCACCGTCGGCTTGCCCTTGGCGGCGGCGGCCTCGGCGAACGCCTTCTGTACCGCCTCGATGGAGTGGCCGTCGAGTTCGATCACGTGCCAGCCGAAGGCGCGCCATTTGTCGGCCAGCGGTTCGAGTTCCATGATGTCCTTCACGAAACCGTCGAGCTGCAGCTTGTTGTAGTCGACGATGGCGCAGACGTTGTCCACCTTGTGGAACGCCCCGAACATCGCCGCCTCCCAGATCTGGCCTTCCTGGATTTCGCCGTCGCCCAGCATCACGTAGACGCGCGACGTGGCCCCGTCCAGCTTCATGCCGCAGCCGATGCCGAGCGCCAGCGAGAGGCCCTGGCCCAGCGACCCCGTGCTCGCCTCCAGCGACGGAATGAACCGCACGTCCGGATGGCCCTGGTAGATCGAGCCAAGCTGGCGCAGCGTCGTCAGCGTCTCCACTGGCGTGTAGCCGCATTCGGCCATCGCCGCGTACAGCACCGGAGCCGCGTGGCCCTTCGACAGGATGAACCGGTCGCGGTCGGCCATCTTCGGGTTCGCCGGTTCGTGCTTCATCACGTCCCAATAAAGGACCGTGACGATCTCGACGGCCGACAGCGAGCCGCCTGGGTGGCCCGACTTCGCCGCGCCCGTCATTTCGACAATGTGCCTGCGGATCTGCTTCGCGATCCCGGCCAGTTCCTGGACGTTGCTGGTTTTCTGCATGGCGGAAAACAACCAAAATATCACACCAATCCGGATTCGGACCGCGTCGTCCGGTTTTCCGCCGGTTGCGCCGTCCGCCGCCGGCGACACGCCGCGGCGCGCGCTGATACCATGGTCACGGTATGAAAGTCGCAGTCGCTGGTCTCGGTTTCATGGGCCTCACCCACCTCAAGGCCTACAACAGAATTCAAGGCGTCCAGATCGCCGGCGTCGCATCGGCAGACCCCAGGGCGTTGTCGGGCGATTTCTCCCACATCGGCGGGAACCTCGACATCGCCGGCCCCGCGCTCGACATCTCCCCGGCGGCCAAGTTCGAGGACTCCCTCGAATGCGTCCGCATGGAGGGCGTCGACGCCGTCGACCTTTGCCTTCCAACTCACCTCCACGCGCCCGTCGCCATCGAGGCGCTCGAACACGGCAAACACGTCCTGGTCGAAAAACCGATGGCGCTCAACATGGCCGAATGCACGCGCATGATGGACGCCGCCAAGGCCAATGGCCGGGTGCTGATGTCGGCGCAGGTGCTGCGTTTCTTCCCGGCTTACAAGGCGCTGATCGACGCCGTACAGTCCGGGCGATTCGGCCGCGTCCACCACGCGCTGTTCCGCCGCCGTTGCTCCGCGCCCGGCTGGTCGGCGTGGCTGGCCGACAAATCGCTTTCCGGCGGCGGCGTCTTCGACCTGCTCATCCACGACATCGACATGATGCTGGTCTGCTTCGGCATCCCCGACGCCGTCCGCAGTTGGGGCCACGAGGACCTCGGCCGCGGCATCGACGCCATCACTTCCCAGTTCGAATACCCCGGCTCCGGCGCCGTCACAGTCACCGGCGGCTGGCATCATCCGAAGGCTTATCCGTTCTCGATGGAGTACACCGTCACCGGCGAAAACGGCGTCATGGACTACTCGTCCGAAGGCCGCCCGGTGCGCTGGTTCGGCCAGGACGGCACGGCCACCGATGTCGAGCTTTCCGATGTCGACGGCTACCAGGCCGAAATCGAATACTTCGTCGAATGCTGCCGCACCGGCGCCGTGCCCGAACGCTGCACGCCGGAATCTTCCGCCGCCGCCGTCCGCATCGCCAGGACGGCCGAGGCCGCCCGTTCCATGAAAGGAGTATCTGTCCCTTGCCTACCCTGAAAGACCGCGAAATCGGCATCTTCTTCTGGGCCGAACCCGACGCCCAGGCCGCTCTCAAGGCCGTGAAACAGTGCGGAGTCGTCTCCGGACAACTCGCCATCGACGGCGCCGTCGTCCTCAATCAAGAAACCGCCCAAGCCTGGCGCGAAGCCCTGGCCGCCGAGGACTTCCACGTCTGCACCGTCTTTGCCGCCTACACCGGCGAGGATTACGCCGACATCCCCACCGTCGAGCGCACGGTCGGCTTCATTCCCCGCGACACCCGCGCCGAACGCGAAGTGCGCACCAGGGAGGTGATCGAATTCGCCGCCTCGCTGGGCGTGAAAAGCTTCGGCTGCCATGTCGGCTATATTCCGCATGACAAAAACCACCCCGACTTCGTCGGCGTCCGCGACATGGTCCGCCGCATCGCCGACTTCGCCGCCACCCACGGCATGACCTATTGCCTGGAAACCGGCCAGGAGCCTGCCGGCCAACTGCTCGAATTCTTCAACGACGTCGACCGGCCCAACGTGAAGATCAACTTCGATCCCGCCAACATGATCCTCTACGGCACCGGCGAACCCATCGCCGCCTTCCGCCTGCTGCGCGGCCATGTCATCAGCGTCCACGGCAAGGACGGCGACTGGCCTGACGCCTCCAAGCCCGGTTCGCTCGGCTGCGAGCGTCTGCTCGGCGAAGGCTCGGTGGACATCCCCAAGTTCATGGCCGCCCTCAAGGAGACCGGCTACACCGGGCCCATCTGCGTCGAATCCGGCGTCCATGGCGAAGCCAACCGCTGGGAAGTGCTCAGCCGCGCCGTTGGAATTCTGAACTCGCTGAGATAGGCCCCACCAATTCTGTGAACTTTGTTTCGTGGGCTATCGTCATTGGATGGTAGCCCATGATTGAAGTCGACCATCTTCGCAAAGCGTACGGCCCGCTTGTCGCGGTCGAAGACGCTTCATTCAACGCCCGGCCCGGCGAGATCTTCGGACTGCTTGGTCCCAACGGCGCCGGGAAATCCACCACCATCGGCTGCATCTGCGGATTGCTTACGCCCACGGCCGGATCGATCCGCGTCTCGGGCCACGACGTCGTGGCCAGCGCGCAGGCGGCGAAACGGACCATCGGCGTTGTCCCGCAGGAGATCGCGCTTTATGAAGATCTGACGGCGCGCGAGAACCTGGACTACTGGGGCGCGGTTCAGGGTCTGGGCGGCGCGGCGCTGAACTCGGCCATCAAGGAGGCGCTGCAATCCACAGGCCTGGCCGACCGCGCAAAGGAACCCGTCAAGCGTTTTTCGGGCGGGATGAAGCGGCGGCTGAACTTTGCCGCAGGCATCCTGCACAAGCCGAAGGTGCTGTTGCTGGACGAACCGACCGTGGGCGTGGATCCGCAAAGCCGGGTCCACCTGCTGGATCTGGTTCGCGGGCAGGCCAAAGCCGGCGCCTGCGTGCTCTACACCACGCACTATATGGAAGAGGCCGAGACGCTCTGCGATCGTCTGGCCATCATCGACCACGGTCGCATCATCGCCCAGGGGACACTTGAGGAACTGCGCTCGATGCTGGGCGAACGCGACCTGCTGCGGCTGACCGGCGTGTTTCCGGAACAGGCTGTGCGCGCCGCGCTGAGCCAGGAGCCGGAACTTGAACTGCTGGGTTTCGAGGACGGGCAGTTGCGGCTGGCCCTGGCGCGGGCCTCGGAACGCCTGAGCCGGCTGTTCGAACTGCTTGGCGCGGCCGGCGCCGAGGTGCGCGGCACCACGTTGACGCGGCCCAATCTGGAATCGCTGTTCATCAAACTCACCGGCAAGGAGCTGCGCGAATAGCCATGCGCCTGCTGATCGCATCGTTCCGCAAGGACGCCAGGCGGGCCCTGCGCGACCCGTCCGCGCTGGCGCTCTGGCTCGGCATCCCGTTTTCAATTCTGCTAGTGATGAACCTGGCCTTCGGCGGCCGGGCATCGTCCGGACCTCGCCCGCAAGGCGTGATCCTGATCGCCGACCAGGACGAGACGCTGCTGAGCGGCGCCGTCAGTTCGGCGTTTTCGCAGGGTCCTCTGGGCGAGATGTTCAAGCCCGAAAAGACCGCCGAGCCCGACGGCCGCGCACGCATGGCCAGGGGCGAAGCCTCGGCGCTGATCATCGTGCCCAAGGGGTTTCAAAGCGCCGTGCTCGACAACCGTCCAGCAGTGGTTCGTTTGGTCAAAAACCCGTCGCAGAGCATCATGCCCGAGATCGCCGGGCAGAGCCTGGACATGCTCGCCGAGGCGGTGCACTACATGCATGTGGTGGCCGGCGACGAGTTGAAGATGATCTCAAGCCAGACGGGCCAGCCCAGCGACAACGATGTGGTCAAGACCAGCCTCGCGTTCAACGCCACGGTGAAACGCCTCCGGCAGTATGTTGACCCGCTGCTGCTGGAACTCGAAATCAAACAGCCGCCGAAGAAGGAAGAGTCCAAGCCGTTCAACATGTTCGCTTCGATGTTTCCGGGCATCGTCTTCATGTCGATCCTGTTCCTGGGACGCGGGTCGAGCGACGACATCTGGGATGAACTGCGATGGGCCACGCTGCGACGGGCGCAGTCGGCCGGGTTGCCTGTGACGGCCCTCATTGGAGGCAAGATGCTGGCGGCGATGCTCACGGCCGCGCTGGTGACGGGTTTGGCGCTTGTGCTTGGTTGGCTGTTTGCCGGCATCACCGTGGCAAACTGGCCCGCGGCGCTGGGCTGGCTGATGGCCGGGGCCGCGGTTTGGTATCTGGCGATGCTCATCCTTCAGATCCTGGCCGGTGCGCGCGAGCGCGGCGAGATCTTCACCTCGCTGGTCGTCTTCCCGTCGATGATGGTCGGCGGCAGCATGTTCTCGTTCGACATGATGCCGGAATCGATCGCCGCCATAGGCAAACTGACGCCGCTGGGCTGGATGGTGGCGCGGTTCGTCAGCATCCTGGGCGGCGCGGCTCCGGCTGCCAGCGTCCTGGCCTGGCTGGGCGTGATGGCCACGGCGGCGGCGGTGTTGTTCATGTTGTCGGCGCGATTGCTGCGCTGGAGATTCCTGAAAGGCTAGTCCCGGCATGTTGATGCGCACTTTCCAAATCGCCCGGCGCGACTTTTTCCAGCTGATCCGCCACCCGGTCACGCTGGTCTGGGCCTTCGTCATGCCGGTGGTTTTCTTTTCCTTTATCGGCCGCATGACCAGCGGTTTCGCCCCCGGACCCGACCGCCGCGACACGATCGCCATACTGGCGCCCGCCGATGCCGGTTTCCTTGCTCAGGCCCTGGAGCGCCGCCTCAACGCGGCAGGTTACGACGTGCGTCGGGTTGCCGGCGAGGCCGAACTGTCGAAGTTCAGCCGGAAACTGCGCGTGCCCGAGGCGTTCACCGCCACAGCCCAGGCCGGCAAGCCGCAGAAGATCGTCTTTGAAACCTCGGCCAGTGGCGCGGGCATGGATTTCGACAAGATCCGGCTGCAGCGCGCCGTTTACGGACTGCTGGCCGAGACCATCGGCGCCAGCACGCGTTCGGGCGCGTTGACTGAATCGTCGATGGACGAGACCGCCGGGCTGAGCCGCAACCTGACGATTGAGGCGACCGCGGCCGGACGCAGGCGAACGATTCCGTCCGGCTATCAGCAGGCGGTGCCGGGCATTCTGGTCATGTTCATCCTGACGGTTCTGCTCACCAGCGGCGGCATCTCGATTGTGGCCGAGCGTAATGCGGGCATCCTGCGCCGGCTGGCATCAAGCCCGATGACCCGGCCGGCCATCGTGCTGACGAAATGGACGTCGCGCGCGACGCTGGCCGTGGTCCAGACCGCCGTCGGCGCCGCCATCGGCACGGTGGTTTTCAAAGTGGACTGGGGCGCATCGCTGCTGGCGGTGGCCGCACTGCTGGGCGCATACATGGCGCTCTGCACCAGTTTGTCGCTGTGGCTGGGCGCGGCTGCCCGCAGCGCAGGCCAGGCGTCGGCGATCGGCGTGATTGCAGGAAACCTGCTGGCCGCGCTGGGCGGCTGCTGGTGGCCAGCCGAGGTGTCGCCGATGTGGATGCAGAAGCTGAGCTTGGCGCTGCCCACCGGGATCACGATGAACGGCTTGCACCGCCTGATGAGCTTCGGTGATCCGGCCGTGGCCGTTCTGCCGCACATCGCGGTGCTCACCGGCCTGGCGCTTGCCGCAGGTTGGTTGGCGTCGCGGTCGTTCCGGTTCGAGTAGGACGCCGCGAGCCTTTCCATAGAAACAATCTATCGACTCGATTCAAAACGGTTATAATGGAGTCAGGACATGGCTCCATGTGTGGCCTCGGTCCCGAATTTCGATCTTTACCCCTCAGACAAGTTGGATCCGGCGTGTCCACCAGGCAGTGGGTTCGCGCCCCGTTAACGCGCCTTGCCCGCGGTCCATCATCTCAATTCGGTATAAGGAGAACTTAAGATGACCACGATCCGGCTTTTTGCCCTTCTCGTTAGCCTCTGCGTTGCGGCATTGGCCTCCGCGCCCCCGAAGAAGACCGTATTTGTCGACAAGATGAACGGTTTTGAGGAGGTGGTCGCCGAGGCGTTGCAGTCGGCCGAAGCGCCGCTGGAGATCATCGAGGAGGCCGCCCACCCTGACCTGAAGATCCTGCTTGGCAAGGCGTTCACCTCTGTCCACGCGCAGATTCTGTATCAGAAGCAGACGGGCCGCCGCGACGAGAGCGTTCTCAAAGCGGTGGACGTGAAGACGGGCAAGGAGATTGTCTCTTTCCGTTTCCACATGGAAGCCGACCGGGCGGCGAACTTCAAAGCAGCGCGCACTTTCGCCGAGCTACTGCGTTCAAAGCTGTCTAAGTAATAGTAACCAAACGCTTGATCTGCGGCTGGATTCGTTTGGTCAACGTCTCCGGCCGCATCCTTACATGTAGTCCGGTGCCTGGATGCCGAGGATATCGAGCGTGGCTTCCAGTTGCCGCCGGAAGTAGAGGGCCAGCCAGAGCAGGAAAACGCGCTTTTCGGGGTTCTCTTCCTTAAGAATCGGATAGTCGTGGTAGAAGGCGTTGAAGGCTTGGGCCAGGGTGAAGGCATACTTCGCCATCTGGCCGGGCTCGCCTGCACTGAGCGCCGATGCCAGCGCCTTGTCCAGTTTCATGGCGTTCAACAGGAGCTGCCAGAAGGGCTCGAACTCCAACTGCCGGGCGAAGGCGTCGCGGTCGAGCACGGCGGCGAAGTCCGGCATCTGCTCGCCGCGCTCCTCCATCTTGCGGAAGATGTTCCGCGCCCGCACGGCGGAATACTGCACATACGGCCCGGTCTCGCCCTCGAAGCTCAACGCCTCCTGCAAGTCGAACGCAATCACCGTGTTGCGGGTAAACTTCAGCATGAAGTAGCGCAGTGCGCCGACGGCGATGCGCCGGGCGACCTCGGCCCGTTCGGCCTCCGGCTTGTCCTGGTGGCGGGCATCGACCTCGGCGCGGGCCTTTTCGATCAGTTTGTCGATCAGGTCGTCGGCCTTCACGCCCAGGCCCTTGCGGCCCGAGACCTCGACGTAAGTCTTCTTCGAATCCTCTTCCGACAGCGGGATGCCGAGTTCGACGCAGGTGCGCGGACTCAGCGCCACCATTTCATAACTGAAATGGATGCTTCGGTCGGCCTGGGCTTCAAACTTCAGCGCCCGCAACCCGGCGACCACCACGTCCTGCAGGTAGCTCTGACGGGAGTCGATGACGTTATAGACCTCCGCGCCGCCGCCGAACTTCGGCGCCTCGCCGTCCCAGGCTTCATCGGTCGCCACCCAGACCACGTGGCCGTTGGGGTATGTACGCAGCGGCTTGTAGTGGAAATCCTTGCCGAGCAGGCCGAACTTCCACATCTGGTAGGCGATGTCCTTGCCGACGTAAGTGACCGTGCCGTTGGATCGCACGATCACCTTGGCGTCGTCGTCGCCCTCTTCGCCGGTCGTATCTTCGCGGAAATGCGCGGCCGCCATCACCCAGCAGCCCTCATTCTTGCCCTCTTCGACAAGATAGACCGCGCCGCGCTGTTTCAACTGCTCGAAGGCGGTAGCCCAGAACTGGAGGTGGAGAATCTCGCTTTCCCGCGGCAGGACATCGTACACGATGCCGAGCCGCAGCATGGTGTCGAGATGGCAGTTGACGATGGCGTCGGCGACGATATGACCGAGCCGGGCCAGTTCACCTTCACCGTGTTCGATGGCGTGCAGCGTGTCGCGCCGCCACTGGACGGCCTCCGGGTTGGTGGCATAGTAGGCCGAGGTGCGGGCGTAGAGGTCCCAGCAAAGGTAGTCGAACCTCTCGCTTTTACTGAGAACTTCCACCTCGGCGGCGGACTTCCTTTCCAGGTGATGGAAACCGGCGACGACGTCGGCCACCTGAACCCCCGTATTGTCGATATAGTTTTGGACCTCGACCGCGCGGCCGGAGGCCCGCAACATGCGGACGAAGGTGTCGCCCAGGACTGAATTGCGCAGGTGGCCGATGTGGGCGGCTTTGTTGGGATTGATGTTGGTGTGTTCGACGATCACCTTGCCCGGAACGGCGTCAAGGGCAAGGTCGGCGCCTTTCAGCAGGCTCTCGCCGGCTGCGCCGCGGTCGAAGCGGACGTTCAGGTATCCGCCGCCGGCCACTTCGAGTTTGGCAACTCCTTCAACCGGAGGCAGTTCGTGAGCGAGTTGTTCGGCGATCGTGCGCGGCGCCTTGCGCAGGATCTTTGACAGGACGAAGGCGACGGGCAAAGCGAGGTCGCCGTGTCTGGGGTCCTTAGGCTGCTCGGCGGCGACAACCACTTCGGCGCCTGCCGCCCTTAGGTGTTCCGTGACAGCCAGGATCAGGTTCCGTTCCAGTTTTACGTACACAACTGACAGTCTATCAAGCTGTGTGGCAAGGGGTTTGTTCTAGTACTCCCCCTACCGAATGCACGTAGAAAACTATCATAAGATAGGTATTGCCTGCGTTAGACAAGTGTATACTGTTAAGGACTAGCACCAAGGTGCTGGTACAGCAAACTGTTTGCGGAGGAGCTATAGACAAATGAAAATGCTAAGTAAAGTTCTGATGTTGGCACTGTGCGTCACGGCCATGGCGTTCGGTGCGATCATCGACGATTTCAGTGTTGGTCCCCAATCAACGACAGATTCAGTGTTGGGGGGCGGTCCGACGACAAGCACTGTAGGCAGCCGCACGCTGGTCGCGGAGAAATTCACCGGCGTTAATCCACTCTTCCTTGATGTGGTCGTGGCTGGTGGAGCGCTCAACGTCAGCACGAACGTTGGGGTCAGCGGCACTGGTGGCGCCTTCTACTCTGGGCTTTGGGATCTCAGCTCGGTCGGCCAAACCCTCGCCATTGACTTGGTTTTCAAGGATCTTGCCGGCGGCGATTTTGCGTTCAGGGTCAGCTCGGATGGCGGCGCCACATGGTCCACGTCTGGTCTGCTCGCCCTTCCGGCCAGCGGGAATACGCTCTCCGCGCTGGTCAGCGGCTTCACCGGTCCCGCGGTCCTTACGTCGATCAACAGGGTGGGCTTCACACACTACACGTCGCTCAACCAGGATGCGTCCTTCGACAACTTCCGGGAGTATGTGATTCCGGAACCGGGCACCTATGCGTTGATGGCTGCCGGCCTGCTTGGCCTGTTCGCCATTCGCCGCAAGAGAGTCTAAGCGTCAACAACAATCAGCCGATGAACCGCGCCCTTCGGGGCGCGGTTTTCTTTTTTCCCGATCCCATCCACGCCGTGCTTCCCCTTGCCGCGGCTTGCCCGTAGCGCGAGGCGGCGCCGCCGGCCCTTCAGTTTTCTCCGCAAGTTATTCATTTCGAAAGGCATTCTCTCCCCTCCTGTCTCAATTGAGCCTCCCTGTACTGGGAGGGCGACAGGTCTCAGGCCCGGTACTCATTTGCCTCTGTCATAGACCCTCCTGGTGATTCGGCCTTACGAAACACGCCCGTAGGCTGAGATTGTCGCTGCCGATCATGCAGAGGCAACCACGCCGGGATCGGCGAGATGAAGATGAGGGGAAAGCATATGACAAGAGTATTGAAACTGGCTTTGGTCCTGGCCGTTGTGAGCGCTCTGAGCTTCGCCGCCACGATCGACAACTTCAATGGAGCCGCCAGCGCACAGATCGCACGCGATTCAGTCATCGACGGGACCGCCGTTACCGACACGCAGGGCAACAGGACGATCTTTGCGAACAAGAGCGCCGGAAGCGATGGAATCTTTCTGGATTCGGTCGTCACCGCGCTAGCCAATGGCTACTTCACCGGGAGTTCAGGCGTGGGAACAGCCGGCACAACCGGCGCCTCCTATATCGGGATGTGGAGCCTCACATCGTTTGATGTTGGTTTTTCGATCGAGTTGATTGGGAACGACTTGCCTGGTTCCAAGATCGCCTTCTGGCTCTCGGATGGGACCAACACGGCGACATCGCCGGATTACGGCCTGGCCGTGGTCGCGCCGGGCGACCCGAGCCAGTTGATTGTCGCCCTGTTCAGCGGCTTCAACGGGATCGGGGCGGTGAACATGTCCGCCATCACTTCCCTGGGGTTTGTGAACACCCACGTTGCCAATGGCGACCTGGCGCTGGACAACTTCGGCACGCAGGTCATCCCCGAGCCGGGCACCTATGCGCTGATGGCAGCCGGTCTGGTGGGGCTGTATTTCGTCCGCCGCCGCAGGGCTTAAAAAAAGCCGGCCACCGGCACGCAGTTTGAAACAGGCCGCGGCCCCTGGGAGGGTCGCGGCCGTTTCACGTTTCACCCCGCCCGAGATCGACCCGCCAGGCATCCGCTATAATAGGAAAAGATCATTCCAAGGCGCCGAGTTCATGCGCCCGTCGCACTGGGCCCGGCCACAAGATTCCGCTTCCCCCGTTACAGCAGTTGGATTGTGACCCGGCCGTATCAAACAATTCACACAAGTCTTGTAGTGTCTGTACAGAGGAGTAACAATATGCCAACGAAGAAGAGGGTCGAGACCGAATCCGCCGCCGCCGAGCCGAAGCCGGCCAGGCGCGCCGCGAAGAAGACCACCGCCGAGCCGAAAGCCGCCGCCGCGCGCAAGACGGCCGCGAAGCCTGTCACGGCAGCCGCGACGCACAAAGCCACAGCCCGGCGCACGGCAACCAAGAAGGCCGCCGCGCCCGCATTCCATGTGGATCTCCACCGTGAAGAGGTCGAGCGCGAGGCCTACCTGATCTGGGCCAGCCGGGGCCACGAGCACGGCCAGGCGCATGAGGACTGGCTGCGGGCGATCGAGACCGTCAAGGCTCGCCACCAGAAGTAAGCGACGGTTTTCCGCTTATACGGCCGGGCGCCCTCTCCCCTGAATGGGCCCCGGCCCTATTTGTATTTGCGCAGGACGGCCAGCACGCGGCCCTGGATCTGAAGCTGTTCCGGCTCGACCACGATCGGCAGCATCTCCGCGTTGGCGGGCTGGAGCCGGTAACGGCCGCCGGCTTCGCGGTAGATGCGCTTGAGCGTGGTCTCCATGCCGTCCACCAGGGCGACGACGATCTCGCCGTCACGGACGCTGGCGGTGCGTTGAACGAGGACGTAGTCGCCGCTGAGGATATGGTCGCCGATCATGGAATCGCCGCGGACTTCGAGGGCGAAGGTCTCGGATGAACCGGCGAAGTCGGCGAAACTGAGAGTTTCCGGGTTCTGGACGGCATCGACGGGCGTGCCGGCGGCGATCCGGCCGAGCAGCGGGATTTCGCCGGGCGCGGCGGATCTGACGCGGGTCAGTTCGGCCTGCTTGTATTCGGCGGCCACCTCGATGGAGCGGCTCTCATTGAACCGCCGCTTCAGATAGCCCTTCTGTTCGAGGGCGCTGACGTGTTTGTGGACCGTTGCCAGCGAGGCCAGGTCGACCCCGCCGGCTATCTCTTCAAAGCTCGGGCTGTAGCCGTGACGTTCGGAGAATCTCAGGATGAAGTCGAGGACTTCCTTTTGTCTGGGAGTAAGGGCCATGGTCGTATTTTTGGCGAATACGAGGCGAAAGTCAAGTGCCGTCTTAGCCGTCTCTTCGCCCTGGCATGAATTGCGGGATCAGTTCAGTCCGCAGCGGCCCGGCGTGGGGCACATCTGGCCGCAGGGGCCGGGTTTGGGGGAGGAGGCGCCGGGGCCGTTGGCGTGGGCGGCGAAGGTGGAAAGCTCCTTCTCGAGATGCTGCTCGCCGCAGGAGGGGCAGGTGAGCGAGGCGATGTCGGAATCGCGGCGGATGAGCTTTTCGAAGCGGGAGCCGCAGTCCCGGCAGCGGTATTCGAAGATCGGCATGATCTACCTTGTCCTCCTGAGAATCTCTTATGCAATTGTATCAACCGCGCCGCGGACCTCGGAAGGGGGCGCGGTCTGGCGGTTCGAAATGACGGAGAAGGCGGCGCGGCGCGAGGGGTTGCCCGCGAGGACCGCTTCGATGGCGTCGCCCAGCGATTGCCCGCGGCTGGCGGCCGCCTGGGCGAGCAGGAGAAAGAGAAACCCGGGCATGGGATTTCGGTTTATCCTGAGGCCATGAAGCTGCTTGCCGCGTGGCTGATGGCGTTGCTGGTTCCGGCGTGGGCGATTGAGCCGCGCAAGTCTCCGGCGGAGTACCGTGCGCAGGCCGAGACGCCGGCGGCGGCGCTGGGGGCGGAGTATATCGGGCGGTTTGTGACCGGGAACGGCGGCAGCCACGCGATTGGCGACTATATCGCGATCGAGGTGGGTTACTATCCGAAGACGCGGGAGGCGGTGGCGGTGCGGGGGTCGGATTTCATGCTTCGGATCAATGGCGCGAAGCAACTGGTGTATCCGCAGGTGGCGCAACTGGTGGCTGGTGCGATCCGGAATCCGCATTGGGAGCGCCAGAGGGGGCTGGTGACGGGTGTGGGGATGGGCGGTGGAGGGATTGTGATCGGGGGGCCGAGGCAGAGGAGCCGGTTTCCGGGCGATCCGACGGTGCGGGCGCCAATGCCTGATCCGACAAGCACGGAGCAGGGCGTGAGCCAGGATTCGGAGAACGATCCGCTGGAGGAGGCGGCGCGGGCGGTGGCCGGCAGCGCCTTGCCCGAGGGCGGCGAGACGGGCGTGCGCGCGGGCTACATCTACTTCATTTACGGGAAGAAGCTGTCGACGCTGAAAAAGATCGAGCTGGTTTGGATTGCGGGCGATGAGAAGCGGAGCCTGGTATTGAAGTAGCGGCGGGCGGGGTCAGGATTTGCGGGATGGGCTGGAAAGGCGGGATTCGAGCCAGATCATCATGAGCAGCACGGCGACCATGATGGAGCCGAAGAGGGGCAGACCCATGACGACGCCGACGCCGAGCCAGTGGGCGAAGTAGCCGAGCGAAGCGGGGGCGAGAAGGCCGCCGGTCACGGCAAGCGAGAAGATGCCGCTGAAAAAGCCGGGGTGGAAGTAAGGGAAGCGGCCGCCGATTTTTTCAACGACGAGAGGCAGGATGAGGGCGAAGCCGGCGGCGGCGAGGACTGTGCCGGTGATGACGCCGAACAGGTTGTCGGTAAAGCTGAGGATGAGGCAGGCGAACATGGGTCCGAGGACGGCGCCGGCGAGAAGTCTGCCGTGCGGGACATGGGGCAGGATGCGCTGGCCGAGCAGGCGGCCGAGCAGGAGGACGAACCAGTAGAGGGCGAGCATGGAGAGCGAAGTGGCGGGGCTCCAGCCGAGTTTTTGCGAAAGGTAGACGGCGAGCCAGCCGGCGACAGCGCCTTCGTTGCCGAACTGGAAGAACAGCAGGGCGGCGAACATGATGGCGCCGGGGCTTTTGAAGTCGGCGATCGACTGGCGCCAGTCGGGTTGGGCGACGACGGGGTCGTCGGGCATCTGGAGACGGACGAAGAAACCGAAGGCGAACAGCGGGGCCAAGGCAAGGAAGATGAGGATGCTGGGGACGGTGTAGGCGAAGAAGATGCCGCCGACGACGAGGGACGAGGTGAGTCCGCCGAGGGTGAAAAGCGTGCCCGCCAGCGTCAATGTGGAGGCGGAGTCGAGTTCGTAGGCGGGGGCGATGGCGTGCAGGGCCGAGCTATGGACCGAGCCGGCGCCGATGCCCATGATGAGCAGGCCGGCGAGCCGGCCGGCCCAGTGCAGAGGGGGGGCAAAGCCGGCCAGGATGAGGAGTCCGGCGGCGGCGGTGAGACATCCAGCCCAAAGACCGAAAGCGATGCCCTTCCTCTTGAGAAGCGGCTGTGCGATGAGGCTGCCGGCGAGGACGCCGAGATTCTGGGCGAGGAAGTAAGTGCCAATGAGGATGAAATCGGGGGCGATGTGGTGGCGCCAGGCGAGAAGCAGTGCGCCCAGGCTGGCCATGAGCAGGCCGGCGATATAGAAACCCCAAAGTCCGCGGCGGGCGCCGGCCATGGAGCGGCGGGCGGTCTCCATGCGGCCCTGGCTCAGCTCCGGCTGAGGTGGGATTTCAGTGGACACCATCCGATTCTACCCTGATTCGGAGTTCATGGATGTATCTGTTTGGGTGATTCTCCCTAGAATGGAAGAGCCGGGCGTGGATCTACAAAAAACCGTATGGGGGGTGGACGGTGTGATGTTTGTTTTCAGTTGCTTAGATTTGGCCTAAGACGTGCGGATGATGCAGCGGGTCACGTTAGTTTTTCGCTTCCTGGTGGAGTTGCCTCCGTCAGGGTTTCCGGGCTTCAATGGAAGCCACACCCCTCAACCCCGTGAAAGCACGGGGTTCCTTTTTGTTGAGGGCCGGCGGCGGGCAAGATGCCGGGTATGGGGGTTGCAGGCGAACGAATACAAAATATTGTAGGGGAGTTGATTTTTCTATTGACAGGCGCGGCCGGTCGCCTTTAGCATGGGGCCATCACTGAAGAAAGGAGGTGGTCCAGAAAAAATGAAACCTGGTTGTATTCTGTCGCGCGAGGTGGCTGATAGCTGATTCGGCTGCTCTAATGCACAGATCCCTCATCTCAGTGACGGGATCGAAGCTCCTGTGGACCAGCCACGAAAGCGCGTCTTTCAGGCCGCAGGTCTGATTCCCAGGCTACCTAGATAAGGCCCCGCCGCCGGGTTCCGGCTGCGGGGTCTTCGCTATATGCGGGCGAGGCTGCGGTAGATTTCCGCCTGGCGGTTGGCGATGCGGTCCCAATCGAAGTCGCGTTCGACGGTGCGGCGGGCGTCGGATTCGATGCGTTTGCGGGCGGCGGGGTTCGAGAAGAGATCGAGGATGGCGCGAGACGTTTCCTGGCCTGTGTGGACGACGATGACGCCGGCGCCGGGCTTCAGGTCGAGACCGTTGATGCCGGCGGGGGTGGAGACGATGGCCTTGCCCATGGCCATGGCCTCCATGATTTTGATGTTGGTGCCGGCGGAGGCGAGCAGCGGGGCGATGACGGCGGCGGCGCGGTGGTAGGCCGGGCGGACATCGGAGACGAAGGCATCCATTTCGATGCCGGGCTGGTCGAGATCGATGGAGACGCGGTCGCGGTAGAGGCCGAGGTAATGTTCGGGCCGGGCGCCGGCGATCACGTGAAGCGTCGCGCCGGCGTCGCGCAGGGCGGGCCAGGCTTCATCAAGGAAGAAGCGCAGCGCCATGATGTTGGGCAGGTGGGCGAAGGAGCCGATGAAGAGGATGCGGCGGGGGTCGGGCTCGGATTGGGACGGGCGGAAACGTTCGAGATCGACGCCGTTGGCGAGGGTTTCGACGCGGCGTGCGCCGCTGACCATCCGGCTGTCCTTTTCCGACATGGTGAGGACGCAATCGACGGCTCCCCAGGCCCAGTGCTCGAAGGTCCGCCAGCGTTCGAGTTGCCGGGCGGTTTCCCAGTCGCCCTGACGGTCGAGCAGTTGGGTGTAGAGGTCGATGGTAATGTCGTGTTCGACCAGCAGGCAGGGGACGGGCGAGCAGTCCGGAGCATAGAGGCCCATCTGGGTGAATTCGAGTTGGACCAGCGCGGGCGAGTGTTTGCGGATCATCTCGCGCAGGGCGGCGCGGAACGGCAGGGTGTCGTGTTCCTCGACGACTTCGGGACGGCTGGTGAGCGGGCGGAGATGGCTGCCGACGCGGCGGACGAGAACGGCTTCGCGGCAGATGTCGAGGATCTCGGGCGCGGGGGTGAACGGCTGGTCGCAGAACGAGATGAGGACCTGGTCGAAGTCGCGGGCGGCGCGGCGCATGAGGTTGAACATGCGGACTGCGCCGCCGTGCGAGAGCGGGAACGGGATGTAAGGGCTGGCGACGATGACCACGGGCCGGCCGCTTCCCTGCCCCTGGCGGCCTGGGAATGAAAACGTCTCGCCGCCGGCGAGATTCATGGCCAGGCGCTCGCTGACAAGGCCCCCAGGCGCGAGGCCGATGTGGCGTTCGACTTCGAGGGCGGATTTCAGCGCCGGCAGTGCCCATTTTGGCGGCGGCTCCTGGGCGGCGTGCCAGTTGATGCGCAGGACGGCGCGGTTCCATAGTTCGGCGAACAGTGCGGAGTCGGAGACCGAGCGGGCGAGGAAGATGAGATAGTTGCGTTCGACGGCGAGGCGGATTTCGTCCTCGGAGAAGTAGCGCGAGGTGGTCGCGCGGTGGTGATGGAGGACTTCGGCCTTCGCCGAGAAGACGGTGGGCCAGCCGCGGGCCCAGCCGCGCCAGCCGGCGTCGAGATCCTCGACATAGGCGGGCTTGAAGGCTTCGCCGAACGAGCCGATGGCGCGCAGCTTGCGGGTGTCGTAGAGCGAGCAGCCGCCGCTGCCGTAGGTGACGTAAGTGAGGTCCTCGCCGTCGAGGGGAGTCTCGCAGCGGACGGGGAAGTCCTGGGGTTCTCCGGTGGGGGAGAGGACGGCCTTGCCGGTCTCTTCGCGGCGTTTGCCTTGAGGGAAGAAGATCTGGGCGGTGGAGCAGAACAGGCCCGGGACGCGGGCGAAGGGATCGAGCAGCGCGGCGAAGAAGCCGGGGCGGATCTCCATGTCGTTGTTCAACAGGCAGAGATGGGAAAAGCGGGCGCGGGCGATGCCGCGGTTGACGGCCAGGGCGAAGCCGAGCGGCGAGGGGTGGACGATGCAGACGACTTGGGGGTGGGATTCGGCGAGCCATTGGGCGGTGGAGTCGTTGGAGCCGTTGTCGACGACGATGACCTCGGAGGGGTGGCAGGCAAGGCCGTCGAACAGTGAAGGCAACATGCGGGCGAGCAGGTCGCGGCCGTTGCGGGAGGGGATGACGACGGTGATGCCCTCGGGCAGGGGGTCAGCCAAAGCAGCCGATTGCCTGGGCAGGCGGGACTTGAGAGCCGCGGCACGCGCGCCGGCACGGACGGCGAGACGGTAGATGACGGGGCGGATGAGTGATGCGGGGTGGAGCAGGCGCCAGAGTTGGGTGTAGAACCAGCCGCCGGGCCGGGTCTCCCAGCGGATGAAGTTGCCGGTGCGCCAGAGAAGATGGCGGAGGATGGATAGCGCCGAGCGGGGATGGAGGCGGACGTGGTCGAGGTTTTCGTTGAAGACAAGCGTGCGGTGGCGGCCGAGAGCGGCGGCCAGCCGGCGCATGGCCCAGAAGGGCTGGCGGGGCTGGGAGATGAGGGCTGCCCAGGCAGGCTGGCGGCCGTTGAGATCGGCGAGGATGCGGGCGCGGTTTTCCTCGTATGAGCGGCCGAGTTTCCAGGGGATCCAGCGGCCCTCGGGCGGGGGGAATTCGGAGACGACGTAGAGGTCAAGCTGAGGGGCGACGGCGCGGAAGCGTTGGAGGAATTCGGGGATCAGGTCCTCGGTGCCGGAGGCGAAGGCGAGCAGGACCTGTTCACTGGGGGCCACGTCTAAACCAGGGTATGCCAGGAAGGCAGGGCGCGGCCGGCGATGTGGTCCCGCCAGAGGGCGAGGGCCTGGAGGCAGAACACAGTGGAGACGGGATTGACGAAAGGCGCGGGCGAGCCGGAGCGGCGGCCGAAGCAGAAGCCGCCATCGATGTTGGCGGCGCCGCCGGACATCTGGTGGGAAGCGGCCCAGGAGGCTTCCTCGGCGGCGGCGGATTCGTCGAGAGCCAGGATGCCGGCGGCGTCGGCCCAGAGGCGGACGCGGAGGATCTGGGCGGGGACATCGGCGCGTTCGAATTCAGGGCGGACGCGGCGGAGCAGCGAGGCGGCGCGGGCGATGCCGTCGCACAGGGCGGCGGCGACGGCGGGGTCGGCTGTGCGCGAGAGGCAGGCTTCGAGGAAGTAGCAGTAGGCATGGAGGCGGTCCATGACGCGAGGGCCGGGTTCGGCTTCGGGGAAGGCGGCATGGGTGGAGATGGCGCGCTGGAGAGCGGCGTCAAAGTGGGCGAGCCAGGAGGAATCGCCGGTGGCATCGGCGAGGCCGTGCCAGGCGAGGGCGGATTTCAACTGATAGCAGCCGGGCTGGCGGGACCAGCGGTCTTCGCGCGGGGCGGGCTGCTTCGAGGGCAGGCCGAGGATGGGGTGGATGTCGGCTGGATTGACGAAGTCGTGGAGCATGGAGTCGCCGCAGGCGGTCGCGCAGATGAGGAATGAGGTCTCTCCGGTGGTGCGCCAGAGGCGGAGCAGGGCGCGGACGATGATGCCGTTGTCGAAGAAGTAGGAGGCGTGTTCCGGAAGCGGTTCGCCGGCTGACCATTCGAAGGGCATGGCGGCGAGATCGGCGTCCCATGCCGAATCGGCGAGGAAGCGGGCGGCGCGGCATGCGGCATCGAGCAGGCGGGGGTCGCCCAGGCGGGAGTGAAGGTCGAGCGTGGAGCTGATGAAATAACCGGTGATTTCGGTGGAGATGCGGGCGTTCTGATGGCGGTCAGTGAAATGGTAGCGGGCGACGCCGCCGGAGGGTTCTTGAATGCCGGAATGGAGGAGCCACTTGGCGCCCTGTTCGAGGATGGCGGGCGCTAGAGGGTTGGCGGGGGTCTCGGATCGTGTCAAGAGCTTCGCTACCGGTGCTTTGAAATAGACAGAATCCCTATTTTAGCAGCCCGTCAGAGGGCTTTCAGGAGGATCATTGCGCGGTCAGTGGCGGGCGCGGGGCCGGATTCCTCGATGGTGCGGAAGACGAGGCGGACGAGGTCGGATGCCTTACGGCCCTCCCAATCGATGAGGGCGTCGGCGAGGCGGGAGTCGCTCATGGGTTCGTTGGGATCGGCCGAAGGATTGAACAGGAGGCTGAGGCTGGGGATGGCGACGAGGTCGCCCGGGCGGAGGGTGACTTCAGCGACGCGAAAGCCGGTGGGCGGCTCGATGGCCATAGGCGTGCTGGATTCCGGCAGGCGGAGGACCTGAGCGCCGTCGGGTTCGCGGCGGACCATGAGCGGGGGCACGGCGCCGGCGTTGACGTAGGCGAGGGTGCGGGACTGGGGCGAGTAGCGGCCGCAGAACAGACGCACGGGGGAGGGCTTCTCGCTCGATGAGAGCAGGGCGCGTTCGGTGGATTGGAGCAGCTCGGCGAGATCCTCGGCGTAAGCCTGGAACCGGCTGCGGAGTAGCACCTGAAGCTGGGCGATCTGGACGGCGGCCTCCATGCCGGTGGATTCGACTTCGGCCAGGACGATGCCGAGAGCGCCCTGGGGCAGCGAGATGAGGTCGATGAACTGGCCCTGGGGCGCCTGGCCGCGCCAGTATTCGGCGCCGTATTCGAGGCCGGCGATGTCGGGCAGGTCGGGCGGGACGAGGCGGCCCATGGCGCGGCGCCAGAGCAGTTGTTCGCGTTCGGCGGCCAGCAGTTCAGCCTGTTCGAGGGAGTAGGCCCGCGCGGCTTCGACGGAGTGGAGGGCGATGCCGGCCTGCAGGGCGCAGATTTCGAGGTAGGTCCGGGTTTCGGGCCGGAGAGGGGCATCGTAGGGCAGGGTAACGGCGAGCCATTCGACGGATTCGGCGGTCACGGGCAAAGGGAAGAGATGGACGCCGCCGTTGTCGCGCGAGACGTGAGAGCGAAGTGGATCGAGGGTGGAGAGGCTCATATCGGGATAGCTGGGTGTGACGCCGATTCGAGCGGTGAGCAGGGAGGCGAGGCAGATCCAGTCCGCGCGGTCTTCACGGCCGATAACCTCAACCATCGAGGCGTCGAGATTTTCGGCGGCGGCGCGGCAGAGTTCGCCGCGCAGCGCCCCGGGATCCATGGCCGAACGGATACGGACGCCGGTCTTGAGAGCGCGGCGCCGCCATACGCGGTTCGACTCGGTCTGGACCTCCGATGCGTCCCGCAGCCAGGAGAAAAGCCACCATGCGCCGGTACAGAGGACGGTAGCGCCCGCGATGGCGAAAGCCAGGCGCAGGACCATCGACTGGCCATGGCTGACCGAGAACAGGACCACGCCAAAAACCAGGCAGGCGATCAGGGCCAGGGCTGATTCGGCGCTCACGGGCGAGGCCCGGCGGCGGCCATGGCGGACCGAGGCATGGACCTCGAATCTGCGGCCGGTGAGAGCGAGATGAAGGGCCGTGAGCAGCAGCAAGACGCTGAAGCCGAGCCAGGCGGCGACGGTCCAGATGGTGTCGGGTTGAAGGGCGTTCACGGCTTACATCCGTTCAATGGCCGGCGGGGCGGCCGGAGTCGAAACCTTGTCAGCATCAGCGGCCGGACCGGGCGAGTGCACTGTTCTTCCTCCCGAAGACGAAATAGATGATCAGACCCACGATGCTCCAGCCAAAAAACCGGATCCATGTCTCAAGCGGCAGGGCGAGCATCAGAACCAGGCAACTGGCGATGGCCAGCAGCGGGAACAGAGGTCCAAGCGGGACGGTGAATCCGCGCTTGCGGTCCGGTTGGGTGCGGCGCAGGACGAGAACGCCCGCGCTGACGACGGCGAAGGCGAACAGAGTGCCGATGTTGGAGAGGTCGGCGAAGGTGCCGACATCCCAGACGCCGGCGGGGATGCCGACGGCGAGGCCGGCGATCCAGGTGCTGACATGAGGCGTCTTGTAGCGCGAGTGAACCTTGGAGAAGAACGCGGGGAGCAGGCCGTCGCGGGACATGGCGAACCAGACGCGGGCCTGGCCGTACTGGAAAACGAGCAGCGAACTGATCATGCCGCCGAGGGCGCCGATATCGACCCATTTCCACAGCGTATTCATGTTGAGGTTCTTGAGGGCGGCGACGACGGGAGCGGCGTTGTTCAGCGTTCTCCAATCGGCGATGCCGGTGAGCACGACGGCGACGCCGATATAGAGCACCGAGCAGACGGCGAGTGTGCCGAGGATGCCGATGGGCATATCGCGCTGGGGGTTCTTGCACTCTTCGGCGGCGGTGGAGACCGAGTCGAAGCCGATGTAGGTGAAAAAAACGATGGCCGCGCCGGTGAGCACGCCGCTGAAGCCGTTGGGCATGAAGGGGACGTAGTTTTCAGGGACGATGGCGCGGCCGGCGCCGACGATGAAGATGAGGATGGCGGCGATTTTGACGATCACCATGATGTCGTTGGCGCGGGCGCTTTCCTTGATGCCGTGGACCAGCAGCACGGTGAGCAGCATCAGCACGACGAACGCCGGCAGGTTGAACCAGGCTCCGGTATAGGACCCGGCGGCGATGGCGGGTTCACAGAGTTCGCGCGGCAGGTGGACGCCGAAGACGCCGCTGATGATGTGGCTGACGTGGGCGGAGAACCCCACGGCGACGGCCATGTTGGAGACGGCGTATTCGAGGATCAGATTCCAGCCGATCATCCAGGCGGTGAGTTCGCCCATGGTGGCGTAGGCGTAGGTGTAGGCGGAGCCGGCCACGGGGATGGTGGAGGCCATTTCGGCGTAGCAGAGGGCGGCGAAACCGCAGGCCAGGGCGGTGAGAAAGAACGACAGGGCGATGCCGGGACCGGCGCCGGGGCGGCCGATGGTGAACTCCGACTGCCCGCCGTTCCTGATGAGTTCGAGCAGCGGGACATGAAAGATGGAATGGAAGCTGCGGATCTCGCCGGCGGCGGCGGTTCCGGTGAGGATAAAGATGCCGCTGCCGATGACCGCGCCGATGCCGAGGGCCATCAGGCTCCAGGCGCCGAGGTGGCGATCGAGCCGCTTGCCCTCCTCGTTCGAGGCGGCGACGAGAGCTTCGATGCTCTTGGTCCGGAAAAGCTGGTTCACCGCGTTCCCTCCGGGGATCGGAATTCGATCTGCCTTGAACCGCCGCGGCGGTTCGAGTCCGGTTCCGGTTTGAATTCGACGTGGAATCCCCGCCGGCGGGCCAGGGGCGCGGCGGCGGGGACCGGAAGACGGCGGCCGGACTTAGCGGCGGCTCTTGCCCTTTGAGGCGGAGCGGACCTTCTGCTTGCGTGAGCCGCGGTCGACGTCGGAAGGACGCTTGCCGATGGGCGGGGCCTCGGCGCGGGCTTTGCGCTTAGCTTCCTTGCGTTCTTCGCGGCCGGTGATGTTCTTCGTGTTCATGGTTCTGCCTTCAGTTGAGCGAATTTTGCGATCAGTTTCTTTATTCCAATGTTGGCGAAGCTGACGGTGATCTTGGCATCGTCGCCATCGCCTTCCTTGCGGATCACCGTGCCGCGGCCGTATTTCGCATGATAGACGGCGGCCCCGGCGGCAAAGCCGCGTTTTCCTGTTTTCGGCCCAGCCGGAGGCCTGGCCGCCGATATAGCCGGCTTGGCCGCCGGCACGGCCCTGGGAGGGGCCGGCGGGGCTGTCCGCGCCGCAGGATCCGCCGCTGGAGCGGGTTTGGGCGCCAGAGATGGCGCCTGGATACCCCGGCCGGCGAAGAACTGCGAGATGTGATCCAGCGAATTGTATGTCTTACCAGTATAAGTGTTGCGGCGGGCGGCATCGCGGACCTCGGCGCGTTCGCCCGACAGATCGAGCACGCCGGCCCGGCCGCGGATGTGAAGTTCCTCGATGAGAGCGGGCGGAACCTCTTCAAGAAAGCGCGAGCGCTGGCAAGGTTCAAGCGGCGAACCGCCATAGCGGCGGCGGGAGCGCGCGCAGGTGAGATAAAGGCGGCGTTCGGCGCGCGTCATGGCGACGTAACAGAGACGGCGTTCCTCTTCAAGCTGGCTGTCGCTCTCGCGGGAGCGCGAGTGCGGAAACAACCCCTCCTCCATGCCGGCGATGAAAACGGCGGGGAATTCAAGGCCCTTGGCGTTGTGCATGGTGAGCAGCGAGACGCGGGCCTGATCGTCCATCTGGTCGGCGTCGGAGACCAGGGCGGCGTGGTCGAGGAAGTCGGTGAGCGATTCGCCGCGTTCGTGGGCTTCGGTGGCGGCCGAGATCAATTCCTCGAGGTTGCCGAGTTTGGATTCCGAATCGACGCCGGCGTCGGTGGCGATCATCTGGCGGTAGCCGGTGCGTTCGAGCAGTTCGTTGAGCGTCTCGTGGACGCCGTGCGAGGAGAGAAACTCGCGCATCTCGGCGATGAGGCGCAGGAAGACGCCGACCGAGGCTTCGGCGCGGGCGCCGAGCAGTTTGCCGGAGCAGGCGGTTTCGGCGGCGGCCCAGAGCGGGAGTCCGCGGTCGCGGGCGAGCGATTCGATCTGCTCGACCGTGGTCTTGCCGATGCCGCGCGCCGGGACGTTGAAGATGCGGGCCATGCTGACGCCGTCGTTGGGATTGGCGAGCAGTTTAAGGTAGGCCAGGGCGTCCTTGATTTCGGCGCGCTGGTAGAAGCTGAAGCCGCCGACGACGATGTAGGGCCGGTTGTAGCGCCGCAGGGCTTCCTCGATCTGGCGGGACTGGAAGTTGGTGCGATAGAGGACGGCGACGCGGGCCGTGCTGTCCTGGCGCAGCAGTTTGTCGATGGTATCGGCGATGAAGACGGCCTCGGACTCGCCGTCGGCGGCCTCATAGAAGCCGATCAGCGGCCCGGCGGCGTTTTCAGTTTCGAGCCATTTGCCGATGCGGGCGCGGTTGTTCGAAACCACGGCGCCGGCGGCGTCGAGGATGGTCTTGGTGGAACGGTAATTGCGTTCGAGCTTGATGGTCCTGGCGGCGGGGTAGTCCTTTTCGAAATCGAGGATATTGCGGATGTCGGCTCCGCGCCAGCCGTAGATGGACTGGTCCTCGTCGCCGACGACGGCGACGTTGTCGTGGGACTGGCTGAGCAACCGCATGAGTTCGTATTGCGAGCGGTTGGTGTCCTGGTACTCGTCGACCATGAGGAACTCGATGCGGCGATTCCAGAGCGCGCGGACCTCGGCGTCGTGGCGCAGCAGGCGGACGGCTTCGAGGAGGAGGTCGTCGAAGTCGAGGGCGTTGGCGCGGCGGAGTTCGTCCTGGTAGAGTTCGAAGACCTTGGCGAGGCGGGTGATTTTGGGGTCTGTGGCGGCTCTGAGAAGGTCCTCGGGTCCCTCATTGCGGTTCTTGGAGTGGCTGATGCGCGACAGGGCGACGCGGTGCTGCATGAACTTGTCGTCGAGGCCGAGTTTCTTATAGATCTGCTTGACGAGAACGACCTGGTCGTCGGCGTCGTAGATCTGGAAGTCGCGGGTGAAGCCGGCCCGGATGGAGGCCAGGCCCGAGCCGTCGCGGCGGAGCAGGCGGACGCAAAAGCTGTGGAATGTGCTCACCGTGGGTCCGGCGTCGCCGCGGCGGCCGGACAGCAGGCCGGCAACGCGTTCGCGCATTTCGCCGGCGGCCTTGTTGGTGAAGGTGACGGCGAGGACTGAAGGACCGAAAACGCCTTTACCTTCAATCAGATGGGCGATTCGATGGGTAATGACACGGGTCTTGCCGCTGCCAGCGCCGGCAAGGATGAGCAGTGGGCCATCGACGTGGCACACGGCCTCTTTTTGCCTCGGATTGAGTCCGGAGAGAAAGTCCATTGGGTGGAGAACCGAAAACAAGCCATTGTAGCACGGCGCGCCTGGGGGGTCCGCATAACGACATGATAAGACAGGACTTGCGGTTTATGAATGAATACGGAGAGCGTCACATGAATACTGAAATTGTTGTAACCTGTAGCCAGGACCCACCGCCAATTGTATAGAGCCGCAGTTTGGTTCGCGGTTGGCCGGTATGACACAGCATGCTCGTCGACTTCGAGATCGTCCGGAAGGCCCAGGCTGGAGATACCGGTGCGTTCAACGAAGTGGTGACGGCGTATCGCCGCCGGATCATGGGCACGGTTGCGCGAATGATCAATCGTCCCGAGGATGTGGAGGACGTTGCGCAGGAGGTATTCCTGCGGCTGTATTTTTCCATGGATCAACTGAGAAGCCCGGAAGTATTTGAACCGTGGCTCTACCGGTTGACCGTGAATGCGTCGTTGGACTATTTAAGGAAGCGGCGCAGGCGCGGCGAGTCGAGGATGGCCGACCTGAGCGAGCAGCAGGTGATGATGGCCGATGCCGCCGCCGGCTCGCGGTTCAGCGAGGAGGAGGCTCAGCGGGCGAAGACCCGCGAGTTTGTGGAATCGCTTTTGAGCGAGGTGTCAGAGGGCGACCGGGTGCTGCTGACGCTGAAAGAAGTTGAAGGCCTGTCGCTGAAAGAGCTACAGTCCATATATGATGTAAACGAAAGCGCATTGAAGGTCCGGCTGTTCCGGGCGCGCCAGAGGGTATTGAAGGCGTTCGAGAAGTCGAAGGATGCCGCGGCCAAAGCGGGACTGCCCGGCAAGGCGAAAGCAGCCGGGCAGGCAGGCGGAGGCGAAGTGGGAGACGAAGAATAGGCCGAGGCCGGGATAGTAAAGCGGGGCTTTATGGCACGAGATCAAAGAAATCTGGAAGGGGAGTTGGACAGTCTGCTGGCTGCGTACCGCGACGCCTGCCAGGCGCCTGAAGCCACTCCTGAGTTCATGCCGAAGCTGTGGGCGCGCATTGACGCGCGGCAGAGTTCGTTTGGGTTCCTGAAGCGCTGGACCGAGGGCTTCGTGGCGGCGGCGGCGGCGGCCTGTCTGGTGGCGTTCCTTTTGCAGGCGGGTCCGGACGAGGGCAAGGCCGCGGTGTATCAGACAACCTATCTGGAGGCGTTGACGCAGGATTCGACGCCCGAGAATTCGATTTTCGTGGACGTGGCCGCGGTAGCGTATCCCGATCATTATTCCGACAACCGTTAAACCCAGATGAAGCCGTTCAACCGCAATCTCGTCATCTCACTCACTCTGGTCTTTCTCAGCGGATTGGCCGCGGGCGCCCTCGGCTACCGCTATTACGCGCAGAAGACCGCCGTCACGAGGCCGGACCGCCCGCCGCGCGGCCCGAAGGATTTCCGCAAGGCGTACACGAAAGAAATGACCGAGCGGCTGAAGCTGAGCGATGAACAGGTGACGCGGCTGAACACGATCCTCGATGAGACCGAGGGCAGGTTCAAGGAATTCCGGGATCGGACGCGGCCTGAGATGCAGACGATCCAGGACAGCCAGGTGGCCGCCATCAATGCCATGCTGACGGTCCAGCAGCAGGCCGAGTACGAGAAGATGCGCCAGGAGCGTGAAGAGCGGCGCAGGAAGCGGGACGCCGGGAAGGGGACGCAGGAACAGAAATAGACACCGCGCCGCGGACGCGGGGCGGCCGAGCCGGCACACCAACAAGAATGGCGGAGCCGGAAGCTCCGCCTTTTTCGCGTTTTGTGAGCCTTTTGGCCTGGCTCCGGGCAATCGGGTTACGCTTGGGCTTTGTCCGAGACGCGGTCGGCGATCTTTTTCTGGAGGGCCGCGGTGCGGGCCAGCTTCTTCTGGAAGCGGTCGACGCGGCCTTCGGTATCGATCAGCTTCTGGCGGCCGGTGAAGAAGGGGTGGCAGCTCGAGCAGATTTCAACGCGGATGTCGCCCTTATGGGTCGAGCGCGTCTTGAACGTGTGGCCACAGGCGCAGACGACGTTCAGTTCGTTATAGGCGGGGTGGATGCCGGCTTTCATTGGGAATACCTGAAATTCCTTTTCATTGTAGCAGGTGACAGGCGGGATGGAAAACACGCCAGGGCGGGGTTCGCCGCGGGGGCGAAGTGTACGAAGGCCGGAACGCCTGGCTGTGGGTTGGGGCGGCGGTTTACCGTTTGACGAACTCGACGCGCCGGTTCTGGGCGCGGCCGTGGGGCGTGCCGTTCGGGCCGGCGGGCTTGGTGGCGCCAAGTCCGGCGGTGGCCGGCCGCGCGGCATCCACCTTGAACTGGGCGGCGAGAACCGACTTCACGGCTTCGGCGCGGCGTTTGGAAAGGTCCATGTTGGCCTGCGCGTTGCCGACTGAATCGGTGTGGCCTTCGATGAGGAGTTTGAGGGCGGGGTTTGTGTCCAGGTCCTTGGCGATCATTTGGATGACGGGCGCGGACTCGGGCTTAATGCGGTCACTGCCGGTGTCGAACGTGATGCCCTGGGTCACGTAGCGGCCCGAGGACATGATGATCTGGCTGAAGTCGGGGGTGGATTCGGCGAAGCGGATGGAGCGGTAGCCGATGGACTGGTTGGCGCCATAGAAGTCGTGGGTGAAATCGACCCTGGTGAGAGGAGGCATCTCGACGTGGTTGAAGTCCAGGTGTTTCTCGCCGTTCAGGAAGACGCGCAGGCGGCCGTCCTGGACACAGAGGGCGAGTTTTGCCGGCTGGCTCCAGTCGGCGGGAATGCGCTTGCGGCCCAGTTCCTGGTATGGGGCGCGAAGGGAGACGGCGAGGTCGGCGTCCCTGGCCATGGCGGTGAAGGTCAGATGCAGAATCTGCTTGTCGCCGGCGGCGACCCCAGGCAACTCCGGGCGATGACCGAACTCGGCCGCGTACCGACGGCGCGGGCGACGACCGAAGGGTGGGAGGCGATCATGAAGCCGAAGCCGGCGGTGGACGGCTTGAGGCTGGTGCGGCCGAGGGTGCGGCACTGGAGGGCGGGCGGCCTGGCGGACGGGGCGGCGTTGAAGGCCGGAGCAAAGGCGGAAGAGGCGAGGAATCCACGGCCAGAGAAGGACATGTTGGTCACCGGCTTGCGGATGGGACATGGAGCATGGGGCCGCAACGCCATTTCAGCATCTTCAGGTCCTTTATAGCTTTGGGAGGCATTCGTGAGGAAGGCTGGATACAGCACACAATAGTCTTGTAAATGACATCGAAGGATGGTAATGTCCTATAGCCGCCGTGCGCGCTGGATTCACGCTTGGCGGAAACGAGTCAGAGTAATTGGAGGAAGCATGAAGCTGGGCAATATGACGGTGGTGAAGTGTGCGCTTGCGGGCGCGCTGATGATGGTGATGGCGGGCCAGGCGATGGGGCAGCCTGTTCCGGACCTGATGCGGATCAGCTATTACAAGGTGAAGGCGGGCGGCACCTACGATTTCGCGGAGGGGATCAAGCTGGTGAACGAGGCCTATAAGAAACAGGGCACGCCGTGGCGCAGGGCTTGGGCGACCACGATTTTCGGCCAGACCTATACGGGCGTGCTGGTGACGCCGGTGAGGAATTTCGCGCAGTTTGACAGTCCGGGTCCGATGGCGGGGATGAGCACGGCGGATAACTTGAAGTTCCAGACGCTGATGCGGAGCGCGGTGGAGGAGTCGCGGCACGTGCTGGCGCGGTTTGCGCCGGAGTTGAGCATCACGTCCGGTCCGCTGCCGGAAAAGACGCATGCGCGGATGATGACGACGGTGGTGAAGCCGGGCAAGGCGCTGGAGTTCGAGGAGATGATCAAGACGATGCTGCTGCCGGCGCTGAAGCAGGCGGGGATCAAGGACTACCGGGTGAACCGGGTGATGCTGGGCAGCGCGGTGGGCGAGTACATCATCGTGACGCCGTTTGCGAAGTGGGCCGAGATGGACGCGATGCCGACGACGGAGAAGATATTGGGCGCGTCGTATAAGGCGTACATGGCGAAGGTTGCCGAGACGGTGGACCGGGCCGAGACGCAGTCGATGACGACGACGCCGGAACTGGGCTACGTGACGCAGTAACCGGATTGGGAGAAGGCCCCGGGGCGTCCGGGATGGTCAGACGATCAACCGGACGCCGCGGAGGCCGGGCCGAAAGCGCCATTGACGGTGACGAACCCGGCGCCGTGGGCGTTGATGCCGCCGAAGTTGCCGGGCACTCGACGCGAGATGCGGCGGTTGTAGAAGTTCAGACTTCCGGCAGGGCAACCGAGCCGGTCAAGTCCAGGGGTTGCGACAATCCATACTCACCAGTGTAGGGCGGAACTGGGGCAAGTCCCGCTTTGGCATCGATTTTGCTTATCAGTACTGGTGATGGAAGAAAAGAAACCGAAGTTCAAGCCGAACCCGAAGCTACCGCGGCAGGCCTTACCCGTTCTAAACGCTGAAGTTAGGGCGACGAGCGCGAGCGAGGTGGCGCTGGGGTTCACGCCCGAGCAGGTGGGTATAGAGGCGCAACGGTGCCTGCAATGCGCCAAACCAACCTGTGTGGACGCCTGTCCGCTGCATATCGACATCAAGCGTTTCATTATCCGGATGGTGGAGAACGACTTCCAGGGGGCGCATGATGTGATCAGCGAGCAAAGCCCGTTTCCGGGCGTATGCGGGCGGGTTTGCCAGCATGAGCTGTTTTGCGAGGATGCCTGCATCGTCGCCAAGAAGTGGGAGCCTGTGGCGATCGGGTCACTGGAGCGGTTCGCGGCCGACCACGCACGGATGAGAATGCGGGAGTTGACGGCCGAGGAACCGGCGCATCCGGCGGGGAAGAAGGTGGCGCTGGTGGGATCGGGCCCGGCGTCGCTGATCGCGGCATACGATCTGGCGCGGAAGAACTACCGGGTGACGGTGTTTGAGGCGTTGCACAGGCTGGGCGGGGTGATGATCTACGGGATTCCGAACTTCCGTTTGCCGCGGGAGATCCTGAAGGAAGAGATCGCGCGGTTGCGGCACCTGGGGGTGGAGTTTGTAACCGACTTCATCGTGGGCAAGACGGCGACGGTGGAGGATCTGTTTGAAGAAGGTTTCGAGGCGGTGTTTATCGGCACCGGAGCGGGGCTGCCTTACATGATGGGCATTCCGGGCGAGAACCTGATCGGGGTGTATACGGCGAACGAGTTCCTGACGCGGATCAACCTGATGGAAGCGTTCGAACCGGAGGCCGACACGCCGGTGCTGGTGGGCGAGCGGACGATCGTGGTGGGCGGCGGCAATTCGGCGATGGACGCGGCGCGGTGGGGGAAGCGGTTCGGGTCGGAGACGGTTGTGTTGTACAGGCGGGGACGCGAGGAGCTAAAAGCGCGGCTGGAAGAGATCGAGCACGCCGAGGAAGAAGGCATTGTGTTCCACTTCCTGGCGGCGCCGGTGGCGTTGCATGGCGACGAACGGGGCTTCGTGCAGGAAGTGGAGTGCATCCGGATGGAGTTGGGCGAGCCGGATGAGAGCGGGCGGCGATCGCCGGTACCGGTGCCTGGGAGCGAGTTCAGAATCAAGGCGCAGACGGTGGTGGCGGCGATCGGGCAGGCTCCGAACCCGACGCTGCAGAAGGCGACGCCGCAGCTACGGACAAAGCGGGGCAAGATTGTGATCGACGAGTGGGGGGCGACGTCGATGGCGGGCGTTTTCGCGGGCGGCGACGTGGTGAGGGGCGGTTCGACGGTGATCCTGGCGATGAAGGACGGACGGGCGGCGGCGGCGGCGATTGACAGGGCTCTGAACCCGCAAGCGGAAGTGGCGGCCGAGGAGGTGACGCAGTGACCCGAATTCTAGCCAAGCGCCAACTGGCGCCGGAGATCTTCCTGCTTGAGGTGGAAGCGCCGAGGATCCAGAAGCGCTGGAAGCCGGGGATGTTCATCATCATCCGGCCGACGGACCAGAGCGAGCGTATCCCGCTGACGATTGTGGATTCCAGCGCCGCGCGGCAGTCGATCACGATGGTGATCCAGGCGATCGGGAAGACCACGCGAGAGGCGGTGGAGTTGCCGGTGGACGGGGCGCTGGCGGACCTGGTGGGTCCGCTGGGCGAGGCGGCGACGATGACGACGGGCAAGAAGGTGGTGTGCATGGCGGGCGGGGTGGGCGTGGCCGAGCTGCTGCCGGTGGCCAGGGCATTCCATGATGCCGGCAACCATGTGACGGCGTTGTGCGGAGCGAGATCGGACAATTACAGGATTCTGGAGGAGGAGTTGAAGGCCGGAGTGGACAGGCTGGAGTGGGCGACCGACGACGGGACCCATGGATTCCATGGGAACGTAGTGCAGTTGCTGAAGAGCATTGCGGGTCCGGGGGAGTTTGAAGAGGGCCATGTGATTGGTCCGATTCCGATGATGAAGGCGGCGGCGGAGGCGACGAGGGACTGGGGATTGAAGCTTCATGCGTCGCTGAACCCGGTGATGATCGACGGGACGGGGATGTGCGGCGGGTGCCGGGTGACGGTGGGGGGCGAGGTGAAGTTCGCGTGCGTGGACGGGCCGGAGTTTGACGCGCATCTGGTGGATTTCGACGAGTTGACGCGGCGCAACCGGGCATACAGGGAGTGGGAGGCGAAGGCTCTGGAACGGCATGCGTGCCGGATCGGGCTGGACGTGAAGTAGAGCCGGGATCGGGACAAGCCGAAGGGGCGAAGGCGTGCGGCGCGGCCGAATCCCGGCGCCGGCGCCGGGGGTGCGCGGAAGCTGAGGGAAGGCGGCGGTTCGAGTGCTATGATTTCCAGGTGGATCACCTGAGAAGCGTGGGGGAAGGGATCGCGCGAGGGGACCGGCCAGGGGGTTTCGCGGCCTGGATCGAGGCTGGGGCCGAGCGCGTGATGGCGGCCTGGAGTCGCAGGAGCCCGGTTGCGATCAGCACGGCGGCGCTGATGTGCATCCTGGCGGTGGAGTTCTGCCTATTGGCGTCGAACGCCCGCCAATTGAGGTTCTGGTACGACGAACTGCTGACGCTGCATTACGCCAGCCTACGGCCCTTTTCGGCGACGGTGGACGCACTACTGGCGGGCAAGGACATGATGACGCTGGCATTCATGGCGGTGATGTCGGCGGCGGCCGGTCTGCCTGGCGACATCCACATCAACCTGCGGCTGCCGACGATTGCGGGGTACCTGCTGACGCTGGCCGGAGTGTTCTATTTCACGAGGAGGCGGATCGGGGGGGCGTGGGCGGTGGCGGCGGTATTATTCATCGCGTTATCGCCGTTCCGGTCGTTCGCCATCGAGGCGCGCCCGTACGCGATGGTGACGGGATTCCTGGCGGTGGCGGCCGTGGGCTGGCAGATGCTTGGGGAGCGGAGGTGGGCGGCGCCGCTGATGTACGTGTTCTTCTTGATGTCGGTGGCGACGCACTATTTCGCGGGGATGCTGATCGCCTGCCTGGCGGGGGCCGAGGCGGTTTACGCGTTGCGGGAGCGCAGGGCGAGGTGGAGCGTGTGGGGGTTGGCGGCGGCGGCGGCGTTGCTGGTGAGCCTGCAGGCTCCGCTGATCCTGCACACCCGGACGGAGTATTCAGGATCGGAGGCGTACAACCCGCCGCTGGAGCGGATACTGGTGACGTACAAGAACTACCTGGCCGTGGAAATCAACCACGCGGTGCTGATAGTGGCGCTGGCGGTGACGGTCCTGCTGGCGTTGATGGCGGAGCGCTGGCGCCGGGAGGCGGCGAGAGCGGAATCCGGGGGCGGTTTCAGCGCGCCGGAACTGGCGCTGGCGTTGATGCTCACGCTGTATCCGGCGATGGTCGTGACAATGACGATTATCGCCCATACATGGTATCTGCCGCGATACGCGTGGCCTGTGATTGTGGGACTGGCGATCCTGTGGGGGATCATTTGCAGTTCGATCAAAGTAAGGCTGGTGGCGGCGGCGTTGATGGCATCGATGGTGCTGGCATTTTCCCTGCAGACGGCGAAGGACCTTGGGAGGATGATCAGCGGCGCCACCGAACGCATGCAGAAGGGGGGGCAATCGCCGCCGGGGCTCGATGGGGCCGCCAGGGCGTATCCGGGGCATGAGGTCGTGGTCGCGGATCCGAAGGCGTTTGTCGAGATGTCGTATTATTCGGGCCACGGCCTGAACGGGCGGCTGGCGCAGTTGCTGATGCCGGACGGGAGGTTGGGCGCGCTGTCGGAGAGCGTACCGGACAGAGCGAACAGACTGCTGTCGAGCGTCATTCCGCTGCGTGTTCGGGAGGCGGACGCGTTTGTGGAAACGCACAGGGAGTTTATCCTGTACGCGGCGGGCACGGGCCGGCCGAGTTGGGTATTGGGGTACCTGGAGGAGCGTGGTTACACGTTTCGGAGCGTGAAGGGGGCGCCGGGCGGGGGGGTGCTGCTGGCGTCGAGGGGTGAATGAGGCCGCGGCCGGGGTGTTCAACGGGAGTGGATGGCGGCGATGCAGGGGGCGAGGCCGGCGGCCAGGCGCCAGGGGCCAGGCGTCAGGGGATGGTGCAGGAGAGCGGGCGGGTCAAACCTGGCGGCCCTTCCATTCGGTTTTGAGGCCGAAGAAGTCCTTGACCATGGCGGAGAGGGCGATCAACTGGAACAGGTAGATGGCGAAGGGGGCCAGCAGGGCGTGGACGGTGGAGCCGTACCAGGCGCGCCAGGCGGCGGCGGGGATAAAGAAGAAGATGGAGGCGGCGATGAACTGATCCTTCTGGATGAGCCAGGCGAGCATGGGGAGCCAGGAGGTCATGAGTGTGGAGGCGGCGGCGACGATGAAGCGGGTGCGGCGGTTGAATTTGAGAAATTTGAAGGAGTTTTTTTCGAAGCCGCGCCAGATGGCGGCGAACGAGCCGTACATACGGGCGTGGGCCATGGATTCAGCGCGGACGACGCGGATTTTCATGCGGTGGCGCTTGAAAAGGCGGGCGAGGGCGACGTCCTCGACGGCGCTATTGGCCACGGCGCGGTGGCCCTGGACGAACTCGTAGGCGTCGCGGCGGACAAGGAGGCACTGGCCGTTGGCGAGGGCATCGGGTTTGAGGTGGTTGTTGACGGCGAGGGCGTCGACGCCGGTGAAGTATAGGCCGAAGGCGTAGGGCAGCAGCATCTTCTCGAAGAAAGTGAGGCGGTGCTGGCGGGGGAAGACGGTGACGGCGGCGAGGTCTTCGCGGACGGCGTAGTCGAGCATCGAGGGCAGGAAGGAGTGGTCGTACCAGGTGTCGGCGTCGACGAAGAGGATCCAGTCGGATTCGGTGTAGAGGGCGCCGGTCCAGCAGGCGTTGGACTTGCCCTTCCAGCCGGCGGCGAGGGGAGCGGCGTGGCGGACGTGGGCGCCGGCGGCGGCGGCGAGCGAGGCAGTGCGGTCGGCGGAATGGTCGTCGACAACGACGACGTCGGAGACGGGGAAGCTCCTGATGGCGCGGTTGATGCGGGCTTGTTCGTCGCGGGCGGGGATGATGACGACGTGATCGGGGAGGGAATCCGGGGTGGAAGCGGGGAGTTCCGGCAGGGCGAGGTAGTTGCGCCGGGCGAGCCAAGCCGCGGCGATTATCGCCGAAGCCAGAAAGACTGCGCTGGTAACAGCAATCACGACAGTTTCTTGATTGTAGGACCCTTCACACCATCCGCAAAGATGGGGCTTTCCCTGGTGGCCCGCCAGCGGCCGGGATGCCGGCTTTCCAGAGGGTCCAAGTGGAGGGCGAGAGGGGCTTTTCGAGGCCGCAATCGACCCAGACGGCCTGATCCGCCCTGACCTGCACCGTCTGGATGCCGAACAAACCGGCAAATGGGACCCAGCCAACAAGGAGCCGTTCCCCATCCGGACGAACACGATCAATATAGCTCATTGTATGAACGGCGGGGTATGAACGGCGGGTATGATCGGCGTGCTCGTTGGTGCAGCCCATTTTCGGCCGGGTTCCGTAGTAGGGTCTGGCGGTCAGGCGGATTTCGGAGAGCCGCTTGACGCATTTGAAGCCGTAGTAGCGGGGTGCGATGAGGCGGACGGGGAAGCCGTGGAGGCGGGAGAGGGTGGCGCCGTTCATGGCGAGGGCGGGCAAAGCGGCGCCGGAGAAGAGGTGGGAGAGGGTGAGGGGATCGCCGTTGCCGCGGGCGCCGATGAAGGCGGCTTCGATGATGGAGGAGGGGAGAGCGGCGGGGTCGATGAGCCGGTTGAGGAAGATGCCGAACCATTCGGCGGCGCCCATGAGGTTGGAGCGGAGAGTATTCGAGACGCGGCGCATGGTGGTGAAGCGGGTGAAGCAGGAGAGCGAGCGGAGTTGCTGGTATGCGAAGGACTTGTGGGGTTGGCCGTCGAGGGTGATGCGGAGCCGCTGACCGGCGCCCAGCACGGCGCATTGCATGGCCCGGCGGAAAGGGCTGCGAGTTACGCCGCGGGGCGAGACGAGCGCGGTGAGTGCAGCTTCGATGGCGGCACGGTCCGGTGACAGGGCGAAGCCGCGGGCGGCGGGAGCGGGGATGGCGATGGCCAGGCCCAGAGCAGAAACAGTTGAGAGCCTTGGGCGGGCGGAGCTGCAACATTTTCAGTGGGGTGAGGCGGAGCGGGAGATGTAGTAAAATTCTACAGATGAAGATATGTACATCAGTTCTTTGACGGTATTCGGACCAAAATGTCTTGCATAGAATCGAGCGGTGTAGAACAATGGAGGAGCAACGCAGGGGAAGGCCCGTTTCAGGCGGGTTTCAGCCTGCCGCCGAACTCGTAATGTAGCTCGCCGTACTTCGTTAGAGACAAAGGAGATTGCTCATGAACATCTATCGTCGATGTTCGGGACGTGCCCGGTGGTCGGTCCTGATCATGTTGAGCATGATGATGGTGGGATCCGCCGTGCTATTCAGCGCCGACGAGGGGCCGTTCACGCCCCGGGACAAGGCGTATTACGCGGATGAAGCTCTGGTGAACTTCGTCCGTCCAGGGTTGAGATTCAGCGTGGTCAGCCATGAGATCGCGGCCGACGGGACCGTGAAGGTGCGGTTCAAGATCACCGATCCGCGCGGTTTGGGATTGGACAGGCTGGGCGTGACGACGCCTGGCAATGTGAGCACGAGTTTTGTGATTTCGAGGATACCGAAGGCGTCGAAGTGGCACCAGACGTACACGAAGCGGACCAAGACGAGCACGTACGCGCCGACGGCGGGCAAGACGGCCCGGCAGTCGGCGGCGGATTCGGGCGGCAGCTATCAGGTGGTGGCCGAGGGCGAATACATCTATACGTTTGGCACAAAGTTGCCGGCTACGTATGAGAAGGACGCGGCGCACCAGATCCAGATTTACGGCAACCGGAACCTGTCGGAGTTCGAGCTTGGCACCAACTATGCCACGGTGATGTACGATTTCGTGCCGCAGGGCGGTGCAGTGCCCAAGGTGAGAGACGTCATTGGGACAGCGAGCTGCAACAAGTGCCACGTGGACCTGAGCTTCCATGGCGGGTCGCGGAAAGGCATGGCGAGCTGCGTTCAGTGCCACGCGCCGGCGTATGAGGACGTGACCAACGTGAATCCGGAGACGGGCGCATCGATGGACATGACCGAGATGACGCACAAGATCCACGCCGGGGCGAATCTGCCGAGCGTGATCGCGGGCGGGCGGTACTGGTGGGTAGGGTTCGGCAACAACGTTGCGGATTTCAGCGGAGTGCATATGCCCTCCGACGTCCGCAACTGCGCGTTCTGTCACGATGGCAAGGCGCCGCAGGGCGATGCGTGGTTGAAGAACCCGACGCGGGCGGCCTGCGGGTCGTGCCACGACGACGTGAACTTCGCCACGGGCCAGGGCCACATCAACCTGCCGCAGCCGAGCGACAACCTGTGCGCGAACTGCCACATCCCCGAGGGCGAGCTGGAATTCGACGCGTCGATCAAGGGCGCGCACACGATTCCGAATCGTTCGTCGATGCTGCCGAGGGTGATCGCGGAGTTGAAGTCGGTTGAGAACGCCAAGCCGGGCGAGAAGCCGACGGTGAACTTCACGTTGAAGAGGGCCGACGGCAGCGTCTGGGACATCAAGACGCTGAACCGGATCGGGCTGATCCTGTCGGGTCCGACGACGGATTATGTGTCGCCGACGAGCCGCGGCTACGTGAGCGAGGATCCGCGGCAGGTGGCGACACTGACTGGCGACACCTACCGCTATACGTTCAACACGGCGATTCCGGCCGATGCCAAGGGCACGTTCACGATCGGGCTGGACGGCCGCCACGTGGTGACGGTGCTGGAAGGGACGCTGAAGCAGCAGTCGGTCCAGTACAACATCGACAACAAGGTGATCAACTTCAGCGTTGACGGATCGGCGATCGCGCCGCGGCGGACAATCACGTCGACGGCGAAGTGCAACGGGTGCCACGCCAATCTGACGTTCCACGGCAACAACCGGAACCAGATCGGGACCTGTATCCAGTGCCACAACCCGGTGGAGACGGATGCGGCGCGGCGTCCGGCGTCGCAGATGCCGGCCGAGTCGGTCGACATGGCGATCATGATCCACCGCATCCATGCGGGCAACGTGCAGGAGCGGAACTACACGGTCTACGGCTTCGGCAACACGCCGCACAACTACAACAAGGTGGTCTATGTGGGCGGTTTGAACAATTGTTCGACCTGCCACGAGGGCACCAGCTACATGGTTCCGGTGAAGGGGGTTGCCGACAAGCGGGATCCGCGCGGATTCATGGATCCGGTGAAGCCGGCGACGGCGGCCTGCATCGGCTGCCATGTGAGCCTGGATGCGGCGAGCCATGCCCTGGTGAATACGTCGAAGCTCGGCGAGAGCTGCGGCACATGCCATGGGACGGGCAAGACGTATGCCGTGGACAAGGTTCACGCAAACTAAGTCCGAATACCTGGGGGGAGGCCTTCGCGAGAAGGTCTTCCCCTGTTCCGCCGTCTCACGGGAGATTCGCATGATCCGACTGTCACGCAGCGCGGCCATGGTTACGCTGGCCGTCTTTTTTGTTCCGGCGTGGCTTTCGGCGCAGGAGAGCCAGTTGCCGAAAGGCTACATTGGGTCGGAGTCCTGTGCCGCTTGCCACGATGAAGTGAACACCTCCTTTCAGAAGAACCCGCATAACAAGCTGACGACGACGAAGTGGCGAGGCATGCAGGAGCGCGCCTGTGAGTCATGCCATGGTCCGGGCGCGAAGCACGCCGAGACCAACGAGGCGGGCGACATACTGAATCCGGCGAAGATGGCAGCCGGGGCGGCGGACAAGATGTGCCTGTCGTGCCACAGGAATTCGAGGACCAACGTGGGCGCCATCCAGAACGGACATGCGCGGTCGGCGGTGTCCTGTACTTCGTGCCACACGGTGCACAAGACGGGGCAGGAGAGTTCGGACGTCCAGTTCAGGACGGCGGCAGGGGTGAATAAGAAGTGCGCGAGCTGCCACACCAACGTGTGGGCGTCGTTCCAGAAGCCGCACCGGCATAGGGTGCCCGAAGGCGCGATGGCGTGCACGAACTGCCACAACCCGCATGGAAGCATCCTGGCGCGCAACATCAGGACGGCGAACGCGGCCGAGCCGGGGTGTTTCGCATGCCACTCGGATAAGCGCGGGCCGTTCGTGTTCGAGCATGCGCCGGTGAGGACCGAGCCGTGTTCGACATGCCACGAGCCGCACGGATCGGCGAATCCGAGGATGCTGACGAGGCACCAGGTGGCCAATCAGTGTCTGGAATGCCATTCGAACATCGTGTCGCCGACGCCGGCGGGGATTGCGGGCGGAGTGCCGCCGGCGCTGCATGACATGCGGCAGCCGAAGTACCGCAACTGCACGATGTGCCACCAGAAAGTGCATGGATCGAACGTGAATAGGGGGCTGCTGCGATGACGCTCCGCAACCTGGTGCTGATGATGATGCCGCTGGCGCTTGTGGCGGCCCAGGAACAGAAGCCGGCCGCTGAGGCCAAGAAGGAAGAAGCGAAGAAGGAAGAGTCCGCGCCGGCGGGCGAGAAGACGTGGAGCGGGTGGGTGGAAGCAGGCGCGCGGTGGCGGTCCGACGTCGCCGGGTCGATGGACGCCTACCGTTCGATCGTGAACCTGACCGGGGGGTTCCGGTTGCCGTCGATGGACGTGAGCTACCAGGGCGCACACAAGCTGCTGAAGACGATGCGGCTGACGTCGGGCAACTGGGGCGATCCGTTCAACACGGCGCGGCTGGAGTTGAGCGACGAGAAGTATTACCGCTACGCGTCGCGCTACTCGAACCTGCTGTATTACAATTTCCTGCCGTCGTTCGCCAACCCGGCGGCGCCGGCTGGATACAGCCTGCGCAGCTATGACATGAACATGCGCAACTTCGACCACGAGTTGACGTTGCTGCCGAACGAGCGGTTCACGCCGTACCTGCGGGTGACGCGGAACTGGGCGGGCGGACGAGGGATCACGCCGCTGGTGGTGCAGGGCAACGAGTATGCGTTGAGGACGGATCTGGACTGGCGCCAGCAGGACGTGGTGGGGGGCGTGAGGATGAACTTCACGCGGTCACACCTGACCATAGAGCACGGTTCGACGGATTTCGGCGACGGGCAGCGGATTTTCAACACCGAGCCGATGCGGGGCAGCCGCGGGAACGTGCCGGTGCTGGGGCAGTTGCTGTCGTTGACCAACGGCAACCAGTTGTATGACGTGGACGGCAGTTCGCGGATCACGAAGGTGCTGTTCACGGCGCATCCCTACGATTGGGTTGACCTTTACGGGCAGGTGCTTTACGCCAACCCGAAGACGTTCTCCAATTTCAACCAGGCGCTGGCGGGCAGCCTGTATTCGACGGCTCCGGGGCTGCTGTTCTATTCGAGCGGCAAGGACACGGTGTACGGCGACGCGCGGCGTCCGCATACGACGGGCTCGTTCGGCATGGAGCTGAGGCCGGTGTCGCGGCTGCGGGTGCGCGAATACTACGAGACCGACCGCCAGAAGACGGATACGGCGGGGGCGTTTGAAGCGGCGTTTCTGAAGAACACGGAACTGGCGGCGACGATCAGGAACAGTTACGTGGACCGGTTGGAGACGAGCGTGCACCGGCAGACGGTGGAGGCGCTGTATGACTTCAGCCGCAAGTTCACGCTGCGGGGCGGGTACCGCTATGAGTGGGGCAACGCGCTGATCCGGGCCGGGTCGCTGAGCATCACGGGCCCGCAGGAGCGGCTCGAGATGCAACGGCACATCGGGCTGGCCGGGTTTGTGGCGCGGCCATGGCAGAAGCTGACGCTGAACGGGTCGGCCGAGGTGAGCAACGGCGTGAAGACGTACTACCGGACCAGCTTGCAGGATTACTACCGGATGAAGCTGAACGGGCGGTACGAGATCCGGCAGGACCTGCTGATGACGGTGGTTTACAACCGGATGGAGAACAAGAATCCGGCCTCGGGCGTGGATCTGGAGTTTAAGTCGCAGAACACGTCGGTGGGCTTGCAGTACATGCCGGGCGGGGGCAAGTGGGTGACGGTGATCGCGGACTACAACCGGTCGGCGATCCAGTCCGACATCGGCTACCTGATCCTGTTCCCGTATCAGCAGGCGCAGTCTCTGTACCGCGACATCGCGCATACGGGGATGCTGCTGGCCGACATCACGCTGCCGGGCTCGGGCGTGTTCAAGCCGAAGCTGACGTTTGGGGGGTCGTATGTGACCACCGACGGCAGCCGGCCGTCGAGGTTCTATCAGCCGCACGGCAAGCTGAGTCTGCCGCTGCACAGGAACGTTCATGTTTTCTCGGAGTGGAGGACGTATGGCTACAACCAGCCGTCCATCTTCAGCTACGAGACGTTCCGGACCAACATGGTGATGACGGGCGTCAGATTCGTGCTGTAATATCCCGATAGGGATGTAGAAGCCGATGATGTTCCGAAATCTTATCATTGTTCTCGCGGCGGCCCTCCCGGCCGCCGCTTCCATTCAGGGGGACGCGTCGCGGGGCGCGGTGCTATTCGAACAGCAGAAGTGCGTGGCTTGCCATGCGGTGAACGGCGATGCGGGCAAGCCGGGTCCGGATCTGGGCAGACTGGCGGGCAAACAGTTTACGCCAGTGACGCTGCTGACCGCTTTATGGAACCACGCGCCGGCGATGTGGCGGGCGATGGAGGCGGCGGACGTGGCGACGCCGAAACTGACGGCGCAGCAATCGGCCGATGTTTTCGCGTATCTGTATGTGGCGCGGTACTCGGGCGCGGCCGGGGATGCGGCGAAGGGGCGGAAGGTGTTTGTCTCGAAGGGGTGCGCGGAGTGCCATAACATCACGTCGGCGAACGCGTCGGGGGGGGCGGCGGTGATGAAGTGGGAGTCGATTGTGGACTCGATTGAACTGGCGCGGCAGATGTGGGTGCACTCGCCTCAGATGAGGCAGGCGGCCAAGGACAGTGGCTTGAAGTTCCAGGACATCCCGGCGGCTGAGATGGGCGACATGATCGCGTATTTGAAGAGCCTGCCGCAGACCAGGGGATTGACGGCGAAGTTTGCGCCGGCGTCGGCCGAGACGGGCGAGACGCTGTTTGCGGTGAAGGGGTGCGTGGGGTGCCACCAGGGGTCGAAGGCGTTGCCGAAGGCGGGGCCGTTCAAGTCGATGGCTGATTTCGCGGCGGCGATGTGGAACCACTCGGCGGTGATGCGGCAGACGTCGGGGATCAGGCCGGAGGAGATGACGCGGCTGGTGGGGTACCTGTTCTCGAAGCAGTTCGACCAGTTGCCGGGCGATGCCAGCCGGGGCGAGCGGCTGATGCAGGCGAAGGCGTGCAACGGCTGCCACAGGACGGCGCCGAAGGCGTCGACGCCGTATGAGATGATCTCGGCGGTGTGGGTGCATGGGCCGGCGATGAAGAAAGAGCCGGGGGCGGGCAAGGCGGGGTGGCCGAAGCTGTCGGAGGCCGAGATGGCGGATTTGATGGCGGCGCTGCGGAAGTAAGCAGGCGCGGCTCAGGAACCCGCCTGCTGCGCGCGCGGCCTCTTGGCGGGACCGCCCGTTGCACTCGCGGTTCGTTATGCGGGCGGCGTACAGGAACGCGAACACATGTGCCGGCGGGTGACAGGCCAGGAGGCCTGTCCTGCTACCAGCGGGGGAGGATGCGTTTCCAGTTGGGTTCGACGTGGAGGCGCATTTCGGCTTCGTCGTCGCGCTTACGGTAGGTGAGGGAGCGGTAGCGCTCGCCGAGGCGGTGGACCTGGTCCATGTCGAGCGAGACGCCGAGGCCGGGCTTGCCGGGGATGGGCACGGCGCCATCAACGAATTTGACGCGGCCGCCTTCGATGATCTCGTCCTGCCCGGTCTGCCAGGGGTAGTGGGTGTCGCAGGCAAACTGCATGGCGGGCGAGGCGCAGCAGGTGTGGGCCATGATCATCAGGCTGAGGCCGAGGTGGTTATTCGAGTGCATCGACACGCCGAGGCCGAGCGAATCGCAGAGCATTGACATGCGCTGGACGGCGCGGATGCCGCCCCAGTAATGGGGATCGCTGAGGATGACCTGCGAGGCGCCGGTCTGCCAGGCCGGCACGATGTGTTCCGTGGCGGTGACGGCGACGTTGGAGGCGAGCGGGGTTTCGACACCCGCGGCGAGCAGGCGGCGGCGGACTTCGGCCATGCCGTCCATGCCCGCGGTGGGGTCCTCGAAGTAGCCGCCGCCGGAGAGTTCGTCCTTGAGGGCGAGGCCGATCTCGACCGAGGTTTCGACGGACCAGGCGCAGTTGGGATCGATGCGCAGCGGGACGGCGGGGCCGAACTCGGCGCGCAGCAGGCGCATGGTTTCGATTTCTTCGTCAGGAGGAAGGACGCCGCCCTTGAGTTTGATCTCCTTGAAGCCGTAGAGGTCCATCATGCGGCGGGTCTGGCCGACCATGGACGCGGGCGTGAGACATTCGCCGTATTCGTCGTCGCGGGCGTCGCCGCCAAGGCCGCCGCCGCCGGCGTGTTTGTAGAACAGATAGGCGGAAAACGGAGCGGCGTCGCGGGCGCGTCCGCCCAGCAGGTCGCAGACAGGGCGGTTGACGGCCTTGCCGATGATGTCGAGACAGGCGGCTTCGACGGCGGCGTAGGAGCGGGTGCGGGCGTCGCGGGGGTTTTCGCCGGGGACGAACCAGGTTTGGGAGCGGTCGCCGGAGCCGGGCGGGTCGGCGGTCTGCGCCCAGAGGCGGGTGAGTTGGAAGGGGTCCATGCCGAGGACCATGGGCTTGATGGCTTCGAGAGCGGCGAGGGGTCCGTCGCCGCCGTGGGCTTCGGCGATGCCGGTGATGCCGTCGGTGGTTTCAAGGACGAGGGCGGTGCGCAGGGCGTATGGCGCATGGCGGCCGTAGGAGCTTCTGAGAGGAGGGTCGGCGGCGGCGAGGGGGTAGGTGGTGAATGACTTGATCCGCATGGCTCAGGCGCATGGTATCACGGCGTGAGAGTGGCCCGAGCCAGGCGGGATGGGAAGGGTTGGGAAGGGGCTACTTGCGCATGCCGCCGTTGGGGCTTTTGAGCCGGAGTTGGCGCATCTTGCGCTTGTTGCGCTTGGGCTTGGAAATGATGAAGGTGCCGCTGCCGATGTATTCAGCCTGGTAGAGCTTCTCGGGGTTCTTGGTTTCGTTGGACAAACTCGTCTCCTCGGTTTCCACGATGGGGTGTCATCCTAAAGTCTAGCATGGCGTTTGGCGGCGAGATGTTTCAGGGCGCCCGGGGGTGCGCGATTTCCGGCTGCTTGCCGGAGGGATGGAGGCGGGAATCGATGAGGCGGGCGGGCGGGAAGCCAGTGGGGAGTCCGGCCGCGGGAGCGGAAAGGGCGGATGGATGGGCGCGGAGACTGGATACAGCGATAATGGGGGTATTGTGAACCAACGCTTCCTGGGCAAACTCCTGCTTGCGGCGTATTGTACGGCCATGGCGGCCGCGCCGCCGAGCGTGGAGGAGATTGACGCGGCGGTGGCGGCGCTGTCGGAGAAGACGGGATTCGTGAAGAAGCATCCGATCCGGGTGGAGGCGATCGGGCGGGATGGATGGAAGGCGTGGCTGGACGGGCAGATCAGGGAGAACGTGAAGCCGGAGGAGATCCGGGCCGAGGAGTTGACGTTGAAGAGGTTTGGGCTGATCCCGCGGGATTACGATCTGCGGGCGGCCACCATTGAGTTGTTGGGCGAACAGGCGGCGGCGGTGTATGACCACCGGAAGAAGCGGATGCTGTTTGTGGAGGGCGCGCCGGAAGGGATGAGGGATCTGGTGCTGGTGCACGAACTGGCGCACGCGCTGGCGGACCAGAGCTACGATCTGACGCGGTTTCTGGAGAAGGGGCCGAAGACCGATGAAGCGCAACTGGCGCGGATGGCGGTGGTGGAGGGGCAGGCGACGTGGCTGATGTATGAGACGCAGTTGAACCGGATGGGGATGTCGCTGAGCGGGAATTCGCAGGCGCTGGGGATGATCGCGGGGGCGGGGTCGAGTCTGGCGGCGGGGATGTTTCCGGTGTTCGAGAAGGCGCCGCTGTATCTGCGGGAGACGCTGCTGTTTCCCTACACGGCGGGGTTGCTGTTCCAGCAGGCGGCGTTGGACCGGCTGGGGAAGAAGGCGTTCAGCGAGGTGCTGACGCGGCCGCCGGCGACGGCGAGGGAGATTCTGCATCCCGAGATCTGGTTGTCGGGGTGGAAAGCGGAGGCGGCGGCGCTGCCGAAGTTGGACAGGCAGGGCGAGTACAGGGCGCTGAATGCGGGCAGCGTGGGGGAGTTGGACTGGCGGATCCTGTTCGAGCAGTACGCCGGCAGGGAGGAGGCGCTGGCGATAGCGCCGGGCTGGCGTGGCGGGACGTTCGAACTGCTCGAGCACAAGAAGGACGGGCGGCTGGTGCTGCGGTTCGCGGCAACGTGGGCCGACGAAGAGACGTCGAAGAGGTTCATGCGTCTGTATCAGAAGGTGATGGCGGGAAAATGGAGCAGGCACGAGGCGAGGCGGGCGAGCGAGGAGGCGCTGACGGGAGAGGGCGACGGCGGCAGGTATGTGATTACGCGGAAGGGGCGGGCTGTGTATGGCATGGAAGGAATGAAACCTTGAGGGCGGGGGGATGCGTCGCGTGGGGTATATTGAAAGAAATTCCATGGACAGACTGAGCAGAAGACAAGCCCTGATGGCGGGCGTGGCCGCGGCGCTGACGCCGCGGATGCTGAAGGCGGCGAAAGTGCCAAGGCCGGCGCTGGATCTGGTGGTTTCGCGCACGGGCGGCGAACAGATCAGGCTGAGCCAGTACAGGGGCAAGATTCTGATTTTCGAACTGCTGCTGACGACGTGCCAGCATTGCGAGAGATGCGCCAGCACGGTGCAGAAGGTGCTGCCGGACTACAGGCTAAGGGGCGTGGAGGCGCTGGGGGCGGCGATCAACGACGAAGCGCGGTTTGATCTGCTGCGATTCGAGATGGCGACGGGGGCGAAGTTCCCGATGGGCATCGCGGACCGCAACAAGGCGTATGAGTTCCTGCAGGCCGATCTGAACGCCGGGCCGGTCTACTTCCCGCAGTTGATCCTGATCGACCGTAAAGGGATGATCCGCGGGCAGTACGCGGGGGTGGACAGGTTTTTCGAACGGGAAGAAGAGAATCTACGCAGAATGCTGGACACGCTGCTGGCCGAACCGGCTTCTGCCCAAGGGACGAAGAAGTGAACAGAAGAAACCTCATTTTCGCCGGACTCGCCGGCCTATCGACGCGGGCGTTTGGAGCGCAGATACCACGGGCCGCACCGCCGCTGAAGTTCATTTCGCACCGTGGCGAGCAGATCGATCTGGCGAACTACAAGGGCAAGGTGGTGCTGCTTGAGTGGCTGCTGACGACATGCCCGCACTGCCAGACCAGTTCCACCCTGTTGAGCAAGTTGCAGAAGGAGTATGGAGCGAAGGGCTTGCAGGCGCTGGGCGTCGCCATTGACGACAACGCCGGGTTGAAGCTGCCGGACTACGTCGGCAGGTACGCCACGGGCTTTCCTGTGGGGGCGTTGCCGCACCGCATGGCTACGAGCTTTTTGCAGGCCAGCGTGATGCAGCCGCTGATGATGCCGCAAATTGTGATCATCGACAGGATGGGGATGATCCGGGAGCAGTACGGCGGAAACGACCCGTGGCACACGAACATGGAGAAGAATCTGAGGGCGGCTGTCGCGAAATACCTGGCGCAGCCGGCGGGGGCGGCCAGGAAGGGGCCGGCGAAGAAGTAGGGCTCGACACGAACGCCGGCGAGGGCGCCGGACGCCAGGAAGGCTGTGGCGGCCGGGGGGGGATTGTGATTGGCGGGGAGTTGTGTTATGCCATGTAGCATGAAGATCTGGTTCGGTCTGATGCTGATGATGGCGGCTTGGGGGCAGGCGCCGGCGGATGAGGCGGTGGAGTTGTCGGGCAAGGTGGTCGATTCGGCGACCAGACAGCCCGTGGAAGGGGCGCGGGTGATCCTGGTGCGGATGGGGATTTCGGGGGACCGCTATGGATCGGATATCTACGCGGTGGAGCCTGGGACGGGGCTGAGCGATCCGGGAAGCAGCCGGATGGCGATGGTGACCGAGCGCGACGGCGGGTTCCGGTTCAAGGTGAAGTCGCCGGCGACGGTGATGCTGTTTGTTTCGGCGGATGGTTATGTGAGGACGCAGACGCGGTTCGGCAGGGGCGCAACTGAGTATGTGCTGAAGCTGGGCGAGCCGAGGACGGACCTGGTTCTGGCGATCGAGGCGGAGGCGGGGCTGGCGGGCCGGGTGACGGATATCGAAACCAGACAGGGTCTGGCGGGCCTGACTGTGACGCCCTTCCAGTACAGGATGATGACGGGTTATAAATCGCTGTTCCCAGGCGGGCGGTCAGCAAAGACCGACGAGCAGGGACGGTTCGAGTTGAAGGGACTGGCTCCGGGCGATTATTACCTGCAGGTGAGGCAGGATTTGCAAGCGGCATTCAAGTCGCCCGCGCCGGATGAGAAGCTGAAGGATGTCGAGAAACGCGGGTATTCACGCGCGTACTATCCAGGCGTGGCAACTCTGGCGGAGGCGTCGCCGGTGACCGTGTTGCCGGGCGCGAGGATGGAGGGGCTGGATATCCGGATCGCAAAGCAGAAGATTGCTTCGATCCGCGGGCGCGTCGTGGGCGGGGTCGGGCTTGGCAGCGATCCGATCCGGCTGATGTTGACCGAACACGATCACGGGCGGGACAGCCGGTCGTTTTTGGGCGTGGCGTTCACGAATCTGCCGGCGGGGTCATCGTTTCAGTTGGACAATTTGCCGGCGGGATCGTATGCGTTGGCGGCGTTGACGCCGGACAAGAAACCGGAGGAGTTGCAGTTCGCACAGGTCTACCTGGAGATCACGGATGAGCACGCCGACGGGGTTGAGTTGAACCTGATGAAGGGGTACACGGTAACGGGACGGGTGCTATTGGGTCCGGCGGAGGGCGCAGTGGTGGCGGATGAGCAGAAGCCGTTCGAGACCGAGATGAACGTGGGGCTTTCGACGACGCGGAGTATGGCGTACTCCATGGGCGGGCAGAACCAGGTGAACAAGGCGGACGGGACATTCTCGGTGCCGGGCGTGTTTCCGGATGAATACAGAGTGGGCGTCGGGAAGTTGCCGAAGGGGTACAAGATCTCGGAGGTGCGGTACAACGGGTCGGCGGGCGATTGGACTCAGATCGAGGTGAAGCCGGGCGAGGAGCGCCATGTGCTGGAGATCGTGGCGCGGCCGGCGACGTCGGGGATTCAGGTGAAGGTGATGGACGGGACCAGGCCGGCGGAGGGCGCGATGGTGGCGGTGGTGCGGGAGCCGGTGACCGAGTCGAGCCTGGTCTACACGGCGCCGCCGGGGACGACAGACAGCGAGGGCAATGCCACCTTCACGGGGCTGCTGGCCGGCAAGTACAGGGTGGCGGCGTTTGCCAAGGATGCCCTGTGGCGGGACGACCCGGGGCTGCCTTCGCTGATGTCGAACGCGCAGCAGGTGGTGGTGGGGCCGAATACGCAGGCGGCGGTGCAGATCAAAGTGCAGGGGCGGTAGATTCACCGCGGTGCGCGCGGTGATTAAATAGAGGTCATGGCAGACACGGTCATTTTACTTGCAAGCGGCGATTTGCGGCTATCGGCGAACCAGACTTGTTGGGAGGCCCAGAAGCAGGCGGAAGAGAAGGTGATGGCGGCGGTGCGGAGTCTGGGCTACCAGATCGAGCGCGGCCACGCCTACGACGAGGAGAAAAAGCACGGCTTCCTCGATTCGCAGAAAAAGGGCATGGAGGTGTTCCGGCAGATTCCGCCGACCGCGCCGGTGATCATCGTCGAGGCCGTGTGGCAGTACTCGCACCACGTGCTGCCGGGGCTGACGACGCATCAGGGTCCGATCCTGACGGTAGCGAACTGGAGCGGGCAGTGGCCCGGCCTGGTGGGGATGTTGAACCTGAACGGCAGCCTGACGAAAGCCGGCGTGCCGTATTCGACGCTGTGGAGTCTGGAGTTTGACGACGAGTTCTTCCTGTCGAATCTGGAGAAGTGGCTGAAGGGCGAGAAGATCGTCCACGAGACCAAGCACGCGAAGCCGCTGGGCGCGTTCAAGCTGCCCGCCGACGCCGAGGCGCTGGGCGCGCGTCTGGCGAAGGACCTGTATAAGAACAAGGCGATCATGGGCATCTTCGACGAAGGGTGCATGGGCATGTACAACGCCATCATCCCGGACGAGTTGCTGCACAGGACCGGCATCTTCAAGGAGCGGCTGAGCCAGAGCGCGCTGTGGGCCGAGATGCTGGCGACGCCGGACGACGAAGCCAAGGCCGTGAAGGCGTGGCTGGACGCCAAGGGGATGAAGTTCGTCACGGGCGAGAACCCGGAGACGGATCTGACCGAAGACCAGATTCTGATGCAGTGCAAGATGTATATCGCGGCGCTGCGGATCGCCGATGATTTCGGGTGCGCGACGATCGGGATTCAGTATCAGCAGGGGCTGAAGGATCTGTCGCCGGCGTCGGACCTGGTGGAAGGGTTGCTGAACAACGTGGACCGTCCGCCGGTGACGGCGCGGGGCAACGGGCGCGTGCTCTATGCGGGCAAGGCGCTGCCGCACTTCAACGAAGTGGACGAGTGCGCGGGGTTGGACGCGTTGTGTACGAACCGGATTTGGACCGAACTGGGCTATGACCCGGAGAACACGCTGCACGACGTACGTTGGGGCGAGGAGTATAACGGCGAGTACGTGTGGGTGTTCCTGATTTCGGGCGCGGCGCCGCCGCAGCATTTCATTGGCGGGTATGCGGGGGCGTCGAGCGAGCGGCAGGGGGCGATGTATTTCCGGCTGGGCGGCGGGTCGTTGAAGGGCATTTCGAAGCCGGGCGAGATTGTGTGGAGCCGGGTGTATGTGGACGCCGGGATCATGCGGGCCGACGTGGGGCGGGCGAAGGTGGTGGAGTTGCCGCAGGAAGAGACCGAGCGGCGGTGGACGCTGACGACGCCGCAGTGGCCGATCATGCATGCGGTGACCTATGGCGCGTCGCGCGACCAGTTCATGGCGAAGCATAAGGCGAACCATATCCAGGTGGCGTATGCGCCGTCGGCGGCCGATGCCAATAAGGCGTTGGCGGCGAAGGCGGCGATGTTCCGGGAGATGGGGATTGAAGTGAATGTCTGCGGGACGGAGCACGGGCTGGATTAACCGTGATACCGCTCGCGAGGTCCCGCGCTGCCTGCTGGAAGGCATGCGGCGGCTTCGATCATGCCGGCGATCTTTTCGCCGATGGCCAGGCTGGCCGTCGCGGCGGGGCTGGGTGCGTTGAGGACATGGATGGCCGTGGCGCGCTGGATGATGTCGAAGTCTTCGACCAACACGCCTTCGCGGCGCATGGCCTGTGCGCGCACGCCTGAGCCGCCTGGGAGCAGGTGTTTTTCCTGGATCTCCGGAACCAGCGTCCGCAGCGACTCGCAGAACAGACGCCTGCTGAACGCGCGCCTCAGTTCGTTCGCGCACATCTTCAGGTGACGCCCGGCGAAGCGCCACAAGCCGGGGAACATCACGGCCTCGGCGGCGTCCTCCCAATCGAAATCGGTCTTGCCGTAGCCTTCGCGTTTCAGCGCCAGCACCGCGTTCGGACCCGCCTCGATGCCGCCGCGCGCAAGCCGCGTCAGGTGGACGCCGAGGAACGGAAACCGCTTGTCGGCGACCGGGTAGATCAGATTGCGAACCAGTTTCTCGCCCTCGGGGCTGAGCTTGTAATAGTCGCCGCGGAAGGGCACGATCTGAACTTCGGGCCGCTCGCCGGCAAGCCGGGCGATGCGGTCGGCATGGAGTCCGGCGCAGGTGACAAGATACGATGCGCTGAAATCGCCCTGTGCCGTATTGGCGATCCATCCGCCGCCGGACTGCCTCAAGCCCGTCACCCCGGCGTTGACGGCAACCCGCCCGCCGGCGGCTTCAATCAGACGCACCAGCGTTTCGCAGTAGGCCGTATAGTCGACGATGCCCTCTTCGGGAACGCGCAACCCGGCCACGCCGGCGACATGCGGCTCGATCTCGCGCATTCCTTCGGGCGTGAGGATTTCGAGACCCGTCAAGCCGTTGGCCGTACCGCGTTCGAGCAACCCGTGGAGGCGGGGGATCTGCTCGTCCGTTGATGCGACAACGAGTTTGCCGCAGATCTCGTGGCGGACCGCATGGCGCCCGCAGAATTCGGTGATCTGGCGGATGCCGCGCACGGCGAGCCGCGCCTTCTCCGTGCCGGGACGGTAAGCGAGGCCGCAGTGCAGCACGCCGCTGTTGTTGCCCGTCTGGTGGCGGCAGACGGCGGGCTCCTTTTCGAGCAGCGTCAGCGCCGCGCCGGGAAAGCGTTCGAGTATCCGATAGGCCGTGGCAAGCCCGACCGCGCCTCCGCCGACGACGATGAAACTCCGTTTGGTCATGAGCGTGAATCCACGATCATATCGCCCCAGCGGGTCAGAGGATCCCGATCACGGCGAACATGCGCTTGCCGGGCGCGCGGTCGCGCCGCCAGGAGTGGAACTCGGCGCCGCCGCAGCACGTGCAGGGGGCGCCATGGGCGATACGCGAAGGGTCGAGCCCTGATTGGACCAGCAGCCGGCGGTTGGCTTCGCTGAGATCGACCGTGGTCCGGCGGCCGAGGTCGTTTCTTTCAGGAAAGATCGCCCGGAAATGCTGTCCGGCATCGGGATCCACTTCAAAGCAGCAGGACCCGATCGACGGCCCGAACGCGGCCAGCAGATCGGCCGGGCGGCAGCCGTATCGCTTGCCGATCGCCGCCACCGAACGCGCCGCGATGCCCGCAGCCGTGCCGCGCCAGCCGGCATGGACCGCCGCGATAACTTTTCTGACGGGATCAGCGAGCAGAATCGGGACGCAGTCGGCGGTTTTCACCGCGATGCGCGTGGCGGGGGTGTCCGTCGCCAGGGCGTCGGCGGAAAGATGGGCATGCCATTCGGAGGCGTCGACGAGTTGCGTGCCGTGCACCTGATGGAGGACGAGATAACCGTCAGCGGGCGCGGCCTCGGCGGTACCGAACGAATGGGAGAGCCAGTTTTGGCTCGACAGCAGAGGCGATTGCCAGAGACCGTCAGACGAGCGGCGCAGCGTCACGCAGCCGGGTTCTTGGTCTGGGCGATCATCACCCGGCTCTTGAAGTCATCGAGCATCGTCTCGTCCAGGCGGACTTCCGTCGGGCGCTCGATGAGGCTCATCGTGTCGATCTTTTCCTGGAGCTTCAGCAGCCCGTAGAACAGGTTCTCGGGCCGGGGCGGGCAGCCGGTGACGTAAACGTCCACGGGCACGATCTTGTCGACGCCCTGCAGCGTGGCGTAGGTGTTGAACGGGCCGCCGACGCTTGAGCAGGCGCCCATGGCCATCACCCATTTGGGCTCCGGCATCTGTTCGTAGATGCGCTTCAGCACCGGGGCCATCTTCAGCGTCACGGTGCCGGCGACGATCATCAGGTCCGACTGCCGCGGACTGGGCCGGAAGACCTCGCTGCCGAAGCGCGCGATATCGAACCGCGCCGCCGAAGCGGCGATCATCTCGATCGCGCAGCAGGCCAGGCCGAACGTCAAGGGCCAGACCGAACTCTTGCGCGCCCAGTTGAAGACGTAATCCACGCTGGTGATGAGAACACTGCGATCGTTGACGTTCTCTAAAGACATAGCTGTCCTGATTGTATCAGCACTTCCGGGCCATTCCGAATTACTGGACGGCGACCGGCACGCCACCCTTCAGTTTGCTCTGGCGGGCGGCTTCCATGAACTCAAACATCTCCATGGTTTCGGATTCGGGAACGGGCGAAACGCCGGTCTGGAAGAACTTGACGATCTCCTTCAGCAGCCCGACGTAGCCGGAGTAGAACTCCTTGCCCGATTGCGTCATCACGGTCTTTGGCGTAATGACGGCGGCGCCGAAATCCGAGTTGGGCCGGTTCACGCGGATCGTGCCCAGCCGCCCGTCGCTCCACAGGCCGGTGACGACGTCGGAATCGGGGCTCGATGTCATGGTGACCTGCTTGCAGCCTGTGCCCATCAACGTATAGAGGATTTCGACGGTGTGGATGCCGTACCAGGTGAGTTCGAGTTCGTGACTGGGTTCGACCGGACCAGGTCCCCAGGCCATGACGCCTTTCAGCCCGGGCTGCTTCAATGCGTCGATGCCCGGGCCGTAGCGGAGCGAGGAGGACGAGAACCACTTCACGTTCATCTGCCTGCCGATACGGGCGATCTCGCGGGCGTCCTTAATCGAAGCCGCCAGAGGCTTGTCGATGAACACCGGTTTGCCGCCCTTGGCGATCTCACGGAATTGGGAGAGGTGAACGCGGCCGTCGACGCTTTCAAGCAGCACGGCGTCAACCTTGGTGAGCAGAGTGGCGATGTCGGGCACGATTTCGACGCCGTACTTGGTCCTGACTTCGTCGGCGTATTTGTCGACGCGCGTGGCCGATGATGGAAGATCGGCGCTGCCGCCTTTGTAGGCTGCGACGATGCGCGCGCCGGGGATGTGGTTTGGGTTGGAGGGGTCGTTCAACACCGCGGCGAAGGCCGGCACGTGGGAAGTGTCGGTGCCGACAACACCCAGCTTGAGCTGCGCCGCGCAGGGGAGCGCGAGCGCGAGAACGAGAAGAAACCGCGAATAGGCCATGGCCGCATTGTACACTGATGGTTCGCACCCGTGGACCTCTCGACTCCCGTCACGTATCTGAAAGGCGTAGGCCCGCAACGCGCCGTTCATCTTGAGGCCAAGGGCCTCCGGACCGCGGCCGACCTGCTGAGCTACGCGCCTTTCCGTTACGAGGACCGCTCGAACGTGAAGCCGATCTCCGAGCTTGCTCCCGGCGAAATGGCCACCGTGCTGGCCGTGGTCGGCTCGGTGCACCTGCCGCGTTTCCGCCGGCGGAACGTGGGGTTGTTCGAGGCGTTCTTCACTGACGACTCAGGCGCCCGGCTGATGGGCAAGTGGTTCAACGCGGCCTATCTGAAAAACGTGCTCGAGCCGGGCGTGCGGGTGGCGCTCTACGGCAAGGTCGAGTTCGATACCTACTCGCGCGAACTCGCCATGATGCACCCCGAGCACGAGATCCTGCGCGCCGATGACGGCGACGGCGACGATTCTCTCCATACGGGCCGCATCGTTCCCGTCTATGAGGCGGCGGGCAAGGTGAGCACGCGGGCGATCAGAACCATTCTGCGCCGCCTGGTGGACCGCATCGACTCGATCGAGGACGCCATGCCTTCGCACATCCTCAAGCGGATGAAGCTGCCCGGCATTGCCGGCGCGCTGCGGGATCTCCACTTCCCCGCCCCCGGAACCGACCTGCGGCTGCTGAACGCCTTCCGCACCCCGGCGCAGTTCCGCATGATCTTCGAGGAGTTCTTCTGGCTCGAAACCGGCATGGCGCTCAAACGCCGCCAGGCGCAAATCGAAATCGGCATCGCGTTTCAACTCACCGATCGCGTGAGGCAACAGATCCTCAAGATGCTGCCGTTCAAGCCCACGGCGGCGCAAAAGAAAGTGCTGAAGGAGATCGCTCTCGACATGGCGTCGGCCTCGCCGATGAGCAGGCTGCTGCAGGGCGACGTCGGCAGCGGCAAGACCATCGTGGCCGCGCAGGCGGCGGTGATCGCGGTGGAAAACGGCTATCAGGCGGCGCTGCTGGCGCCCACCGAGATCCTGGCCGCCCAGCATCATGCCAACCTGAGCCGCGTTCTGGCGCCGCTCAACTACACCATCGCCCCTCTCTACGGTTCGATGTCGAAGAAGGAAAAGGAGGTTGCCAAGCGGGCGCTGTCCAGCGGCGTGGCCAAGGTCGCCGTGGGCACCCACGCGCTGCTGGAAGAGGGTGTCGAGTTCAGGCGGCTGGGACTGGCCATCATCGACGAGCAGCACCGCTTCGGCGTCATGCAGCGCAAGGCCCTGCAGCAGAAAGGCGTGACGCCCGACGTACTGGTGATGACGGCAACGCCGATCCCGCGCACCCTGGCGCTGACCATCTACGGCGATCTTGCCGTCTCGGTGATCGACGAACTGCCGCCGGGCCGGAAGCCCATCCAGACGTTCCACAAGACGAAACTCGAACTGGAACTTGTCTATAGCTTCGTCCTCAAACAGGTCAAGGAAGGGCGCCAGGCGTACTTCGTCTATCCGGTGATCGAGGAGTCGGAGGCGTTGGCCGTAAAGGCCGCCCAGATCGCCTACGAAGAGCTCTCGAAACACGTCTTCCCGCAATTGAACGTCGCGCTGCTGCACGGCAGGATGAAGCCGGCGGATAAGGACGCCGTCATGGACGGTTTCAAGCGCGGCGAGGTGCAGGTGCTGGTTTCGACCACGGTGATCGAGGTCGGCGTTGACGTGCCTAACGCCACGGTGATGGTGATTGAAAACGCCGAACGCTTCGGCCTTGCGCAGATCCATCAGTTGCGCGGGCGGGTGGGGCGGGGCGCCGGGCAAAGCTACTGCGTGCTGGTGACCGACAAGCTGAGCGAAACCGGGCGCGAGCGGATCCGCACGCTGGTGGACTCCACGGACGGGTTCCACATCTCGGAGATGGACTTGCGGCTGAGGGGTCCGGGCGAGTTCCTGGGGACGAAGCAATCGGGGTTGCCGTCGTTCCGCATCGGCAACATCCTGCGCGACCAGGAGATATTGGAACTGGCGCGGAGCGAGGCGGCCGGTTTTGTCGATTCGCCACCTTCGGCGGCGGACCTGGATGAGGCCATCCGTTACATCCGCGAGAACTGGCAGCGGCGCTACGGATTGGCGCTTGTGGGCTGAGAGAATGGGGAAAATGAGGGAACCAGGTAGTTCATATGCGAGTGATTGGCGGTGAGTTTCGTAGCCGGCGGCTCAAGACGCCCCCCGGCGCAACAGTGCGGCCGACGCCGGACAGGCTGCGGGAGGCGCTGTTCAACGTCCTGACTTCAAGGATCGAGGGCGCGGTCTTCCTCGACGCCTATGCGGGCTGCGGATCGGTGGGCATCGAGGCGCTGAGCCGCGGCGCGCGCCACGCCATCTTCATCGAAAAAAGCCGCGCGGCCTTGCGTTGCCTGGACGACAACATCAGGCTGCTGGAGATCGGCGGCCGGTGCGAAGTGAAGGCCGGCAGCGCCGCGCCGATGATCACCTCATTCGAGGCCGACATCGTCTTCCTCGACCCGCCCTACCCGCGCGAGCAGGAGTACGCCCTGTGCCTGGACCGTCTTGGCGTGGCGCCCCGGCCGCTGGTGATCGCCCAGCACACGTCGAAATTCACCCACCACATGAAGGAGAGCTACGGGGTATTGAAGCGCGTCAGAATCCTGAGCCAGGGAGACAACTCGCTCAGTTTTTACGAACCGAAGCCCTGACGCCGTGCAAACGTGAATCTCCCGCCGAAGCTGCAAGGAGCCGCGGCGGGAGATGTTGTTATCCAACGCTAGAAATTCGCGCTCGCCGTGTTCGACGAGCCCACGGAGTTGCTCAGCGTGACCGACGCCGAACCCAGCCCCGACACGCCCTGCGGCACGAAAAACGGGATCACCAGCCGGAACTGGCTCCCGTAGGGCGCCGAGGCCGAGCCGCCGTAATAGCCGTTGAAAGCGCTCTCCAGCGGCAGGGTGAATTCGGACGTTGCGATCGCCGAACCCGATGCCGGCGTCAGTTTGACTGCGGCCTGGGTCATCTGCCGCGGAGTCGAGTAACCTGTCACGACAAGCTCGAAACCGCCGCTGACGCGGTTGATCTCCAGCTTGCTGATGACCGGCGCCACCGGCATGATGCGAATCGTGTGCCGGGGCGCGGGAGCGGGCGTCACGTCGCGCCCGTCAACCAGCAACGCGACCGTCAACGTGATGTTGCCGGCCACCGTCCCGGTTTGAAGAGCGGCCAGAATCGAGCCGAAATCGGCCGTCTGCCGGCCGGCCGGGATGGTAAACGCCATCGTGCGGCTGCCGTTGGAAAACAGCACCGCCGGGTCGTCGCCGAAGCGGTCGGGGGTGAAAGCCAGCGTCGCCACCCCGTTGAGCGTCACGGGGTAGGCCTGATTGAGTCTGATGCCGAACGCCGGCTGTTGGGCCGGTGAGGCGGTTGCGCCGAGTTGGGTGATCGCCGCCGGCGGGACCGGAGGCAGAGCAAACTCGACCGTGAAAGTCCTCAATGCGGAGGACTCGGTGGCGTCGGTCACCATGATCCCGAACGAATAGGAGCCGAAGCCGGCCGGCTCGCCGCTCAGCACGCCGGTCCCGGAATTGAGCGTCATCCCGGGCGGCAGATTCCCGATGGCGCTCCAGTTGTAAGGCGGCACTCCGTCGGCGGCGGCGAACGCCGCCGAATACTGCTGGCCGGACTGGCCGGCAGGCAGCGCACTCGCCGTTGTGATCTGGACATTGGAAGGCACCGTCAGTCTGTAAACCTTGTCGAGCGCCCGCCCTCCGGAGTCGGTCAGTTTAACGGCGACCTCGTAGATGCCCGGAGCCGTCGCCACTCCGCTGAACAGGCCGTTGCTGAACGCGACGCCAGGCGGCAGACTGCCGCTCAACTGGTAGGAGTACGGCGGTTTGCCTCCGGTGGCCTGCAACTGGGTGTCGTAGGGCTCGCCCGGTTTCGCCGCCGGCAGAGTGTCCGGCGCCAGGGCCAGCGGGGCCAGAATATTGAGCGTGTACAACGCCGAAGTCTGGTTCCCCGCCGAATCGTTGACCGTCGCCGAAAACTGATAGACGCCAGCCATCGATGGCGTGCCGGCGAACCGGCCGTCAGCGCCGAGACTGACGCCCTGGGGCAATGCCCCGCCGGTCGAGGAGAACGAGTACGGCGGCACTCCGCCCAGCGCCGACAGGGCGGCCGAGTAAGGCTGGCCCGTGGTCCCGTCCGGCAGCATCGATTGGGTGATCGAGAGCGAAGGGACGCCGACAACCAACTGAACCACCTTGTCGACATAGCTGCTGCCCGCCATGAGCCGGACCGTAAAGGAATACGTGCCCGAAGCCGTAGGCGTGCCGGAGACCACGCCCATGCCGCTCATGCTCAGCCCCGCCGGCAAGGCGCCTGAATAAATGGTGAACGAATAGCCGGATGCCGCCCCCGATGGGGTAAACGATGCCGAGTACGGGCTGTTCCGCGTCGCCTGTGGAAGCGTCACCGGCGTGAAATCGAGCGCCGGCGGCTGGACGGCGATGGAAAAGCCTTTGTCGGCCGAAGCGCCGGTTGTGTCGGTGGCGCGGGTCTGGATGGGATAGGTCCCCGATGAGGCGGGAGTGCCCGAGAACACGCCGGCTGAGTTCAGGGTGACGCCCGGAGGAAGCGTTCCCTGCACCAGTTGGTAGGTATAGGGCGGTGACCCTCCCGTCGCCGCCAGGCTGGCGCTGTAGGGCTGGCCTACCGTCCCCGCGGGCAGCGAGGGGGTGGTGATCGACAAGGCCGAACCCACGATCAGCGTGTAGGCTTTCTCGGCATATGCGCCCATTTCGTCGATGACCATCACGCCAAACGGATAGCTGCCGGCAGCCGGAGGGGTGCCAAACAGTTGCCCGGAGTGCTCAAGATTCAGCCAGGCTGGCGGCTGCTGAGGACTGAATGTGAACTCGAAGAAGTACGGGGGAGCCCCGCCCGAGGCCGTGAGCTGAATGTTGAAAGGCGCGCCCACCGGCACCGTGGGCAGACTCGCCGGCGAGACCGTGATGCTTCCGCCGCCGGTGACGACAATGGTCAGCGCCTGAAAATCCTCCTGCACGGGGGGTGCGCTCGAATCATGCGCGCGCACGGTGAAGTTGAAAGTGCCGGCCTGAGTCGGCGTACCGTAGACGATACCCGACGCCGGGCTGATGAGGATTCCGGGCGGCAGCGATCCGCTGAACAGGGAAACAAACCTCGGGGGAGTGCCGCCGGTCATCTGGATCGTTGCGTTATAGGACATGCCGACCTGGCCGCCAGGCAGCGTCGTCGTGGTGATGTTGAGCAACTGCCCGGCGGCCGGAGCCGCGAGCATCGCCAGCAGCAGTGCCGCCAGCAGTGCGCTTCTGAAATGAATCGCTTTCAACATGGCAGTACCTCCTCTACCGCGGCGGACCCACCGTTGGCGTACCAGGCGTGACGCCGACCGACGGCGGCACCGTCGCGCTTCCGCCCGACTGATTGATCGCCACCGCGCCGGCTGTCACGGCGGCGCCGGCCACGGCCAGGATAATCAGCAACTTGGCAACCCCGATGCCCGCCGCGGCAGCCACCGCCGCGGTGGTCATGGTGAACGATGTCGAAGCTGTCAATCCCTGATGGGAGACGTTCACCCTCACCGGCACCTGGCCCGGCTGGTTGTTGAGCCGCAACCCGCGTGCCACCGCACGGCCCGCGTTGTCGGCCGCCACAGTAAAGGAATTCGATCCATTCGCGAAGACGCCGCTCGGACCGTTGCCCGGCAGCATGAACGTGACCAGCGCGCCCGCAACCGGCCTTCTGTTCTCGTCGGTGACTTCGACGATGGGTTCGCGCGCCACCCGCTGCCTGACGTTGTTGATGGCGCCCTCACCTTCGACGATGACGATGTTGAGCGCCTTGATCGCGCCTGCCTCCTGGGCCCATGCCGGCGGCAGGGCCATGAACAGGGAAAGAGTCACGGCCAGCATTGGCCGGACCGGAGAATGAATTCTCATATGAGTGTGCCTCTTGTGCCGTTTATCAGCTGCACGCCCGTCCAGACGAAGCATTGACAGTATAGCTCCAAATCGCCGCCGGTGAGAGCGGGAATCCAGGTTACAATGAAGCCAGATTTGGTCCTGACGATAGGAGGACGAGGGGATGAAGATCGTTCAGGTGTTCGCCGCCGGCGTCTCGGCGGCAGCGTTGCTGTTTCCGTTCGACATGCAGGCCCAGGGCAAGCCACCCAAGCTCACGGCCCGGGAGCTGTTCTACACGGCCCCTGCGCCGCCCAAGCCGGTCCGGGCGGCCAGGGCGAAGCCGCCAAGGACCACTCAACAGGCCGGCGCGCGCAAGCAATCGATGGTCAAGCAGCAGCCGGACAGTCCCGCCGAACGCCAGGAGCCGGTGCAGGCGGCGCTGGCGGCAAACAGGTCCGGCGAAGCCTTCGTGCCGGTCGCCTACACCGCCTCCACGCGCCCGCTGGGCCTGCGCTACAGCATCCTGAAGTACGCCGGCGACGACCAGTACATGGAGGTGGACCCGGACCTGGTGTTCCGCTCCGGCGACCGCATCCGGCTGCGGGTGCAGGTGAACGATCCGGCGTACCTTTACATCGTGATGAAGGGCTCCAGCGGCAACTGGCGCGTGCTGTTCCCGTCGCCGGAATACGACTCAGGCTCGAACCGCGTCCTCCCTGGACGTGATTACGACATCCCGTCCCGCACGCGCTTCGTCTTCGACGAAACCCCGGGCGAGGAGAAGCTGTTCTTTGTCCTCTCGCGCCAGGCCGAGTCCGATCTGGACAAGCTGATCTATGAACTCGATCAGGCAGGTCCCTCCCAGGCTGCCCCCGCCGCCGCTCCGGCCAAGACGCAGCCCGTGAAGACGATGATGGCGATGAACACAGTCAACGTCAGCGAGGATCTGGTAGGCAGGTTGCGCGGCAGGGTGATGGCCCGCGACCTGGTTTTTGAAAAGGTGGACGAGAAGACGGCCCCGCCGGCCGCGGCGGGCGCACCGGCCAGGGAGAAGGCGATCTATGTCGTCAACCCGAATACCGGCGCCGATTCGCGGCTGGTCGTCGACGTTGCCTTAAAGCACCGCTAGAAGAGGACATCATGACATGAACGCTGCTCTGTTGGCGTTGCTTTCCCTGCTCACCCCCCAGGCGGGTCCGGAGCGCGGCGACGCGCCCAGGCGCATCGTGATTCAGGTGGAATTGCGATCGGCCGGCGAATGGAAGACCGTCGATCCGGCGACGATCTTTGACTCCGGCGCGCAGGTCCGCTTCCGCGTCAAGACCAATTTCGCCGGTTTCCTCTATGTCATGAACCAGGGCACCAGCGGCGACTACACGCTGCTGTTCCCGCGTGAGGACACCGGCAGCCAGAACCGTGTCGAACCGGGCCGGGAGTATGTGGTTCCCGCCACCACCGGAGCGTTCCGCATCACCGGACCGCCGGGCCAGGACATCGTCTATTGGATGGTGACCCCGCTCGACATCACGCCCCCCGCGGGCGGCCGGGAGCGGCCGGGCTACGTTGCCCTGCCGCCGGCGCCTGCGCCGGGAACGAAGATGCACACGCTGCTGCCGCGCTGCGACGACGCCGTGCTGCGCGCGCGCGGCGAATGCGTGGACTCGACGGCCGGGCCGCGCAAGGTGCAGGACTCATCGGCGCTGCCGGAAAACCTGAAGCAGGTGCCGAACCTGAGGTCGCGCGAACTGGTCTTCATCCGTCAACAGAACGCCGCCGTCGTCTCGACGCCTTCATCGGGCGACGGGCCGGTGGTCTATGAATTCAGGCTGGCGCACAAATGAACTTGCTGAAACTCACATTGCTCTGCCTGGCCATGGCCATCGCGCTGCCGGCCCAGCAGCCGGTTTCCCCGCAAAAGCAGCAGCGGGACCTGCGCTATGAGGACGAAAAGCCGCCCGAACCGGCCAGGACCGAGGTAATCACCATCCCCCGCAGCTACGCGCTCATCATCGGCGTCGCCCAGTATCAAAACCTGCCGGCCGAGGCGCAGTTGAAATACTCCGAACGCGACGCCGAGGCGATCTATTCGATCCTCATCAGCCCCGAAGGCGGCAACTTCCGGGCCGAGAACGTCCGCAAGCTTGTCGGCGCGCGGGCGACCCTGGCCAACGTCAGGAAGGAGATCGAAGAGTGGCTGCCCTCGGTGGCCAAGGACGACGACCGGGTGTTGATCTACTTTGCCGGCCACGGCTTCGTCTACCAGGGCAACGGATATCTCGCCCCCTACGACTTCAACCCGAACAACATCTCCGGCACCGGGTATTCGATGGATCAGCTCGGGCGGATGTTCGGCACGGCGATCAAGGGCAAATGGAAGGTGCTGCTGACCGATTCCTGCCACAGCGGCGCCATCACGCCGGCCGAGGACGCCGCCTTCCTGAACAAGCGGCTGCTGGATTTGTCCAGGAGCCTGTTTTCGCTCACCGCCAGCCGCGACCGCGAACGGTCGTTTGAAAGCCCGGACTGGGGCGGCGGCCACGGCATCTTTACGTATTACGTGGTGAAGGGGCTGGAGGGCATTGCCGACGAGAACGGCGACGGCGTGGTGACGGCCGACGAACTGGCCGAATACGTCCGCCGCAACGTCCGCGAGGCCACCGGCGGCCAGCAGAACCCAACGTCCGACCGCGGCAGTTTCGACGCCCAGATGCTGCTGGCTTATCTGCCGTCGGGCGTGAAGCCGGGCGCGCCGCCGCCGCCGAAGTCGGGCGCGCTGGTGATCGAGGCGAACATGGACGGCGTCGAGGTGTTCGTCAACGGCAACAGCGTCGGCGTGGTGAATAAGGCCGCGCCGCTGCGGCTGCCCGGACTGCCGCCCGGCGCGGTCACGATCAAGGCCGTCAAGATGGGCTACGAGCCGGACGGGCCGCGCGAGGAGATGGTCTATCCGGGGCAGGAATCGACGGTCTCGGTGAAGATCATGATCCCGCGCCGGAGGCCCAAGGCGGCGGTGGACAGGTTCGACGACGCGCTGGAGCACTACAACAAGGGCGGCCAGTCCGAGTACAGGAAGGCCGCCGGCCTGTTGGCCGAAGCGCTGGCGGCGGATCCGAAATACAGCCAGGCGGCGCTGTACCTGGGCCGGACGTATGACGCGCTCTACGAGCAGGAGACCGCCGCCGGGTTCTTCAAGAAAGCGATCGAGATCGACCCGGACTACATGGAGGCCCGCGCATCCTACGGCGGCATGCTGCTGGGCCTGGGCGACGTGGATGAAGCCATCCGGCAGTTCAACATCGTCACGCGGCGCGACGCGAGGAACCAGATGGCGTGGTACCTGCAGGCGCAGGCTTACCGGATGAAGGGCATGTACGCCGAATCGATCGAGTCGGCGCGCAAGGCGATCACGCTGGCGCCGAATAACGGCGAAGCGCACTTCTGGCTGGCCGAAAGCCTGAGGATGAGCAGCAAGCCCGCCGAATCGTCGCCCGAGTACCTGACCTACCTGAAACTGAGCGACTTCGATTCAAAGCTCGCCGGCAAGCTGAACTATTACATGGCCGGATTCCTGATCGGCTACGGCCGGAAGAAGCGCGCCGCCCAGCGCGACATCTGGCAGGACCTGCGCAGCCTGGCCTTTTTCGGGCTGTGCGAAAACGCCAAGAACCTGAAGCTGTACGGCGAAGCCATCACCTACTGCCAGCGTTCGCTGACCTACGACCCCGGCGACGCGTTCACGCATTACCTGCTGGGGTTGAGTTACTCCTACCAGGCGCAGAAGACCGGATCGATCGAATTGCTGGCGGCCGCGCGCGTCAGTTTCCAGAAGATGCTGACCCTCAACCCGGACCTCGAAGAGGCCGGCTTTGCCCGCAAGAACGTCGCCGCCATTGACGGCGCGCTGGCCGCCGCCCGTTAGTCCCGCCTTTACTTCAATTCCCGGATCTTGATGTTTTTGAACCAGACGCGGTCGCCGTGGTGCTGGAGCGCGATGGGTCCGCGGGGTTTGGGATGGGTGAGGTCGTGGAGGATGCCGGGGGCGGGTTTCCAGCGTTTCTGGACGCCGCCAATGACGCGCGGGTCGTCGAGGGCGGCTTCGAGGACCTTGACGCCGTTCACCCAGTGTTCGACCTGTTTGCCGCGGACAACGAGGCGGCCGTGGTTCCATTCGCCGGCGGGGCGGGCCGGTTTGGCCGAGGCCGGGATCATCGAATAGAGGGCGCCGGTCTGGCGGTCGGGTCCGCGCAGGGCGTCGGGGTGGGCGGTGTCGTCGATCAACTGGAATTCGAAGGCGACGGTGTAGACGAAGCCCTTGGCGCCGGGGGCGAGGCGGGAGCGGTCGCTGGCCATGGAGGCGAGTTCGCGGCCGAGGATGCCTTCGAAGCCGTCCGGCGCCAGTTTCACGGTGGATTGGTCGACGAAGATCTCACGCTGGAGGCGGTATTTGAGGCCGGTATTGCCGCGCGGGGCGACTTTAAAGTCGAATTCGAGTTCGAAGTCGGCGAAGGAGTCACGGGAGATGAGGTCCTCTTCGATGCGGGGTTTGAGGACGGTGGTGAGGGCGCCGTCCTCGATGGTCCAGGCCGAGCCGGGGACGTTCCTTGCGGCGGGGTCGAGCCAGCCGTCCATGGTCCTGCCGTCGAACATGAGCCGCCAGCCGGATTTGCGTTCAGCGGGAGTGAGTTGGTTGTCCTGGGCCGAAACGGCCAGACTGAGAATGGCGAAGGCAGCAGCGAGGCGCATCGATGCCTATTTTCGCAGGATTGCGGCTGGATGTGCAGTTGGGGGCCGCGCCGCCCCTCCGGCCGGCGCGGCCCAATGAAAGATTGCCAAAGCCCTCCGTGACTTCTTGCGGCAAACCTCTCGCTGTATACAGCGTGAAACCTGGCCGCATTCCCTCAGGCGATGCCGCTTTTTCTTTCCGGTTGCCGAAGACCGGACGGCGCCGGGGTCAGCCGGTCTTCACCATGCCGCGGTAGGGGACCTGGATGGAGACAGCGCCCTTCCAGGAGGGCTTCCTTTTCGGATCGAGGCACCACTGGATGGACTGGAAGACGAAGCGCTGGAAAGGCTCGACGGCGAAGTCCTCGGGGTGGCCGAGGGAGGTGTAGAGGGCGCGGCCGCCGTGGGGGTTGGTCCAGGCCCAGGCGACGGGGTTGGGATCGGCGGGCTTGTCGGGGTTGACGGCCGTGCCGGTGAGCAGGACCTGGGCGCCGGGCGGCGGCCACTTGGGGGCGACGCGGTAGAGCCAGGAGCGGACCTTGAATTCGGAAAGCAGGCCGGCGGTGGTGGGGTGTATCGAGGAGACTTTGACGCCGGTGGTGGATTTGTGGCCGAAGTGGGTATGGCCGTCGGCGCCCCAGCCGGGGGGTGCGCCGAAGGCTTCGGCGGCCCAGCCGTTCCAGGGTTCGAGGGGGTCGCCTTTGGGGTAACGGAAGGCGTGGGAGGTGGTGCGGAAGGCCATGACGGGGCGGCCGGATTTGACGTAGCGCTCGATGGGGGCGAGTTGGGAGGCGGGCAGGCGGCGCCAGCGGAGGTAGAAGACGGCGAGTTGGGCGGAGTCGAGGGCGTCGAGGCCGGGGATGTCGGTTTCGCCGTTCTGGTCGGGGACGGACTTCAGGACGGCGCAGGAGAGGGCGTAGCGTTTCTCCAGTTCGGCGGCGACCAGGGGCAGGGTGAATTCGCCGGAGTATTCGTGGTCGCCGCAGACGAAGACGACCTTCGGCTTCGGGGCGGCGGCGAGCGGGGCGGCGGCGAGGGAGAGGAAGTGGCGGCGTTGCATACCGATGCCAGTTTACACCGCCGGGGCGCTCGGATGGGGGGCGGGCGCGGGGCGCGGACGAACCAACTCCGGAGCAGGGGGCGCCGGGCGCGGGAGGCGGCGTGCGAAACGAAATGGGGGGGATTCCGGGGCCGGGCGGGGCGCTGGCCGGGCGGACCGCCGAGGCGGGTTTCGGGCCGTGGCGGAACTCGACCAAACGAACTCGATTCGTTCGTAAGTCGTTTATTGTCAATACTTACGCAATATCATGCCGAGCCAGAGGGGATGGGGGCGCGGCGACGGGGCGTGGTGTGCGGGGTGGCGGGGGAGGAAGGCGCCGGGAGATTACGTGGAATTCTACGTAAGATTCTCCGCGTGGGCGGCCTGGCCGGGGCGCTGGGTGGAGGGGACCGAGGGAGGGCCGGTTGGCGGACGGCGGCTCGCCCGGCTGTGGATGCGCGGAGGATTCTCCGTAGAATTCTCCGCGGGGCGAGGCGAGCGGGGGGAGTGGCCAATGAGAAAGGCCGGCGGTTGCGTGGAGCGGCCGGCCGGCCCTTGCCTGGACTGTTATACGCCGTTGGACTATTTCACGCCGGCGGGCTTCCTGGGCGCGGCGGCCGGAGGAGCGGCGGGCGTGGCGGGCTTGGCCGCGGGGGTGGCCGCGGCGGCTCCAACGGGGTTCTTCTTATCGTAGAGTTCGACGATATCGCGGGTGATCTCGATGCCGCTGGCGGCCCAGAGGACGGGGCTCTGCTGGCTGGAGACATCGAGGACGAGGGCGAAGTTCTGGCCCTTGGCGTACTCGTCGATGATGGAGATCATGCGGTTGCCGATGTCGCCGACCAGTTTCTGCTCTTCCTGCTGGACGTCGCTCTGGAAGTCCTCGGCATCCCACTGGTACTTCTTCTGCATGTCCTCGATTTCGCGGGTCTGCTTGTCACGGGCTTCGGCGGAGAGCGTATTGGCAGCCTTCTGCAGGGTTTCCCGCTTGCGGTTGATGTCGGCCATGCGGCCTTCGAGGTCCTTGGACCGGGTTTCGAACTTCACGCGGAGCGCTTCGCGGGCGGTTCCGCCGTCCTTGGTGGCCAGGATCGCGCTCTGAATGTTGATGATGGCGACCTTGGTGGGCGCCTGCTGGGCCTGGACGGCGGGGGCGGCAAGCAGCGCGAGCGCGGCCAAGCCAAGGTATTTTGCTTCAATTCTCACTGTTTCAGACTCCTCGGATTCTCTCTGATGGTAACATGCGGCGCTTTTTGGGTATGTCCTAGAAGGTTCGGCTGATGGTGAAGCGGAACATGGTCCGGCGCTCGTAGAAGGGGGTGATGGCCGAGTAACGGCTGGAGGCGTAGTTCATGGTCGCCTGGTTGGGGAACAGCGAGGCGTCGGCGGCGACCGGGGGCAGGAAGTAGTCCTGAACGATGGTCGGGTTATAGGCCCAGTAGAGGCGGAACGGAGCGTTGACGACCGGCATCATGATCTGAAGTTCGACGCCGGTGGAGGTGCGGATCCGCTGGGTTGACGGGATGCGGACGGCGGCATTTTCGAAGCCCGCCTGGGGGAACTGGCCGTTCAGTTCGGCGACGCGGCTGGGGTTGAGGCGGAGTTGATTGCCGAGCGAGATGCGGTTCATGCCGGCGTCGAAAAACCCGGCCAGCGTCACCGGACCGAAGATGGGGATCCTGTATTCAAAGTTGGCGATGCCCTGGGTGTCGCCGCCGGGGAAGACGATCTGGTAGATCGGGATCTCCTGATTGACGCCGACGGTCCGCAACTGGCCATCCACGAGGATTCTCTGCGTCCGGGCGGAACCGTCCTGGTTGAGCACGGGGATGGAGGCGGCCGACGGGATATAGACAGCGGGCAGGATGGACCAGATCTCGAAGCCGCGGACATCGTTTTCGCCGCCCATGAAGACGCGGTTGAACGGCGGAGCGACCTTGCCGCCGTAGCCGGTGATCAGGCGTCCGAGCAGGCGCCAGCCCATGACGTGCCCCCTCTTGAGGCCAGGGACGAAGTGGGTGTAGGTGAGGGTGGGCTCGAACATATTGACGCTGCCGCCCAGCGGCCCGCCGGCGAATGACATCGAGGCGAAGTAGCTTTTGCCGCGGGAGGGCGTGACGGGGTGGTCGATCGTGTTGTAGGTATAGGCGGGAACGACGCGGCTGGTAAAGATGCCGGTCAACTGGTTGGGGCCTTCGAAGTTCAGGAAGTTCGAGAAATTCAGGTGTGTGGTGGTGGAGGTATTCAACGGCGTGATGGTTGAACGGTCGATGCCGTAGGTCATGCTGAGGCGGGCGAAGGAACGGCGCAGCGGATAGCTGACAAAGGTGGTGGCGCCGTAGCCGTTGGTGACGTAATTCATCAGGTTGTCGCGGCCGAGGGCTTCGTACATGGGAATGAGGTTGCGGCCGGAGAACAGCGAGACTTCGCGGGCCTGGTCGTAGTTGAAGCGCTGGGTGTAGACGGTGAAGCCGGCCTGGATGGGGCGGTCAAACAGATACGGTTCGGTGAATCCGAACGTGGTGGAGCGGATGCGGTCGCCGATCTGGGCGTCGATGCTGAGGGTTTCGCCGAGGCCGAGGAAGTTATTGGTGGAGTAGCCGAAGCCGATGAACGAGCCGGCGATGCCGGAGACGCCGCCGTTGAGAGAGACGGAGTTTCTGCCGCGTTCCTTGACCTTGAGGGTGATGTCGACGGTGGAGTTCTTGGTGTCGCGGGTGAGGTCGGCGGCGTCCTCGACCTTGAGGGCCTCGAAGTAGCCGAGCTGGTTGAGGCGGAGGACGGAGACTTCCCAGAGTTGGGTGTTATAGAGATCGCCTTCGTCGATGAGGATTTCGCGGCGGATGACCTTATCGCGGGTTGTGGTGTTGCCGCGGAAGTCGATGCGGCGGACGAAGAACTGCTTGCCTTCGTCGATGTTGAGGGTGAGGTCGAGTTTACCGTCGGGCCTGGGGTCGAAGTCGGGTTCGGGGACGGCGTCGATGTAGCCGAACTGGCCATAGAACTTCTGGATATTCTTGAAGCCCTTCTGGAGTTTCTCGGTGGAGAAGATATCGTTCTCGGCCATGCCGAGCAGCGCCGGGAACAGGACCTCGGGCGTCTTAAACTGTTTGACGCCGACGACGTTGAACTTGCCGATCCGGTACTGGCGGCCTTCCTCGACGGTGAGTTGCAGATCGGCCTTCTTGCCCGGCTTGGTGGTTTTCCAGATGAGGGGCGGGAACCACCAGATGCGTCCGGCGCGGGTGTCGCGCATGGTGACCTTATGTTCGGTCACGCGGGCCAGGAAGTAGCCGTTGGCGTTATAGAGGAAGTGGCGGAGGCGCTCCTTGTCCTCGTCGAGTTTGGAGGAGTCGTAGGTGCGCGGGAACATTTCCTCGAGGAACAGCGAGTAGGGGATGCCGATGGGCTTGAGGTTCTTCATGGCGCGGCGGACGGCGCGGTCGCCGAAGACCTGGTTGCCGACGATGTCGATATTGCCGACCTTGACCTTGGCGCCTTCATTGACGCGGAAGGTGACTTCGACCGAGGTGGGCGGGATCTGGCGGATTTCGGGCGTGACGGTGGCGAACTGGCGGCCGCGTTCGGCGAGGAACTCCTTGAGCACGTTGGCGGCGCGCTGGACGCGGCCCTGTTCGAACTGCTGTTCGACGCTGAGGCCGACGCGGCGCTCCTTGAAGCGGTCGAGGATTTCGGAGACGGTGACGGACTTGGCGCCCTCGTATTTAATTGAGCGCACGACGCGGCGTTCGGTGACCAGGAAGCGGATGATCCAGCCGGACTCGCCCTTCTCCTGTTCGACAACGATGTCGTCGAAGCGGCCGGTGTTCCAGAGCGCCATGAAGTCGCGCTGGATGGCGGTCTGGTCGAGGCGGTCGCCTTTTTTGGTGAAGATGAGTGCGCGGAGGGTGTCCTGGGGGACGCGGCGGGCGCCGCGGAACTCGATGTATTCGACGGCGTCGGAGAACTCCTGGACGGCGGCTTCGGGTTTGGCTTCGCCGGGCTGGGGCGGTTGCCCGGCGGGAGAGACGGTTTCAAAGGGACCGGGTTTGGGGGCCTGGACCGGTTTTGCCTGCGGCGCAGGCTGTTGCGAGCCCGGAACCGACTCAAACGGAGATGGGGGCTTAGCTGTTTGCGGCGGCTTGGCCGGTTGAGACGGCTGCTGCCCAGAAAGATAAGATGTCGAACCCGCGCCAGCCCCAGCGATAACGAGATACAGCAGGACGGCTTTCAGGCTCACGCGCCTGTGAGTCATCGTAAGCAGAAAGGATCCTTTCTCATAATCGCCTCTCGCACCAGACGTTCTGGATTCGGGTTGCGTTTCACATGAGGAACCGCGACCAGATGCATGCCAAAGAATTCATTCTAGCGAACTCGGAGGCGGACTACCATCGCCGGGCGACGATTCCGGCACGCGCCGGCCGGGAGAGGGGCTCTGCACGGAGTGGAGGGAGGCGGGATTTTGGGCAATGTCAGGGTCAAAAGAGAGGCCGGCGGCGGCATCATGCGCCGCAGAGCCGGGGGCGGGAACGGCGGGCGGCGGGGGCGCGAGGGCGGCGATGGCATCGCGGCCGCCCAGCAGGAGAGTGAGCCGGTGGAGCCTGGCGGGAAAGCGCCACAGGAAAAGGCCGTAAATCAGGTGGCCGGGAGCGACGGCGAGGGGCGCGTAATAGGGGTGGGCGAAGGGGTGGAGGCGTTTCCAGAGCCAGGCGTCGGCGCAGAGATGGACGAGACCGGCGTAGCCGAGGGCCGTCATCAGGTTGAGCCAACCCTCGCGCGAGGCCGGCAGAAGGCCGTAGGCGGCGCCGAGCAGGCTGTAGACGAGCAAGAGGAGGGCGGCGCCGACGGCGGTATGCCAGCCTGGTCCGGAGGTAAAGACCGAGTCGCCGAAGAAGGGCGCGGCGGCCAGGTTGAGGCGGCTGAACCAAAGTCCGCCGCCGAGGATGGAGCCGGCGGCGAACCAGGCGATGAGGGCGGCGGCGCCGGCGAGGCCGGCGTCGAGGCCGGCGATGGCGCGGCAGAGCAAGGCGGGCAAACCCCGTGGGGGGGATTCAGGCTGGGCGCCGCCGGGAGTCTGGCTCATGTCGGTGGATGGCGGCCGGGCGGCGCCTACTCCGAGGGTTTCGAATAGTAATAGGAGTGGTAATAGGTGTACTTGCTGTACAGTTCGCCCTTGTGAGCGCCGTTGACGACGACGCCGAGCATATTATTGCGGCAGAGGGAGCCGATGGCGCGGGTGACGGTGTCGATGGTGGTGACGCCGATCCGGACGACGATGACGAGGCCGTGGGTGAGCGTGGAGAGCAGGTTGGCGTCGGCGGCGAAAAGCAGCGGCGGGGTATCGAGAACGATCCAGTTAAACACCGAGGGAAGCCGGTCGAGCAGGATCTTGACCTCGGGCAGGTTGAGCAGTTCAAGAGGGTTCAGCACGGCCTCGCCGGCGGGCAGGATGCAGAGGTTGGAGCCTTCGATGCGTTTGATGCATTCCTCGAGCCTGGCCTTGCCGCGGAGGTAGTCGGTGATGCCGGGGCTGCGCTGCATCTGGAAGAGGTTATGGACGACGGGGCGGCGGAAGTCGAAATCGGCGAGCAGAGTGAGGTTGCCTTCGAGCTGGGACTGGGCGAGGGCGAGGTTGGTGGCGGTAAAGGACTTGCCTTCGGCGGGCGACGAGGAGGTGATCACAAGGCTATGGATGGGCTGAAGGCTTTGGAGGTGGTTGAGGCGGGTGCGGAGGCTGCGGAACTCCTCGCCTGGGGCCTCACTGGGCCGGGCGGCATCCAGGAGGGAGGCGTCGGGGGCGGGGGTGAACGGGATGATCTCGATTCTGTCGAGAAGGTCGCGCAATTCATCGGCGGGCGACGGCGGCATGGGAGTGCGGGCGCCCGCGCCCGGCGCCGGCGAGGAAGTGGCGGTGGTGGGATCCATCCGCCGCAGGGCGTCGTGGACTCGGCTCATGGCTAGTTCTGACCTCCGGAGGTAACGGCTTTTGTCTGTCGCATGGCGTTATCAGGCCCTGGACGTGTAGTAATAAACGACGGACCCGGTCATCAGCAGGACGCCGAGCAGCAGAGCGGCCGCCCAGGCCAGCCAACCCAAACGGCGCCGGCGGCGGACGACGAAGTCGTTCTCCAGCAGCGGAATAGAACCCAACACGGTCAGTTTGGTATAGGCTCGAACGTCTTTCAGGTTCTTGAGCGAAGTATCCTTGATTTCACGGGCGCTGGCCATGCCGACGCCGATACCGATACCGATGATGAGGCCGGCGATGACGATGATCTCGCGTTTGGGCGAGAACGGCGCGGTGGGCATGACGGGCTGTTCGAGGATCTCGAGCGTTTCGCCCTGCTGGCGGCTTTCGACCTCGGTGGCCATGGCCGACATCTGGGTTTTGCCGCTGAGGTCGTTGTAGCGGTCCTGGGACATGGTCCTCTGCCGGACCAGTTGGATATACTCCTGCTGGGCGACGGGGCTGGCCTGGATCTGGGCGTTGGCTTCGCGGATCTTGACCTGGGTATCGCGCATGCGCCTTGCCAGGTCTTCCAGTTCCATGTCCTTGGCCTGCAGGGCCGACTGCACTCTGGCGATAGCGGCGGCTGATTCGGCGTCGATGCGCTGGCCGGCGGGAGCGGCGGACGGGGCGCCGGCACGGCCATCGTGGGCGGCGCCGGCTTCAAGAACCGCGGCTTGCGCCTCGGCCGAGGCCTGGGCCTGTTCGCGCTTCTTCATATCGAGGAAGCCGCTGAGCCGCCGCACGTCGGGATGGGTGTCGGTGTAGGACTCCTTGAGAACGGAAATCGAGTTCTCGAGGCGCGCGATCTCGCGGTTGATCTCGGCCAGCCGGGCTTCGGCGGCGGTGGACTGACGCGGACCGCCGGGCCCGGCGGGGCCGGAGGCGCCCTGCGAGGCGCGCAGCATGGCCTGATCCCTGAGCATTCTGATACTGGTTTCGAGCTGCAGTTTGTCCTGGTTCACGCGGCTCATGGAGCTATTGATGCTCTGCACGGCGCTTTCCAGGGCCGTCAAGCGGTTGAAAAGCCCCTGTTCCTGTTCGGGGAGTTGTCCGACGTTGCGCGAGCGGAACATGGCCATCCGGCGGTCGAGCTCCTCAAGTTCGTTCTTCGCCGATTCCAGTTGTTCCCTGAAGAACTGGGTTGTGGTCATGGTCTGCTGGGATCTCGACCGGGTGCTTTCGTCGACGAAGCGGGAGATGATGTCGGTGCAGACCTGGGTCGCGAGGCGCTTGTCGGAGTAGGAGAACGAGACGGCGAAGGCGCTGCCGCTGGTAGCGCCGCGCCCGAGGCCTCTCAACTGGCCGACGCTGATATCGGCCCGCATCTGCTCGATGACGTCCTCCATCGGGCGGCGCTTTCTTTCGTCCGGATAGAGGTTGTAGGTCTGAATGACATTGGTGAGGATGGGACGGCTGACGATGGTCTGATGAATGCCGGCCACCTTCTGAGTCATGGCCTCGGTGAGGTTAGTGGGGACCAACTGGGCAGGGACTTTGGGCGGGACGACGCGGAGCAGGCCGCTGGCGAGGTAGGAGTCCGGCCAAAGATAGGCGACGATGACGCCGAGCACAAGCCCGGCGAAGGTCGGAGCGAGAATCCAGGAGCGGTGGCGGCGGAGGATGTCGATATAGTCCTCTACGTCAAACTGGCGCCGGGGTACGCTAAGCGGCTGTTCCTGTGTGGGTTGGGGTTGCATGGCCTGTTCCTATCGCCGTCACTCGATCGCTCAGGGGACGAAGATGTGGTCGCCATCCTGAAGGAAGATGTTCTGCTCGAGTTTCTTGCCTCTAATCACTTCGTCGTAATTGAATTTGATGCGCTGGGCGCCGCGCATGATGATGATTTTGTTCTTCTTGGCCCATTCGCCGATGCCGGCGGAGCTGAGCGCCTGGAGGATGGTGGTCGGCACGACGAGCGGAACGCCGCCACCGCGGCCGACCTTTCCCGAAAGGAAGTAGCGCTTGCTCTGGACCGAGAGCACCGAAATGGTGACCTCGGGTTTGTTCAGTATCCTGCCGAGGGCGTCGGCGACGCGGGCGGTGAGCACTTCGGGGGTGAAACCGGCGGCATCGATGTCGCCCACCAGCGGCAGGGTGATTTTGCCGTCGGGGCGCACGGCCACGCTGCTGGACAGTTCAGGCTCGCGCCAGACGCGGATGGCGAGCACATCCTGTGCTCCAATGACATAGGTTTTCGGGTCCACCGGCGCGGCGATCGCGGGATCGCCCGCCGCGGGCTGTTCGGAAGCGCCGGCAGCGGGCGCAGGCTTGGCCTGTTGAGTCTGGGGGGCCTGACCGCTGAGGGTGATGGCCGCGGCGAGAGCCAGGGAGGCAATCGCGGGGAATCGCTTCACCAATAGTAGACGCGTCCAATGAGTACCAAACATCAGCATCCCTCCATATATCGACCCGTTCCAGGTGAGCCGCCGCCTCGCACCGGCCTCGACCGCGCGTCTCGGACGACACGGCCGGCGGCCTGGACCGGCAATCGATCTATCGTCCTATTGTACACCACGCTTTAGGCGGGGAAACCGCCGCACGCGCCAGCTCAGGCGCGCATCCGTATGAAAACAGGCGCGATGCCGAATGTGGCGGGATGGGATCAGTACCGCGGGCGCGGGGAAGGGTCTATGCTGGGAACAACAGCGATGGCGAAATCGTATTTTTTGGCGAAGACAGAACCAGGCACGTACTCGATTGAGCAGTTCGCCGCCGAGGGGCGGACCGACTGGGACGGGGTGCGAAACGCGCAGGCGCTGCAGGCGGTCAAAGCGATGAAGCCGGGCGACGGGGTCTGGATCTACCACAGCGGGGGCGTATCGGCGGTGGCCGGAATGGCGAGGGTCGCGGGCAAGCCGGAGCCGGACCCGGACGATGCCAAGTCCTGGAGAGTGGCCATGGAGTTCGTGACGATGATCGACCCGCCGGTCACGCTGGCCGAGATCAAGGCATCGGGTCTGTTTGAGGACTGGGCGCTGGTGCGGCAGAGCCGGTTGTCGACGATGGCGGCGCCGGAGAGCTTCGTTGACTGGATGCGGGCGAAATACCCGAGGCTGAAGATCTAGCAGCCCGTGGTAGAAGTCCCGCTTGTCCGCGTTGCGCGCG